>LJUY01000045.1 GCA_001304015.1 candidate division Zixibacteria bacterium SM23_81 | reverse complement strand
AATAAGCCTTCATTCTGTCTGGTGCCATGGCCCAAGCATCGCTCGCGCACCCCACGCTCTTGTCTCTGTTTTGTGGGATACGCTCGATGATCGACGACAACGATGATACTTCATCGATTTGTCACACTCTCTCTTTAAATCCTCCACTTCTATCTTAACAGATCCCTTTCATACTTGCCAATAAATTCCTTGAAACGCCCTAAATTCTCTGCTATATTTGAAAAAGAGAGGGTTCTAGGGTGCCCATCCGCACCCCACCCCACCTGGGATCGGGGCTTCGAGTAACCCCTCCACCCCAACCACATCAGTAAACAGTGCTAGACTAGTAGTAGTTGGTAGGGAAACAACAGGAGGCAGGAAGCAGGAAGCAAGGAGGCAGTGAAAGAGAGCATCGGTTGGCAGCGATAGTTGGAGGTGGGAAGCGAGGCAAATCTAAAATCTCAAATCTTCAATTTTCAATCTTCAATTCCTTTTTGCATCGACCCTCTAATCTCGGCTTTCCACGGTTCCCCGAATCCCGGTTTTTTCACGATTTTCGATCAACGAATTACGAATAAAATGACTCTCATCGACCTGCAAAACGTCTCAAAATCCTTCGGAGATGGTCCCGTTCTCCAGGAAGTCTCCTGGCAAATCAACTCCGGGCGCAAGATCGGGCTCATCGGATCCAACGGGACGGGCAAGACCACCCTCTTTCGGATTATTGCCGGTGATCTGAGACCAGATGGTGGCCAGGTCTTTCGAGCCAAAGGGCTGCGCATCGGTTTTTTGCGCCAGGATGTCCAGTTGTCCAGTGAGCTGAACCTGTTCGACCAGTTGCTGAAACCCTTTCAGGATCTGTTAGCCACATACCGGGAGCTTCAGGGGCTGGAGCAGGCTATGTCTGACTCCCGAGAGCACCACGGTCAATGCCGGCTGACGGACATCCTGCACCGTTACAGCGAACTCCGCGATAGCTATGAACGCTCGGGCGGCTATACTTACGAATCGGATATCAAGAGCGTGCTCTTTGGCCTGGGCTTCAGCGAGACAGACCTCTCCAAGAAAACCAACGTGCTCAGTGGCGGGCAAAAGAACATCGCAGCCCTAGCTCAGGCGCTCCTCTGCAAACCCCAGCTTTTATTGCTGGACGAGCCCACCAACCACCTGGACATCGAAGCGACCCGCTGGCTGGAACGATTCCTCAAGGAATTCCCCGGAACCGTCATCGTGGTCTCTCACGACCGCTACCTCCTGGACCGGGCGCTGGAGACCGTTGCCGAACTGGAAAATCATCGTTTGCAGGTTTATTCGGGCAACTATTCCGCGTATCTCACTCAGAAAAGCGATCGCCTAGCCCAGCATATGAAACGGTATCAGCTTCAACAACGAGAAATTCTCCGCACAGAGGAGTTCATTCGGCGCAACATCGCCGGGCAGAAAACCAAGCAGGCTCAGAGCCGTCGAAAGGCTCTGGAGAAGATGGACCAGATCAGCCCACCCCCTTCAGAACGAAAGCAAATTAGACCTCTTGTGCAATCCTCCAAGCGAGAGGGGCGAGTTGCTCTTTTCTATGAGAACGTGACAAAAAGTTACGGAGAACGCTCGTTATTCGAAAATCTCAACCTGGCTGTGCACCGCGGGGAGCGAGTGGCTCTGCTGGGCCCTAACGGATCCGGCAAAAGCACCTTATTGAAGATCGCCGCTGACAGAGAGACCCCGGATTCCGGGAGTTGCCGGATAGGCCATAATGTGAAAATTGGCTATTACGAGCAAGACTTAGAAGGCCTGGATCGATCCAGTTGCGTTCTGGAGGAGGTCTGGAAGTCACGTGCCGACATGCTGGAGCCGGACCTGCGCAGTTATCTAGCTAGGTTTCTCTTTGTCGGGGAAGATGTCTATCGGCCTATAGCCAGCCTCAGCGGTGGCGAACAGAGCCGCGTGGCTTTGGCGAAGCTAATGCTGGCAGAGGCGAATCTTCTTCTTTTGGACGAACCCACTAACCACCTGGATATCGCCTCGCGTGCCGCCCTGGAAAAAACCCTCTCTGGATACAGTGGGACGCTTCTGCTCGTTTCCCATGATCGCTACTTTCTGGATAAAATTGTACAGCGGATCCTTCACCTGGAAAATGGAGACATCCATGAGTACCTGGGCAACTACAGATCATACCGCGAAAAAAGAGTCCAGGAAGAGGGACAAAGCCGAAAGGAAAAGAGGCGCAAAAAAGCGTTGCTCGGTAAGATCTCCAAAAAGAGCGGTGTTTCAAGAAAGAACCTGGCATCCCTAGAAGAGGAAATCGCCTATCTGGAAAGAGAGCTGGAGGACACCGACAGGTTGCTACAGAATCCCGAGCTGAGCACTGACTGGCAGGCCTTACGGACTCTTCATGCCCAGCGACAGGATCTCAGCGATCATTTAGATGCCCTGCTGGCCAAGTGGGTGGAGATGTCGGAGGCTTTGATGTAAAAATCTCGGGAGGGTCCGTATGAGTCCCCCTTTTTGAGAAAAAAATCGAGGATCGTTCAGCGGTGTCGAAGCTCGAAACGTCACTTGTGTGTCGTCTATCGAAGCTCCTTTGAGCTATCCAACATGCCGACTAGTGAGGCCGACACACGAACTTCGACAATCGACGAACGTAACGCACTTCGATACCGCTAAACGAATACCGATCTGCGAGGAACAATTGTACAAAACCCAGCAAAACAACGCTCGTGAAAAAGCCCTTCTGGTCGCCGTGAAATTACCTCACAGCGACGGTTGGCCCCCGGAAGACACGCTGCAAGAACTTGCCCTTTTGGCCGACACAGCCGGCGCCGATGTGCTGGATACTATTATCCAAGCTCGAAAACAATTGGATCCAGCAACCCTCATAGGCGAGGGCAAAGTTGTCCAGATCGCTCAGCGCGTGCAGCAATTGGACGCGAACCTGGTCATCTTCGACGACGATCTCACACCGGCACAGGCCAGAAATTTGGAACGAACCATCGATGTGAAAATCCTAGATCGCAGCGCTCTGATCTTGGACATCTTTGCTCGCCGGGCAAAATCCAAGGAGGCTAAGACACAAGTGGAGCTGGCCCAGCTAAAATACCTTCTCCCTCGCCTGACCAGGCAATGGACGCACCTGTCCCGCCAAGAGGGCGGCATCGGAACTCGCGGCCCCGGGGAGACCCAGTTGGAGGTTGACCGCCGGAGGATTAGAAAGCGCATCGCCGATCTCTCTGTGGCTCTGAAGCGCATCGCCGAGAGGAGAGAAGTACGCCGGAAAAGAAGAAAAGGCGAATTCACCGTCGCGTTAGTGGGCTACACCAACACGGGCAAGTCCACTCTCCTCAATGCTCTTTCGCAAGCCGATGTCTACACGGAGAACAAACTGTTCGCCACTCTTGACCCCACAACCCGGACAGTTCACCTGAACGGTGAGAAAAAGGTCTTAATCACCGACACCGTCGGCTTGATCCGAAAACTACCTCATCATCTCATTGCCAGTTTTCATAGCACCTTAGAAGAACTCGCGGCCGTGGATTTACTCCTGCATATCGTCGACCTAAGCCATGAGATGTTCGCAGAGCAGATGAAAACCGTTCAGGAAGTCTTGGAGCAACTAGGCGCTCACACACGTCCCCTCCTTTTGGTTTTCAACAAGATCGACAAGATCTCACACCTTCCAAAGTTGCCCCTTCGACTGGAACGCGAATACCCTCAAGCCGTTTTCATCTCAGCCCTTCAAGGAACGGGATTTAAACAATTGTCACAGGGAATCCTTCGCCACTTCCAGCAACAGATGCTCGAGCTAAGCCTGAATCTATCTCTCTCAAATGCCAAGCTTCTCTCCCAGATTTACTCTGTCGGCGAGGTCCTAGAAAGACACGATCTTCCTAAGGGGGTCTCTCTGCGGGTGAGGCTGAGATGGGAGGACGCTCACCGCCTCCAAAAAAAGCTCTCTCTGCTCCCTTTGCGGAACCCGCATTTGAAATAAGATCCCTTCCCAGGTGACCCCGAAGATGAACTTGCAAAAAAACCGCCCTGAGGACGGTCACTTGAGTTGAAAAGCACCTGCATCTTGTGCGGCGAGCTGAAACTCTTATGAGGTCAACCTCTAACGCTGAAGATCAAAACCGAAAGCCCGCCGAGAAATATACTCGTTCCCGAGCATCGCTAGCTCTACCGTACGCGGCCTTGATGGGTCCCAAAGGCGTATCCAGGGCCAGCTCGACCCCAATAGCGTGTCTCGTGGTTTTCCACTTGATCTGGAGTTCGTTCTCCCACACATTGCCCACGTCATAACGGCTGCTGAAATACAGCTTTTTAACCAACTGCATCCTATAGCCAATGTTAAACAAAAACAGCTTGTTTCCTCGCAGCTCTTCTTCATAATACCCGTATAACGTCTCTTCCCCACCCAGCAGAAACTGCTCGGAAAAAGGTAACGGTCCCTCGCTCACCCCCACAGATCCCCTGGCGAAAATGGTGTGCCGTCGCCAGATGGTGCTGTAAGACTCTAGCGAGAAAAAAGTCTTGCGAAACTCCTCGGTGCCTCCGAGAACAGGCTCTCCGATCTCCAGATACGCGCTATGGATGCGCCCCGTCATAGGAAACGGAAATCGATCCAAAGTATCCATCAGCGAGCGAAGAATGATGCTGCGGATCTCCTTTTTACCGACAGGAAACCCATGACCCCACCTGGCATTGAGCTTCACGTGTTCCGCTCGCCCTTCAACGGATACCATGCCGAACCTCCTGATGTGCTGGCCAAAGAAAAATCGCCCCCCCCGTCTGCTCAGATCATACTGGCCTATGCGGACCCCATCGACGTACGAATCCCAATCCCTATTAACCACAAATCCACTAAAATTGAAGGTTAAATAGGTTTTGAAGATGCGATCGGCCTCTAGACTCAACTGGTATTTCTCCCTACGCTTCCCGCCCTGAAGATAAAGGGATAACTTGCTGCCGACACCGAGGAAGTTATCCTCTCCCAGGACGGCATAGATCTCCCCACTCTTCTCAAGATCATATCGAGCGCCGAGGCGCAACGAGACGGAAGCTTTTTCCTTTACCCTGATGAAAAGAATGGCCCCCATTGCTCCCCGTTGTATCTCCAGGGTCACTCTCTCAAAGAGCCCGGCTCCGTAGATGTTGCGTATCCCCCGCCGAGCATCTTGTATGTTAAAGATATCGCCCTTCTTCAACGGAAGCTCCCGAGATAAGACCCAGCGCTTCGTTTTCTCGTTGCCCAAGTATCTGACTTCCTGGATGGCTCCCTCCTCGAGCTCACCAGAGATGATGCCCTCCTCAGGATCTAATTGAAGATCTTTAAAGCGAGCCAGAGCATAACCTTTCAAGTGATAATGGTCTAAGATGGACTTCACATCTCCATCGGCCACTTTTAGATTGAGGGTTTGGCCTGGCTTCAATCTTGTCTCTCCTAAAAGCTCCTGGTCAGAGAAAAGGGTGTTCCCGGATATCTGATAACCGAAGAATAGGGGCATCTCCTCCAGATGAAAGGTCAATTGGACTCCATCTTCGGCCATCAATAACGTGGCGTAGACATCTCGGTAGGTGCCATCTTCATATAACCTCCGCAGTATCTCTCTAACTTGCCCTTCGTTGACCTTATCGCCCGGGTGCAATGGCAGGGCAGGAGGTGGACCCGACACGCCTCCCTGCTCTCTCAACACTCGCACGGAGCGGATCCAAAAGGCGGTTGTATCTCCCTGGTTTCCCTCGCAACCACGGATGCGCTCTTGAATCTCCTCAACGGCAGCCATGGCAGCTCGCTCGCCGGCAAGTATCAAATCATCAATGTGACCGTAATTATAAGCCTGGTGGTTCTGGAGATCGGGAGAAATGATCACATCGGCGCCGGCTAGACTCTCCAGCTTGGGTTCCCGGATCATGATGGTGATGATCTGTTCAGCCAGGGCCCAGGGTTTCTCCAGCTGTTCCCGGGAAGACAACGGAGAGGTGACATCCACGGCCACAACCACGTCAGCTCCGAGTTCTCGCGTCACTTCCACCGGAATGATATCTAATAGCCCTCCGTCCGCCAGCATCATGCTGTCCCGCTCTATTGGGGTGAACACGAGGGGCACAGCCAGCCCGGCTCGGAGGGCCTCACCAAGATCTCCCTCTCTGATAGCCATGCTTTGGCCGGTAACCATATCTGTGACGACGGCTCGAAAAGGAACGTACAAATTGTCGAAGTCTCCTTGAGCTCGGTAGGAAGCTGTCATGGTCAGATCGGCCAAAAGGTCGGACAACTTCTGCGCGGAAGTCAAAGCTGATGGGAGGTTCAATTTCCAACCGCCAAACCTCAGTCGCAGGATGCTTCTGTCCTCGTCCCGTTTCTGCGTTAAGAAAAGACTTGCTCGATGGGGATCGTCGGCAAACATCTGAGGCCAGTCGATCTCCTTAGAGATCCGCTCCAGATCCTCCGGCGAATGGCCCGCGGCGTAAAGCCCTCCCACGACACAACCCATGCTGGTTCCTGCCACCATGTCAATGGGAATGCCCGCGGCCTCCAGAGCTTTGAGGACTCCTATATGGGCGAAACCCCGAGCGCCACCTCCGCTGAGCGCCAGGCCCACCCGTGGACGAGCTAATTCAATCCGATGCAGAAAACCGCCTTGAGGTCCAGATCCTTCCCGATAATGAAGACGGATGGTTTTCACCGATGTCTCCTCAGCTATGGCTCCGGAGACAGAGAGACACATCATGAGTAACAATGATAGGGTTCTCAACACTAGCTCCTGGAGATAAGACCAAAGTTCCTGAAAAATATAGTACGGTTGCGGAGAAGATGCAAGAAACAAAGTGGCGGCGAAATGAGATCAGGCTGGGGCCAGAGGATCCTGCAGCGAACTCGCTTTTTCTATCTTACAATCAGGGGCAAAATAACAATGAAACCATAAACTTCCTTTACCAGTCTCCTGGAGCTGCGCCAGTGAGCCAACGAAACCTCTTTCACAAAAAAGAAACGCCCCCTGGGCATCCATCCCTGAGGGCGCCGTATCTATTCGCGAGCTTCTCACTCTATGCGGGCTTTTTCTCCTTGTCAGCCTTGCTGCTCTCAACCGCTGGCAGAGTGAGCGTGAAAACAGTCTTTTTACCTGCTTCACTCTCCACCTTGATCTCACCGTTGTGAGCGCTGATGATCTGCCGAGTTACGATCAACCTCAGATCCACATCATCGACATCGGCATCGCCAATACGTTTACCCGGGAATACGCCCTGCAGCACCCGCATTCCCGCCTTGTCCAGAGCGCCCTCACGCATATCTACGACGCTCAGTTGGACTCGGCCTCCTGGCTGACTCCCGTTTGCCAAAATGGTTACAATCCCTCCCGAGGGGGTAAAGGAAATGGAGTTGTCCACCAGATGGCTCAAGGCTATCTTCAACTGCTCTCGGTCACCCATGATGTGAGGAAGACCTTTGGCTATAATTTTATTCAGCACTACGCCTCTGTTTTTAGTACTCCGCTCATGCTCTCCGGTCACTCGATCCACAACCTCTTCCAAGCTTACTTTCTCAACCTTTAGATGGGCTGTGCCCATCTGAATGGCCTCTACATTAGCCAGGTCATTGATAACTTGTCCCAGCTTGCTCACCTCGATCCGTAATTTCTCCAGAGAAGCAGCTCTCTCTCCATCATTTGGGCTACCATTCTTCAACTGGCGGATGTGCTCTTCGATGATGTTCAGTGGACTCTTGAGTCCTTTAAACAGGTAGTTCAACAGGTTTATCTCTCGGGTATGATGCACCCTGAGGGTTTCGTGAAACGACTCAAGCCTCGACTTGGCCAACTCCAGCTCCGTGCTCGTCGATTTGGCCTTGAGCTTTAGTTCTCGATTCACACTCTCCATATTGCGGTAATCGTTCACCAGTTTTTTCAGCGCCGAGTCGATACTAACTCTCAGCCCCAGCAGTTTTCTTCGGTCCGCCGGGTCCACTTCAACATGTCCAGCCTTTCTTCGAATTCTCATCGAGCCTCACCTCCGCATTGGCCTCAACCAGATGGCCTAAGATTCGGGGCGGTTCAGATGTTGCTCCACTTTCCTCATCAAATACTTAAAACTACATGGCTTAACTAAATAGTCATCAGCGCCAACAGCGAGATCCTTTTCCCTATCTATATGAGCGGTCAACATGACCAGGGGGATGGTCGCAGTTCTTGCATCCTTCTTGAGAGAGGATACTGTTTTATAGGCATCCAGCCTGGGCTTGCTGTCGTCCAGGAAGATCAGATCCGGTGGGTCTGCCTTGACGATTTCGACGGCCTCTTGACCGGTTGTTGCCGTTCGCACCGCAAATCCTTCCCTCTCCAGCTTTGACTTTAATACCCGCACAGAGATGGTGTCGTTATCAACGACTAAAATCTTTTTGCTCTCCACGTCGTTCCGGGCATCCATCAATCCCATAGGGCCATCTCTTCTTAAGTAGTAATTGCTTCCTCCGCGCGCTTTCGCCTTATGCAGGGCCCATAACCCCGCGTCGAGGGCTTCCTGAACGTCCTCAAAGGAACAGAGCTCCGGAGTGACAACCCCTATGGATAACGCCATCAGCGAAAATCGCCTCATTCTCCCCGTTTTATCTGTGGCTACGATGTATCCACGTTTGAGGTCGCCCTGCGGAAACAGCTCTGGTCTGAGGTCCTCAAAAAGGCGAATCGCCTCTTGGCAGTATGGTTCCGCATAGTCAGGATTCAACAGGACGATGAAATTATCCGCTCTCATATGGCCGAGGTAGAATTCCTTTGGACCGATCTCCTGTTTCACCTGGGTGAGAATGCTACCCAACTGCTGGATGGCCCTATCGCCGAAATCAAAACCATAAACTTCGTTATAGGCCCTAAAATGGTCAAAAGTCAATGAACAAAGCGCAAATTTCTCCTCCCAATCAATACGTCTCTTGATTTCTTTTTTCACAAGCGCGTGACCCGGCAGATCGATCAGTGGACTCTGCTTACCTTCACGGTTGTGACGACGCATAAACGCTTTTACTCTCGCAGTCACATCCTCGAGATTGAACGGCTTGAGAATGTAGTCGTCCGCGCCTCGCTCCAAACCCTCTCGAAATCTCAGCGCTTCGCCGAAGGCAATGAGTAGGATTATAAGGGTTTGGCTCAGGTTGGGTCGTCTCCGGATATATCGACAGACCTCACGGCTATCCCGGCCAGGCAAAGAGGAGTCCAAGATGATCAGATCCGGCTTTTCGGTCTCCACCAGCTCCAAGGTACGCTCTCCCGAGCTGGCCAAGAGGATGTAATAATCCTCTTTAGAAAGCTTAAATTTGAGAAGACGCAGGGCTTCTCCATCGGTTAAAGCCAGGAGAACCTTCTTCACAACTTCCCCCATATACATTCACGCCTCGGTTTACGAAAACTCCAGCGAAATGGACACCTCATCCCTATTGAAAGGGCTCGGGGATCCAAACAACTTTCCCTCCTTATGAGCCCCCGAGAATGCTCCATAACCGTCGCGTATCTAATGTTTTACTTAGTTTCCTCCCAACTCTTCCGAATGAGCAGTTTTCGTTAATACCATCACGAGTTTCTTTTCGCTACAGCTCTTTTGTTTCCCTAACCGCAAATTATGTGCCACTTTTACACACCTGTCTTAGGGTTCCGAATAGATGAACTGCCATAAGGCAACACCTTGAGAATCCTGTCTTCCCAGCATGAAAACATCATGGCAATTGAGATTAATCGCCATATTGTCTTTTGCAATTTGCAAACAAACGGCTTGACTCACAGGGCCTTTTTGAATACTTTCTCATATTGTCTGTTGACATCACGGGATAAGCTCGTGTGAAACAGGATTTTCTTTATCTTAGGGAATCTAGGTAGAATATTCCGTCGCTATTTTCAGAGAGAGATGCCTTCTTAAAACTGCCAGGAAGAGGCTCAAGGCCTTTTCGCAGTGTTGTCTCTTACTTCCATCAACTTTCTCCAATATGAACCTGTAACGAGTGCGCCCGTCCTTTTCAATAAAGAGAGCTTTCGTCCTTAACCGCCGATAAAGGCCCGATTGCGTTTGGATTAAAATGCCATTTTGCGGTTAGCAATCTTTCTAGGGAAGATTCCTTCACAGGGCACCGATGCTCACCAAAACCCAGCTTAAATCCTTACGCGCTCTGAAACAAAAAAGGGGGCGCACCGGACAGGGAAAATTCCTCATCGAGGGCACCCGTCTCTGCCGGGAAGCTCTGATGTCAAACGTGAACTTGGAGCTTGTCCTGTACACTCGCGAAGGATTTCAGGTGCGGGAGGTAAAAGAGGTTGTTGCCGAGGCTCAAAGGCGAGGTGTGCCTAACCTCCGGATTTCACTTCCGGTGCTGAGATCCCTGGCCGACACGGTGACCCCCCAGGGTGTGTTAGCCGTAATACCTCGCCTGTTACCCCAAAGGCTCCCTCACCAGGGAAAGGTGCTGCTTCTGCTGGACCGGGTCCGGGATCCCGGCAATGTGGGCACAGTCATCCGAACGGCAGATGCTGCAGGCGCCGATGGTGTCATCCTCAGCAAGGAATCGGCCGACGCCTTTAGCCCCAAGGTTCTTCGAGCCACCATGGGGTCCATCTTCCACCTGCCAGTGCTCGTGGATGAGGACTCTCGAGATGTTGTGGTCGATCTCAAGAAGAAGGGCTTTCGGATCTACATCGCCGAGCCCAAGGCCAAACGTTCCCACACCCAGGTTAAGTATCCTCGTCGATTCTTGTTGGTGGTGGGCAATGAAACACAGGGGCCGCGCGCCGATCTACGACCCTTGGCGGATGAATTCATCAACGTGCCCATCAGGGGAAGAGCGGAGTCATTAAACGTTTCCCTGGCTACCGGCGTCATATTGTACGAAGCGCTCCGCCAGAGAGAGGGGAGGAAGAGATGATAATATCAGCAATGAGCTGGGCTCGCTGAGAAAGCCGTTTCTCATCGCCGAAACCCTCTGCTCCTCTTAACTCAAACAGGTCTGTCAAATGCGTCCAGCATTATCGATTCTTGCGCCTGCCGCGCTGTTAATCTTGGTGATAGTTCCAGGGACCTTCGCCCAAGAGGATATCTCCCTGGCCGAGATTCTGGAACGGGCCTATCAAAAGGAGAAGATCTTTAAAGAGAATCTCAAGGATTACATCTGCCAGGCCACCACTATCCTCCAAGAACCGCAAAAAGACGGCACAGCCAAAACTCTCAGCATCGTAGAGAAGACGATCTTTCGCAAACTCCCCGACAAACGTATCGAGAAATACAATACCATCACGAAAAAGGGTAAGGAGCTCACCCCTGAAGAGGTTGCCAATGCTCAGAGGAGGCAGAGCATCATTTCGCTGGGGCGTGGTCGGTCCTTCTTTGGGCCAGAGGAGCGGTCTCACTATACTTATGAGTTAATGCCCTGTGACACCGTGAGGGGATATCCCACCTATGTTCTGCGGATTAAGCCGAAAAGCAAAAAAATAGACCTGGTCGATGGAAAAATCTGGCTACATAACGACAGCTTCGAGGTGGTCCGGCTACATTTACAGCCGGCTAAAAATCCCAGATTCGTGAAAAAAGCAACCGCGATCTTCGAGTTCGACGAGATCCAGCCGGGTTTGTGGCTGCCCTTTGAAATCATAATCGAAGCCCAGGCCGGATTTTTATTCATCAAGAAAGATCGCCGCATCCACGAAACCTGGCGCGATTATCAGATCAATGTGGGTCTTCCCGACTCACTTTTTGTTGAACCTAAGTAGATACAAAAACTGTAAGTTCTTGTCTTGTAGCTCGATATTAGATTCCACCGACGACGCCATGGAGGGATTCCTCATGAGCTGGTTACGAAACAGTGCTTTGCTGGCAACTTCGCTGATCATAGTGCTCACTATCCCGGCTACCTCTCAGCAAGAGCTCTCTCTGGATCAGATTCTGGAGCGAGCATATCAAAAGCAGACGGCTGGGCAGGAGCAGATCAAAGACTATGTCTGTCAAGCCACCTTTGTAATGCGTGAGGCGCAAAAAGATGGCACGGCCAAAACCATCTTCATAGAGGACAAAATGGTCTATTTCAAATCCCCAGACAAGGAGAGGGAGATATATCACGCCATCACCAAAGAAGGCAAGGTGCTCTCTCCAGAAGAGGTGGCCGAACATCAGAGGAAGGCAGATGAACAGGCTGCGAAGAAGACCGAGAAAGAGGACGACAAGAGTGCCTCGTTTTCCTTCAGCGCCAAATCGCCATGGAGCCCAGAGGAAAGGCAAAACTATAACTTCGAGCTGTTACCTCCCGACACTATCCGAGGAATACCCACTCATGTTGTTCGAGTGAAACCCAAAAGGAGATCGAAACATCTTATCGACGGAAAAGCCTGGTTGCATCAGGGTTTGTTCGAGGTGATAAAAATGGACTTTCAGCCGGCCAAAAAACCCAAGTTCGTAAAGAAAGCCCATATGATCATGGACTTCGACGAGGTGCAGCCGGAGGTTTGGCTACCTGTAGAGATGAAAATCGATGCCCGCGGGGGGTTTTTATTCTTCAAGAAATCCTTCCAGATGCACCAAACCTGGCGCGATTATCAAATCAACGTTGGCCTTCCAGATTCTCTCTTCTGCGGACGAGGTTAGACAAACGGCTTTCACCCTATCCCCTGCATCCCCCCCGTCATTTGGCCTGCTCCCTATGCACCTCTTTTTCAGCCAAGCTAGAAACTCCTTGACATACAACCCGAAAATACGTATTTTCCTCTGCAGTAATCTGCAAGTTTACTCTGCCCTTGATCGATTTTCAGCCGATCATAGCCACAAAAGGAGGTCCCACCATGAAGACCTCTTTCTTAGGGGTCTATAGCGAAACTCGTCACTATCTGCCGGAGCGCCCGAAGGGAAAAAGCTTCACTGCCAGCCAGCTGTTGGAGGCTTTCAAAAAACGTACAGGCCAGACTCTGACTTTACGGGCACTGCAATGGTATGGAACCGTCGGACTCATCGAGAAACCCTCCAAAAAGGGTCGCCAGGCGCGTTATCTTCCTCACGTTCTAGACGAGCTTTGGGGAGCTAAGGTTCTCCAAATCGATTACAAGCTCACAGTGGACGGGCTTCTGAACTTACGCAAAAACGATATCTCGCCCTATATTGCAGCTTACTGTCTAAGTAGAATTCGTGACCAGTATCTGCGACGTCGTTCAACCCCAAAGATCACCACCCTGTTGACACGCATTGGCCAGAAATTCAAAGAGCTAGACCGTCAGATCTCTGGGTTCTGGGATGAGCCCGTTACTGTGACGGTGAGTAGGGTGGATTGGCAGGAGATGTGGACAGAACTGTCACATCGGGCGGGCGCTCATTCCTTAGGCGGGCAGCTGGACAAGGATTTAAAACAGGTCACCGAAGAATTCCTCTTCCTGGTAGCAGAGGGACATGATCCGCAGCGGATCGACCTTTACAGCGACGCGCTGGGGAAGCAAGAGTTTCCGGAGGATTGACGGGAGACTTTAGAAATGCACGTATCTATCAGCGCCATTGATGACTCAAAACGCGGGGACTTCTACCGGGTCCACTCAGAAGCCACTGGGGCTAATTGGTGCTATTGCGTGGCATGGTGGGTACCCACCTGGGAGGGCTGGGGT
The DNA here is from genome assembly GCA_001304015.1 of candidate division Zixibacteria bacterium SM23_81. Classification (GTDB taxonomy): domain Bacteria; phylum SM23-81; class SM23-81; order SM23-81; family SM23-81; genus SM23-81. The sequence goes on along the minus strand of LJUY01000045.1, from coordinate 9,230 downwards.
CAGCGTACCGCCGAAGAAAACCGATCACTACGCGAAGGCCTTTTCCAGCAAGGCCAATATGATGGCTACCTTCTCTACTTGGACGGAAAACCCGTCGGCTGGTGCCAGTGCGGGCCCAGGGAACGCCTTCCTAAGCTGCTAGAACAATATAACTTGGTGCCTGACCCACGAATTTGGGCCATCACCTGTCTTCTCATCGCGCCTCGATATAGAAAACGCGGGTTGACACATCGTTTTTTAGCTGAGGTGCTAGAGGACCTTCGCTCGCGGGGCATCTCGCATGTTCAGGCGTTCCCATGCGGAGACCGGGATTTGCCCGACGAGGATGTTTGGACAGGTCCTGAAACTGCCTTCCAAAAAGCTGGTTTCGTTTTAGAACCAGACGACTCTAAACAGCCAGTCTACAGCACCCGGCTATGAGCACAAACCGGAGGTTTGGTATCTTGAAGTACGTGCTCTGGGCCATCGCCGAGATCGCTATTTTGAGATGGTTCTTATGGTCGGTGCGCAAACGGATCCCTCACGAGATAGCCATGTCTCTGGGCATGCTTTTAGGAGTCGCTCTGTACTTCCAAACCTTCGTCCAACTTATACCCATGGAATACCCCACTTGGGGAAAATCATTCTGGCTCAAAACTATTTCTTGGGTACTACTCTGGATGGGAGCCGCGCTCGCCCTGGGCTCTATGCTCACCTTAAGATTTAAAGGAAGACCCACCTCCGGCTGGGAACATACAACTCAACTCATCGAGACGGGTATCTATCGTTGGATTCGACACCCGCTTTACCTGGCAGCCCTTCTGGTGGTCACGGGCGCCTCACTGTTGCGTCCGGCAGTGATGACCCTAGCCCTTTGGATCCCCTCGGCGGCCTGCTTCGTTCTGGCGGCCTGGTATGAGGACCGTTTCAACGCAGAGAAGTTCAGCAATGATTATCGCCGGTATCAGAGCAGGAGTAAGCTGCTAATCCCATTTTTGTTCTAAGAGGAGCAGGCTGGTGAAACTGAAAAGAGAACTGGGGACGATGGCCATCTTCTGTGTGGCTGCAGGAGCGATGATCAGTTCTGGTCTATTCGTGCTGCCGGGCATTGCCTTCGCCAAGGCTGGTCCTGCCGTCATCCTGGCCTATCTGCTGGCTTCCCTGATGGTCATCCCCAGCCTTCTGTCCAAGGCCGAGCTGGCTACGGCTATGCCCAAAGCCGGGGGAACATACTTCTTCATTGAAAGAAGCCTGGGTCCCGCCACAGGGGTATTCGGTGGCCTGGCCAATTGGCTATCTCTGAGTTTAAAAAGTGCCTTCGCCCTCATGGGCATGGGCGTCTTCGCGGTAATGTTATATCCGCAAATTACAGAGATGCAGATCAAGCTGGTGGCCGTGGGGTGCTGTCTGTTCTTCACCTGTATCAACCTAATCAGCGTGAAGAGCGCCGGACGATTTCAGATCGGGCTGGTGGCCGGACTGTTGATTTTGCTGATACTCTACCTTGTCAGAGGCATGGGATCCATCGACATACATCTTTATACTCCATTTGTGCCATTCGGTTTTGGCTCCGTACTGACCACCGCAGGCTTTGTGTTCGTCTCCTTTGGCGGAGTGACAAAGGTGGCCAGCATAGCCGAGGAGGCTAAAGATCCACGCCGAAGCATCCCTTTGGGCATGATCTTAGCTTTGGTAGTGGTATCCGTGCTATATGTGCTGGTGGTTAGTGTCACGGTGGGATTGGTCGATGCTACCACTCTAAGCGGTTCCCGTATTCCCATCTCCCTGGGGGCAAATGTCCTTCTGGGTTCTCTTGGCGGAGCCATCATGGCCGTGGCGGCATTGTTGGCCTTCATCACCACGGCCAATGCCGGGATACTGTCAGCCTCGCGGTTTCCCATGGCCATGAGCCGCGACCAACTACTTCCTAGATTCTTTCAGAGAGTCAACCATCGTTTTCAGACGCCATATGTTTCCATTATCCTAACAAGTTCTTTTATGATAAGCTGCATCCTATTTTTAAGCCTTGAGGATTTAATCAAGACCGCCTCTACCTTCATGATTCTTTTGTTCCTATTCGTGAATTTCTCTCTTATCATCATGCGAGCCAGCAAGATTCCCAATTACCGACCCACCTTCCGAGCCCCCCTCTACCCGTGGCTTCAGATATCAGGCATCATCGTATATGGAATTCTCATTTTTGAAATGGGCAGAATTCCGTTGCTTATAACCGTCGCCTTCGCCCTCCTGGGGTACGCCTGGTATTTGATTTATGTTCGAAGCCGGGTTACTCGCCGATCGGCCCTGATGCACGTGGTGGAGCGGGTCACCGCCAAGGAGCTGGCCGATGTCACCCTCCGGGATGAGCTTCGAGAAATCCTCATAGAGCGAGACCAGATCGTGGAGGACCGCTTTGACCGGCTCATCAGAAATGCAGAGATCCTTGATTTCAAAGCCTGCTTGCAGGCAAAGGATCTGTTCAGAAACATCTCTCAAGTGCTCTCTCCTCGACTAAATATAGATTCTGACAAACTCTTCCAGTTGTTCATAGAGCGAGAAAAACAATCCAGCACCGTCATTCGCCCAGGTCTTGCCATCCCCCACATCATCGTCCCAGGAGAGCGGCGTTTCGATATCGTTTTGGTGCGCTGCCAGGGAGGAATACTCTTCCCGCAGGCTCCAGACCCCGTTCACACCATGTTCATTCTGGTGGGTTCCCTGGACGAGCGCAACTACCACCTTCGCGCTCTCATGGCCATCGCCCAGGTGGCTCAGGATCCGGATTTCGAGAAGCGCTGGATGGGCGCCCGCGACGCCGAAGCGCTCAGGGACATCATATTGCTTTCGGGCAGAAAACGTGACGTTTCATAAAGATCCGATGGCACAGCGGATGATTCTCCATCGGATTTTTCACGTACGAAAGGAGTTCAGATGCGCTTTCGAACTTTGCTTCTATGGTTCACTTTGCTCTCCGGCACCATCTCCAGTTCCTCCGCAGAGGATTTCCGCAGCTATATCAAGAACTCCTGGGACTTCCATCGGGTGCCCCAACCGCCCTCCATCCTGCAATCAAAGCATTGGAATCATTGGGTGCTAATGCCCTGGCGATATCGGTGGGGCAAAGAATACGATGGCCAGTTGGCTCAACGACTCAAAGAGGCGGGTTTCAACGGGGCCATGTGCGACCATAGTCCCCAAAAGGCAGAAATCCATGAGCAAGCTGGTTTGCTGTGGTACCTGGATCACGCCGCTGGCAAGGGGGATCTGTATCTATACCCAGAGAACACAACTCAAGAAGCGCTTCGCGCTCCCAATCGACCCGTTTGTCTGGCCGATCCGCAAGTCTGGGCGCGGCTGCGAGGGAGGCTTGACGAGTCGCTTGACGATGCGAGAGAGTACAACACGCGTATCGCTTACGCTCTGGACGACGAGGTCTCCTGGTCCTCCTTCACCAGTCCCTGCAAGTGGGACAACTCTCCCGCCACCATGGCCGACTTCCACCGTTGGTTGACAGAGCGATATGGTCATCGCGAAGCCGTCATGGCGCAATGGGGATCAAGTGGCGAGCAGTTCTGGGAGCGAATGGCCACCCCAGATGACTTTCAGGATCTCTACAACCGCCCCTGGCCCCAGTGGAACCTGTCGCCGTGGGCGGACGCCCTCTCCTACATGGATTCACAGTTCAACAATCTCATCGGCGATCTGGTGACCCACGCCAATGCCGTTGATGGATTGACCCCTACAGGAATTGTGGGTGGACAGTGCCCCAGCCCTTATGGTGGCTACGATTACGCTAAGTTAATGCGCAAGGTCCAGTTTTTGGAAGCCTACGACCTGGGGTGCTCCGCCGAGATTGCCCGCTCCCTGAACCCAGGAAACGCCATTCCACTGGTCAAGACGGGCTTTGGCGATCCCCTGGATCCTCATAGCATCTGGTTTTACTGGTATTACCTGGCTCACGGGGATCGGGGACTTATCAGTTGGGCGGATGGATGGTTTCGGGATGAGGGTGTTCCCGAGGAGCGTGTTTTGAGGCTTGGAGGCGAGATTCAAAAACTGAGCCGTTCCTCGGAGAAAATTTTTTCCGCGAAATGGCTGCATGACGGGGTGGCCATCTATTATTCACACCCTTCCATTCAGGTCTCCTGGTTCATCGATTGCGAAACCCATGGTAAGACATGGATCAACCGCTCTAGCTCTATGAACAACGTGCTGGCATCTACCGTGGGAACTTTTTGGGCCTGGGTCAAATTGTTGGAAGATGCCGGCGTCCAATATAACTTCTACTCGTACGCCGACCTTCTGGAGAAAGGGCTTGATCCTCATGAGTACAAGGTCCTGATCCTTCCTCGAGCCTTGGCCCTTTCCGACCAGGAGGCCGAGGAGATGGTTAAATACGTCGCGGCTGGCGGCCACCTCATCGCCGATCACTCACCTGGGTGGTTCGACCAACATCTGACGGGCAGAGCGCGACCCGTTCTGGACGAGCTATTCGGCATCAAAACCCGACCTAAGGCCAGACCGGGCCAGTTTTTTGGTGGTCACATTCTGGCCGAGCTGGATGCCGACCGTTACTACTTGCTAAACTTCGTGGAAGCCGGAGCCATGATGTGGGATTACTGCCGGCGTCAGGACGGTTTCGTGGTCGCAGAGCGGGATCTGCCCACCTTCAAAGAGAGACGCCACGGTGCTGGCTGGGCTAATTTAATGAACGTCTCCATCATGGAGTACGCTTTTCTGCGCACCTTCGATTGGGCAGAGGCCAAGAAATACCGTGCGCCCATCGAGAAATTGCTCCGCCGCGCCGGTGTTAAGCCGTGGACAGAGATGCGTGTTAAGGGAAAAAGGCCGCCGAGGGTGGAGATGACATATTGGCAAAAAGACGATCGGGTCATCGTCTGCATCGTGAGGAATCCCCTTGTGTTGGCAAAGGGGCCTGTGGTTGGTCCAGAGCCAGATTCCTTCGGGGAAACCCTCAAATTGACCGTCATCTTCGACGAAACCAAAGAGGATGTGGTCAACGAGCGAACAGAGACGAGCTTAGGAAACGGTTCAGAGTTCCAGATCCCCTGGGCCACCCAAGAGGCAGCGATGTTATCTTTTCGCCAATAGCATCGAGCTTTACCCCCTATGGGAAGGCGATGAAGCCAGCCCCGTCACAACACCGGAATTCTTGACACGCTCTTAAACGGGATTAATATGATGGCCCCAAAATGCAACTACTCCTTGAAGGGCAAAAAAGCTTTAGGCATCTTCATCCCCCTGATTTTTCTCACTCTCCTGGCGCTGTTCATCATCAGCCTTCCTCGCTGGGCTGTCATCGTCACGATCATCCTGGGCCTGCTGGCCCTGAATGCCTTTCTGGGCATCATCTTTGGCTCCAGAATCCATCGTGCCAAAACGAGATGCACTCAGGCCATCGCGAAAATACTACGAGACAAAGAAATTGAAACAGTGCTAGACCTGGGATCCGGAGCTGGAATTCTGACCATACATCTGGCTAAAAACGGATTTCAGACCTCCGGCGTCGACATCGATGAGGAAGCGCTTCATCAAGCCCGGAAGAACGCTGAAAGAGAGGGCGTCAAGACAGAATTTTTGGTCGGTGACGGTTCTTCTCTAAAATGGGCAGACAATTCCTTCGACGCGATCACCAGCCTCAACCTCCTGCACGAGACAAAAGATCCGCAGACCGTTTTGGCTGAATCGTACCGCGTTCTTAAACCAGGCGGAACTCTCGTCATGGCAGACTTCCGTCGAAGCCCGGCCATCTTCACCATCTTCTGGGTGGGGATCTTTAAGTTTCTGAGCCGAAAAAACCTCTTCCGCCTGCTCCAAGAGGCAGGATTTGAGAAGATTCAGATCTGGAAGGTAAACCTTTTTCATCATCTGGTCTTGGGCCGGAAGAAAAAGTAGTGCCTTATGCTCTTACTTAAGAGGCGGTTCGCGAAGCGCCCCTACAAGGGATTTCTCTCGTTAATAAGAATCCTTACTTGTGAGGCGGGATCGAGCCCCAGAATCCTTGGCCCCTCGAATCCTTGAATCCTTTTTTCTCCCATTTAAGACTAAAAGACCTTAGTGCTTCGCGAAGTGAGTCATCTCCCTTGCATGCCTTGCCAGTCTTACGGCTGAGGTTCTTCGGCCAAGGAATTTACCCAAGATCTTGTGTGGAGTGTATCCTAAAGAAAGCGACGGACTCAAATAAAGCTCTTGCGAAGTCTGGCCTCAGAATGACAAAATGGGCCGGTGCTCTACGGTTCCCGAATCCCGTGCCCCTGTTCCCCGAACTCGATTCACAATATTTCCTCGAACCCTTGTCCCCTTGAATCCTTGAATCCTTTCTTCTCTTTCAAGGAGGCATCTCATGACCGCAAGCATCGTGTTTTGGTACCTGGTTTTCCCAATTCTTCTCTTGGGCATCGCCGTGGTGGCCCACATCGTGGACCCTCCCGGAAAGGAGGACTAAGCCATGGATTACTTCACGCCTTCCATCTCATTTCTGGTGGCCTTTGGCGGTTACATGGTTTTTGTCCTCTTGGTCGGCTTCTACGCGGCCAAATTTAACCGCGACATTCAGGATTTTTATGTGGGGGGCCGGAAAGTCGGCTCCTGGGTGACGGCCATATCCGCCTCAGCCTCGGGAGAAAGCGGATGGCTGGTCCTGGGCCTCTCCGGACTGGCCTTTGCCGAGGGCATCTCCGCCATCTGGGTCATTGTGGGCTGCTTGGGCGGCTATCTAATTAACTGGTTTCTAATAGCCAAAAGGCTCCGGCGCATGTCACAGAAGTACGACGCGCTCACTCTTCCGGATTTGCTGGAGGCCCGCACGGGAGGGCACTCGCCCACCATCCGCATTGTGGCCATGGCCATCATCTTCACCTCCATGATGGCTTATGTGGGTGCCCAGCTCATCGCTGCCGGTAAGACCTTCGAGTTCACCCTGTCCTCCTTCGGCGTGGACTACCGCCTGGGTGTGCTTCTGGGAGCATTGATCACCATCACGTACACCACAGCCGGAGGCTACCGCGCGGTAGCCTGGACCGACCTTGTCCAGGGAATGCTCATGGTCACGGCCCTGATCATCGTGCCGTTGGTGGCCATTACAAGCCTGGGGGGACCCGGCAAAATGTTCCAAATCCTGCAGCGAGAAGAGGCTCTGGATCGCGCTGTCCTGAGCTACCGTGCCCCCTCGGGTGCAAAACGATTTCTGGTCTTCGATGGGGGCGGGTACATCGTTCCCTCTGGTGAACAGGCCCGCCCCCTGAAAGTCTCCGCTGTGGAAACGCCCCAGGCAGTGGCTCAGGTGTCCATCGATGGCGGCAAAGTTCAGGTGATTCCCGCAGAGCGCCCAGATCAGCCGATCATCCTCACAAAAGGAAGCCCCTTGACCATACAAGCCGGGACATCGAAGGTTGGGGCGGGGGATCCCCTGAACTACCACTTATTTGCCGGAGATGAGCTGATAGACCTGGGTCGGAAAACGAAAGGCCTGGAGTGGTGGTTCCTATTCCTTCACGGCCTGGGCATCGGCCTGGGCTATCCGGGAATGCCTCATATTGTCAGTCGCTTTATCGCCGTTCGCTCGGACCGGAGGGTCAAGATGGGTCGGTTCATCGCCCTGTTCTGGGGCGTCTTCGCCTACTACGGCGCGGTGATGACCGGCCTGGCCGCTCGAGCCCTGGTCCTCCACTCTCCCCTCATTGATCCGGAGCACGCTTTTCTGCGGCTGAATGCCATGATCATGCCGGCCTTCATTGGCGGTCTGATGCTCTCGGCGGCTTTCGCGGCCATGAGGTCCACCGCGGATTCGCAATTGCTGGTGGCTGCTTCGGGAGTCACTCGGGATCTTTACGAGAAGGTCTTCGGTGGAAAGCTCAGCAGGCGCGGCATGCTCTGGCTGAGTCGTGGAGTGGTATTGGTTCTAGGGATCTCGGCCATGATCCTGGCAGCCAGCGGCACAAAGAAGATCTTCAGCTTTGTCCTCTATGCCTGGGCCATCCTAGGCGGATCTTTCTCTCCGGCGATTTTGCTGAGCTTATATTGGAAACGACTAACCCGCCCGGGATTGGTCGCCGGCATGCTGGTGGGCGCTATCACCGCAGTGGTCTGGAAAGAGTGGGTCCGACCCAGCTTCAACCTGTATGAGCTGGTGCCTGCGTTCCTGTTTGGACTCATCGCCAACGTGGTGGTGAGTTTGGCGACTCGGCCGCCGGAGGATGCGGTGGAGAGGATGGGGCAGTAGGGGAAACGACTTCTATCTTCTGCCTTCGAAAGGTATCTAGCGGCAGCTATTTCTATAGGCCCGTGGCAGGAGTGTTCTGCAAGACTATCAAAATGCTGCTGGTCAAATAGATAAATCTTGGCTATATTTAAGACGTTGGCTTTCCTCACCGCCATTGAGGAGGTGGAAACATGAATCACAAGGCGGAATTTTCTGTATTTATGGCTCTCACGCTCGCTCTGCTTTGCTGCAGCCCGGCCCAAGCCGATCTGCCCAGCATCTTCGATTTGCGAGATGTGAGCGGTGAAAATTATGTGACATCGGTGAAGAGCCAGACCGGGGGCACCTGCTGGACTCATGGGGCCATGGCCGCCATGGAGGGCAATCTGCTGATGACCGGAGCATGGGCTGATGCTGGGGAGAGCGATGAGCCCAATCTGGCGGAATACCATCTGGACTGGTGGAACGGCTTCAACCAGCACAACAATGACGACGATCCCGGCGGTGGAGGACTCGTGGTCCACGCGGGTGGTGATTACCGAGTGACGGCAGCATACCTGACCCGTGGCGAAGGAGCGGTGCGGGACATCGACGGACAATCATATGATTTACCACCGGATCGATACCATCCCAGCTATCACTATTTCTATCCACGAGACATAGAGTGGTATGTGGCCCAGACGGACCTGAGCAACATCGACACCATCAAAGAGAAGATCATGACCGACGGCGTCATGGGAACCTGCATGGCCTACAACAGCGCGTTCATCAACGACGATTTCATCCACTTTCAAACGCCGACAAGTCCCTTAGACCCCAACCACGCTGTGGCCATCGTGGGATGGGACGACAACAAGGTCACCCAGGCTGGGCAAGGACCTGGTGCATGGCTGTGTAAAAACAGCTGGGGAGACGGTTGGGGACTGGGCGGTTATTTCTGGATCTCCTATTACGATAAGCACTGTGGTCAGCAGCCAGAGATGGGAGCGGTCTCCTTTCAGAATGTGGAGCCCCTGGCTTACGATCGCAT
>LJUY01000044.1 GCA_001304015.1 candidate division Zixibacteria bacterium SM23_81 | reverse complement strand
GGCGTGAGCTTCGCCATCGAACAGGGACAAGTCTTTCGTGACACCACAAATTTCACCCTGGACCCCCAGTGGCTTCCCGAGAACTGCGATCTGGTGGTCTTTGTGCAGGGCGACACCACCAACAGGGAGGTGCTGCAGAGCATTCAGACGTGGATTCCCGTATCTCAGGTCCCGGCGACCGTAGGGGATGTGGAGCTTACTTTGGCCGGTTCATCGCTGCTACTCACTTGGTCTCCGGTGACGAAAGACAAATGGGGCCATTCCCTGGCGGTAGATTACTATCGGGTGTTCAAGGACACGAGTCTCTATTTGGTCCTTGGCCCCAAGACCCTTCTCGACTCTACTCAGGAGCTGTCATACCTGGATAGCTCTTGTGGTCATGTAGGCGATACCCAGGCCAACGGATCTTATTATGTCACCGCCGTGGCCGGTGGTCTGGAGTCGGGCTGGTCCCGGGTGGTTGGGGAGTTCGATAAGGACATCTCGTCTGTGAAATGAACTTCTTGGTATATTCGGGAAAAAGGGAAATATTCAGCTCTCTTGGACCGTCGACGCTGATTTAGGCAGTCGACGGTTTTTTCATCAATTTATCTTGGCTATTCCTCGAACTGTGTGAATGCGGGTGTCTGGGAAAAATCTTGACAGAGGGTTGCTCCTGGTCTATCTTTGCCGGCAGACTTATTGAGTTTCTGTGGATTCATGTATTTGCGTGGTGGAGAGCTCATTGTCTCCATCCCATAAAAAGAGGCCTGGCTACCGATGGCCAGCGGAGGTGATGCGTGTAAGAATAGCCACATCCTTAAAGGCTTTCGTTGATTTTGTCTATCTGCCTTTTTCGCTTTTTCCTGGAAATGCGAGTGTTCTTCCAGAAAGCAAAACGCCCAAAAGGGAGCAAGGCCTATGAAGCCCTATGTAACACCAGAAACTCTTGGCGCCAAAACGCAGTTCTGGCTGGAGAAGATCGCCTCATTCAATCAACATCGGATGCGGCTCAATCGAGATAAAGCAGCTCTTCTCATCATTGATATGCAGGATTTCTTCTTGGATCCCGGTTCCCCTACTTTCACCTGTGGGGGACTAGCCATTATCCCAATGCTGAAGCGACTTCTGGCGGCATTTCGCAAGGCGGGTCGACCGGTAATATTCACGCAACATGTTCATCACCCCCAAAAGCTTGATGCTGGCATTATGGAGTGGTGGTGGAAGGGTATGTGCTTGGAAGGCAATATGGAAAGCAGGATACATAAGGATGTCGCCCCGCTTCAAAATGAGAAGGTGGTTTCCAAACATCGATATTCAGCATTTTACGATACTGATTTAGAGACGGTGCTGCGCTGTTTGAAAGTCGAAGACCTGGTCATCTCGGGCATCATGACCAACCTATGTTGTGAATCTACAGCCCGAGATGCTTATTACCGAGACTACAGGATCTTCATCCCCGCAGATGGCACAGGGAGTGTCGATGAACAGATGCATCTAGCCAGTCTGCTAAATCTTGCTTTTGGCTTTGCCTTTGTGTTGACGACGGAGGCGATCCTGAAAGAATTACGAGAGTAAATCGCAGAAATATACCCTTTGCTCTCAGCGAGTAGTAGCAGTTCATCGAGAAGAAACATCTCCCGTTTGTATTAAATGGAATACTATTCTTTTAGGAAGATGATGTAAATGAAAGGCGATAAACTCATCATTGGAGAAGAGCACATTCGAGCTGCCCGCGAGCTGATGGATTTCTTCCTGCCGGAGATCACAAAACACCAGGGTAGATTCATCATGACCGTCGCCGGAGAGTCCGGGAGCGGGAAGTCGGAAGTTGCCGCTGCCCTCAGTGACTTGCTCGCTGAAAAGGATTTTCAAAGCGTCATCATCCAACAGGACGACTACTTCGTATATCCTCCCAAGACAAACGCCAGCTTGCGTAGGATAGATATTCATCACGTGGGACTCTGTGAGGTTCACCTGACACTGCTGGACCAAAATCTCGAGGACATCATGATGGGGAAAGAAGAGATCGAAAAACCGTTGGTGCTTTTCGACGAGGATCGAATTGTCGAGGAAACCATAGCACTAAAGGGCGTTAAGGCGGTGATCGTCGAGGGAACGTACACGACTCTTCTGAAGAATGTTGACAGACACATCTTCATCGACCGCAGTTATGTCGACACAAAGAAGTCACGCAAACGCAGAGCCAGGGAAGAACAGGATGAATTTCTTGAAAAGATTCTCAAGATTGAGCACCAGATCATATCCTCCCACAAGCCCAAAGCAGATATCATCATCACCAAAGACTATGAGGTTAAAAAGAATGCCTGAAGGAACAGATGCCAGGCTCCAGGCCATATGCATGCTGAGCACACATGGTTATTTTGACCCCGTGCCACAGCTGGGCAGGACGGACACTGGTGGACAGGTGGTCTATGTGCTCCAGTTAGCGAAAGCTCTGGCAACTCATAAAATAAAAGTGGACATCTACACGAGATGGTTTGATCGTGCCAAAAAGCAGATCGAAACAGTGCCTCATTCTCCTGGCGTTCGGGTTATCCGGATACCGGCCGGTCCATGGAAATTCATACCTAAAGAGGAGATCTACGGGATACTGCCTGAACTGGCGGAAAATATGGTTAAATTCATCCGCAAGAATAAACTCTACTATGACATCTTCCATGGCCATTATGTGGACGCGGGCATCGTCACCCTGGATGTGGCCAGAGCGTCTGATAAACCGGCCTTTTTCACCGCCCACTCTCTGGGAGCATGGAAGCGCCAGCAGATGGGGGGAGATCCCGAAGCTATGGAGAAGAAATACAACTTCGAGCACCGCATATCGGAGGAGCTGCGCATCTTTCGATCGGTGAAGGCTCAAACGGTCACCACCCAGGTCCAGGAGAAGAAGCTTGAGGAGCTGTACGGATTTTCTTCGGACAATGTGGAGGTTATTCCCCCGGGAGTGGATGTGCACACCTTCCGTCCCCTCGAGCCAGGGGAACGGCCAGCGGAAACCGACCTGCCGGCCAGATATGTTTTCACTCTGAGTCGTATCGACAGCAACAAAGGGCACGATCTCCTTCTGTATGCTTTCGATATGGTCACAAAACAGGTGCCGGATGTGCATCTGGTTATCGGTGGCGGCTCTCCTAAGCCTCAGGAGACCGAACTGGAGGTGCGGGCCTCTATGGAGAAGATCCTCGAAGAGAAGGGCATGTCAGATCGAGTGCACATCATGGGCTATGTCCCGGATGAGCTCGTCGTCCCCTACTATCGGCACAGCGAGCTGTTTGCCCTGCCGTCGATCTTCGAGCCTTTCGGCATGACAGCCCTGGAGGCCATGGCCTGTGGCCGACCGATCGTGGCCTCCAAGTTCGGGGGCATCCGCAACGTGATCAACTCGGAGAAAAATGGGCTATTGGTGGACCCCCAAAAAGCCCAGGAATTTGCCCGGGCCATGATAAGGCTGCTGAAAGACCGGAAGTTATCCGACAGCCTGGGCGAGGCAGGTCGCAAGACCATTCAGGAGCAATTCAGCTGGGAGGCCATCGCCGAGAAGCACGTCGCCTTTTACCGGGAGTTTATGAGGGTGAAAGAGAACGGTTAACTTGAGGGATATGCAAAAAGCAGCATCTTTCCTTGTGCGCAAATGGATTCTTCTCTCCGGCGTCTTCTTGAAAGAATAGCTCGTGGCTTGGAGGCCTGTATTGGCCAAAAAATCTCTTACATGGATAGCAGTGGCCGTCTCGATAATCACAATTGCCGTTCATAACATTTGTATTTATCCGTGGATGTTGGATGATGCGTTTATTCTGTTTCGATACGCTGAGAACTTCTTCTCGGGGCATGGTCTGGTATATAATATCGGTGAAAGGGTGGAGGGATACACTTCCTTCTTGTGGGTCGTATTGTTGGCCATAGGGAGAAGAGTTGGTTTTGATATTATTTTCTTTTCCAAGCTTCTGGGAATGCTGTTCAGCATAAGTTGTATCCTGCTATTGGCTCACACACATCGATTTATCAGGAAGATTGATAGGAAAGTTTCTGCCCTCGGCGCCGTATTGCTCGGTACTTGCGGTATATTCACGCCTTGGGCCACAAGCGGAATGGAGGTTACATTATTTGCTTTTGTCACGTTATTATCACTCCTGATCTATGCGTCGACAAAACATCTGGCCGATAACAGACGGCGGTTAGGTTTCCTGGGGATTATATGTGCCCTATCGACAATGGCTCGTCCAGAGGGTGTGCTGGTCTTTGCGGTCATATTCGTTGATCAATTGGTCGCAAGCCTTAAAAATGGGAATAAGGCGGTTCTCTACTTAGCGATTTGCTATCTTATTATCTATCTTCCTTATTTTATGTGGAGGTATTCATACTATGGTTATTTATTACCTAACACATTCTATGCCAAAGCTGGTATGAGCATTGACCTAGTAACAAGAGGTTTGAAATATGCGTTTCGCTTCTCCATTCCGGCGTTTCTCTTGATAATTTCATCCCTGGCAAGCGCATCACGCAAATGGCTCAGCAGGTATGGGAGCTTATTCATATTGCCACTTGTGGCGGCAACATACACGATGTATATAATACTGGTCGGCGGAGATTGTATGCCTGCATTCAGATTCTTCGCCCCAATTGCGCCTCTATTGTGTCTTGTCTCCGCCATGTCAATATCATTGCTCATCAGGAAAAAGCTGGCAGCCCTTTTGATTGTGACGGTCTTTGTTTTATATAATATCGCTCAAATGAGAATTGATAGTGAGATTTATGGGCACATAATTCATGACAAAGTCGCATTGCATGGCAAAGAAGTTGGACTTTGGTTTCGAAAGCACACCTCCCCGCAAGCTGTGATAGCAACAAATACCGCTGGAAGTGTTCCCTTTTTTGCGAAGCTTAAAACTATAGATATGCTGGGAATGAATGACAACCGCATCGCACATCGTCAGATCTCGGGAATGGGGAAAGGTTGGGCTGGTCATGAAAAGGGCGATGGAGCCTATGTTCTATCGAGAAGTCCAGATTATATCTTGTTCGGTTCCAGTTTGGGGTCACAATATCCTGTATTCTTAAGTGATAAAGAGTTGTATATGAATCCGGCGTTTCATCGCCGCTATTCATTGAAGGTTCATCGTCTAGCTTCTGGGAGAAGTCTTTGGGTTTACGAAAAGAGAAAATGAGGAGGTTGAAATGACGTCGCGTAAGTTCCGTTAGCATAACAGATTCAAGTATATCATTCTCATTGCAAGACCTGATGGAGACATTTGGCAAGAACGTATTTGCGGTTACCGTAAGCCTATCTCAACCTCAGCCTGCTTGCTCTAAATATTCTAGGCTGGGCGCTGGAAATTTGGGCTCATTGGTTATGGACGGGAAGTGAGTGGGTAATTTAGCCAATAAAAGCTAAGCTTTGCAGTATGGTGGGATTATCGGCGATCCTTTTTATCGCCGCGGGTGAAGATTCATGGCCAGCTTGGTTAAAAAACATTGGCCTCTGATCATAGGATTAGCGGTCTTCTGGGGAACGATTGCGATACTGTTGACCCTGTCTGTCAAACAGAATCAGGGGCATCTCGTCTATGGTCTTGATGACCCTTATATCCATATGGCAATTGCAAAGAATTTCGCACAACATGGAGTTTGGGGAATAAATAAAGAGGGTTTTACATCATCGTCATCTTCGCCTCTTTGGACGTTAGTGATATCTTTGATTTACTTCTTGTTGGGAAGAAGTGAGGTCAGCCCATTTGTACTGAATTGTATTTTTGGAACCCTTTTAATTTTGTCAGCCTATTTTCTTTTTAGGAAATATGGAATAGGACTCCTTTTCGTCTGTTTAGGATTATTGGCCATAACTTTTTTAACTCCTTTGCCCGCACTGATATTTTTTGGCCAGGAACATATCATGCACGCACTTATAACCATATTATTTGTTTATTTTTCCGCTAAAATTCTCTCAGATGAAAAATCCTCTAAGAAACGGTACATTTTATGGTCGATATTGGCAGCCCTGGTCACGATGGCTCGTTACGAAGGGCTGTTTTTGATTCTTGTGGTAAGCGTACTATTGCTTCTAAGAAGAAAACCGATACTTTCCTTGGGATTAGGTGGAGCAGGTCTTCTTCCAATAATAATATATGGAGTCATCTCAATTTCAAATGGATGGTATTTCTTGCCAAACCCTATTCTCTTGAAGGGTCAGGTGCCTAGGTTTTCTTCTTTATCCGGAATCATTAACTTTTTCAGTCATTCCGTGGACAATCTTTATAATCAAATGAAATCAGCTCCTGACATGCAAATTCTCATTCTAGGAGCTTTGATCATCTTTCTTTTTCAATATAGCAAGCAAAAGGGAATATGGAGAGACACCAGAATAATGATGGTCATTTTCATCACCGGCGCTCTTTTGCACATGCAATTTGCCAAGACAGGTTGGTACAATAGATACGAAGCATATCTGGTAGCTCTGGGCCTATTTGTCATGGTCATCGGAATGGGTGACCTTCTATCCAGGAAATTATCCTTTGCAGTGCGCAGGAGCTTAATGCTCAAGTACATAGCAGAAGCCCTTATCATTCTCATTATTCTTGTCTCTTTCGACTCAAGGGCGATAAAATCGCTAAAATCTACGCCTCAAGCCACCACAAATATCTATGAACAGCAGTACCAAATGGGGTTGTTTCTTAAAGAATTCTATCAAGGAAAGTCGGTAGCTGCAAATGATATTGGAGCTATTAACTACTTAGCGGATTTTGAATGTCTCGATTTATGGGGACTGGGCAATTACGAGATAACAGAGCTATTGAGAAAAGGGAGGTATGACAGACTGCAGATATCCAATTTGGCAAGGCAAAAGAATGTTAGAATTGCTATTATATATGAAAGCTGGTTTAAGGGGTGTGGTGGAATACCCTCCCAGTGGAACAAAGTCGGAGCGTGGAAGATCTATAATAATCTGGTATGTGGCGATAACACGGTTTCATTTTATGCCGTTGACCCTTCAGAGGAATATAGTTTGAACAAGAATCTGAGAGCCTTTTCATCTCGTCTACCGAAAAACGTTGAGCAGGTAGTTAAGAAATTAAGCTATGATACTCAGTAAAATGCCTAACATAAGCATTTTAAATGGTTTGTATGCAAGTTAATCGCCATGCGCCCCTAGGCGTCACTTGAATCAAGACTCAGCATTGGGGCACATGGGGCGGTTCATATTTGATTCCAAAAATCGCGTTGTCGGCGAAGAAAGGAGAAAAAGTGGACCAGATACTTGTCAGGCCGGAGAGGGGGCAGAGAACCGTTTGGCTTATCCATTGGTCACTGGTGTTCTTTCCTATTTTCATTCCCTGCTTTATTCTGATTTTCATGGTCAACGAGCTTGTCTTTACCATTTGCACGGCTGCGTGGGTGGTTTTCGCGTTGCCTTTTCTGTTTTGGATTCCCGCATACTTCAGATCCCTGGAGTATTCCATCACAGAAGAGGTTATCAAGGGCCAAAAAGGCGTGTTCTGGAAAAGATTCGCCACCGTTCCCTATCACAAAATCACCAACGTGGACATCACCCAGGGGCCGCTTCAGCGAAAGTACCATGTCGGAACCATCCACTGCCAAACGGCCGGCGCCGGTGGCCAACAGGGCGCCACGGCGGAGCTCAAAATGGAGGGGATGAAAGATCTGGAGGGACTGAAAGAGGCCGTCATGGTAAAGGTGGGAAGCTCTGCTATTGCCGGCCCAGCAACCTTGCCAAAGGGGGCAAAAGCTGAGGGTAACTCGGAGACTTTAGGACACATTTTAAAGGAACTGACGGCAATTCGTCAATTGCTTGAGAGACAGGAGAGACCGTGAAAAGGATGAGTCCCGACGAGAGCCAGAGTCCTCCCAACAGAGCCTTGAGTTAATATGCTCATCGATGCCCACGCACATCTTGACCTTTACACCGACGATATCTTGGAATCAGCCCTGGAGGAGATCAAAGGACACGAGATTTTCACCATCAGCAACTCCATGGATCCTGCATCGTATCGACGCAACCTCGAGATAGGCCAGATGAGCCGGTTGGTGCTGCCCACTTTTGGGGTGCATCCGTGGAAAGCCCCTGAGTATGTCCAGCGCTTGCAGGAGTTGACCGGAGCCGTCGAGCAGAGCCTCATGCTCGGTGAAATCGGGTTAGACCACCAATTTGTGGAGGATACTCGTCAATATCCGGCGCAGCGAGAGGTGTTCGAGTTCTTCCTGACGGCGGCTAAAGAACAGGATAAGATCGTCAACCTGCACACCAAAGGAGCGGAGCAGGAGACCTTCAAGCTGCTGCGGCAGTATGATATTCAGCGCGCCATCGTGCATTGGTATTCGGGACCCCTGGACATCCTTCGAGAACTGAAGGACAGGGGAATATACTTCACCGTGGGCCTTGAAGTCCTCCATTCTGACGACATCAAAACGATAGTCCGGGAATTACCGACGGAGCTGTTGCTCACCGAGACGGATAATCCCGGTGGTCTCGAGTGGTTGACGGGCGTCCCCGGAATGCCCCGGATGGTTACAGAGGTGGTCGAGGCATTGGCCAAGTTGAGGGGGATCACGGCCCAGGAGATGGTTCAGGCGGTGCAATCTAACTTCGAAAGGCTCATTGGGGATGATTCCAGGTGGTCTGAGGTGTATACAAGGATTCTTAACAAGAATCAGAGCCCTTGATAATCATTTTAATGTGACGCTTTCGAGAGGGACAGTATGTTCATCAAAGATCTAAGAAAATGTGCAGAAATCATCGCCGGCGACAATTCCATCCTGAGGGAGTTGTTGAATCCTCTCAAGGAGGACCTCACCATACGATACAGCCTGGCGCATACCAGGGTAAGGCCCGGCCAGACTACTTTAGCCCATAGGCTGAAGAGCGCGGAGGTCTACTACATTCTGGAAGGGACTGGCCAGATGTACGTCGATGACCACAGAGAAGCGGTCATGGCCGGACAGGCGATTTACATCCCTCCTCAATCGATTCAGAGAATCCGAAACGACGGACAGTCTGATTTGGTCTTTCTGTGCATTGTGGATCCCCCATGGAGGCCTGAGGATGAAGAGGTTGTTGGGGGTGGTGATCTGGAAATGGAAACAAATCCATGAAAGTCGCATTCGTCATTTACGATGGAATGACGGCCTTGGATTTTATCGGCGTCTACGATCCCATCGCTCGGCTCAAGACCATGGGATTCATCCCGGATCTGGAATGGCAGGTTTGCGCTTGTTCCCATGAGGTCCGCGACGGCACAGGTCTGTGTTTTGTGCCCACCAAGGTGGGCGAACCTCTTGAAGACTACGACATGATCATCGTGCCCGGCGGCGTCAGCGCTCGAACGTTGATCGATGACGTGCAGTTCATCGATTGGATCAGAACAGCGAGGTCGAGCAGTATAAAGGTTTCTGTCTGCACTGGTGCCTTGCTCCTGGGTGCCGCGGATTTCTTGAGGGGCAAAAGGGCCACCACCCATCCCAAGGCTTTCGAAGATCTGCGGGGATTTTGTCGGTCTGTGGTGAGCGAGAGGATTGTTGACGAGGGCGAGGTCATCACCGCAGGGGGAGTTGCGGCATCCATCGACCTGGGACTGTATCTCTGCGAGAGAATAGTCGGCCCGGAGGCCAGAGAGCAGATCCGCCAACAGATGGATTACCGATGGTCAGATTGAGAGGTAGTATCATGAGCACAACTTTTTAAAGAGCTCAATAGAATGAACGAGGATTACTTAGCTGAAAGTGAATATTCCGGTTTCTTCGATAAGATCGGTGGCGTGCGGCGTCAGATCGCCGAGAAACTGCCCCTGCAGCCGGGAATGTGCCTTCTGGATCTGGCCACAGGATATGGGTACTTCGCTCTGGAGATCGCGAATTACAAAAGCGACGTGAGGATAGTGGCTATCGATGTGTCCGCATCCGACATGCACAAGACTCGAAATAACGTTCTCAAACGAGGCCTCTCGAATCGCATCAAAGCAGCACAGATGGATGCCACTAGGATGGGTTTTCGAAATAGAGTCTTCCATCTGGTTGTGAATTTTCTGGGATTGGAAGACATACACATGACCCGGAAAAGAGCGGGCGTTGCTCAAACCTTCGTGGAGGTAAGCCGAGTTCTCAAGCCGGAGGGCGAGTTCTGGTTTGTGGCCATGCCTCCAGAGGAGATGGAGAGCAGGGCGCAGCAGCTGGAGATACAGGTGTTTTCCTATACTTGTGGGGCCACCTGGCTGAGCGCTCAAGTATATGAGAAGATGCTTTCAGATGCTGGATTTTCGCTTGTCGGAAAGGAACCTTATTACACCGGAAGAAAGCTGACACCATCACAGGCTCGGGAGTACATCCAGTTTGCCTGCCAAAACGTCCCCAAGATATATGGGATCCCAGCAGCTCCTTTCGAGGAGGTCTGGAGGAAATTCGGGAAAGATATTGAGAAAGAGGGGCTGGGCTATTGTTCCAAAGTGGTTCTGTTTAGGTCACAGAATACTCAGGGGAACTGAGGAAAATAAGGGATGAAACCGCGAAACAGATCCAGGATGCGAATCCGATGGCGCATTTCTCATGGGGTAATGGTCATGATGTTGCTTTTCACTGGCGCTTTTCATGCTCAGGCTGCTGGGAAAGACGGCTTCATAGAGAAACTGTTGAAGTCGCGGCCGGACTTGTTCGGGCAGGTTTTGGCGCAACTGGATAAGCATGAAGTACAAATTCTGTACACCCAGATCGACCGCGACGGGGAGAATAAGCCACATTTTCTGACTTATACCTTCAGGTTCGATCCGGAGGCCTATTTCTATCCAGCCAGCTCCATCAAGTTGGCCGCCGCCTTTCTGGCCCTGGAGAAGCTCAACGAGCTGGGCGTCGAGGGGCTGGATAAATACACCCCGTTGCGTATCGACAGCGCCTATACCGCTCAGACGAGTGTGGAGCAAGACGAGACCTCCCCCACGGGACTGCCCTCCATTTCCCATTATGTCAAGAAGCTGTTCGTGGTCAGCGACAACGACGCCTACAATCGGCTGTACGAGTTCCTGGGGCAGCGATATCTGAACGAGACCCTCTGGGGAAAGGGTTATGGGAATATTCGCATCACTCATCGCCTGGCCATTGCCCGCACATCGGACCAGAACCGCAACACCAATCCCTTCAGCTTCTATGATGGCGACAGGATCATCTACCAGCAGCCCCTGGTCTACAATCCCACCCAGTACAGCGCCCCCGAACCCATCCTGCGCGGCAAGGGGTATATCAGCGGAGGGAAAATGTACCACGAGCCCAAGGATTTTACTCGCTCGAATTACGTCTCCCTGGACGTCCTTCAGGGTTTGCTCCAGGCCATCATGTTCCCCCAAGCCGTGCCCGAAAAGCGTCGCTTCAACCTGACCGAGGATGACTATGAGCTGTTGTACAAGGTCATGTCCATGATGCCCAGGGAGAGCCGATATCCCCAGTACGATCCAGAGGAGTATAACGACAGCTACGTGAAATTCTTCATGTTCGGCGACAGCAAGGATCCCATTCCCGACCACATCCGTATCTTCAGCAAGTCCGGTCTGGCCTACGGGACTCTCACGGACAACGCCTATATCGTGGATTTCGAGAAGAAGATCGAGTTTCTGCTGACGGCCATGATCTACGTGAATGAGAATCAGATCTTCAATGACGATCACTATGAATACGATGATATTGGGCTGCCGTTCTTGGCCAATCTGGGAAGAGTCATCTACGAACACGAGCTAAAGCGGGACAGAAAGCATACGTCCGATCTGAGTCGGTTTGAGATGGATTATCAGGAGTGAAACCGGTAATCGGTTATCGTTGATCGGTAATCGGAAAAACCCGGGACTCGTTAATCGGAACCAGAGAATAGGGCTTCGGAATCTGTGAAAAGATAAGGGACGAGCACTGCCCCTCTCTTCACTCCTTTCGTGCCGTCGGGTGGCCTCACACGACGGCTTTCTTTTTCTGTCATTCTGAGGCCTTGAAAAGGCCGGAGGATCTCATTTTTCCTGCTCCTGGCGGATGTTATCATCCGCCAGGGTAGAAAGGTGATGGAGTAGACATGCTGTGGCTGATAACATCCACGGCGATCGAATTGTTTGAGAACATTTGGAAAAGTCGCTGGATTCCCGCTTTCGCGGGAATGACATAATGAAAAAATCTGTTGAGCTTCGATTACCCAATCTCCGACAACGGAAAATCGTATCGCACAGCGAGCGCCGAGATCAGAATACAGGTATCCGAAAAGGGGCACGTCGTGCCCCTACTGCATCCTGCTTCCTGCCTCCTCTTTTCATTGCCATTGCTGTTGCCATTCTTTGCTGCCAAATGCCACTGCCACTTGCCGCTTCTCACCACTATGCCACCGTCACCTCCTCACACAAATACACGTCCTGAATGGCATTCAGTAATTTGACGCCCTCCTTCATGGGCTTCTGGAAGGCCTTCCGGCCAGAGATAAGCCCCATCCCCCCGGCCCGCTTGTTGATCACCGCCGTCCTCACGGCCTGCTCCAGATCGCCCGCTCCCGTCGAAGCGCCCCCTGAGTTGATTAGCCCGACGCGTCCCATATAGCAGTTTATCACTTGGTACCGCGTCAGGTCGATGGGGTGATCGGTGGTCAGCTCGGTGTAGACCTTCTCATGGGTTCTGCCGAACTTGAGGGCGGTGTAGCCGCCGTTATTAGTGGGCTGCTTTTGTTTGACGATGTCGGCCTCTATAGTGGCGCTCAGGTAATTGGCCTGTCCGGTGAGATCGGCGGCGGTGTGGTAATCTTTTTCCTTGGTTTTGAAAGCCGGATTGCGGAGGTAAGCCCAGAGAACGGTGAACATGCCCATCTCATGGGCGTACTGAAACGCCTCGGAGATTTCCTGGATTTGCCGGTTGCTCTCTGGGGAGCCAAAATAGATGGTGGCACCGACGGCCGCTGCCCCCATGTCGAAGGCCTGCTCCACGTTGGCGAAGAGGATCTGGTCGAATTCGTTGGGATAGGTGAGCAGCTCATTGTGATTGATTTTCACGATGAAGGGGATCTGATGAGCGTACTTTCTGGCGATGGCCCCCAGAATGCCCAGGGTGGAGGCCACGGCATTGCAGCCGCCCTCTATGGCCAGCTTGACGATGTTTTCGGGATCGAAGTAGATGGGATTGGGAGCAAAGGAAGCCCCCGCGCTATGCTCGACGCCCTGGTCGACGGGCAGGATGGACACATAGCCCGTCTTGGCTAGGCGGCCATGATCGAAGAGAGTCTGCAGGTTACGAAGAACTGCGGGATGTCGGTCAGAGAGGCTAAAGACCCGGTTCACGAAATCGGGTCCGGGCAGATGGAGCTGCTCTTTGGGAAATGCACAGGAATGGTTGAGGAGCTGGGTGGCCTCTTTCCCCAAGAGCTCCTTGATTTTTTTTACCATGACAGCCCTCCTTGTCAAAGTTCAAAGTTTTACTTGAGTTATTGATTATTGAGTTATTCTGTAAATATTCACCTGATTTCGAGAAGCTGATTTTTTCGTATTTGATTCTCTGTACATTACCCGACTTCATATTCTATTTACACCTTTCACACCCATGTTTGTCAAGGGGAAAATAAAAAATTTTTTTGATAGGACCTTACTCGAGTAGTGGGCGATACCGGGACACATCACTTTTATGCTGTGACGTCAGTGTCTGGCTACAAAGAATCGGAGTTCTCCGGACTGGTCGGGGAGCTGGATAGAAGCCTTCTATCCAGCAAATAGTGGCAGCATGTGAGTTCTCCAAACTCTTCCTATTGTTTGGAGCTTTGCATATTGCCGCAGGATTGTTTTGAAGATGACTTGGATTTTTTATCTTGAAATGAGGCAGTGAAAAAAGGGGAAAAACTGTGAAATTTCTCTTTTGGAGATTTCCTCTTGACAAAAAAACTAGGGTGTGATAAAATGAAACAATAGATAAATTGGAATGAATTGGGTCATATTTCCAGGTGCACTCTCAACCAGGAGTGTGTATGGAAGCAAAGAAATTGTGTCTCTTTCTGGGACTCGCCTTGGTGGCTGGCCTTATTCTGGTGAGCAGGCCGGGAGCCACAGAGCACTGTGTGCTGGCTGAGATGTTCACCAGCACCATGTGATTCGACTGTCCGACCGCCGATGCGGCGCTTGACAGTGTTGTCGAGTACGATTTCAGCTCTTCTGAGCTGGCTGTGATTCGCAATCATGTGGAAGGCAGCATCTTTTATAAAGCCGAAGTCAAAAGCCGATTCAATTATTATCCAGCCACTTATCATCCGCTCTTCGGTTGGGAGGATCATTGGACTCCTACATTGTGGTGTGACGGCGTCGACCAGCAGACGTACTATGTCGTTGACGTGGATTCAACTCGGTCCGTCTATAAGGCCAAAATTGAGGCCCGGCGAGCTGTGCCCAGCCCGCTATCCCTTGATCTTCACATCGAGTTTCCCACCAAGGACGACAGCGGTATCGTTAACGTGGAGGTGGTGGCCACAGATACGATTGCCTTCACAGGTCTAAAGCTGCGCATGGCCGTCATCGAGTCTGGCCTCATCTCCGGACAAAGGGTCTTCGATCAGGTTCTGCGGGATTATTTTCCCGACACGCTCGGTATACCCCTGAGCATGGTAGAGGGCGATACCGTAAACCACTCTGAGAATTTTGTCATCCCAACAGCTTGGAATGCGGAGAATTGTGAGATCGTGGCTTTCGTGCAGAATGATACCACCCGGGAGGTACTCCAGGCCATCCAGAGTCCAGTCGTTGTCCCCGTCCCCGAGGAGGTCGCCGATCTGATAGTCACTCTGGTCGGAGATGACCTGAGGTTGGATTGGTCAGCGGTGACCGCAGACACTCAGGGAAATCCCTTGGCGGTAGATTTCTATCGCATCTATCGAGATACAGTGGCCTTCTTTTCGCTTGGCGGTATTCTTCTCGACAGCACCGTGGACACCTTCTATGTGGACGATACTGGTGTGGTAGGAGACACTGGAACTCATTACTTTTACTCGGTAATGGCCGTATCTGGCGGTAAGGAATCTGGGTTATCTGGACAAGTTGGAGAGATGGATATTAACATTCTCCCCGCAAAGTAGTGAAGATAGGGCTTAAATTCACATTAGACCTCCAGAGCGTTAACCAAAACCTGAGTTCACATCTGGGTGTCTGAACTAAGGTACTTATCGATAAGGCTGCTTCACCGGATAGCCAACGGGAGATTGTTAGATTATCAGAATTTAATACCAAAAGCGCAGCAAGCAGCACCTGTTAAAAGGACATTTTTGAATTAATGCTTGACAAAAAGCGAGAGATATGATAAGATGTAAATTAAGGACGAAATGAAAAAAGTCCTGTTTTTGTTCTCAGCCATTTTGACTTGGAGGAAACATGCAAAAAAAGAAGCTAATTGTATTCTGGGTAATCAGTTTTTACCTGGGTTTGCTACTGGTTGGCTCCGTGGGCGCCACACAGCGCTGTGTGCTGGCGGAATTGTTTACCAGTTGCTACTGAGGGGCCTGCACAATCGCCAATCCGGCGCTTGACAGTGTTGTCGAGTACGATTTCGCCCCTTCTGAGTTAGCCGTAATTCGAAATGAAGTGCATAATGCCTGTGGGGGATATTCCCAGGATGCCTATGATAGGTTTTTCTGGTATCCGGCAACCCTCGTTCCAGGTCAGGGTTGGGCCCATTGGACGCCCACCCTGTGGGCCGATGGCATTACAGATAAAACGGGTCATTCAGGCAGCGTTCCTGCCACGAGGTCAGACTATAAAATATTGATTGGTAACAGGTTGTCTGTGTCCAGTCCCGTCACCCTTGATCTTCAGGTCGATTTTCCCAAGGCCGACAGTGGTACCGCCCACGTGGAGGTGGTGGCCACGGACACCATTCCCTTCACCACCCTGCGGGTGCGCGTGGCCGTCGTCGAGGACGGCGTATACTATGGAGGAAAGACTTACAATCAGTTGCTGCGGGATTATCGCCCCGATCACTTGGGGGTGCCCATCACCATCGCCGAGGGCGAGACCGTGACCGTCTCCCAAGATTTCCCCATACTAACAGTGTGGGCGGTGGAGAATTGCAGAATCGTGGCTTTTGTTCAGGACAACAGTACTCAAGAGGTGCTCCAGGCCATCCAGAAGCCGGTGCTCACCCCCGTGCCGGACGGGATAGACGACCTGACCATCGACCTGGTCGAGAATGATTTGTTGTTGCAGTGGTCGCCGGTTGTGGTCGATACCAATGGCAATCCCATAGAGGTGGATCTCTATCACGTCTATCGGGACACCGTGCCCTTCTTCTCGCCCAGCCCACCCCCCTTTGACTCCACAGCGGAGGCTTTCTACCTAGACGATACCGGCACGGTGGGCGATACCTTGACCCATTATTACTATCAGGTGACGGCCGTCGCCGGCGAGAAGGAGTCGGGATTTTCGCAGGCGGTTGGTGAGTTCGACGGGCATGTGACCAATATAGAACCGCCAGAGCGGAAATGAGACTTCTATCAAGCCTTTTGCTTAATTGTCCGAAGATATTTGGCATTCTCAGGATTTTCAACCAGACCTCCGGAGCTTTTTGCTTGCGCTCCGGAGGTTTTTTTTGTAATTTCGAGTTTGTCAGATAGTGGATGGAGGGTTTCTATGGCGACCAGATATATTCCTATTGCGGTCAAGATAATTCTAGGAGGCTTGGCTGTCGCTTTGTTTGCGATGGCCCTGTTCAGTGGCTGCGGCCAGAAGAATCCCACGCAGCCTCTCACGGGATTCATCTTCGTCTCCTCCAGCATCCCAGGAGCGGCCATCTTTCTGGACGAGGAGGATTCCCAGCAGGTAACCCCGGACACCCTGAAGGACGTTCCCATTGGATCCCACACTGTCAGAGTTGACTTAGAGGGGTATGTGAGCTCGCCGCAGGAGGTCACCGTATCTGTCGGACAAGTGGTAGAGGCTGTTTTCATCATGAGCAGCGCGCGAGTGGTTCTACTGGAGCACTTCACCAGCGTAAATTGTATGCCTTGTCCCGCCACCAATGAGATCATCAACGGGTTGCTGGAAACGTTGGGGCCGGAAAAGGTGGTGGGCCTCGAATATCATCCTTGGGAGGGAGATCCCTTTTACGAAGCAGCCAGCTTTGAGAACATCACCAGAAATACTTATTATGGAGTCTCCACTATTCCCGTTCTCTTTGTGGATGGGGTGATAAGTCCAGGTTCCACCGACTCCTTGGCCATGTTCGCGGCTGTGGAGAGCAGATTAGCCGAGCCTTCTCCCGCGATCATCGCCGTGACGGATACCGTGACCGGTTCCACCTGGCGGGGTACAGCCCGGATCATCGGGTTGGAAAACGTGGTCTCAAGTGATTTGCGGGGTTTCTTCGTCATACTGGAAAGGGAAATCCATCTGAGCCAGGCCCCGGGAATCAACGGCGAGAAGGATTTTTATTATGTCATGCGGGAAATACGCCCTCAGGCTCATGGAGAAGAAGGTATGAACGTCGCTGCCGGCGACACCTTGTATCGTTTGGAGGAAACCGAGCTCCAGCCAGGATGGAATGGGGAGCAGATCTTATCCGTCTATTTTCTCCAGGACTATCTCAGCAAAGAGGTCCTGGCGGCTGGCAGCTCAATGTATGCGGGGCT
The DNA here is from genome assembly GCA_001304015.1 of candidate division Zixibacteria bacterium SM23_81. Classification (GTDB taxonomy): domain Bacteria; phylum SM23-81; class SM23-81; order SM23-81; family SM23-81; genus SM23-81. The sequence goes on along the minus strand of LJUY01000044.1, from coordinate 6,007 downwards.
CTCCCGGTGAAAGGCTTGCGATGACAAAGATCGGCTTAAAACCCCTGGCTCTCATGTGCGTCCTTTTTCTCGGGGTGGGCGTCGCATGGGCCCAGGATTACTCCTTTACCTACACCTGCGACAACCAGGGTAAAGTGATTGATCCTGATAGCCTCGGCTACTTTATCACCGTTTTGCGAAACACCGGCGCCCAGGCAGATAGCTACCGGGTGATTATGGACAAGGATCTGCCCGGAATCTGGCAGAGCATAGCCTGTTTCCCCTGGGGCTGTTTTTTTGATTCTGCAGATGTGATCATGGCCCCGGCCCAGCTTGAGACCCTCACCGTCGATATCATACCCATCGATACCAGCGATGTGGCCACCGGCGTAGGAACCGTGACCGTGAGGGTTCGCTCCTTGACCGATCCGGCTCAGGCGGTGGCCATCCCGCTGACGGCCATCACCAATGTGGGGGTAGATGTCCTGGTGGTGGACGACGATGGAACCGAAGACTACGAGGTCTACTACCAAGCCGCTCTGGACAGCACGGATTGGACTCATGGAACCCTCCACAACGCCACCACGATCATTGGAAGCGAGGAACTGGCTCCTTTCCAGGCGGTGGTTTGGTTCACGGGGGAGGCCACCCCGGTGCTGACCCATGAGGACCGTGAAGCCCTGACAGCTTACCTGAACGGAGGAGGGCGGCTGTTCATCTCCGGACAGAACATCGCCTACGCCCTGTGCGACTCGGCCAGCGGGGAGTCGGATTCTTCGACCATCATCTGGTTTGAGAGTATCTTTTCGGCGGCATACGGAGGAGAATACGCGAGCACCTTAATGTTGAATGGCATTGCCGGAAATAGCATATCCGATGGCTGCACGCTGAACATATCTGGCGGCGCTGGAGCCAACAATCAGACCTCGCCCGATATCGTTGAGCCCATCTTTGGGCAAACTTACTTTGCCTATCCGGTTTTCCACTACACTGATTTCTATGACTGGCCAGACATGGGGGCATTTACCGTCAGCACGGGGATGTACCGGGTCGTCTATTTGGCCTTCGGCTTCGAGGCCATCGATAATGCCACCGATCAGGCCCTGCTGATGGAGCGGATTATGAACTACTTCGAGGGACCGACTCCTGTGGAGAGCAGAGCCGGTCTCGTTTCGAAACCCGAGGACTCCTTTCTTTCACCCAGCTATCCCAATCCCTTCAACGCCACGACGTCCTTTGCCCTCTATGTTCCCGGAGAGAATCCCAAACCAGTCTCTGTGAAGATCTACAATGTCCTCGGCCAGGAGGTGCGAACCCTGATGGCTGGGGTTTTAAGGCCGGGCAGACATATCGTCGTCTGGGATGGGAAGGATGACCTGGGACGGGATCTGGCCAGCGGTGTGTACTTTTGCCAACTTCAAGTAGGAGAATTCTCTCAAACCCGCAAACTGGTGTTGGCTCGTTAAACGAAAAAGGATTGCCTTTACATGAGAAAAAGATTTGGTTATTCTGTATTCATCTCGGCCGTTCTCATGGGCCTGATTCTCGTCTCCTGGTGCGCCGCCATGGAGAAGGAAGGAAAAGAGAAACTGCCCATGGCCCCGAACTTTCAGATCAAGGATCTGGACGGAAAGCGGGTCGCCCTGAGTGATCTGTTGGGCCAGGGCCCCGTGCTCATCTCTTTCTGGGCCACCTGGTGCAAGCCCTGCCTCAAGGAACTGCCCCATCTGCAGGAGCTTTACGAACAGCACAAGGAACGAGGGCTCAAGGTGGTGGCCATCTCCGAGGATGCCCCCCGGAGCCTCTCCAAGGTTAACAGCTTCGTCAAGGGACATCGCTACACATTTTTGGTTCTGCTGGACGACAATTACAGCACCCAGCGGAAGTTCAACTTCCGAGCACTTCCCTTCACCGTTTTGCTGGACAAAGAGGGACGCATGGTCTACAAACGGATGGGCTATCGCCCCGGCGATGAGCAGGTGCTGGCGGAGAAAATAGCGCCCTTGTTAGTGGCAGAGGAGGATGTGGAGGAGGGAAAATCAGAGCGAGAGGGTGAGGGAGGAGCAGAAGGAGAAAAAGGGGCTCAAGGTATCGGTGCTGAAAAGGGTGCAGGAGTGGGAGGAAGTGGTGAAGAATCGCAGGAAAAGAAAAGAAGCGACCAAGAAGAGATAAAAAAGGAGGGAAGCGATAGCCAGGCGAAAGAGGGATGTGAGAACTGAGGCCATGACGAGATTGCTCCAGCTATGCCCTATCACGGGCATTTTTTTCTATATGCTCTTGAGTCTCGGCGGAGTGCATCTGGCCAAAGCCGTGGAGCTGGTTGGATTCGACTTGAGCAACCAGCTGGAGTATTCCTGGAACACCGACGAGCATGAGGAAACCCTGGAAAACTGGTTGGACGTTACCTATCGCCTGGATTTTCTGACAACTGGCCTTCGCTTTGAGGCCTTTCAGCCCTCCAAAGCAGGGCAGAGAAAAGAAGAGGTTGCCCTGCTCTATTTTGCCGCTGAGAAGGACGGCATCCAGTTGCGGGGAGGTGATTTCTACGCCATCTTTGGCCGGGGCTTGGCTCTTCGTTCATATGAGGACCGGGATTTACGGGTGGATAACAAATTAACAGGTGTGATGCTGCGTGGAAATTACCGCGGATTAGAAACCACCTTTCTGGCTGGTCGTCCCCCACGGAAAGATCGGAACAACGCCGATGAAATTCGCGGTCTCGACCTGAACATTCAACCAGCTAGGGGATTAACTTTCGGATGGAGCTATATCACATTGGAAGCGCCCGACATCTCGGGTAAGGGCACGGAGATCACTGCGGTCCGTATCGAAGCTTTCCCCGAGCCGCTAAGTTATTATGCCGAGCTGGTCAAAAAAACACGTGACCTGGGGTATGGCCTCTATTTTTCCTCCAGCCTTTCCCTGTCTGGCTTCGCTTGCACCGTTGAGCTGAAGGATTATGACCAAATTTCCCTGCTCACCACTGACGGGCTGGACTACAACACCCCTCCTGCCTTGACGCGAGAGCATACCTATTCTCTGTTTCGGCGCCATCCCCGCGAGCTGAATGCCGAGGACGAGGTAGGAGTTCAGGCTGAGGCCAGTTTCTCACCCCTTGAGGGGACTTCGGTTCTGCTCAATTACAGCTACACGGCTGAGCACCAGAATGGTGCACCGCAGCCGGCAAAAGCCCCGGTACTTTTCGCCAAGTATGGCAGGCCTCTTTTCCGTGAGGCATATGTGGAACTCACCCAGGAGATAGGGGCAAATATTTCCTTCGTTGGCGCTGCTGGTAAGTCACTGGCTCCAGGAGATACCAACTACACTGGAGTGCTCGATGTAAGTCTCTACCTGGATCCTCTGAACTCCCTGCGATGTGAGCTTCAAGGGCAACACACAGAGGAATACGGGGGGGAATACGATGACCATTTGCTCACCCTGGAGTTCACCCGTGCCCCGGATTTTTCTCTGAGCCTGGTGACCGAGCGTACCAATAAGTCGGACTTGCAGAAACTGTCCGGTGAGGCCAACCGGTGGTTCTTCATCCAGCTCGATTATCAGCTCACCGAGAATCATGACGCCACGCTGTTCGTGGGCTCTCGGCAAGGGGGCTTCATCTGTACCGGGGGGCGCTGTCGTTGGGAGCCGGAGTTTGAGGGCGTCGAACTTAAGCTGTTCAGCCATTTCTGAGGCCGACGGTGATCCTTATGAGAGCCAGAGGAAAGGGACTGCTGGCGGTGGCTCTCGCCGCGATTCTCATTCTTTTGGTCGCTTCGTCGTCCCATGGCCGGTCTTTAGCAGACCGACGCTGTGCGGACGATTTTTGCATTCTGAACAAAGTGGAAGAATCCTCATCAGACCTTCCGGTCAAGACAAAGTCCCCCTTAGGAGCAATGATCAGGTCGGGGCTGGTGCCGGGGTGGGGGCAGCTGTATAATGAGCAATACCTCAAAAGTGGGTTGGTTTTCCTGCTGGAGGGGCTGCTCATTGGAGGAGCTGTGGTGGAGCATCGCAGGTCTGAGGATGACCGTCGGGAATGGAAGGACCCCACCAAAAGTGATCAGGAAAGGGAGGCCGCATGGTCTCGTTATTCCCGGCGGATAGATAAGCGCAATACCTACCTGTGGTATCTTGCCGGGGTCAAGTTCCTGAGCATCGTGGATGCTTACGTAGACGCTCACCTGTACCGATTCGATGAGGGACCCTTTGCGTTAGGATTGGAGACATGGCAGGAGGAGAGGTGGGAGGTGGGATTGGTCGTGAGGTGTGATTTTTAAGTGCAGGGGCGCAGCCTGCCGTGCCCATTTTTTGGATATTGGATTTCGTGTGTCGGTATCGAGCCGTGTGACGTTCGTTGGATGTCGGCCATCGGAAATCGTACCTCCCTCAACCTGGGATTATTTCGACGAAAGACGATAGACGAGTTTCAACCGACCTAACGAGTTTCGACGCCGAAAACCGATACACGTTTTTTCGGGAAGGGCACGACATGTCGTGCTCATTCCTCGTGTGAGGAAAGGATTATCTATCAAGAGCGTGCTTGGACACGCTTTTTTTGTTGTTTTGGGAAAAGGCCTCTATCCCCTGATGATGTTATGATGAGCTTTAAGCGATCGGCCAAAATTGAATTGACAACAGCTACTTTTTATGGTAAAATGAAGATGAATAAATTTATTTTGACTAGAATTTTTAGAAAAATTAATCTTTTCTAAGAAGCCATCGAGATGATGCTCCTCGAGGGGAGCAATAGTCTTTTTAGATGTTATGACCAATTGGCAGAGGAGGTGGTGTCGGATGAAGCTGAATCTTCGACCGAAGAGCAACAAGAAGCATCTCTGTAATGGTCACTTCGGTGGCCGGAAAGGGAGAGCAAGAGATGAAACCGAACGTGAGAATGTGCGCAATTATCGCCCTGACTCTGCCGTTTTTCTTCTGCGGCCTGGCCTGGGCCGATAAGGCCGACCTGATTTGGAGCACCTTCCTGGGCGCAAGCAGGGTCGATGTGGGTTATAGCATCGCCGTAGATGCGTCCGGCTGTGCCTATGTGACAGGGACCACCAATTCAGCCGACTTTCCCACTACAGCCGGGGCTTTCGATGAGACTTTACAGCACCTTCTTGGGAACTGTTGATGTCGATGGGGGCAATGGCATCGCCGTGGACAGCGCCGGGAATGCTTACGTAACCGGATGGACTTGGGCATCTGGATCGTCTACTTTCCCCATCACCTCTGGGGCTTTTGATACCACGCACAACGGCCACGACGATGTTTTTGTGACCAAGCTCAATCCGACAGGCAGTGCCCTTCTCTATAGCACTTTTCTGGGAGGGTCGTGGATCGAGAATGGATTGGACATCGCCGTGGATGGCTCTGGCAGCGCGTATGTGACTGGGTATACAGCTTCGTCCGACTTTCCCGCCACGGCTGGGGCTTTCGATGAGACGTATAACGTCGACGTTGATTTGCACAAAGACGTTTTTGTGACCAAGCTGAACCCTGCGGGCAGCGCTCTTGTCTACAGCACCTTCTTGGGAACTGTTGATGTCGATGGGGGCAATGGCATCGCCGTGGACGGCGCCGGGAATGCTTACGTAACCGGATGGACTTGGGCATCTGGGGCATCCACTTTTCCCACCACTTTGGGGGCTTTTGATACCACGCACAACGGCCACGACGATGTTTTTGTGACCAAGCTCAATCCGACAGGCAGTGCCCTTCTCTATGGCACTTTTCTGGGGGGATCATGGATCGAGAATGGATTGGACATCGCCGTGGATGGCTCTGGCAGCGCGTATGTGACTGGGTATACCGCCTCGTCCGATTTTCCCGCCACGCCCGGGGCTTTCGATGAGACCTATAACGTCGCTGTCGATCAGCACAAAGACGTCTTTGTGGCCAAGCTTAATCCTGCGGGCAGCGCTCTTGTCTACAGCACCTTCTTGGGAACTGTTGATGTCGATGGGGGCAATGGCATCGCCGTGGACAGCGCCGGGAATGCTTACGTAACCGGATGGACTTGGGCATCTGG
>LJUY01000083.1 GCA_001304015.1 candidate division Zixibacteria bacterium SM23_81 | reverse complement strand
TCCGGTTTTCTCCGCCCGTTTTTCATGGCCCAGGGCCGAAACTTGGTTACGTGGTCCAGGTCTGTGTTCAGGAGGAGAGCAAGTTTCTGCACACCTCCGATGTCCAGGGCCCCTTGTCGAAGGAACAGACGAGCTTTCTATTTCAGGAGAATCCCCAGGTGATTTTCTGTGACGGTCCGTTGACCTATATGTTAGGGCGGCGCTACTCCATGGAGAGCCTTCACCAGGCCACGCAAAAATTATCGGAGATAGTGGAGAAAACCCAGGTGAAAAAGCTGGTTCTCGATCATCATCTTCTGCGAGAGCTCAAATGGAAGGAGAAATTGGAGGGAGTCTTTTCTGCAGCCAAATTGCGGGAAGTGGAGGTGCTCACGGCGGCGGAGTTTGCTGGCATGCAAAACGATCTTCTAGAGGCCAGAAGAAGAAAGCTATACGGGCGTTAACTGAGGGTTGTTGCCGGGCCGAAAAGACTTATCTGCGACCAATCTGTAGCTGAGGGCCTCGAGCTCGATGGCCATGTTTACGTTTCTGATGGTTATCCCCGGGGAGGCTTTTAAGCTTATCGGCGCGAAGTTGAGGATCATCTTGAGGCCCGCCTTAATCAGGAGGTCAGCGACGGATTGGGCCGCGTCTTTAGGCACGGCGATGATGGCCAAGTTGATGTCCAACTTCTTGACCATCTGGGGCAGACGTCGAATGTCCAAGATGGTCAATCCACGCCTCTTTTTTCCCACCTTGTCGAGATCGTTGTCGAATACGGCGACGATGTGAAATCCCTGCCTCTTAAACTCCTTGTAGGATATCAGAGCCGACCCCAGGCTGCCCGCCCCCACAAGGGCCACATTCCAAATTCGGTGAAGCCCCAGAATACGGGCGATGGTCTCTTTGAGTTGACAAACCGAATATCCTAGCCCGCGGGTTCCGAACTGACCAAAGCAGGACAGGTCTTTCCTCACCTGGGCAGGCGTAACTCCATGTTTTCTAGCCAGTGCCATGGAGGAAACCATCTCCTGCCCGCCCTCTTCCAGAGAGGCCAGAGAACGATAGTACTGGGACAATCGCGTGATGGTGGCGTCGGAGATCCTGCTCATAGGTCAGCCAACCCCTCATTCACCTGTTCCATGCTTGTGAACACTTTCACAATCCGACACAGAATATAGGGCTGGCTGGGGAGGCTGTCAAGGGATTTTTCTCAGGAAAGGACTCAAATGAGGCGAATGAGGATCAAGGCGATCATGGCGATAGCACAGGCCAGGGCGATGGTCATGCCCAGGATTTTTCCCACGAAAGCGCCGAATCCAGCTTTGGCTGCCGCTGCATGATTGTCACGATGGAGGTACTCCAGGATGAAGGCTCCCAGAAATGCGCCGATGATGGCGCCCACCAGAGTTCCCACAAATGGAAAGGCAGCGGACCCGAAGGAAGCTCCCAGAATGCCGCCGGCCAAGGTTCCCACCACGCCCCACTTTGAGGCACCGAACTTGAGAGTCGTGAAGGTGCCCAGAAGAAATTCCATCAGCTCGGCGAAAAGGGCTATGGCCAGGAGCGCCAGCGAGAACTTCACGGTGATGGCGCCCCGAAAACGGGTTATGAGCGCGTAACATAAAGCATCACCGAAGATAATAAATGTCCCCGGGAAGCCGAGGGGGATGGCCACAAGCCCGAGGACGAGGACGAGGCCAAAGATTATCAAGGCAAGTATTTGCAAGGATCGATAATCCCGTCATTAAGTAAAAGGTGGCCAGTGAAGATTTGGCTTGTTCACTATGGATGAAAACAGAGGTGTTTTTCTCAAGACGAGCTGGTTGCTGACGGTGTCCAACAACCAGTAGCTCGGCCTAAGAGCCCCTATATTGCCTTAGAAGAGCCCGCCCCTTGATTTCACAGATGAAGTTCTCCTCTCCCAGATATCTCTCCGCATAAGCCCTCTCGAGTTCTCTTGTGCAATCGTGCACGAAGACATCGCCGCCTTTTTTGATCAATTTGGATGCCATGTAGATGCTCGACATACGCCCGGCCTGTTCCTCGACAATGCGATACCCGGCCGGGGCATCCACAACGATGACGTCCCAACTGGTGCGAGTGACCTCCTCTGGTAACTTCAACTCCAATTCACGTGGTTTGTCCAGCAATGTTTTCCATTGCGTGATATTATGAGGATAATCAATGAGGTAGGCCTCTGCGTTGGGAGCTTGCTGCGTTATTTTTTCAAACCAACCTTTATCGTCCTCTAAGAAAACTGTGCGCCCGTTTTTATTTATATCTATCCACAGGAACGTATCCCACCCCAGCCCGAAGAGCAAGAGACGGCATCGTGGATAATGACGGATGGCCTTCACGATGAGCAGCAGTTCCTTTATCCAAAGCTGGCTCCCGCGGTGTTTGAGTTTGAACAGCACGAGTTTTATAAAAAGGAGCCAATCCATCGGCGTCTTCAGTAGTTTTTGTTGTTTAAAAGGCTACCCAGCTGATGCACACAGGGTAGCCTTGTCCTGTAAAACTCGCCCCGGGGTCTCTGCTCAGATCTATGAAATCCGAGTGAAAACTTCACAAAACCTGACGATGAGATATGAGTGCTATTTTTTCTTGGCCAGAAGCCGGCTGTGCCACTCGATGAGCACGGGGCTGGCCACGAAGATTGATGAGTAGGTTCCCACGATGACGCCGATCATCAAGGCGAAGGCGAAATCGTGAATCACCTCTCCGCCCAGGGTGAAGAGGCAGACGACCACCAAGAACGTGGTGAGAGAGGTGATGACAGTGCGGCCGAGAGTTTGGTTGATGCTGGCATTGATGATCGCCTCGTAGGTCTGGCTTCGCATGAGAGCCAGGTCTTCCCTGATTCTATCGAACACGACGATGGTGTCGTTCAGGGAATACCCGACGATAGTCAGAAGGGCAGCCACAATGGCCAGGGAGATCTCTTTGTTCAGAAGAGAGAAGATGCCCACGGTGATCAAGACATCGTGAAACAGAGCTACGATGGCTCCCACGGCGAACTTGAATTCGAAGCGCCAAGAGATGTAGATGAGGATTCCGATCATGGCGTAAAGGATAGCCCAGACGGCTTTGCTCTTGAGCTCCTCTCCTATCTTGGGTCCCACCTTCTCCTCTCGTCGAACCTGGAACTCGTTATCCGGGAAATTCTGACTTAGGGCAGACTTAATCTGGTCTCCAACCATGGTGCCCACTTCCTGTTTCTTCACTCGGATGAGGAACTCATTTCCTTGGCTGAACTTCTGTATCTCAGCATCCGCCCAGCCAATCTTTTCCAGGGCACTGCGGATTTCCTGAACAGAGAGGTCATTTTCAAATTGTATTTGTAGAAGCGTGCCACCAGCAAAATCGATGCTGAAGGAGGGTCCCCTGTGCACAGCCAGGGAGATGACCCCCAGCACAATGAGGGCTGCTGAGAATAAAAAGGCGATCTTGCGTTTGTTGACGAAATCGAAGTGCGTGTCTTTGAAAATTTGCATCTTCTTTCCCCATGAAAGGCCTCGAGGGCCTTGAAGATGGCTATATGCTGATCTTCACCTGAGGGCGTTGAGCGTAAATAAAATGGAAGATAACTCTGGTGATGACTATAGCCGTGAACATGCTGGCCACGATGCCGATGGAAAGGGTCACAGCGAACCCCTTAATAGGTCCGGTTCCGAAGTTGTAGAGAACGATGGCCGTGATCAGGGTGGTGAGATTGGCATCGAGGATAGTTCGGAAGGCTCGCGAGTAACCGCTGTCGATGGCCGAGAGGACAGTTTTCCCGGCGCGAAGCTCCTCTCGTATGCGCTCGAAGATGAGGACGTTAGCATCCACGGCCATGCCGATGGTCAAGATGATGCCGGCAATTCCCGGCAGGGTCAAGGTGGCCCCCAGTCCTGCCAAGACGGCCATGATGAAGATCACATTCAGGAGAAGGGCCAGATTGGCGATGAGCCCGGCGAGTTTGTAGTATACGATCATGAACAGCACCACGATGATCATGCCGATGATGGCTGCTTGAACTCCCATCCGAATGGAATCGGAGCCCAGAGAGGGTCCCACGGTTCGTTCCTCGATGATCTCCACCGGCGCGGGCAGGGCTCCAGCTCTGAGGATAATGGCCAAATCGCGAGCCTCGTTCATGGTGAAACTGCCGGTAATTCTGGCTTTACCACCGGGAATCTTTTCCTCGATGACAGGTGCATTGTAAACTTTGTCGTCCAGCACGATGGCCAGGCGCTTCTGAACGTTTGCGGCGCTCACCCGAGTCAAATCTCTGGCCCCTTGTTTGTTAAACTCAACGGCCACATAGGGCTTGTTAGCCGTCTTCAAATCCATCCCCTGCCCGATCTCCACTCGAGCGTTGGTCAGGGTTTTGCCGGTTAACTCTGCATTCTGGTATAGCAAGTAGATGCGCCGATAATTGATCCCATTATATTCTTCCTCTTCAGTATCCCAAGCAAGTTGAGCTCCTGCTGGTATTTGCGACTCTACTACGGGGCTCCTCAGCAGCTTTTCTACCTTGGGAATGTTGTCCTCCATGACGGCCAGATCAGCGCCCAGCCGAACGAGAAGGGAGGAGAAAGGCATCTCGGCCAACGCAGACTCCGGCATACGCGCTTCCTCTTTCTGAAGCTCCTCTTCGAACAGCGTGGGAAGAGGTTCTTCTTCTGCTTCTTCGAGCTCCTCTGTCGATATTCCTTGCTCCACCAAGGCCTGGTCAATTTTGGTCAGGACAGACTGGAACAGCTCGTCGTCCTGGAGAAGCTTGAACTCCAGGAGGGCGGTTCTGCCGATGAGCTTCTTGGCCCTGGTCTCATCCTGCAGCCCGGGGAGCTCCACGATGATGCGTTCTCCCCCCTGCTTCTGGATCACCGGCTCGGACACGCCGAATTCATCGATGCGGTTGCGTATGATCTCCAGAGCTCGATCCAAGGCATCGTCAGCCTCCGATGGCGTCAAGTTGCTCTTGTCCACCTCCATGACCAGGTGCATTCCGCCTTTTAAGTCCAGGCCCAGCCTGATGGTCTTCTTCTCAAGGTTATACAGAGCCTGGGGATCCATCTGCTCTTTAGCCTCGGCAGGCAGGAGGTTGAGCCTGATGGTGGGATACAGATACCAGATTGCCAGAAGGATGGCCACGACGATGAGGATGACTCTCCATCTCAGCGATTTTCTCATAGAATAACCTCTTTTCCCTCTCAGCCCACACAGCTCCCCGAACGGGATTCTGAGGGTAAGATGTTGGCAGCTTCCCACCAGTCCCGCAACGAAAGAGCAATATAAACAGTCCTCTCGCCCCTGTCAATACAATTTCTGAGCGCACTTCATCTGATCAGCTTGACCATCTCCCGAACAGCTTGTTCCATGCCGGTCATGATGGCCCGTGACACGATGGTGTGACCGATGTTCAGCTCTTCCACTTCCTCGATTTCGGCGATGGAGCGCACGTTTTGGTAGGTCAGACCGTGCCCCGCGCTGACCCCGAAGCCCAATTTGGCGGCGATGGCGGCGGCATGCTGGATCTTTTCCAGCTGAGCCAGCTCTTCCTCGGCGTCCTTAGCCTCGGCATACAAACCAGTGTGAATCTCGACATAATCGGCGCGGAGTCGTGCCGCAGCCTTGAGCTGCTCCACATCGGGATCGACGAAGAGGCTGACCAGGATGTCCGCATTTTGCAGGGCTGGGATCGTCTCAGCGAGCTGCTCGTGGTTCTGCCGGACATCGAGGCCACCCTCGGTGGTCACCTCCGCACGCTTTTCTGGCACTAAGGTGACCATATCGGGCTTGATATCCAGGGCGATCTTGACCATCTGTTCAGTGGCGGCCATCTCCATATTGAGGTGGGTGCGAACCACCTCTTTGAGGAGGCGGAGATCTCGATCCTGAATGTGCCTACGGTCTTCCCTCAGGTGACAGACAATCCCGTCTGCGCCCCCTAGCTCGGCCGCGATGGCGGCGGCCACGGGATCCGGCTCGTCCGTCTTTCGCGCCTCCCGGACGGTAGCTACGTGGTCCACATTGACGCCCAGCTTCACCATCTTACACCCCCATGAGCGATCTTGTCTCTAGCGGCGTGCTTCCAGCACCCGCGAGACGTGAACGAAGCGCACGCCCTCTTTCTCCAGTTGGGGAATCATCTCCTCAAGTGCTTGTAGGGTATTGGCCCTGATGTGGCCGATGCCGATGGCCGAGCCGTCTTTTAAAGCCCTGTCGGCGAGCGCCGCCAGTCTTTTTTTGATATGCGATTCGTCGTCTTGGTCGTCAAGAAAGCTCTCCGATTTGGCGCAGGGGAGATCGAGCTCTCCGGCCACATCCGGGGCCACCGATTGAGGGCTGGTTCGACTGTCCACGAAGAACTTGCCAGCGCTCTTGATCTCCTCCAAGACAGTGCGCATCACGCGTTCATTCTCAGTGGCCAGAGACCCCATATGGTTGTTGACGCCCACAGCTTCAGGAATCTCAGCCAGGGCCCAGCGAACTCGGCGACGAATTTCCTCCTCGGACAGGTCCACTAAAATACCGTTTTTCTCACCCAATTGGCCATCTTTGGGCTGCATGGGCAGATGGACGAATACCTGATGGCCAGAGGCATTGGCCTGACGAGCAACCTGCTGGGAGGTTTGGTGGCCTGGAATGACGGCCACCGTCAGGGCGATGGGAAGACGTATGAAGGCGTCGGCCACCTGATTGTGAATCGCCCCAAAGTCGTCGATGATCAGAGCAAGGTAACCCAGAGTTGGCGAGATGCTATCGTCAGAAATGAGCTCCACCAGGTGAGTTCGGAGACCCGATACTCCCAACTCCATGGTCAGGCGTCCCTCCCCGCGCTGGTGCTGTACGCTCAGGACTTGGCCGCCGGCCAGCTGAACTGATCTGGTAATGGCCAGGTTGCAGCGCAGCAGAGGAATCTGGTCGGTGACTCGAACCATCAGATGGCGAAATCGCCATCCTTTCTCCCCCTCCGCCATCTCTTGTTCATCCTGGATGACAAAAGATGGCGAGGCGCCCAAGTTTTCCAGAGCCTCTTTGAGAGCCTCATCCAGCCGGTTGGAAACCTGATGGTA
>LJUY01000043.1 GCA_001304015.1 candidate division Zixibacteria bacterium SM23_81 | reverse complement strand
ACGAACGTGTTCTGGAAACCATCGGCGTTGAGAAGACCTGCGGCTTTCCCTAAGAATGTGTTCTGAGAACCCTGGTTATTGTGCCCAGCCTGATCTCCCACAAACGTCCCATGATTCCCCGTATTGTACGTCCCAGCACCGTCACCCACGAAAAGATTATCCAGGTCCGTTACAGAGAGCACCGTATTTCCTCCAATTTTGTAGAGGGAATCGGCATTGATATCTCCGCCAACATCCAGCTTCGCGGCAGGGCTGGTGGTGCCAATACCCACATCGCCTGCGCCGGTGATGCTCATCTTGTACCCATCATCTGTCAAAAAGTGCAGCCAGTAGCCACCGCCTGTGGTACCGATTTTTAATGTACCAGGCGCCATGATATCTGCGTTATTTCCTGTACTGGTAAACGCGATATCCGTTCCATTGATGGTCTGTATGGTCAGCGGCGCAGTCGGCGAAGTCGTCCCGATGCCCACCTTGCCATCCTGCTGAATCACAAAATCTGCCTCCCAGGTACTGCCCCCGTTCTCACTGGTCGCTGCTGTGAAGATATTGTTGGAGCCGGCACCATCAGCAAACATGAACATCTGTCGATTGGTGCCGTCATTGCTGCCAATCCCAATACCACCAAAAGCGATGTAATCCTTCCAACCACCACCACTATAGGGAGTCACCTCCTGAATCTGATACTTGGCTGATCCACTGCCCAGCCGTATGGCTCCATCAACATGCAATTTCGACTGCGGACTTGTCGTCCCGATGCCCACCTTACCTGGTTGGGCACAATAGAGATCATCCCCAGAAATCGTCCAATCACTATCACCAGCAGCCACAGCAGTACGAGCATACCCCGCTGTATCGGCCTCAGCAGCCCAAAAAGCATACCCCACAGCCGCAAGCCGCTGCCGAGAGGTCATTTCGGGGTCCCCGCCAACTTTAACCCCTAGCCAGCGCGAGGGTTCTTTGAACACCGTGTCCGGGATACTGTTGATCCTGCCCAATAAGACGTTGAAAAGACCACTGCTCACCACCACTACCGGCTGGGTCTCGGTCCAGACCAGATTCCCCCCGGTAGAATCGCTGTAAATTGAAAAGGCCATGGAAACCGTCGTGTCCATGGCCACCCCGTGCTCATCGGTCAAAGTGCCCTGAAAGCTCATCACCCCAGGCACTTCTTTCCGAACGCTTTTTGATGCGGACTCATTGGCCCGCGCCAAATCATACCTGTCGGCCTGGCCCACCGCCGATCCAGGCCCATCGGCCAGTGCTGCGGTCGACAAAACAATCATCGACAGCACCACCACGAAAACCCTCGCCCTCATGGCGCACCTCCTGTGGAGAAGAAAGATGAAAAGGGAAAAAGCACGAAATAGTAACTTGTTTAAAAAAGTCAGTTAGAAATCTCAATGCCATTTTATCATACCTAATTTACTTTGTCAAGGGAAAAATTTTGGTAATTCTTAAGAACTTAGAAAAAAGCTTTGAATCGGTGTTCGGGTAGCGGACACCTCCTGTCCAGCATCCACCTTCTCGCTTCCAGCCTCCTGACCAGCTTCCCCAACCTTAAACCAGCCTCTAGCTTCATGAAAAAAAGGGCGCAACATGCTGCGCCCCGATCTATCCCCTCTAGCGGGAATTAGGATCTTAATTTGGGAAGAGTGCGGCGGATACTTTTAGATATAGAGGAGAGGGGAACTTCCCGAAATTTTGAAACTTTCGGGAAGTTTAAATAAACGGAACGAACTATTAAATGATCCAAATCCCCATTAAGCTTTATACGAATCCACACGCTTGTAGGGGCTCAATATATTGAGCCCTACGGTAAAGATCAGATGCTCAACTTTGAGGCCAGCACCTTATTGGGTCCGCTGCTCTTCTGGAGCAGATTTTAACCATGAATCTCGGTGCTCAAGGGGCACATCGTTCATATCGGGATAGAGGTAACGATCAGCGTAGGCATCGGGTGTCGACTCGAGTCGCAGATCTTCAAACCCTCTCCGCTTGGCCACGACGCGGTAGTCGAACTGAGCGCCAGCGGGTGCTTCTGGAGCTACTAAAGTGAATCCAGTAGTACTCTTTTCCACCCACCATTCGCCGCCGATTCGATTGTTCGGTGTGATGAAGACCTTCATAGGGTCCTTTTCGTCGATGGTCACCGTCTGGCGAAAATCAGAGGCCAATTGAACCTGAGCTCGGCCATCGTAAATGGCACCTGTGCCGAAGTCCTCGAACCAATTTTCCGGAGACTCCTGGCAATACACAGCCTTTGGTCCCTCCTCGGTCCGAACTATGGCACTTTTAGAACCAGAACCTCCTAGACCCCCCGAATAGTAAACGCCATAATTGGTAGTCCCCCCGGAGGCATAGCCATAGACGCCATATGCTGTATGGCCTGTCGCCGCATGGAGACATGCACCATACACACCCTGATACCCGCCACTGCCATAAACTCCGTAGCCGTAGTAATCAGCAGGGTCACAGACTGCATATACACCTTTCGCATCGGTGATGTCTCCCGGAGCTGCCACAGCATAGCACCCATACGCGGAGCTGCTGTTTTCCGATGTAACGAAATGCGCAGCAGTACCTGCAGTGTTTGATACATCAAGCTTATATGCTGGGATCTCTGTCCCTATGCCAAGGTTATCCATCACGATAACCTCGCCACTTTGGAATCTCGCGGCTGGTCCAGTGCCATTATTAGTAGCATAGAGAGCGGAATAAGTCGCATCGTTATTTTCTCCATAAATTCCAATACCGCTCGTCGCACTCACATCCAGTCTTCGTGCTGGACTCGCCGTCCCTATGCCCACCCTTCCAGTGTTACCTTCAACAAACAAGGCATTCGCATCGTTGTCCGATTTCACCCTAAAATCAACGTCTACACCGCCCTCATTGATGACAACAACGTCCTGCGTGGCCTCATCGGCTGTCAGCATTCTGACATTACCTGTATACACATCGAACTGATCATCTGATAAGTAGAGGTAAGTGTCTGTGTCGCCGGTATGATACAGGTAGTCGTTAAATCCGGCATTGCCGGCAACCTCAAGTTTATAATCCGGGGTTGTTGTCCCGATGCCTACATTCCCTGTGACAGCAGAATAGATGTTGATGCCCGAAACGGTCCAATCGCTATCGGAGATTGTTGTTTGATCCTGCCAGCTTGCCTGGCCCGAGGCGTCTGAGATCAACAGACGGCCGGCGGCTGCCCCCGTGGGCATTTTAAAACCGGTCACCTGGGCAGTGCCAATCACATCCAGCATCTCCGCCGGAGTGTATGTTCCGATACCGACTCTATTTGCCGAGCCGTCCACAACGAGGGTGATCATATCCATGAAGATGTCATTGTCCGGCTTGATATAGATGTCGTTGTCGGCCTCAAGGCACAAATCATCTAGATTCTCGTAAATCCTAGTGTTGTAATCGACAAAATTAATGCCAAACCCAGAATTAAAACGAATGTTGCCGTTTACATGAAGCATGTCTGCCGGACTGGCCACCCCGATGCCCACAGCCCCGCCAAAGTAAGCATTGCTGGGGGTATAAACACCCCAGTTGTTAAGGTTCTCATCATAATATCCCAATGCACCCCAATAGGTTGCAGTCATATCTGCGCCCAAAACACCTCCCGATCTAACACTCAAATTCTCACTATAACCGGCCACACCAAAGGTATACGGATCGCCATAAAGATTCAAGCCACTAATACCACTATTCGTCTCAAAAGCAGCGTACCCGGCACCCGCATTCCCCGCCCACCATGGATCATAGATACCCCAGAGCGCCGCCCTTCCATCTGCGGCTGCATCGGTCCCAGCTAAGTAACTTTGGATGACTGTCTTATTATCACCTTCCACATATAGCGCATTGCCCGCTTTCCCTTTGGTGATATCTCTCTTTTCTCTCCTTGGGCCTTCACGTCTCTGTGCGCCTTCAGTTTTCTTCGTCGTGGATATGATATTCACCTGATCGGCCACATTGGAATACAGGTCATCCCCAACTATCGTCCAGTCACCATCGGATACCGCCGCGGGCTCTTGCCAGGTACCCACACCGCTGGCATCTGAGGTCAAAACATGACCAACAGCGGCTCCCGGAGGCAACTTAAATCCAGTCATCTGGGCGGTACCCACCACCTCCAGCCTCTGTGCCGGACTCCCTGTCCCCACACCAACTTTGCCATCCTGCTGAATCACAAAATCCGCCTCCCAAGAGCTGCCCCCGTTCTCACTGGTCGCTGCGGTAAAGATATTGTTGGAGCCGGCACCATCAGTAAACATGAACATCTGCCGATTGGTGCCGTCATTGCTGCCGATCCCTATACCACCATAATCGATGTAACTTTTCCAACCACCCCCACTATATGGGGTTACTTCCTGAATCTGATACTTGGCAGATCCACCCCCCAGCCGGATAGCCCCGTTGACGTGTAACTTCGACTGTGGACTTGTCGTGCCTATGCCCACATTACCCGACACCGCGGAAGACATATCAACCCCTGCTATCGTCCAATCACCATCACTTCCAGACTGAAAGGCATACCCCACCGCAGCTATCCGCTGCCGAGGCTGCAACTCAGGATCACCTCCCACCTGTATTCCCAACCAGCGCTCAGAATCCTTGAACACCGTGTCTGAGATGCTATTCACTCTTCCCAAAAGAACGTCGAACACCCCACGACTCACCACCACCGCTGCTTGCGTCTCACCCCATACCAGAGTCCCCCCAGTAGAATCGGTGTAAATTGAAAAGACCATGGAAACCGTCGTGTCCATGACCACTCCATGCTCATCGGTCAAAGTACCCTGAAAACTCATCAGTCCGGGTACTTCTGTCCGCATGCCTGTCGATGCGAACTCATCAGCTTGGCCCAAATTTAATTCGGGCCCAGCGGCCAGCGCTGCGGTCGACAGAACAACCATCGACAGCACCACCACGAAAACGCTCGCCCTCATGGCAGACCTCCTGTGAGGTTAAAGGTTTAGAAAGAAAAGATGTGAAATTGAATAGCTCCTCTCGTATCTTTTTTAAAATAACACCTTTGGAATTTTCAAAACCAGTTTATCATAACTCCCTTTTTTTGTCAAGGGGGAAATTTGATAATTCTTAAAAACTTGGGGGAAAGCCGGGTTTCGGATTTCGTGTATCGGGAATCGTGAAAAGACATAACCTCAGCCACAGCTTTTGCGATTCACGATCCACGTTTCGGTGCTCATCTATAGGTGTGGAAACTGGTATGACTGCAAGATGCTTAAAACGCTAAGCGGAAAAAACCCAAGTTTTCGGACTCATCCTATCCAGCATCCAGCCTCCCGCTTCCAGCTTCCGAACCAGCTTCCACAAACTTCAAACCACACTCTAGCTTCATGTAAACAAAGAGGGCGATTTTTCTGTTCCACCATAAAAACCCAATCTTTTTTCCCTTGACCGAATTGCTGATCAGTACTATATTTGACAATCACCCATCTGATGCACTGGTTGTCACATCGGCTCAAGGCTGCTTTTGGCATTATCAAGCCCAGTAATTTCACGAATCAAGCAAAAACAGACACAAAATTCACTACAGCCGGGGCTTTCGGAGAGCTTTTTTCCTTGGATAAGAGAGCCTCACTCCAAAGGGGGTCAAAGATGAGAGTTGTCAAACTTGTCTTTTGGATACTCATGGGTGCCTTACTTCTTGGGTGCTTTGGCTGTGCCAAGAAGACCGTTACCAGAATCTCAACCGACACGGTCACCGATCTTTCTGGCCGGTGGAACGATACCGATTCGAGACTGGTCTCTGAGGAGATGATCGCTGACTGCCTGATGCATTCGTGGAAACCTAGGCATTGGGAAACATACAAGGAGAAGCCCGTTGTCATCGTGGGGATCATCAGAAATAAAAGCTCTGAGCACATCGCCGTCGATACTTTCATCGGAGACATCGAAAGAGCCTTCATCAACTCCGGCGAAGTGGCCATAGTTGCAAGTGCCGAGGAGCGGGAGCAGGTCAGAGATGAGAGGGCCGACCAGCAAGACTACGCCAGCGAAGAGACCATGAAGAGGTGGGGCATGGAAAAGGGGGCGGATTATATGATGGGGGGTGTCATCACCACCATTACTGATGAGGAGGAGGGGGAAAAAGTCGTATTCTACCAAGTGGACTTAAATCTCATTCATCTGGAAGACAATTCAAAAGTCTGGCTCGGTCAGAAGAAGATAAAAAAGTATATCGGCAGAAAGAAAGTGAGCTTCTGATAACCGAGGATATGTCCCCTTGCTGAATATGCGAGGCAGCACGCGAGCTAAGGTCGATGTATTCATAGGGCTTGCGACAATTCTTCTGATTGCCTTTTCCCTGTCATCCTGTGCATCATACACAGCCAGGGCCCTTCGTATGAGGGAACTGTTGAGCCAGGAGGATTACGAGAAAACCCTCCAAAAAGTTGAGAAGATTGACAAAAAGACCTCGGCCCTTCTCTATCTTTATGAGAAGGGCCTTGTTTTGCATAATGAGGGCAGCTTCGAGGAAAGCAACCGGTGTTTCGAGGAATCCGACCTTCTCCTTGAGGATCTCTATACCAGAAGTGTCTCCCGAGAGGTCGGTGCTTTGGTAACTTCTGATGTGATCATCAAGTATCGCGGAGAGCGGTTCGAATCGGCTCTTATTCATTACTACAAGATCTTAAATTATCTCTACCTCGGCCAACCCGAAGAGGCCCTCGTCGAGTGCAGAAAGCTCAATCACAAACTGCAGACCTTTCTGGATCAGGAAGGATCTTACTATGTGAATGATCCGTTTCTCCAATATCTGACGGGAATGGTCTACTTCATGGAGGGCGAGCACGTCGATGCCAACGTCTCTCTCCGGGTGGCGCTGGAATGGTATCAGAAACTTCACCAAGCGTATCAGGTGGAAATCCCTGAGCTTCTTTACTGCGATCTGGTCAAAAGCGCCCAAGCCCTGGGAGAGTTGGAGGAGGCAGCGCTGTACCGCAAAGAGTGCGAACGGACCGGCGACGAGGCTGCCGACGATGATTGGGGAGCGGTGAACATCTTTCTGGAGTGCGGCTACGTGCCTTTCAAGAGAGAGATAAACATCGTTCTTCCAATCTACAAGGATGAGGTCAGCGATGATTGGGACAAAGACGCTTTGGCGGTGACGCTTGCAGGCCGCCATGGAGAACCAGTCGTTCATGGAAGGGAGATCGAGTATCTGCTGAGAGTCTCCATTCCCGAGATGGTGGTCGAGCCTTCCAGATTTGAATATGCCAAGATTCGAACTGTAAACCCTGATGGTTCATTTGGGAAAGAGGTGTCCACCACCCTCGTGGAAAATCCCGGAAACCTGGCCTGGAGAGCTTTTGAGGAGAGGAAGGCGACCATTCTTCTCAAGACCGTCCTGAGAGGTCTGGCTAAGTATCTGGGTACAAGTAAGGCCGAGAAAAGCAAGGGTAAACTATTTGGTTGGATAGTGAATCTTTTCGGCGTTGCCACGGAAAGCGCAGATACCAGAAGTTGGACAACGCTTCCCGAGAAGATACTGATGGCAAGGCTGGAATTGCCAGAGGGGGACTACGAGATCTCCGTAGATGTTTTTGGATTTTCACAAGAGCTCGTGGAATCTTTCAGCATCCCGGACGTGAATATAAGAGCCGATCGCACGACCTTCCTGAATTACAGGGTTTACTAGAACCTAAGATGAGCCTTTAACGGTCTAAGAAATCCCTTTATTCGCACCGGTCGAAGCCTTAACCTTTCCATGAACAGCCAATTCGATTGAGCTACACGCTCCTCCAAAACCGCTCAATTTTCGTCGCAGACCTCAACGCGGATGAGAACTCAAAAATCACTATCAAATCGATTTGAGCTGTGCTGACCTCAGTTTCTGATCTTCTGGCATTATAAACGACATCACCGCTTTTAAGGTGAAGAGAGCCTTTCTTCAGAGATCCCGCCCTTCCACCGAACGTCCATCATAACCTCATACCCGGTTACATCTCCTCCGGTTTTTTCAATCAAAAAAGTCCTTGCTGACGAAATACCTCTGGGCTATCTTAAAATGGGCTGTATCCACAAAGCACCCGCAAATCAATCAGGTCGTGCGACGAAACAGGAGATCAACTCATGGGCAGTGACAATCGCATCTATCAGGACGGGATTCCCGCAAACTCCGGTGATTTTTTCAACAAACCCTTAATTAAGTCCACGGGGTTTCGAGAATACGATGTGCGCTGGCGTCTGGAGGGTGGCGAGGAGCCAGAGCTGAACTACAGCGGGTTAGTTGTCCTGGGGAAGGCCTTCGGCACCTGGCTGTTCGAACACCTCGATGGATTCGCGCAGAACCGGCAAGTAGTAGTAGGACACGATTTTCGCTCATATTCTCAGAACGTTAAGAACGCCTTTGTCCTGGGCTTGCTGGCCACGGGAGCCCATGTGGTGGACGCCGGTCTGCTGCTCTCCCCGGCCCTGTATTTCGCCCAGCACCATCTGAACATCCCTGCCGGTGCCATGATCACCGCCAGCCATAATGAAAACGGCTGGACTGGCATCAAGCTCGCCCAGGGGCTGTCCATGACCTTCGAGCCGGAGCAGGTCAAGGAGTTCCGAGCTATCGTGGAGAGTGGCCAGTTCCAAGAGGGCGCCGGACGCTATCGAACGGTGGCGGGGATTCGGGAGCGATACATCGAGGACCTGGTCGGTCGCGCCAAGGCAGAGCGCCCCCTGAAGGTGGTGGTCAACACCGGCAACGGCACGGCGGGTCTGTTCGCCCCGGAGGCCTTCAGACGAACTGGCTTCCATGTCACAGAGGTACACACCAAACTGGACTGGAACTTCCCCAACTATAATCCCAACCCTGAGCACGTCAAATTCTTAAAATCCATCGGCCGAGCGGTTCGGGAAGCCGGGGCCGACCTCGGAGTTGGTGTGGATGGCGACGGAGATCGCCTGGGCATCGTGAACGACAAGGGTGAAGAGGTGTTCAGCGACAAGGTGGGACTGTTGCTGGCCCGACACTTCATCCCCCATGTGAAAAGAAAGCGGAGAGAGGCCAAATTTGTTATCGACGTCAAGTCCACCTATCTGTTCGAAAAAATGGTCAAGCCCCTTGGGGCTGAGGTGATCTGGGAGAAGACCGGCCATTCCTACATCAAGGCGGCGGTGCGCAACAACGGGGCCACGGCCGGATTTGAGCGCAGTGGGCATATGTTCTTCAGCCCGCCCTGGGGAAGGGGTTACGACGATGCCACCCTCTCCGGCCTGATCTTCGCCTCCATGCTCTCGGAACAGAACAAGTCCCTCTCCCAGATCTTGGCGGAGCTGCCCCCATCCTATCAGTCGCCCAATATGCAACCCCACACCGACGACCGGGTCAAGTACGATGTGGTAGCCAAACTGCAGGCCCAATATGAGGGAGACTTCAAGCAGGGCCGCAAGCTGGCCGGAGTAGCCATCGATCGGCTCATCACCATTAACGGAATACGAATCCAGTTCGTAGACGATAGCTGGTTTCTGGTGCGGGCCTCCTCCAACACGCCCACGCTGGTTATCTTAGGGGAGTCCTTTACCACCAGAAAACGACTCTATCAGATGATTGAGGAGGTGCTCGCTCGGCTGAAAGGCTTTCCCGAGGTGGGGGAGTTCGACCAGCTGATGCCCCCTTATCCCGGAGAAGACTGAGCGATCACGGCTTTCTGCCGTGATGAAAAAAGCCGGCCCCGATAAAAGGGCCGGCTTTCTCTATTTCTGCCCGTTTTTAGCTACTCTTTAAAACCCTTGCTGTCTTGTCTCTTAGCTCCTTCCTGAAGGGTTTTATCAAACTCCCCCACCACATCGGATGCCAGAGACTTGCCTCCCGTGGAATCGACAGCTTTGACCACATAGTAATGGTTGATGCTGGGATTCTTCAACTCTGCACCGGTATCATCATAAAAATTCTCAGCGGTGCCCCCGATGGAGTCCTCCGCACTGGGCACGAAGTAGGGACTGGTCTGGCGGTAGATGGTGTAGTGGTCTACGACAATGGGGTTGCCCACCTCATCTTCGGTGACGGCCGTCCAATTCAAATGTACGGCGCTGCTCGCCAAGGTGGCTGTCAGATCCGAGACCGCTGCTGGAAGCCAGCCGCCCGAGGAGTTCAGCAGCACAGCCAGCATATCGTCATTGTAACTGGCCGCGGCCAGGTCCAGATCACCGTCTTCATCCAGATCGCCTGCGCATAGGCCCACCACATTTTCTCCCGTCGCATAAGTCTGCAGAACTGAAAAGACCCCCTGGCCGTCGTTCTTCATCACCAACACGTCATTCCCGGTGGCCCTAGAGAGGGCCAGGTCCAGATCGCCATCGCCATCCAGATCACCCATAAAGACCGCAGAGGGTTTCCCAGCCACGACATAGGCGGTGTCCGGTTCGAAGCTCCCATCTCCCTCATTAAACAACACCGAGACCTCGCCTTCTATATAGCTCCCCAGGGCCACATCCAGATGCCCATCCCCATTCAGGTCGCCAACACCCAATGAGCGAGGACTACCGCTCAGGGGATAGACCCGTCGCTTACCGAAGAGGGCATTGCCCTTGTTGGGCAGAATCGACAGCGTTTTGTCCTCGTAATTAGCCACCAGCAAATCCGCATCTCCGTCTTCATCCACATCACCAGTGCACACTCCGTAAGGTGTTTTCCCCGCAGCGTAAAAAATTGCTTGCGCGTAGCTTCCATCGCCCTCGTTCAGCAGTACAGAAACGCTGTCGCCGAGTGCGTGGCCCACAACCAGATCTAGATCGCCGTCGCCGTCCAGATCGACGGCACATATGCTATAGGGACTGCTCCCAACAGTGTAAGTAGAATCTATGGAAAAGGCACCTCCATTGTTACGCAAGACGGTAACTGTGCTAGCGTAGACATTTCCTGAGGCAAGATCAAAGTCCCCATCGCCTTCAACGTCCAAGGCACATACACAAGCAGGCCAATAGCCAACGCTGTAAGTGCTGTCCAGATGGAAGATTCCATCCGTCTGGTTGATAAACACCCCCACAGAGCTGATTAGATAGTTGGCCGTCACCAAGTCGATGTGGCCATCGCCGTTCAGGTCGGCGGCGGCGATGTCTCGGGGCCCATCGCCTGCCGCATAGATGGAGTCCACATGGAACTCACCGGCCATCTCGGCGGCTGCGAAGAAAGACCACCAATGGCCCTTTTTCATGGGAGCGCCGATGTCGCTCTTCAGCTCGGGGGTCAGTATGGTGGCCACGGCTTCCCCGCCCGAGAACGGAAGGTCGGGATGGAAGACCACGCTGGAGTCATCGGATCCCATTTGCACCTGACCCCAATGCCGCCCCGTCTGCAAACCATAGACGAAGAAGGCGGAATCGCTCAATGTGGTGCTGTCCACGGCGCTGCTGAGGTGCGCGACAATCTCGGTGGCCACCGACACGTCCGCCTCATGGCTGCTGGGAGAGGTGGTTATGACATTCAGTGCATCGATGTTAAAGAGAATGGAGATGTCGTTGGAGCCCGCGTTGGCCGAGGCCACATCCAGGTCTCCGTCTCCATCAAGATCGCCTGTGCCTAAAGCAACGGGATCGACGCCCACTCCATAGTTCGTGACGCCCTCAAAGCTGCCGTCGCCCCCATTTAAAAGGATGCATAACGAGTTGCCTTCGCGGCTAGCTACCATCAAGTCGCCGTCCTCATCGCCGTCCAGATCGCCCCCGCAGATGAAAAGAGGTTCATCGCCCACGGCATAGTTGCTCTCCATAGAGAACGCTCCTGCTCCTTCGTTGATGAGCACTGTGACGCTGTCGGAGTTCTTGTTGGCCACAGCCAGATCAGGAACGCCGTCAGCGTCCAGGTCACCTGTCCAGATACAGTGGGGACCATCGCCCACGGCGTAGGTCACGTCCGCGCCAAAGAGACCACCTCCTTCGTTGAGCAGCACCGAGATGTTATCGGAGCTATAGTTGGCGGTCACCAGATCCACGCGTCCATCGCCATTCAAATCCCCACCGGAAACAGATCGCGGGACGCTGCCCGTCCCGTAATTGACAGCAGGAGCGAAGGCGCCTTCGCCGTCGTTGATCAGCACTGAGAGGTTTCCGGAACCGCTGTTGGCCGCAGCTACGTCTAGATACCCATCCCCATCCAGATCTGCGATGAAAACTGACCTGGGCGACTGGCCGGTTCCATACAATTGGTCATCGGCAAAGGAGCCATCGCCGTTGTTAAGCAAAACCGATATCTGATGGGCACTGGAGTCAGCCACCACGAGATCTGGATACCCGTCGCCATCTAGATCGGCCGCTGCCACACCTCTGGGATCGGCCCCGACCCCATAGGTGCCATCCAAGGAGAAGGTACCCTGGCCATCATTGGTCCAGATTGAGAGGTTATCTAGACTCAGATTAACGGCGGCCAGGTCGACATGGCCATCCCCATCAAAATCGCCACAGCAGACTCCACTCGGGTCCGTACCCGAGCCAAAAGAGCTGTCTGACCCGAAGATTCCGCTCCCCCCAGGCGCTTCGGCCTGGAAGAACCATGCGTGGCCTCCGCTAACCGCGATGCCCCCTGCCGAGAGAACGTGACAGGTCACTATGGCCGTGAGCATCTCCCCCGGTAGAAAATCGCCATTGGGATCGAGAGTCACTGAAAAACTATCTGGATCATAGCCGATGAGACCCCGATGCCGGCCGCTCTGGACTCCGTAGACCACGAAAGTGGTGTCATTAAAGGTGGTCGGATCCATAAACCGATCGAACCTGGCCGAAAGGTCGCAGCCCACCGAGGCGATGTACCCGTTTGGTTCCGGATTTACGGCCAGAATTTGCGGAGTGGCGGCTATTCCCTCCCTGTTCAAGGCCGGATCTCCGTAAAGACAGAAGTCGTACATGTTCTGGTAGTTCTCCCACATATGGGTCCAGCAGTAATATTTTGAGTCGTACAATGCGTCCCCCGGCGGTTGGTCACGGTTGACCAGGTAGTCATCGAAATAGTAGGCTAACGACTCGATCCCGCCATCATTTGAATCTGTCCAACCCACGATGCCCCAGGAAACACGGGTGGCAGCCGCCACGCCGGCGGCTCCGTTTTTGATCAACTCCCGGGCCAGGTGCGAGTATTCTGGATGCCCATTCTCGCACGAAGAGCAAAAGACGATGGCGGGATGATCGTCGTCCAGGGAGGAGACGTCGGAATTCTGAAAGAAGCTGTTCCAGCTGATCTCATTGGATTCGGGTGCGCCATCGCCATCATCCCCGCTCCAATGTATTCTCCATGCGGCATCGTATGACCCATGCGCCGCCCAGGTGACAATTCCGTAATCGTTGGCCGACCACTGGCTGACCACGTTGCTGCGAGTGAGCGGATAGTCGCAGGAAAAAGCAGAGGTAGCCAGTCCCGCTTTCTCGTACATCGTTGTGGCGCTCCAGCCGGTGAGAACGTCGGAGAGTAAGTTCTCTGCCAACCAGGCTCCATCGGTAGCCGGCCATCCAGAGTGATCCTGGTTGGCGAAATTGGTGAAGGCACCCAACAGCAGGGCGTTGTTCTTCCAGCTGCCGGTGTCGCTTTCGGTGGCGATGAGCTTGTCGCAGATATTCGAGAGGGTCGTGGAGCTGCTCCAGGGAATGCGGCCCACGTAAACATCGGCCAGCATGTCGACAGCATCCTGGCTGGGTTCACCGTAGTAACCGTCGCCATCAGAGTCCCAGTTTCCAGTCAGGTCGGCGTAATAGTAATCGGTGGGAGTATAGCTGGAGTGACCGTCAGGGTAACAGTTACGCATGGGGATGACGTCGAGGTCGCCCGCCAAGAGGACATACTCGATGCCCCAATCGAGATGTTTGTCGATGAGGAAGTTGCGGATCTCCTCCACCAGATCCCAGCCGGAATAGTTGTTGGAGATCCAGCTGGTGGTGACCACATTGACGGTGTGGCCAATTTCTTCCTTCCAGTCCACCAGATCTGAGACGGCGCTCTGCAGGCCGGAGCTGGTGATGATCACGTAGTCGTAGGTGGACTTGGAGGACCGCGCTCCTTCCTGAGGGGCATACCATCCGCTGGCTTGACGGAAATTGTCCACAAGCTCCTGAGCGCGCTCCTCTCCTGCCCGATCCATCAAAGACAGCTGCGCCCGCTGGTCCGGTTCGCTTCCCACAGGAGGCAGCTGAAAGTCCACTTCAACGGTCGCACGCGCGCAGAAGGTAAGCCGCCCAGACTGAGGCTGATAGGAGAAGGGGTAGAAAGCGACCCGTAGGATCGTGTACTTGCGCAGCCCGCTCACACCCAGGTTCTCTCCGACTTTCCCTGGAAAGGGCGCATCAGAGAGGTAGGTGGCATCATAGCTGCGCTGCCAGTCGCCTCTGCTCTTTTGCAATGCCTCTTTGTCAAGCCCCAAGGGGATGGCACACGGTGCCGGCTCGATGCGGTAGGCACCCTCAAGAGACACCTTTTCAACACCCATGATCTTCACATCGGACACCTGGGCTCCTGGGGGCAGGGCGAAATGAAATTGTTTGGCCGGCACCATGGGTTTTCCAGGTATCTGCAAGCGATCGAAGCCCTCCAGTTTAACCACTTGAAATCCGTCCTCCTCTTGAAGCTGGTACGGGCCGGCGGTCATGGTGAAAGTAATACGCTCAGCAACTACGCTCCGAGCCGCAACCAAAATAAGGACCCAGACGGTCGTCAGGATAAGCTTTCTGTGCACAGTACCTCTCTTTTTCAAGCTTTTATCCCTCAATGGAACAAGATGGCAAATCCACACAGGCTTTCTCAAAAAAACCAGGTTCAGGCCGGATCGCCCTTTTTATATTGTAGCATATCCTCCAACTGAGTGTCAAGCTTTTTATGGCCAAGCCAATCGGGAATCCCTATCGTCCGCAAAGTAATGAGGGCCGCCTGCTGTGGCGGGCGGCCCTTCCTGAAAATTGCCAACAAAATCCAGATAACGGGGGCAACCCGTTATGGGGCTGATGGATCCTCCTCCATAATCCCGAATGCATTGCCCTCCGTATCGACTATGTGGGCAAACCATCCCATTTGGGGAATGGGCGTTTTGGGGAAGATGACTTTACCCCCCAGAGATTCTGCCTTCTGGAGAGTTTCATCCACCGAGACCACGGAGATGTAGTTGATGGTCACATGGTCGGGGACCGCCCGTTTCATCATGCCGCCGTTGATTCCTGGCTCCGTCGGACGACCCTGTTCGTCTGTGGGCACGGTGTTCACCAGCCAGTAATCCGTCTCCGGAATCTCGACGATTTCCCAGCCGAATAGTTCACGATAGAAAGAGATGGCACGGGACTCCTCATCGAAGGGAATTTCGAAGTGCACGACAGTGGATCTCACCTTTTCGGACGGCACCTCCCCTGCGATCTCGGCGATTTGGTCCCTCAGGCGCTGAAAGTCCTCCGGATCCCACTCCTGCATTTCAGCCTCGCCGAGTTTCTCTTCGGCCTTGCGCAGGTGCCCTAAACCCTCTTCCATCTCTCCCCGCGCGATAGCCAGCTGGCCCAATTCTCGATGCGAGTGCCCCACCCACTCGGCAGCATCTGGGTTCGGATCCGTGACGTAGCGCCTCTCGGCCCAGGCAAGGATGGGCCGCAGCCAATGTGAGGCTTCATCGAGCTGCTCCAGTTGGCGATAGGCGTGCCCCACGGACCAATCGGCCACCAGCTTGTTATGCTCGGATCCCAATTTCCAGTGATACTCCCGGGCTCTCAAAAGGGCATCCAGGCTTTCTTCATACCGACCCATCTCCTCGAAGGTCCAGCCCAGGTTGTTCCATAATGGCCCCAGCCAGTTCTCCAAGTGACCCTCCTCGGCGGCCTCGATACCCTTCTTGCCCCAAACAATCTGTTCTTCATGGGGAGCCGTAATGGCCACCATGTGAGCGGCATCCACGGCGCGGCTGTGCAGCTTGTGGCTCAGGCAGAATTGGTACATCTCCTTGAAGGTCGCGGTGGCCTCCTCCAGCTGGTCATCTTTCCATTCAAACCGCCCACGCACTCCCAGATACCGCGACCACCCCATGGGCATCTTTTTTGAGGCCAGTGCTTTCGCCTTTTCCAACCAGGAACGGCCCTGTTCCTTTTTGCCCTGGATGAGGTGGCTCCGGGCTACTTGAGCCAGGGCTTCCACTAAAATTTCCTCTTCTCCCTCGCGTTCTGCAGCCAGAACAGTCAGTTTGTACATCTCCTGGGCCTGAGCATAATCTCGACTCTGAAAGGCCTCGTCGCTATGAGCCAGAACTTCCCTGGCTTTGCCCTTCTCCACTCCCTGCAACCGTTCCTGGCCCTCGGCCAAAGCAAAGACAAACAGGAGACAAACTCCCGTGCAGATGGCCGTCAAGACTCTGGTCATATTCCACCTCCCTTGGTGCAAAAGGAGTGCATCCACCCCCTCTCCTTTCCTCTGTATCTAGCCTAATCAATAAGCGGCGTTCTCTCCGGGCTTGGTGCAGACCAGAAGCGGTAAGACCTTGCCCTCAACAAACTCAGAATGCTTCCACTCTCGCTGCTTGACCACAAAACCCACCTGCTTCAGCAGAGAGCGCCAAGTTTCTAACGGAAAAACGCCCCCCAGGTGGCGATCCGTCTCCACCGATAGATGTCCCTTCTGCCGGATTAAGTAAACATAGGTGCCCTCGTAAGTGGTGTCATGCGGATCGGGATCGTAGTAGTTCTCGATGAAGACAACCTCCGTATCACCTCGCGACCGTGAGGTGACGAAGGTCTTGTTCTGTTGGAAAGACCTAGTCATCACCTCCACAAAGGTGAGAAAGACTCCACCGGGCCTGAGATGCTCAAAGGCAGTCTGAAAGGCTGCCTTTAGATCAGCGGGATTAAGCATATAGTTGATGGCATCGTGGATGATCACCGTGTCGAAGAGCTGGCCCAGCCGCATGGTGCACATGTCACCAGTGAGGTATACGACTTCGGGATTCAGCATTCTGGCCAGCTCCAACATGGGCTCGCTGATATCCGCAGCGGTGATCTGGAAGTGCTTCTTCAGGTAATTGTCCAGGTGTCCTCCACCACATCCAATATCGAGTAGGGTAGAAACAGGGACCTGCGACTCTTCTTGGATCGTTCTGGCAAAGAACTCGGCCTCCTTACTATAATCCTCCACCGAGCTTATGATCGGCCAAAGCCAAGCCAAATCGCCATATAGGCGAGGGGGGGCGTTTTGCGGAGAGCCCTTCACCTTATAGGAACCTTCCTGCACACCAGTACATCAACCTTCCGTTACTCATTTTTGAAAAAGTAGAAATAAAAGAGCCTCACCACCAAGACGATGGCCACCAGGACGAAGAGCCACAAATAGCTTTTCACAAACGAGGCGATGTAGGCCCCGATGATGATTCCCACCACAACGCAGTAGAGCTTGAGCAACACGATGTCCCCAAAAGGCCACATCTTGGACTTGAAAAAGTTCACCACGAACACCTCCTCCTACCACAAAAACCGACCGGGCACCCGGCCTTTCTCGTCGAAGTCAACACCCTCCATCTCCAGCAAGGCTCGCTTGAGAGTCACCCCGCCCTGAAAACCCCCCAGGCGGCCATGTGCTCTGATGGTTCGATGACAGGGGATGATGACAGGGAAAGGGTTTTGTGCCAAAGCGTTTCCCACCGCCCGGGCAGCACCAGAGGCTCCGATTTTCTCGGCCAGACGGCTATAAGTACTCACTCGCCCCCGAGGGATCTTCGCCTCGCCCTTCAAGACTCGCCGCTGGAAGTCGTTACAAATCCCAAAATCCAAGCGGTCCAGCGAAAAGGCAACGGGCTCTCCCTGAAGAAAAGCCTGAATTTGAGTGCAGATGATCTCTATGTCCCGGTGCGATTTCCTGACAGCTTCGGGAAATCCATCTCGAAGGGCTCTCTCCACCTGCTTTTTCTCACCTGGTAGAAGGACCCGTAGCACCCGCGGGGCGCGGAGGGCACTTCTCCAGACGAGCACGAGTTGGCCAAAATCAGAAGAAATGAGCATGTAGGCTGTCTTCGGTATGTCCAAGGCTAACACCTCTTTACGATCCGCTCCAATGTTACCGAATCGCCTGAAGAAAGTCAAGAACTTCCTGAAACAGCGACAGAGTGATCTCAAACCCTCATGAAAATTTTTTTCCTCCCTCCTTTAGGCTCGACGTTTGGGCATAAACCTTGTCAAAAGTACCGCTAAGCCAGCCACAATGAGGAGTATGGGCACCAGAGGCAATTTCGCGTCCAATTGCTGCCAGATGCCGCCCACCAGAAAGAGCACACCGACGACAAACCAGAAGCCCTCCAGGTTCAACTTGAGAAATACCCGGGCCACCTGTACGCCCAAGATGATGACACCTATCCCAAGCAGAGCCACACTGGAGCTGGCATTGAGCAGCAAGACAATCCCGATCCAGATGAGGAATAGCCCCCATCCCACTGCGTCCAGCTTGCGGGCCATTCCGCGCCCCTCAGATTCCTTTGTCTCCACCTCTTCCTTTTTCGCATCCTCGGCCATAGCTCACCTCCTATTTTACGAGAGAAACATCGACCATGACAGCTGTCTCAAGTCTACAAAATCCAGAGGAGATTGTCAAGAAAGAATTTACATACAGGAGAGCTGAGGATCTGCATATGTAGAACCTCCGGTTTTTAAGGAAAAATCCACCATGAAAGTCTTATCCGCATTGA
This sequence comes from candidate division Zixibacteria bacterium SM23_81, assembly GCA_001304015.1. Lineage (GTDB taxonomy): Bacteria > SM23-81 > SM23-81 > SM23-81 > SM23-81 > SM23-81. The sequence goes on along the minus strand of LJUY01000043.1, from coordinate 5,199 downwards.
CAGGGGCGCCGGCCAAGGGTTTCGGCTATCCTGGAATCCTCGATTCCTCTAATCCTTTCCTCACAGAAAAAAGGCCCTCCCGGGGGTCCGAAAGGGCCTTTTCATACCTATGATAACCAGCGCTTATTTGACCAGCATCATCTTGACAGTCTGGGTGAACTTACCCGTTCTCATCCGGCAGAAATACAATCCGCTGGCCACATCTTGATCCATATTGTCTCGCCCATTCCAGACTATCACATGCTCCCCGGCCCTTTGCTCAGAGTCCACTAGAGTCCGCACCTTTTGTCCCAGAGAGTTGAAGATACTCAGCACTACGTGACCATCCTTGGGAATCGCGTAGCAGATTTCTGTGGTGGCGTTGAAGGGGTTAGGATAGTTCTGGTGCAACATATAGATCACTGGCAACGCTTCTACAGGACCGGTTGGATCCACAGGAACTAGCCCTCTCAGGCAGAGTCGGGTCACAAATGCATCTTCACTGTGGTTGTGCGTTTCATCAAACACCCCGGCTGTGGTGGGAAAATCCGCTGAAAGGGTATACCCCGTTACGTAAGCTTCGTCCACACCATGCAGAAAGATGTCCCAGCCATAATCGTCTCCCATACCCCCCAAAAAGGTGCTGTAGTCAAGGCTGCTGCCCTTCCCGTTGAGCCTAGCCACAAAAACATCTCTCCCACCGTTATGTGATTCGTCAAAGGCCCCAGGCGTTGTAGGAAAAAATGGGGACTCTGTAAAGCCAACGACCCAGGCGTTGCTGGAATCGTCCACGGTAATACCGTAACCGCTTTCTTTTTCCTCTCCTTCCAAAAAGGTCGAATAGACCAGATCGCTTCCATCGGGGGTAAGTTTGGCCAAAAAGGCATTGTAGTTGGAGAAATCTTGCGCCGTGTCGAATGCTTCTGGTGTGGTGGGAAAATCGAATGAATTGGTGTAACCGGTTATGTAAGCGCTGCCAGAGCCATCCACGACGACGCTCCGGGCGGCGTCCCGAAAGCTGCCTCCTAAAAAGGTGGAATATTCCAATAGACTGCCCTGGGGGTTCAACCGAGCGATAAAGACGTCTGAGAAGCCGTTGAAAGTAGCGTCGAAAGAATTTATTGTGGTGGGAAAATCCGCTGACTCTGTGTACCCTGTCACATAGGCGCTACCAGAGCCGTCCACATCGATGCCCCAGCCAAATTCGTTTTCCACTCCTCCCAGAAGGGTGGCGTAATCCAGAGCGTTGCCTAAGGTGTTGAACCGAGTGACGAAGACGTCTTTGCCGCCGCGATGATTCGTAACAATCTCTCCTTCAGTTCCGGGAAAATCCACCGATTCGGTAATTCCTGTCACATAGACCTTCCCGGAACGCTGCGCGACGATCCGAAACCCCACCTCATCTCCACTTCCACCCAGGAGAGTTGAAAAAAAAAGAGCCCCTCCCATGGCTTCCAACTTAACCACGAAGACGTCTGAAGGGCCGCCAAGGATTGTATCTAGAGCCCCAGAGGTAATCGGAAAATCTACCGATCGAGTACACCCGGTTACGTAAACGCCGCCCCCACCGTCAAGAGCAATGCCGTATCCCTCATCCCAACCACCTCCGCCCAAAAAAGTGGAGTACACAATATTGCTGCCCATTGGATTCAACTTAGTCGCGAAGGCGTCGCCGTTATCATTTAAGGTCTCGTCGAAAGCCCCAGCTGTTGTTGGGAAATCCGCAGACTCTGTATGCCCCGTCACGTAGACGCCCGAATTATCTACGGCAACATCATACCCAAAATCCTTGAAGCTCCCTCCTAGAAAGGAGCTCCAGACCAGGTCCGATTCAATGGCCCATGAGATGTCATAGCACAAGAACCATAAGCTCAAGAACAAAAACGCACTCACCACGGCATCCAGACTGTTTCGGTGAACTGTCCAGGGCCCAAAGAGCTGTGTTTGAAACGATTTTATCTTGTAAATTGCCATGGTTTAATGGTCTACTCCCATGGAGATGATGAGGGGTAGATTGCCCTGGTACTTCTTCGCCGAAAAGCCCACTGCATCCCTGCCTAGCGTCCGATACCCTCCCTCCACTTTTATCTTTTTTCCAGCCTTCTCTTGATAGAGATAAGGTTTCGGCTCGGTGATGGTCCCCAGAGCCGTTTTGATGCGCAGATTGCCCGACGCATCCACCTCGATTTGATCCGCTCCCTCGTATCGAAATACGACGTCCCTCACCTCTCCTTCGGGCTCTATGGTCAGTCGGTGTGTCAGGCGGCCGTCCTGGCCATGGTACATGAGATCAACTCCAGGGTAGAGATCCCGATAGATGATTCCCCTAAAGGTACGAATCCCCGTCTTCCATTGAGAGGGGTCTTTTCCCCGGAAGATGTTTACTTTGCCCTCCAACTCATCGATCCCTTCCAGGACGACGGAGGAATTGGCGCCCAAAAACCTCATCCGGACAACAACTCCCTTGCGCCTAAAGGTCGTGTCGGAGGACACAATCTCATCCCTCTCCTCGGGCAGCTTTGTCCTCTTTGGCTCCGCTGTTTTCTCCACAACATCGTAAACCACCTCTTCCGGGGTATAATAAACGGTGCCCCTGGGGCCACGGATATAGAAACGCACTGGCTCGGCCATCTGTCCCCGGTTCTCTGTGAAGGAAAGGGGAAGCTTTCCGTATGCTTGCACCACCTGGGATTTAGTGGTATCAGCCAACTTGCTCTCGTCCTCCACAGATTCCTTGTCGCTCCTGCTGCAGGTGAGGCCAAAGCAAAGCAGGCAAAATAAAATAATCCCCCATATGACTCCAACCGTCCCTATACGACGGGTAGACATCGCACACCTCCTGGCCGTTGAAACGAGACCCTCTCTCTAATATTCATATTATCTCACAGGAAGCACCAAGTCAAGGACTTTTGTCAGAGGAAAAAGGCTTATCCTGCCCGATGATCCCTGAGGCGACATCCCATTGCTCCTCGCGGTCCAGGCTCAGCTTTTGATATGGCTGACAAGCAAGGCGGAAAAGCCATGCTTAATGCTTTGTTGGGCAAGGTATTTGGGTATTGAGAATGGAGAGTCGAGATTTGAAAAAGACAATCCATTGGAATATATCCTCTTTCCAGCATCCACCCTCTAGTTTCCAGCTTCCTTACTAGCTTCCACAACTTCAAACTAGTTTCCAGCTTCTTAATGCTCGACTCGGCTTCAAGCTCCTTTGCAATTCCAAATCTCTCCAACCTTTCACCGCTTTCTTGCGAAAAAAAATCGGGCGCCAAAGCTCTGGTTCCAGAGGTGATCGTGATACTTCCTCAGCTCTCGGAGCAGAGAAAGCCACCTCGAAGAGTAGGCGCCCGTCCTTAGGTGGTAAATTTGAATTTTCCTTTGCTATCGTCTATTCTTAGGAGGCCCCGAAGGCTCGATGTCCGTCATATTTCTATCGAACTCTCCCACACGGTTGGAATCTGCAGATTTCCTCCTCTGCAAAGAAACGGCTTGCACCAAGTAGTAGTGATTGACGCTCGTGTCTTTCAGCGCGGGAGTTGGATCAAGATAGAACGTTCCAGTAGTGCTGCCGATGGAGTCGGCTGGGCCGGAGGAGAAATACGGGTCCACGTTGCGGTATACATTGTAGTACTCCACTACAATGGGCATACCCAAAGTGTCCTCGGTGATCGCTGTCCAGCTTAAACGGATAGAACCATCCGTCAGCACAACCGTCAGATCAGAAATGGCTGCCGGAGGCTCCGGATTATCGATTATGAAGACCGCATCGGAGGTGTCGACATCGAAAAGACCAGTTGTATCAGTAACGGTAACGCGCACCAGATAATTGGTGCCATCACTCAGCTCAGAGACATCCCAAAAATGGGAGCCATCGTTAGATTCACCCGTGCTGATGGGCATCCAAGAGCCTCCACCATTATCACTGTAATCCAGATCCACCACCAACAGAGCCGAATCACCCACATCAGGATCGGTAGCCAACCAGGTGATCACCGCTGAGTCTGACAACGTCTCCGCACCATTGGGGTAAATGACAGTCACGCTAGGCGCATCGGGATTATCGATGGTAAAGATCGCATCGGAGGTGTCAGAGTCAAAAAGACCGCTGGTATCGGTGACGGTAACGCGCAGGAGGTAGCCGGAGCCATCTGACAGACCGGAGATATCCCATGAGTAAACACCATCGTTGACCTCACCAGTATTGATGGATTCCCAGGATCCTCCAGCATTATCACTATAATCCAGATCCACCACCAACAGAGCCGAATCACCCACATCGGGATCGGTAGCCGTCCAGGTGACCATCACAGAATCCGACAACGTCTCTCCACCATTGGGATAAGTGACACTCACAGTGGGAGCATCGGGATTATCGACGGAAAAAGTGCCGTCAGAGACATCTAAGTCTGACCGTCCCGTGGTGTCGGTAACGATGACGCGCACCAGATAGTCGGAGCCGTCTGACAGACCGGAGATATCCCAGAAATAAGCGCCGTCGTTGGATTCTCCCGTTTCAATAGATGTCCAAGATCCTCCAGCATTATCACTATAATCCAGGTCCACCACCAACAGAGCCGAATCACCCACATCGGGATCGGTAGCCAACCAGGTGACCATCACAGAATCCGATAACGTCTCTCCACCATTGGGATAAGTGACAGTCACAGTGGGATCGTCAGGATTGTCGATAGAAAAGACCGCATCGGAGGTGTCTGAGTCAAAAAGACCGCTGGTATCGGTGACGGTAACGCGCACGAGGTAGCCGGAGCCGTCTAACAGACCGGAAATGTCCCATGAGTAAACACCATCGTTGACCTCACCAGTATTGATGGATTCCCAGGATCCTCCACCATTATCACTATAATCCAGATCCACCACCAACAGAGCAGAATCACCCACATCAGGATCGGTAGCCGTCCAGGTGACCATCACAGAATCCGACAACGTCTCTCCACCATTGGGATAAGTGACAGTTACAGTAGGATCGTCAGGATTGTCGATAGAAAAGATCGCATCGGAGGTGTCAGAGTCAAACAAACCACTGGTATCGGTAACGATGACGCGCACCAGATAATTGGTGCCATCTGACAGACCAGAGATATCCCAGAAATAAGCGCCGTCGTTGGATTCTCCCGTTTCAATAGATGCCCAAGATCCTCCAGCATTATCACTATAATCCAGATCCACCACCAACAGAGCAGAATCACCCACATCAGGATCGGT
>LJUY01000082.1 GCA_001304015.1 candidate division Zixibacteria bacterium SM23_81 | reverse complement strand
AAAGCCTGGCGTGCCCTGTCCAAATAGGTCCTGTTGGAGGTCAGAGCACCCACTCTGGATACGGCGGCGGCCGTCCACAGATTGGCGTTGTGCACATGGAAAAAGTCCATAGGAGTATAACTAAAGCAACCGCTTTCTGGGGTCATCTCATCCCAGTTGAGGTCTTTGATCAAGAACTCACAACAACCCTTGGCAACATCGAGGTATTCCTGTGCGCCCAAAACCCTATGGGCATCGAGAAAAGCTCTCACGGCAAAAGAAGTCACGACTCCACAAGGCGTCCCTCGAGGAATGAGAATCTCCGACTGCCAATCAAAGGGGTAGCCCCAACAAGGCCCAGAGTAACCACTGCAGCTATTTTCCATTAGCCAAGTTAGACATTCCCTTGCTTCCTCAAGGTACGTTTCTCGAGGCTCAAACCGAAATAAGTTCAAATAGGCCCTGGCAAAAAGAGCCATAGCTTTGGGATTCATGGCAGGTCGGATCCGAAAAATTTTTCTGAATTTATGGGGATAAGACTCCACCAAGACATTGAGTCCTTTGCGAAGCAGCCTGTATTTTTGCATCCACATCAACCCGGGCACTCCTTTGATGTCGTAAGGATCGTAGCCTGCCCATCCGTTTTCCTCAACCCAAGTACATAATAAATTTAGACTTGTCTCTACCTTTTGAGAACCTAACATCTCCTGCATGAAACCCCTGCGTTTAACCAACCATATCCTGAGTCGCTGAGCGCAGCCCTAAGAGAGTTGATATCTTGGCTATTTCCTCCTGTCGGAAGAACCTCAGGATGTAGAGAAGGATGGGAAACATTAAAAAAAGTATCGTTCTGAGAAGAAATCCCAGAAAACCAGCAGAGTTTTTTGTCACCTGACCAATGACCAGAACAAGAAGTAGTGCCATGACTAATTTCGCTAATCTGGTATACTCGTATGGCACCCGAAAAAATTTCTGAGAGCACGCATAGGTGAGAAATGCCAACACCAGATATGAGACGAAGGTTGACCAGGCTGCAGCCATCATCCCATAATAGGGGATGAAAATCAAGTTCAGAATTATGTTCATAGCTGCCGAGAAGCCAACGATAAAGGGAAAATAATACGTCCTTTTGGTGATATTCAAACCGGCGGTAAAAACGAAGTACATTCCATAAAAGGCATAGGAAAAGGCCACCAAAGGAATGATCTTGTGGGCATTGAAATAGGCCGATGGCGAAACCAAACTTACCAAAACAGGCGCAAACAACGAGAGGATCAGAGAGATAGATCCGGAGGCCAAACCGATGTAGGTGAGAGTACGGGCATAGACCTGGGATGCATTCTGTTCACCAGCGACTTTATACATAAAAGGCCCCCATGCAACGCTAAAAGGCCATATGATAAGGAGGTTAACCGCAAAACCGAGGTTATACCCTAGGGTGTACACCCCAACTTCCTCTAGGTTTGTCAAATATTTTAGCAAGTATCTGTCGGAAAGAGTCAGCACCCACGAGGCAATTTGGGTGGGCATCAAGGGCGCGCCGAAAGCCAGCAACGCTTTGATATGCACCCACGACAGACGCGCCCGCCAGCTCCTACAAAGGGGGACTACCAAGATAAGGAACATGGCTGCGGCTGATAAGAGGTTTGCCTGAAGGATGCCGATGACGCCTTTGCGTAAAACAACCACAAAGAAGATATTCAGGCCCAACATAAAGATGAACTTGGTCAGAGTGATGGCTGAGTATCGCAAAGATTGCTCTTTAGCCCTTAAAAGGCTCAGCGGGATGATGCTCAAGGTGTTTAAGAGAGCCGTCCAGGCCAGATACTTCAAATGCTGTGCAAAATTGGTTGAGCCAAATAAAAGCTGAGAGAGCTGGGAACTGAGAGGTAATAAGACTAATACAGCCGCTAATGAAACCACGACTAGCAGAAAAAAGGCTGAATCTGTGACACTGTCTTTTGTGCCCTCATCTGGAGAGCTGAAGTAGTACTTGAAAAAGGCCGAACCCACCCCCATGCCGAGTACAATGCTCAAGACCGAAACAGCCATGGTCAAAAGGGCAAAGACACCATAATTTTCCGTCGAGAGCGATCTGGTGTATATTGGTATCAGGAAAAAACCAACAGCCTGACCGACCAGCCTCCCCAGTCCGTAGACGATGGATTGATTAAACAGATTCTGAAAATGTCCTCTCCTCATCTTCACCGATTATCTCCCAAATCGGTAATTCATAATGGCGGCGCGATAGATATCCAATGTCTTCTGAGCCACAACTGTCCAGGTATACTCTGACTCGACCAGCTCTCTACCTGCCCTTCCGAGATTGGCCCTCATGGCGTCGTCCGCCAGGAGAACATTGATCTTCTCAGACAGTTCTTGGAAATTGCCTGGTTCAAAGAGAAAACCTGTCTGGTCTTCTCTGACCACTTCTGGAATACCTCCAATTCTAGAGGCAATAACTGGCGTCCCACAGGCCATCGATTCTAGGGCTACGATGCCAAATCCCTCGGTCTTCATCACCGTTGGGAATACAAAAATATCGGCCAAATTATAGAATTGTGGTAGAAGTTCATGTTCCACCTCTTCGATCATGAGCACCTGGTGCGAGATGGAAAGTTCATGGATCAACTGTCGGAGACTCTCCTGTTGACCGCCTTTTGAACCCACAACTATCGCTTTGAAATTCTTCTCAAGAACAAAAGGCACCGCCTTGAGAAACACATCTGGCCCTTTCCGTCGATGAATGTCCCCGACGAAACTAATCTGTATTTGCGCCGCAATTCGCTGACTTCTAATCCCGGCCGGAAGAAGTGAGTGTCCACCCCGTTAGGAATAATGCTCACATGCCCTTTACAACCCCTTGCAATCATGCATTTTTGAGTATATTTCGAAACGGATATGACCCTGGCCGCCACTGTGGTCATATGCTTGACTAACCTAGAACAGCGTGACCAAAAAAAATCCTCGGTGAATTCGCCGCAATGTGCTGTGATCACCAAAGGTTTTTTGAACCTCTTGGCCACCACCCAGGTGGCCAGAGCCCTCTCGTTGGCGTGCTGTGCGTGAAAAAGATCGACCGACTCTGGTCGACAGCTGTCCAAAATCTTGAGAATTATGTAGATAACCTTAATAAAGTCGCGAGGACGTAGACACTTCCAATACCTCATAATTTGGGTCCAAGCCCCCCCCAAGCGGGGCAGCTTTGAAATTTGCCTGAGGGTAGAGGATAGGCTTAAGTCGGCGATCAACAGATGGCGGACACCCGAAGGCACCGTTTTTTTCTTGGCTAGACGCGTATCGATAAAATCGACTTTGACGCCTAATCCGGCCAGCTCTTTGGTCAGATGAAAGGAATGGCTGGCCACACCGCCATATGGTTTAGGAAGGCTGCCGACGAAGCAGATTTTCATTCTTTTGGAAAAACCCAAAGTTCACTCTCGGACCGAGGATTGTACTGTCTGGATTTCCTTTTTCGACCTGCCGTATAGAAACTCCAGGGAAGCGAAAAGGACAGCCCAAATAAGGACAAATCGATACTGCATCAAACTGCTGTTGGTCAGAGCGATCAGCATCAAGCCGGAAAATCCTGAAAGAGATGATGCAACGATTCGCTGAGTCTCAACGTCATCTAACCTCCTGAACACAGCCAGACCGCGCTGATAAAACAGAACAATTATGGTCATATAAGAGAGAAGACCAAGCAAACCAGCCTTCCAAAGAAGAAAGGCGAAGGAATTGTCAAGGATGTCATAACTCATATGGGTGGCCACCCGATGGATCGTCGAGCCCAGTCCCGTTCCCAAGAAAATATTCTGCTTCCATTGCCCAAGTGCGATGTGTATCTCTGCCATCCTGTCCAGCGCAGATTGATCCTCAGACAACCTTGTCAGAGTTTCGACTCGAACAGCCAGGGTGGCTAAGGTCGACCCCGCAAACATCTTGTCTAATAGAAGCAGCATGGAGATCACGACCACAACGAAAAGGACCACGACGGCGATGGCCCTGACCACTTCTAGAAGAGAAACTCGCTTTCGATAAATGTAAAAGATCCATAAAAGCAGGATCGAAAAGAATACCCCAATCCACAAGCTTCTTTGCTGACTTAGAAACACCATGGTGAGGATGGACACAGAAAGCACAAAGGCAATGAGCTTCTCCCTTAGGGAAGATGGGAAAAAGAAAAAACTTGCCAGATAGGGAATGGCAAGCTGCGCAAGGTGGGGCTGTTGGGTTGTCACGCGTGAAATAAAGAGCTCACCGGCACTTACTTCAGAAAGCGTCAGAAAGAGGTACTGAAGGGAAACTACAAAGGTGGCTATGATTAAGAGTTGCCAGAACTGCTTAACCCAATTGCGCTGAACAACGCCCTTGAGTGCTAGGAAATAGATGCCATACATGCTTAAGAAATAGAGCTCCTTGAGGACATATCTTGTCTGATGACCATTTATAAAACCGATAAAGGCCGAGATGATTATCACAGACAAAAAGATCAGGACAGCGAAATCCTGCGCTGCAAAACGGTTTGTACGCTCACTTCTTAAGGCAGTTCTGGCCAGCCAAAACAAAGCTGCCGCAAAAATGAGAGCCGTAACGACTGGATAGGAGACGAAAATCTTATAAAAAGCATAACGCCTGCCCCAGCCATAGCCCGGCAAAACGATGATATAAAAGCATACCAGAAAAAGGGTGTTTTTGACGGAGAACGCGATTTTAAAAAGCAAGAAGAAGCCAACCAAGACCAGCAAGATAGGGTAGGGGGAGCCGGTGAGGGAAAAGAGAAGCACAAATCCCAACTGAGCGATGAGAAAAAATAAAAAAAACGCCCTCGACGGCGAGGAAGAATCCATGCCTTGTGAAGCGATGCTCCAATGGTTCATCGAATGCTCTTCTGAAACTTACCTTATCTACATCTACCTTTTGCGTTTCGATCTCAGATGCTGGACATCTCCTTTCAATATATGAAACAACCCAGAAACCTTGTCATATTCCTCTGCACGGGTGACCCTGAGCCTTTGAAAATATTCTGCAGAAAACGCGTAGACCGTGCTCAGAAAAAGGCTTAAAAATCCCAAAAATATGACGAACATCTTCCGATTAGGCTTCGACTTCCTGATGGGCGGTAACGCAACGTCGAGAATTTGCACCGTTGGTGTATCCTTCGCCTCTTCGATCTTTGCCTGCTCATACTGTTGTGTGAGGAGTCTGTATACAACCTCTTGGATCTTGAGATTTCTGGTTAAGCGAGCCAGCTCCAAACCCACAGCCGGTACTTTCGAGAAGGGAACATGAAACTCAGTGGGCTCAGAGCTCCCTGGTTCTTGAGAACTGAGATTCGAAGCATCTCCAAACTCGATTTTTTCCAGCTGTTTTTGAATCTCAGAAATTTGAGAACCAAGGAGTTCCACCTGGGGGTGTGAGCGGGAGGCTGTTTTAAGCAAAACTCCCAGTTGAATCTCGAGAGAAACCTGCTCAGCTTTTAGCTCAGCAGCTCTCTCGATAGCGGCGGATATCTGGTCAGGCAAGGAGATGGCCTTGTTTTTTTCTTGAAATAACTTGAGCTCTTCTTCCGCTTTTTCCAGCTCCAGCTGTGATTCTTTCAAGCGCCCCTCGATGAAGAGACGTTTCCCTTTTGCCTGAGAGACATTGGTCTCTTGATTCACTCTATCCAGCTCAACCACAAAGGTATTGGCAACTTTCGCAGCAAGCTGCGGATCCCTCTCTTCAACTTCAATGGTCAGGACGCCTTCCTTGGTGATGCCGAAAGTCGAGTGTTTTTGGAGAGTCTCCACAGCTCCCTCTAAGCTCTTCGACTTGTAAACCTCCATGAGGTTCAACTTTTCTATGACGCCCTCGGCAACGGTCCTGCTGCCCAAAATAGCGACGAAAAGATTGGTCGAAGTCATGGCCCCGGGAATGGTCAGACCGCCCAACGGGAGATCAGTGAGCAGTGAAGCGATAGCTGAGGAACTCGAGCTTTCCTCAGGCGGCAGTATGGTCGCCTTAGCCTTATACCATTTGGGAAGCACAAGACTTAATCCAACAGCTATGAGACAAACAGCCACAAAATTGAACACAATCAGCTTGCGCCATTTCACCAGGACAGCAAGATAGTCCCAAAATTTAAATTCCCTGCTACTCATGAATTGCTCCCTTGACCACAGAGCCCACGGGACATCATCACTTCCTTGCCTGATCTATCACCAGGATGACCGTGGCCACTTGAGCGGTGGTGCTCACGAGGTCTTTGAAGAGCTCCCAGTAGTTCCTCTCTGGCTTCTCAGGCACCCAGATGATATCTCCCGGCTCGATACGCTTCACCTTGCTGGGCTTCAACCATTGGCCGGTGCTTGCTTTGATCACACGCATCCTGCTCTTGCGGGCGTTTGAATGATAACCGCCCGCCTGGTCGATGTAGTAGCCCAGCTTCTTCCCGGACCTGTACTGAACGGCACCGGGGTCATTCACAAGCCCGTTCACGTTCACCGTTTTCCGAATGGCGGGGATGTCGATGATGTCGCCTCGCTTGAGCAAGATATCCTTGCTCTTGTCGTTCTTCAGAAAAAGCCCCTCGAAGTCTACCACAACCACCTCATGCAGCTGTCTGGATTTTGTCTTGAAATATGAGTACTCGTCGTCGCTCATCTGGGCTACGGGCATCTCCATCAAGCGCTCAAACTCCAAGTCGGGATTATCCTCATAAAGTGTTCTAATTAACTTAGCCTCGCTCAAAGAGGCGTCTAGTTTGGGACCTCCAGCCCTTTCCATCACTTCGCTCAGGTACGTTTTGTTCTTTTCGATGGCGTAGTGGCCCGGAAAAACGGTTTCACCCCGAACTTCTACCAAGTATTCCGGATGCCACTCGGGCTCGTGGCGGACCAGCAATACGTCATCGCTCTGTAGATACAGGTTATGTTCGGGATCCTTGTCCACAACAGCCTTGGCCAGATCGATGAAGATATGCTCGGCCCCCCTCTGATCTTCCTGGGATCGAACCAGCTCGGCCTTCTCCATATAGACATCCCTAACCAAGCCGCGAGACAGCTCAACCAGGTCACTGATTCGATCTCCCTGTTTCAACTCATAGTACCCCTCAATATTGACGGCTCCAAACACGCCCACTGAATCCACACGGACGGGTACTGTCACGACGTCTCCATCCACAACATAGGGATTGCTCGCCAAATCACCAACGACTATGAAGCGCAAAAGATCAGCGTCAACGGTGCTGGAATCCTGCCTGGTCACCCGAATGTTTCTTCTAGATGCGCCTGGTGCCAAACCACCGGCCTGATCGATGAGCATGGAGACACGATCCACGGCTGTGGCCGTGTACGTGCCGGGAAGGTTCACCGAGCCGACCAAGAACACCCGAAACTTCCTTATTTTTGTCAGAGATACAGAGATGTTCACGTTTCTGTACCTTTTTCCCACCTTCCTAATAATTCTGTCTCTCGCTTCCGCCAATGTGAGCTGCCTGAGCAGGATTTCCCCCACATGCGGGACCAAAACCTTGCCTTCTGGAGTAACCTCAAGTAGAAAGCTTTGGCTAATCTCCCCCCATAAGATAAGGATGAGTTCATCGCCGGGTCCCACCACATAATTCTCCGGCTCTATATTCCTATCCAGAACTTGCTCCCTATCCAGTTCCGGCCTGGCCGATATCGCTTGGCTGAGCCTGAGGCTATCGAGCATGCTCATCATGACGCGATGGGATGGCAATGGGCGCCGTCCCCTCTCATGTTCGAGCCGCAAGCTGTCCAGTCTACTCATCGTCACCTCAGGGGAGGTTGTCCTGGCCACAAAGATGAAGGCCAAGATCGAACAGATCAGCCAAAAGGACCTGAACGGTCTGGAGACGGTCATACCCACCCCCTGAGAAGAACAGAAGAAAAATCAGGGCTATTTCCCTGATCTTTTCACAAAACTCGATATTCGACACGACATAATATGAAATTCTGCCCTTGAAGTCAACAGGTTTTTGGGCCTGGACCGTGACAGAAAAAAGGCCACCGTCCCATTGGAGAGGGTGGCCTTCAAACTTCAAGGGTGCAGATTCTACTCGATTCCATATTGTCTTTTGTAATACTCCTGAAAGTCCTTTCGACCTTCTTTTATTTTCCTCCACCAGTCCTCATTTTCCTCATACCACTGGACGGTTCGTTCTAAATCATCTTCGAATCGCGCTTTAGGTGCCCAACCAAGATCTTTCAGCTTTTCGCTGTTCACAGAATAACGGCGATCATGCCCCGGTCGATCCCTGACCATCTTCACCAAAGACTTCGGTTTATCTAAAATCCTCAAAATCAAATCGGTGATCTCCCGATTGCTCTTCTCGTTATCGCCGCCGACGTTGTAGATCTCGCCCACCTCTCCACGTTGGAGCACCAAATCGATGGCCCGGCAATTATCCCGGACGTAGAGCCAATCTCTGACGTTAAGACCATCGCCATAGAGGGGAAGAGAGATATTCTCCAGGGCGTTGGTCACAAATAAGGGGATCAGTTTCTCCGGATACTGGTTGGAACCGAAGTTATTAGAACTGCGGGTAATCAATACGGGAAGACTATGGGTGACATAATAAGAGAGCACCAGAAGGTCAGCGCCCGCCTTGCTGGCGGCATAGGGGCTGCTGGGATTCAGAGGATCACCCTCCCTGGAGGATCCCTGCCCGACGCTTCCATATACCTCGTCGGTGGAAATTTGGATGTAACGCCTCACCTTGAGCTTGCGCACCGCCTCTAGGAGCACGTGTGTGCCATATACGTCGGTTCGCACAAAGGCACCGGCATCGCCGATGGATCGATCTACGTGAGTTTCGGCAGCGAAATTGATGACCGCATCGCAACCCGACATGCTCTTCTCCACAACCTGACCATCACAGATATCCCCCTTCACGAAAGTGAAGCGCGCATCGTCCCACACCTCTTTGAGATTATCAAGGTTGCCCGCATAGGTCAGCTTGTCCAGCACAATCAACTCCGCCTCCGGGTGCTCAGCAAGCATATACTTGACGAAGTTGCTCCCGATAAAACCTGCCCCTCCAGTAATCAAAATCTTGTGCATATTCGTTCCCCCGAGACCCGGACCTGTCTTTTGCTGCGGTGATGCTACATCCCTAGTCCTCAGAAAATCTCCCGGCTCAAGCCCTTACTTTACATCATCTTGATTTCCCAATCGTAAGGAACGGTTGGCGAATCAAAGGGCACCCGGAACTCGTCGGGCTTCTCGTAGTTGTAAGGTTCGGTGGGACTATTCACCACGACGGCTTCCTCCTGGCCGATGCACTTCCACCCGTGGTAAACTCCCTTGGGGATTTGAACCAGCATGGGGTTGTGGATGCCCAAGAAAAATTCATTTACCTCACCTTTAGTTGGAGACCCCTCCCGGGCGTCATAGAGCGCTAACTTCACCATACCATGGACCACAGCGACATTGTCCGTCTGCACTTTATGGTAATGCCACCCCTTGATCACACCCGGATAGGTGGTGGTGACGTAAACCTGGCCAAATTTCTCAAAGATCTCTTCATCGCAGCGAAGGATCTCCATCAACCTTCCCCTCTCATCGGGAATAACCCTGAGCTTTTTGGTTTTGACCCCCTCAATCATGGCAATACCTCAAAGTTGGTGCTTGTTAAGTCAGACGAGGTCTTCCTCGCCCGACCGCGGTATATCGGAAGCCCATATTCTCCATCTCCTCTGGATCGTAAATGTTACGTGTATCCACGACCACCGCCTCTTGGAGTAGTTCCTTGATTCTGGCCATATCCAGCTCTCGAAATTCGTTCCATTCGGTCATGAACACCAGAGCGTTCGAACCCTGACAAACGGCATAGGCGTCGTCGCAAAACTCTACCTTTTGAAGGACTCGACCCGCATTGCTCATGGCCGCGGGATCATAGGCCCTGATTTTAGCGCCCTTCTCCTGCAAACGCTGAATGACGTAGAGGGCCGGTGCTTCCCGCACATCGTCAGTTCTGGGCTTAAAGGAAAGGCCCAATACGCCAATGGTCTTACCGGAGGGATCGCCCACAGCCTGGATGACCTTCTGAACCATCAGCTCTCTCTGTGTCCTGTTGGCCTCCACCGCCGCCTTCACGATCTGCAGCTCCATGCTGGCAGCCTCCGCTAGCTTTAACAAACCCATGGTGTCTTTGGGAAAGCAAGAACCCCCATAGCCCGCTCCGGCATGGAGAAATTTGGGACCG
>LJUY01000011.1 GCA_001304015.1 candidate division Zixibacteria bacterium SM23_81 | reverse complement strand
CCGATTGACGAAACCAATGAAGAGGTGTGTGCTACTCTTCGCGTCACCGAAGAACAAGCGGGCTTGATTGCACCGAATGCCAAATCGTTGGAGTGGGCCAAGACCAATCCGAATTGCGTTCCGTTAGCCGTCTACGCTGACGACGTGATGGTTGGGTTCGTCATGTACGAACCTCGGGGCAATGGGATCTTCTCGATCCATCGATGCATGATTGATGCCAAGAATCAGCGACAAGGATTCGGGCGTCGGGCCATGGAACTGACCATCGAACGGATTCGGCAACTTGGTGGCATCACAATCTACCTTAGTTTTCGACCTGAGAACAATGCCGCCAGGAGGTTATACGAAAGCCTTGGCTTCGTTAAGCACGAAATCGAACCAGATGGGGAAATCGTCTATCGCCTAGGCCCTGTGCATGACATCGCCTACTAGCAAACGATTGCAGCGGATACCGCTAGCGCGTCGTCGCTGAACCGCGCTCAGTTAGGCACATGAAGACATCGTCAACGGAGATTGAGCCATGGATTCAGAGGTATTTCCCGAACCCATCTTGAGTCTGCCCGAAGCAGATGTACCCATCGAGGGCGTGAAGGCATATCTGTCTCAGTCGGAAGGGCATCAGATTATCTTCATGGCCTTCGATGCGGATGTCGAGGTGCCGGTGCATTCACACCAAAGCCAGTGGGGTGTGGTGATTGAGGGCAAGATCGAACTGGAAATCGAGGGCACCAAAAAAATCTACTCCAAAGGCGACCACTACTTCATTCCCAGGGGCGTCAAGCACTCGGCCAGAATCTTTGCGGGCTACGTGGATGTCACCTTCTTCGACCAGGCAGATCGGTACAAGCCCAAGTAATGTAATCATTTCACGCATCGATCGCTTTGTGGAATACGCTTTGGTTCAGCGCAGGGAAGGCCGGCGAAAGCTGAGTGATTCCCGCTGGATCCACTTATAAGATCCGAGGAGGGATTGCAGGCTGAAACTATCCTTCGCTATTGCGGTGATAGCAATATTTCTTGTTTGGGCCGCCGGTGCTGCCGAGCAAATGCCCGCCCAGGGCATCATTATCGATGGGCGGTTCGAGGACTGGGCCGACGTGGCTCCCATTTATAGAGATACGCGCGATGACCAACTGGAGTCAGACATCGACTTCGGGGACCTTAAGGTGGCCAGCGATTCGATGCGCCTCTACCTGAGCTTCGAGATTGGGGTGGAGCGCAACCTCCAAAACGACAATGAGATCGTGCTCTACCTCGATACTGACAACTCCAGCCAGACCGGGCGCACTGTGGCGGGAATCGGAGCTGACATCCAGTGGGCCTTCGGCAGACGAGTGGGAACGGCTCACATCTCCGGCGACACAGTGAGGCTGCACCAGGAAAATATCGGTCTACGCCAGGGACCGACCGTCACCTCAACGAAGTTTGAGATTTCCCTCAATCGTAACTCGATGATCAAGTGGGTGCCGCTGTTTCCCAAAGATTCCATAGCGATCCTCTTTCGCAATGAGCAAGATGGGGTTCAGGATGTGTTGCCCGACGCGCCGCGGAAACTGGAGATCGTCCTTAGTAACCAAAGGCCAGTCCAGTATACTCCCATTCCCCTTGGCCGTCAAGATCCCAGGCATCTCCGCGTGGTCAGCTACAATGTGCTCTTCGAAGGTTTGTTCGAGAGGCCTGGGCCCTTTATGAGCATTCTCCAGGCCCTGGATCCCGACATCATCTGTTTTCAGGAAATCTGGAATCACTCGGCCAAGGAGACAGCGGACCTGGTCGCCTTGATGCTTCCCGATGCACCCTGGTATGCCGAGAAAAGTCACGAAGGCGTTATCGTCAGCCGTTACCCGATCCTAGATTCCCACCCCACCGATGTGGAACAGGGCAACCTCTGGGCGCTGATCGATCTCCCCGACGAGCAATTCGCCGTGGACCTGTCCCTGATCAATGCCCACCCGCCGTGCTGCGAGGATAACGCTGGCCGAGAGCTCGAGCTTGATGCTATAGCAGCCTGGATCCGGGAGCTTCAGTCACCCGGCGGACGCGAGCTGATCCCGGGTACGCCGATGGTGATTGCCGGCGACATGAACCTCGTGGGGTACGCCAGGCAGCTCGAGATCCTTTTGGCTGGCAGAATTATCAACCAGGAGCGTTATGGGCCGTCCCATCTTCCAGACTGGGATGGCACCGCGCTCGCCGATGTGATGCCATACCACACCACCGGCCGCGAGGCGTATACCTGGCGTAGCATCAACAGTTATGATAGATCGTTCTCTCCGGGGCGCCTCGACTACATCTTGTACTCAGACAGCGTGCTGGAGCTGGGCAACCACTTCGTCCTGTGCACCTCAGAGATGTCACAGGAGGAGCTGACTGCCGCTGGCCTTGTGGTCTACGATACCGCCGTGGCATCGGATCATCTTCCCGTGGTGGCGGACTTCATCTTTCCCGTCCCCGCCATGAGCGATGAGACAGCTGAGATGGAAGACCAAGAGTAGGGTGAATATGAGGACCATATGTCTCCTTTTATCCGCCATAACTGCCATTGTTCTTCACAGTTATAGTCATAGCACTGAACTGCAGGCAGAGGAGAAGAGAACGGGAAGCATTAGGGGCCAGGTAATCGACGCAGATACCCAAGCTCCCCTAGCGGGCACCAACGTGGTAGTCGTGGGCACCAAAAGGGGCGCCGCGACGGATTTAGAGGGACATTTTGACATTCCCAATATCGCCGTTGGATATTACACGCTTCAATTCGACTATATCGGTTATGCCCAGTTGAGGAAGACGGACGTCATCGTTCGCTCTGAACGGATCACGTTCGTTCGGGCAGAGTTGAAGCTGTTTCCTTTAGAGATGGAAGCCATCACAGTGACCGGGGGCTATTTCACGGAGGTAGAGGATCAGCCCACAAGCGCCATAAATTTTTCCTTTGAAGAGATTCGCCGGGCACCGGGTTCGGCAGGAGATGTGAGCCGTATCATCAGCGGGCTGCCCAGCCTGGCCAAAGTCGATGATCAAAGCAACAGCTTAATTGTCAGAGGCGGAAGTCCGGTTGAGAATGCCTTTTTCATCGACAATGTCGAGATACCGAATATCAACCACTTTCCCACACAGGGCGCATCTGGGGGTCCCATCGGGATGCTCAATGTGGATCTCATCCAAGATGTAAATTTCTACACCGGCGGGTTTTCATCCGTATATGGGGATAAGCTCTCCTCCATTATGGCTTTGACTTTCCGAGAGGGGAATCGCGAGGAGTTTGATGGCCAGTTGGATCTGAATTTCGCTGGTTTCGGGGGCGTGGTGGAAGGTCCCCTGTTCCTAAAAAAGGGTTCTTGGCTGTTATCGGGCCGGAGAAGCTATCTGGATTTCATCGTCGATGTGGCTGATGTGGGCTCGACCGTGGCGCCCAGATATGGTGACTATCAAGGAAAAGTGGTCTATGACATAAGCCCGGATCATAAGCTGATCCTGTTGGGCATTTTGGGGGATGACCACAACAGTCCCCACCGAGAGGTGGCAATTGAGAATGACATGATCGTCTATGGGAATCAGGATCTTTATGAGAACACCACAGGCATCAACTGGCGAGCGTTGTGGAGCAAACGCGGATACTCGAACACCGCCTGCTCTTATACCTCGGCGAAATTCAAAGAGGATTTCTACGAGACCAATACGCAAATTCATCTGCTTCGAAATCGTTCTCATGAGCAAGAATTTAAGTTCAGAAACTTCAATCACTTCCGGTTGAGCAAGCAACATTCGATAGAATTCGGCTTAGAGGCCAAACGTCTCATCGCAGACTATGATAACTTCTATGCCGAATATACCGATGCCCTCGGCGATACCGTTCCCGCTTTCTCCCTGGATGAGAAAGTGACTGCCGGCAAGTTGGGCATATTTGTGAATTACATCGCCAAACCCTTCCTTCGCCTGATAACCACTCTAGGTCTCAGGTCAGATTATTTCTCCTATAACGAAAAGAGCACCTTTTCGCCAAGATTTGCCTTCTCCTATTGGTTGACGGAAGGGTGGTCCGTAAACGGGTCAACGGGCATGTTCCATCAAAACCTGCCTTTGCTGTTGCTCTCCCCAAACGAGGAGAATCGGAGTTTAAAAGACCCGGTGGCCGTGCATTATATTCTGGGTATAGAGCACCTGCTCTCCGAAAACACCAAATTCACCCTGGAAGCCTATCAAAAAGACTACCAAAACCTTCCTCTGGATTCCTCTCAGCCAGCGTTATTTGTGATAGATGAGCTGTTCTATCGTTATGGTTTTTTCTTCAATCATGAGCAGCTCATCGATATGGGGAAGGCCTCTTCGCGAGGAATCGAAATCATGCTGCAAAAAAAATTAGCCAGGGATTTTTATGGGCTGGCCAGCGCATCTTATTTTCGAACTCGATATCAGGACGGCGATGAAATATGGAGAGACAGAGTGTTCGATAACCGCTTCATCTTCAGCATTGAGGGGGGATACAAGCCGAATAACAAATGGGAATTCAGCCTGCGCTGGATCTACGCCGGTGGACCTCCCTATACCCCTTTTAACATTGAAAAATCGAAGCAGATCAATCGAGCCGTTCTCGATGAGAACAAGATCAACCAGGCTCGCTATCCCGATTATCATTCGTTGAACGTTCGTTTCGACAGGCGTTTTCATTTCAGCGGCTCGAATCTCGTCTTCTATTTTAGCGTCTGGAATGCGTATAATCGTAAAAATGTCGCTTCTTATTTTTGGAATGAAAATGAGAATAGGCAAGATACCATTTTTCAGTGGAGTTTACTCCCTATTTTCGGTTTGGAATATGAATTCTAGATGTCCATGACAAATGCGCCCCAGAACCATTCATGATCCTTCCCAGGAGGCTAGCCATGCGCGCTTCCCTCATCTCCACCATGGTTCTTTCGCCTCTCCTGGCTACAACCTCATTTGCTCAGCCAGACTCACCCCTCCGGCCAATCACCACTTATTCCATCGTGGCCCGTGATTCCGTCACCGGGCAGTTGGGAGTGGCCGTTCAGTCCCACTGGTTCTCCGTGGGCCCCATCGTGCCATGGGCAGAGGCGGGAGTGGGGGCTGTGGCCACCCAATCTTTTGCCGAGCCGGCATACGGACCTCTTGGCCTAGAACTGATGCGCGTGGGGCGATCGGCGCCGGAAGCGCTGAAAGCCCTGGTATCCACCGACGCCGATGAGGCAGTCCGGCAGGTGGCCATGGTCGATACCCAGGGACGGGTGGCCGCTCACACGGGCGGCCGATGCATCCAGGCGGCGGGTCACCATGTGGGGAATCACTACTCCGTCCAGGCCAACCTGATGGAGAGCTCCACCGTTTGGGAGGCCATGGCCCAAGCCTATGAATCGGCCCAGGGTGATCTGGCCGAGCGGCTGCTGGTGGCTTTGGAGGCCGCCGAGGGCGAGGGTGGAGACCTGAGAGGTCGACAGTCCGCTGCCATCCTGATCGTCTCCGGCGAGAACAGCGGAAAACCATGGGTGGATCGCCTCTTTGACCTTCGGGTAGAGGATCACCCGGATCCCGTTGCCGAGCTTCGACGGCTGGTTCAGCTCCAGCGTGCCTACATCAAGCTCAACGAGGGGGATGAGCTGTGGACCAAGGGCAATGTGGAGGAGGCCATGGAGGCGTATCGCCAGGCAACGAATATCGTGCCCGACCAAGCCACCAACGGCGAGGCGCCCTTCTGGGTGGGAGTGACTCTGGCGGCCTCGGGTCAGGTTGATGAGGCCATACCCTACCTAGCGCGCGCCTATCAGCAAGACACGCGCTGGGCTGAGCTGGTGACTCGGCTTCCCAACTCCGGTCTGCTTCCCAAAGATCAGAAACTCATCGATGATCTGGTGCGTAGAATGAAAAAGGGCTCTGAGTAGAAGTTTACATTTTGTTTCGCTCAGCGTCACTTTTTTCATTCGACAGTTTCATCGTCGTCAGGTCGATAGGGAAGAGACATGGTTGCATACCATGTCCCAAGAGCAGGAGGGGTATGATGGCAAAGGCGAAAGATTTCGCGGTTCGCAAGCAGCTCCTCGACCGGCGATCCAGACTGGAGCAGGCCCTCGAAGAGGTCTCGGACGATACGCAGGTCCAGCACCTTATCGAGGAGGTTGATGCCGCCCTTGAACGGGTGGCGAATGGGACCTATGGTGTTTGCGAGTCATGTAGGGGAGGGATCGACTCGGACCGTCTGATCGCGGATCCCCTGGTTCGCTTCTGTCTCGATTGCCTGACCCCCGAGCAGCAACGAGCCCTGCAGGAAGATTTGGATCTGGCTAACCAGATCCAAACCGCCTTGCTCCCGGAGAAAAGCCTGCAGGCCGACGGATGGGAGGCTGCCTATCATTACGAGGGGGCCGGTCCCGTCAGCGGAGACTATTGTGATCTTTTGATCGCCGACGGAGATCTCTATTTCATCGTGGGGGATGTGAGCGGTAAAGGCGTGGCCGCATCGATGCTCATGGCGCACCTACACGCCACCTTCCGGGCTCTGGTGTCTCTCGACTTGCCCCTGGATCAAATTGTGGAACGGGCCAGCCGGACCTTCTGCGAGAGCACCCTGCCCACTCATTTCGCCACTCTGGTCTGCGGCAAGGCTGGCGATACCGGAGGGGTGGACGTATGCAATGCCGGACACAATCCTCCTCTTCTGGTTCAGGGCTCAAAGATGGTAAATATCGAAGCTACCGGGCTTCCCCTAGGGATGTTTTGCGAGGAGCGCTTTTCGGTGAGCCAGGTGCGGATGAATCCAGGGGATACAATTCTTCTTTACACAGATGGCCTCTCCGAAGCGGTGAACGGATCAGGTCGGGAGTATGGCACCAAGCGTCTGTGCGAAATCGTTAGACAGAACTGCCTGCTGGCACCAAAGGAAGTCATCTCCGCTTGTCTGAAAGACGTGAATGCCTTTCTATCCGGCACTCCTAGGACTGACGATCTGACCATCATGGCGATCCGCAGGTTGGATCATGGAGACTGATTTCAGTCGAAAAAAAACGGGCTCGGCGGATGCTTCGGCCAGCTCTGGCCTCTATGCGCACATCTACGAGGTGGTTCGCATGATTCCCCGAGGACGTGTGGCCACCTATGGGCAGATTGCCGCCTATGTGGGGCATTGTTCTCCCCGACAGGTGGGATACGCCATGGCGGCGCTGACTGATGCTGATGTGCCCTGGCAGCGGGTGATCAACAGCCAGGGAAGGATCAGCTTACCGGAGAACAGTCGCGGCGCCATCCAGCAGCGGGATCTCTTGGAGAATGAGGGCATCGTCTTCGGCCGGACTGGCCAAGTGGATCTGAAGAGGTTTGGCTGGGATGGCCCTGAATGAGACGAACAGTAACCAGGGAGGCGTTTACGGAGGTGAAAAGATATGCTGAGAGGACGGCATCTTAAAGAGCAGATCGGGGGAATCGCACTGGCGATGGTGTTTCTCCTCTGTTCCCCCCTTTTGAGCGCCAGTTTCGCAGAGGTTGAGGTGACCAAGGAGCTCACTATTGACCTGCCTGAGCTGCCTCCAGACGCCAAGAAGTTGGAGATGGTGCTGATCCTGCCGGGCTCGTTCTTCATGGGATCGCCTCTGGAGGAGCCGGGTCGCTCCCAACACGATTGGACTGTGCACCATGTGACCATCACCAGGCCATTTTATATGAGCAAGTATGAGGTCACCCAAGCCCAGTGGGAGGCTTTGATGAACAAGAATCCCTCCAAATTCCGGGACAGGCCGAACCATCCCGTGGAGAAGGTCAGCTGGCGCGCCTGTCAGAAGTTCATCAAGCGACTCAACAATCTTGGTCGGGGAACCTTTCACCTGCCCACCGAGGCGCAATGGGAGTATGCCTGCCGCGCCGATACCCAAACGCCTTTCTTCTTTAGCGACGAAGTGGAAAATGCCGAAGAGAGTGATAATTTCTTTGAGGTCGCCGATCGCTACATGTGGTGGGCCGGCAATAGCGGTTCAGACGGAACCAAGGAGGTGGGACTGAAATCGCCAAATCCTTGGGGACTGTATGATATGCACGGCAACGTATGGGAATGGTGTTGGGATCGGTGGGAAAAACCTTACCAAAAGGAGCCCCAGCTCGATCCCCGAGGTCCTAAATTTGGGTGGTCTCTTTTCTCGTTGTGGAGGACTCACGTCGGGCGTGGCGGAAGCTTTCGCGAAAGCGCTGAGCATTGTCGCTCGGCCCATCGTGGCCGGGAACAGTCCTTCGATTTCCATTACTCTTTGGGCTTTCGTCTTGTTCGGGAATATCCCTAAGCAAGCGAGTAAGAAAAGGATGATGTATGAAGAGCTATCGGAAAGAACTCTGGTTCAACGTTCCCACACGCAGAGCGTTCATAAATATCACCCCTCAAGTGGAGGACTGTCTCCGGGAAAGCAGCGTCAGGGAGGGATTGGTGTTGGTCAACGCCATGCACATCACCGCCTCTGTCTTCATCAACGACGACGAATCGGGTCTCCACCAGGACTATGAAGAATGGTTGGAGGAGTTGGCGCCGCATGAACCCATCAGCCGGTATCGCCACAACCGCACGGGAGAGGACAACGGCGATGCCCATCTCAAGCGGCAGGTCATGGGGCGTGAGGTGGTGGTGGCCATCACGGATGGGCGCTTGGACTTCGGGCCCTGGGAACAGATCTTTTACGGTGAGTTCGATGGCAGGCGCAAGAAGCGAGTCTTGATCAAGATCATAGGAGAGTGAGAAGGGCCGTTTGTGCTGGGGTGGATTCACCTTCCGCGGGATGACGGAGCAATTATCTATGACAGCTTTGTTCTGGGCAGCTTTTTCCCGCGTCGATCCGGCAGCGTCATCATGATAAGGCAGCTGTTTCTTCAGAGAAAAAATGGCGCGTCAAAAGGGCTGTTTTTTCCAACCGCGTGGCCTAAATAGGCCATGCTCTCCATCAGCGAAGGGAGGTTAACTGTGCGGAATCTCGTATGGGTGCTCATTGCCCTGTCGGCGCTGGGCTTCATCCTGGCGGTGGTCGGGGTTTTCGTGGGTCGACCCATCCTCGGTGTTGCCCCCGAGGGTATGTCCCGGACCTGCACCAATCTGGCGGTGCTGGCCATAGCCCTGATGATGGCCACGCATAAAAAGTAGACAGTACGCTGCGCTTGTTTCGGGCGTCCTCGCGATAGCTAATAGCATGTGGCTGTCGCTGGAGCCCGCCAGTTTGGCCCTCTGTAGGTGATTGTGGTGGGCTTTGGAGAGTTTTTGGGCGCAGAGATCGATACGGCCGCTGCGTGGATGGTGTCATATGGTCAGCGCAGAAAGAGCTAGAGGTGAACTATATGTACCGTCTGCGTGAGTCGTTTCTATAATCCGCAGGCTTTCGCGTGAAAGGAGATGAAAATGAATTTAAAAAAAGCAACCTTGCTGGCGGCAATGAGCATCTCTTATACTTTTCTGCTGAGATACATGGGGACTTTTTTGCCTGGTATTTTCAGAAGTTTGCCAGTAGCGCTGGCCGTCGCATTTCTCTCTTTGCTGGCCGGGCTCGCCATCGTGCTGTTCTTCGTTTTATTCTTTAAAGGATATGTCCGTAAAGGGCAACTGAGATTAAAAAAGGCATCCATTTTGGCCATCATCGGTTCGTGCGCCTTGCTTTGCTTAAATGTCAAAAGCTTGGTGCTGATCTTTAGAATGTATCTGTCGCCATATCTGGTCATGTATTTTCTGAGATCCCAATTTATCGATCCGCTCATACCTTGGGTGAGTTCAATATTCATATTGATTTTCTTTATCGTCTTTCATCAAGAAACGCGTCATGAAGAGGAAATCAGGTTAAGAAAACCGACCCTATTCGCTGTGATTGGGTCCTCGCTGGCATCATTGGAGAGGACCTTTGTAGTGGTGAACTATCTCTTATACTCAAAGCCAATGGGATGGTTCACACATTTGTCCGCCAAGACAGCGATTATCTTGAGCCCAATATATCTTTTTAGTTTCCTGGCCGTTCTCTATTTCTTTGTGTCCTTTTATAGGCAGCAAACGTAGACAGCCGGCCATTATTTATCGATAACAGAGGGAGGCTTATTTGGACTGTCCGGTGTGCAAAGAGCCGATGATCGTTCTGGAGCTCGATGAGGTGGAGATAGATCATTGCACCTCCTGCGGCGGCATATGGCTTGATGCCGGAGAGCTTGAGCTTCTGCTGGGAGATCCTGATTCTAGGGATCGTTTTCTTTCTTCCTTCGAGACAGACGAAGTGACTGAGGAGAGATCGAGGAGATGCCCCATATGTCGGAAAAGGATGGAGAAGGTTTCAGCTGGAGCCAATGGGAAGGTGCGCATCGATAGATGTCGAAACAATGATGGTATCTGGCTGGACGAAGGTGAACTTGAAGAGATCCTTCAGATGGGTAGTTTAGGCAAAGATGACAGAGTTCTGCGTCTGCTTAAAGAGATGTTTGCCAAGAAAAGGCAATAGGACGAAAGGAGGTTGCAGATGGCAATCTTGATACTTCTATTAGCCGTAGTGGTCATCGTGGTGGTGGTGCTGATCGGATTTTACAATTCCCTGATACGTCTGCGAAATCAAGTAAAAAATGCCTGGTCACAGATTGACGTTCAATTGAAAAGACGGCACGATCTCATCCCGAATTTGGTGGAGACTGCCAAGGGATACATGAAGCACGAAAGGGAGACCTTGGAGAACATCACCGAAGCGAGAAGCAGGGCGATAAATGCGGGCAGCGTCGGCGAAAAGGGGCCTGCTGAAAGCGCATTGAGCGGTGCCATAAGCCGATTTTTGGTCGTTGTCGAGAACTATCCCGATCTCAAGGCGAATCAGAACTTCCTGGCGTTGCAGGAGGAACTGACCTCCACGGAGAACAAAATAGGATTTGCGCGGCAGAGTTACAATGATCAGGTGCTTTTCTATAATAACAAAATCCAGATGTTCCCATCAAACGTCGTCGCCGGCATGTTCAGCTTCACGGTTGAGGAGTTTTTTGAGCTGGAAGATAGGGGGGAAAGAGCGGTGCCAAAGGTTGATTTTTCATGATTTGTGATCTCGCAGCAGCTTAGGATCCATAGTATCTGGCCAGAGTATGAGTGACGGGCTATGTGGGAATTAATAAGGGCAAATAAGAGAAAATCACTGATTCTTTTCATATCCATGGGGATTTGCCTTGTTCTGTTGGGCTATTTCGTCGGGGCCGTCTTTTTCCCTCCCGATGGTGGGACAGCAGGCATTGTGATCGCTTTGGGCGTCTGGTTTTTTATGTCTCTGATCAGCTATTTTTCGGGCGACTCGATCCTTCTGGCGGTGAGCAAAGCGCAGGAGGTCTCACATGATGTCCATCCTCAGTTATTCAATATCGTTGAGGAGATGAAAATTGCAGCGAATTTACCCGTTATGCCGAAGGTATACATCGTAGCTGAGGAGGCACCCAATGCCTTTGCCACGGGAATCAAATCGGAGAAATGTGCCATTGCGGTGACCGCGGGACTGCTGTCCAGATTGAATCGTGATGAGCTTCAGGGGGTCATTGCCCATGAGATGTCCCATATCGTCAACAGAGATGTGCTCTTTGTGACATTTGCGGGTATATTGCTGGGAAGCATCGTGCTTATCTCGCAAGTATTTCTGAGAAGCATGTGGTTCTCCTCGAGATCCTCACGAAGATATCGCACCAGCAAAAAGGTGGCAGGGGGAGGACAGGCTCAGTTAATTATTACCGCCGTCGCTATTGCTTTGGCCATCTTAGCACCCATATTGACTCGCCTGCTTTACTTCTCTCTATCGAGAAAGAGAGAATATTTGGCCGATGCCACCGCAGCGAGATTAACGAGATATCCAGAGGGTTTGGCCTCTGCTCTGGAGCAGATTTCTTCAGTGAGTTTGGACCTCCCCTCGGCGAATAAGGTGACAGCTCCGATGTATATCGTCAATCCTCTTAAAAAAAAGGGCATGCAGCTATCCAATCTGACCAGCACGCATCCGCCTATTTCCGAGAGAATAAAAATCTTACGAGGTATGATGCACGGCGTGAATTATCGGGATTATCAAAAATCCTTTTCCAAGGTCAGAGGCAAAGCGCCTGCCGTTATCCCCACATCGGGTCTGCTGGAAGCGAAGCGTATTTTGATAAGAAAGCCTTCTGTGGAAAAGCGAGAGCGGGAGCCGGGGAAGAAAAAAGGGATCAGGGATCTTGGGGATATCATGCGGGCGGTCAATAAATACGCCTTTTTGATATGTGCCTGTGGGCTTAAAATGAAAGTTCCTCCCGATTATAAGAAACCGAAAATATTCTGTCCCCGCTGTGGAAGAGAGAATGAGGTGCCGCTTGCTGAATTGGCGGCGGTGACCGCAGCAGTTGGGGCTGTGACAGTAGAAGAAGGCAAGAAAAAAGAAGGTCCACCTGGCGCACCGGCTCGACAAACATATGTGAGAAAAGGGAAGGGCTGGGAGAGCTTTTCTTGCTCTTGCGGGAGATTGCTGCAGATTTCCCCGGCCTTCGGTGGCTCCCATATCATCTGTAGCACCTGTGGAGGAATAACGGAAATCAAAAAGTAGGCCCACCATGTCGTTCTTAAAGTCTTAGGCCGCGTGAAGAATTTTCACTTATTTAAAGAAAGAGGGGGGCAGATGAAAAACATGGTGAATTTGAAATTCGATGAAGTGCCAACCCAGTGGTATAACATCTTGCCCGATTTGCCAGAGCCGTTGCCACCGCCAAAGGACCCGGAGGACGGTCCTTCGCGCATCCAGAATTTGCCAAATCTCATGGTCGGTGAATGCCTTAAGCAGGAATTCTCTCAGGAAAATTGGATAGACATTCCCGGCGGCATCATGGATCTTTATTCCAAGGCGGGTAGGCCGAGACCGCTATTTAGAGCAACAAATCTTGAGAAAAGGCTTGATACGCCGGCGAGGCTGTATTACAAAAGCGAATTCTTCAGCCCCACGGGTAGCCACAAGGTCAATACTGCTCTGGCGCAATGCTGGTATGCCAAAAAGCAGGGCTTTGAAAGGGTGACCACAGAAACTGGGGCGGGGCAGTGGGGAACGGCGCTTTCCTATGCGGCCGCTGTGACCGGACTGAAATGCACGGTATTCTGGGTGCGCAGTGTCTATAACTGGAAGAATGATCGATTGTCTTTTATGAAGATGATGGGCGCAGATGTCTATGCCTCACCAAGTCCAATGACCGAATTCGGCAAAGTGCTGTATGAAAAAGATCCGGAACATGTCGGTTCTCTCGGTATTGCCATCTCTGAGGGTTTGGAGGATTCTCAAAAAGACCCAAAGGCAACCTATTGTTTGGGCTCGGTTCTAAACCATGTCCTCATGCATCAAACAATAATAGGCCTGGAGAGCCAGGGGCAGTTTGAAATCTTCGACGACTACCCAGATATAGTGATATCATGCCTTGGGGGTGGTTCGAATTTTGGCGGATTTGCACTGCCCTTTGTCGGCGATGTGTTGAAGAAGGGAAAGAAAATTCAATTCATCACCGCTCAGAGCCAAGTGGCACCTAACCTGCAAGGTAGCTATGAATACGACTTCGCCGACTACGCAGAGATGACGCCCATGTTAATGATGTATACGCTGGGACATAAGGTTGACATGGCTCCCATCAAGGGCGATGGGTTGCGCTACCATGGCTGTTCGCCGATCATCAGCTTGCTGAGGAATAAAGGTTACATCGATACCATCGCCTATCCCAGGGATGAAAAGCACGTGTTTGAAAATGCGAAGATCTTTATGGAAACGGAAGGATGGTTACCAGCCCCAGAATCGGCTTATTCGATATGTTGCGCCATCGAAGAGGCCATAAAATGTAAGGAGGCTGGCGAAAAGAAGGTCATCGCCTTTAACGTCAGTGGCCATGGTTTCTTGGATATACCCGGGTATCGAGCGGTGTTGGGTTTGAAATGAGTCAAAATAGGAGGAACCATTCCAACAGAGAGCGAGTGATGGAATAGCGAAAGAGGGTAAATCACGATGTGACTGTGTGGTGGGGCGTGATTGAAGGGTGGTGAGGGGGCTGGGGTGGCCGGGAATGTGGTCCTAAGAACAGGAGAGAATGAGGTTATTGGGTAACGAGCGAAGAAAACGCGAGCCATCCATACCCTGGCTCACGCCGAGTGGTCGCGCCTTAGTGCTGGCCAACCTGGTGCCGATATTTGGGGTACTGTTCTTTGACTGGCAGGTCTTTCCGCTGGTCTTCCTGTTCTGGCTGGAGAACGTGATCATCGGCGGCTTTAATGTGCTCAAGATGATTTTCAGCCGCTCCAAGGAACCGATAAAGCTGTTTCAGAAAATCTTCATGATTCCCTTCTTCTGCGTTCACTACGGCGGATTTGTGACCGTTCACGGCATCTTTGTGATTCACATGATCGGCAGATATGGTGGGCTGGGCATCGATATCCCCACGGTGCTGGGCATCATCTCTCAATACCATCTGGCCTATGCCGCTGTGTTTCTCGGCGCCAGCCATGGCTTCTCCTTCGTCTGGAACTATCTCCGTGGTGGTGAGCGCGACAGGTTGCTCATGGGCGAGTTGATGTTCGGCCCCTATAAGAGAGTCGTTGTTCTTCACATCTTCATCATCTTCGGCGGGTTTTTACTCCTGCATATCAACGCGCCTCCGGTGGGAATTCTCTTACTGGTGCTCATCAAGATCGTCGTCGATCTGTTCTCTCATAAACGTGAGCATCAACAGCGCATCTCGAGTATGAGAAAGCGGATGCAACGATTTTATGAATCCAGAAAAGGGGGTCGGAAAGGCACCAGTTCCACCCCGAAGAGATTCCTGCCTCTGCGGACAGGACCGGAGGAGCAGGACCCCCCTTTGGACAGATGAGTCGTGAATCGTTTGGCGGTTTCGAAGCTCGTAACGAGACTCGAGATTCGTGATTCGAGTCAAGATAATCCAATGACTATTTGGATTCATATGATGTCCAATGTCACTTTCTCACCTAGTAGAAGGCTGTTTCAACATGATAAATTTATATGAATTTAGAAAATACGCTCATCAGATGGTCGATTGGATGGCCGACTACTGTGCAGAGGTGGAAAAATACCCCGTCAAATCGACCGTAGGGCCCAGAGAGATCTATGACCAGTTGCCGGCAGACGCTCCATCTGATGGTGAATCCATAGACGAGATTATGGAGGATTTTCAGAAGATCATCCTTCCCGGCATTACCCATTGGCAGAGCCCCAATTTTTTCGCCTTTTTCCCCGCCAATTCAAGTTATCCTTCTATCTTAGCCGAGATGCTCACCGCTGCTTTGGGCCTTCAATGCATGATCTGGGAGACCTCCCCGGCGGCGGCCGAGCTAGAGGAAAAGGCTCTGAACTGGGCCAAGAGAATGATCGGACTTCCCGAGCATTTTGAGGGTGTTATTCAAGATAGCGCCTCTTCTGCCACTCTGTGCGCCATACTAACGGCCAGGGAGAAATTCTCGGATTTTCGTATTAACGAGACTGGGTTTGAAGGCTTTCAGAATTTGAGAGTGTATTGCTCGACCGAGACCCATTCTTCCATTGAGAAGGCCGTGAAAATAGCAGGATTCGGCAGACGGAATCTGGTCAAAATTGAGGTGGATGAAAAACTACGTCTCAGGCCGGACAGGTTAAAAGAGGCCATCGCCAACGATATCTCCAACGGGAAAAAGCCAGTCTGTGTCATCGCCACAATAGGCACCACGGGCACCGCGGCAATTGACCCTCTGGATGAGATTTCCAAGATTTGCAGCCAATACGGCATCTGGCTGCACGTCGACGCCGCCTATGCCGGAACGGCCCTGGTCCTGCCGGAATATCGGTGGATGATAGAGGGCATAGATCGGGTCGATAGCTTTGTGTTCAATCCCCACAAATGGATGTTCACGAATTTCGATTGCTCCGCCTACTTTGTCAAGGACAAGGGTGCCTTAATTCGAACCTTTGAGATCCTGCCTGAGTACCTTAAGACCAGATCCCAGGGCCAGGTGAACAACTATCGTGATTGGGGTATCCCTTTGGGAAGGCGTTTCAGAGCGCTGAAGTTGTGGTTTGTGATCAGGAATTTCGGGGTCGAGGGCATCAGGGAGAAAATCAGATACCATATCCAATTGGCCAAGGATTTCGCCCGGAGCATATCCGATCATGATCATTTCGAATTGACCGCTCCCCTTTCATTGAACGTGGTCTGTTTTCGATTTAGACCCGAGGGTTTAGACGATGCTGAGATCGACTTGTTGAATGAAAAACTTTTGCATAGACTCAACCTGACCGGCAAACTGTACCTCACCCACACTAAGGTGAGGGGGATGTATACCATCAGATTCGTCACCGGCCAGACGAATGTGACGGAGAAACATGTTTATCAAGCCTGGGAACTGATTCAGGAGAAAGCCTTCGAAATTATGACCAGGTGAGCTGCCTGATACAGGTCTTCGAAGCGGTCAATGGCGTCGCAACTTTGAAATTGTACTGCTGTCTCAAGAAAATTGAAAATCTGCCTTCGAAAGTCTGAACCAATACAAGAGCCAACAAGAAAATTGGGAAAAGATTCATTTCACATTAAAAACGAAGTGACCATGTCCACGATGCTGATCTCCGATGAAATTATCAACTTGTTCTTGCCCGGATTTCTTATTCTACTCGTCCTGATTTTGTTTGTAAGAATATCGTCCCGCTTAAGAAAACGTGGCGGCAGCCTGACATCTGTCCTCTTTGGATCTACCTTCGAATTTTACAATAAAGATCGCCAAAAAGCTGCCCAGGTCATCGTGGAAGAACGTTCGGGTAAAAAGCAAAAAGAGCAGGATTCTGGTGACGCAAATGACAATAGCAATAGCAATGGCAATATAATGAAATTGTAGGGGCGAGGTTTCCTCGCCCGGGTGAGGGGTGGTGTTGTGCAGTAGTTGGTGGTAAGCAGTAGGCAGTAAGCAGTAGGCAGGATGTAGGTGGCAGCAAGTAGAAGCTGGAAGCTGGTTTATGGTTGTGGAAGCTGGTATAGAAACTAAAGGCTGGACACTGGAAGCTGGAAAAGAAATTCTGTTCGTGTAGCCTTTATCCAGTATCTAGTATCTTGCATCCAGTATCCAGGACCGGTCTTTCTTTTCACAAGTCGCTAGTTTCCAGTCTCTAGTCTCGATTTTTTACGAATCTCGAATCACGATTCTCGAATCTTGAATCTCTAGTCTCGGTTTTTCACTATTCCCGGACCCCGGATCCCAGGTCCCGATTCCTTTGGGAAAGTAGCTTATGAAAGTGCTCCTTTTGGGCGTGGGCATGCAGGGGAAAGCGGCCCTGCACGACCTCCTGCAAAGTGAACAGGTATCAGAAGTCATCGCGGCGGATAGGGATCTTAAGGCACTCATAGCCCATGTTGAAGAAAGAGGATATGGGCGCAAGGTGCGGTGTGAATCTGTCGATGCCCAGAGCCCGAAAAGCATAAGCCGCCTGATGGAGCAGGGGCCGGATGTGGTCATCGATTTGTTGCCTTCGGTTTTTTGCGGCACTGTGGCTGCGGTCGCTGTGGAGCGCCAAATTCACCTGGTAAACGCATTTTACGCCGGGCCGCAGGTGAAGAACCTGGCGGAAATGGCTGAGACAAGAAACGTCACCATTCTTCCCGAATTTGGCATGGATCCGGGGATCGATCTGGTGCTGTTGGGCGAGGCAGTCCGCTCGCTGGACATCGTTGAGGAGATATTTAGCTATGGTGCAGGTTTTCCCGAGCCCGATGCAGCCGACAACCCCATCAAGTACAAGGTGACCTGGACATTTGAAGGAGTATTAAAATCCTACCGGCGCGCCGGACGAGTGATTCGGAATGGGAAAACCGTCGATGTCAAAGAGTCCCAGATGTTCTCTCCCGAAAACATCCACGAGATTGAAATCGAGGGTTTGGGGAAGCTGGAGGCTATTCCAAACGGCGACGCTTTGAAGTATGCCAATTTGCTGGGAATCGAACAATCCGGACTGCGTCACATGGGACGGTACTCCTTACGATGGCCCGGCCACT
The DNA here is from genome assembly GCA_001304015.1 of candidate division Zixibacteria bacterium SM23_81. GTDB lineage: Bacteria > SM23-81 > SM23-81 > SM23-81 > SM23-81 > SM23-81. The sequence goes on along the minus strand of LJUY01000011.1, from coordinate 72,660 downwards.
GTGCCTTTTGGAAGACGATTGTGGGCCTTCATCTTCTTGACGACGAGCCGGTGATTGTGAATGGTGTGGCAGTGGATCGAAGGCGATTTCTCGCGGCCGCCATAGAGCCTCACATTCAGTATGGGCCCCTTGAGCGGGATGTCGTGGTCGTTCGGGTAGAGGTGAGGGGCAGGAAAGACGGGAAACATACACGAGCGGTCTATCAGGTGATTGACAGGCGCGATCTCAAAACTGGTTTCACGAGTATGAGTAGAACGGTGGGCTATACGGCCAGCATAGGCGCCCTGATGATTGGAAACGGTAAAATCGCCAAGCGTGGGGTGCTTTCTCCCGTCAACGACATCCCCTATAAAGCCTTTGCGCAGGAACTTGGAAAACGAAATATCCAGGTCACATCGGAACACACCGCTTGCCAGTGATCGAAGAATACCTTCTGGTAGATCTGCCCCAGAACACGGATCTGGTTTGTTATGAGATGCATTTGATACAGAAGAGGTTGCCATGAAGATCAAACCTCCCGTTACAATCTTCTTTTTGCTCCTGGTCATTGCGATCTCTTTCGAGGTGTATTTCGAATTCCAGAGGCGAAAAAAAGCTGAAGTCAAAACATCTGGCGCCCTTGAAGCCCTGGAGCTGTGGACGGCGCAGCGGGCTTATCCCCAGACGGTGATTCCAGATGTCGGTCATTATAAGGCCTGTGAACGTTCCCGAGAGCTTTTTAAGCGCGCCCAAGCTCAAATCCCCTGCCCGCAGCCGTGGCGACCCATTGGGCCTCACAACATCGGCGGTCGTACAGTTGCCATAGCTTTTAATTCCCTAAATCCCAATACGATTTACGCTGGCTCTGCCAGCGGGGGGCTGTGGAAAAGCCGCACAGCTGGACTTGGTGCGAATGCATGGGAGTACGTTAACACCGGTTTTCCCGTGCTCGGCGTCAGCGCCATCGCCGTTGCGCCGGATGATTCCAACACCATCTATATTGGCACGGGAGAAGTGTATGGTTATCAAAATGCCGACATCGGTTTGGGCATACGAACCGCTCGGGGGAGCTACGGCATCGGCATTCTCAAATCCGCCGACGGTGGAGAAACGTGGGTCAAAAGCCTGGATTGGTCCTATAGCCAAAGACGGGGCGTACAGGTACTTGAGATCAATCCCCTGAATTCAAGCACAGTTTGGGCGGGGACCACCGAAGGCACTTATAAATCAACAGATGCGGGATCCACATGGACACAAGTGAATAGCACGATTATGGTGACGGATCTGGTCCTCAACCCGATAGATACCAACACAGTGTTTATTGCCTGCGGAAACTTGAGAAGCCCCGGCCATGGCATCTATCGTACAACCGACGGAGGCAATAGTTGGACTCGCCTGCATCAAGGATTGCCGGTATCTTTTGGTGGTAAAGCCATGCTGGCGATGTATGAATCTTCTCCCAATGTTCTTTTCGCCAGCATTGGAAATGGATACGCCAGTGGAGCTGGCACTTGGCTCTGCAAGTCTGTGGATAACGGAGAGACGTGGACCATCGTCTCGAATATAGATTATGCCAGTTATCAGGGATGGTACTCACATTTCGTGGGAGTGAACCCGGTTGACTCAAGCCAGGTGATTTGTGGCGGAATTGAGCTTTGGAAATCGACCAACGGCGGGACCAATTTGGAGCAGAAATCGCACTGGACCTACATACATGGCACACCTCCCGTGGGTGGCCCCGAGGGTCCCCCTGACTATATCCACGTTGATCTTCATGCTATCGCTTATCATCCCACAAATCCTGATATGATCTATTTCGGCACCGACGGAGGTGTTTTTCGATCAATCGATGGTGGTGAAACTTTCGGAGGGTGCAACGGAGGTTATCAGACAACACAATTCTACAATGGATTTTCCTCAGCACAGACGGATTCCCTGGTGGCCATGGGAGGATTGCAGGATAACTACACGGCCATTTACGAGGGCACAGTCGCCTGGCGACGCGTTCTTTATGGGGATGGCGCCTGGACGGCAATTCATCCCGGAAATCCTCGCACTATGTACGGCAGCTATCAATGGCTCGGGCATCTTTACGCATCATTCGATGGAGGTGAAACTTGGATTGAGCTGCCTCCTCCCTATGGAGGTGAAGCCAATTTTGTTTCGCCATTCATACTGTGTTCTTATGATCCGCAAGTCTGTTATGCTGGGCTCAGCTATGTATATAAATCAATTGATGGCGGTAGGAACTGGTTCAAAACGAATAATGGCCAGGAACTGGATGGCAATCCTGTGCTTTCCTTAGCTGCCTCAACCTATAGCTGCAACGTGGTGTACGCCGGGACAGCACCAATCTTCTCCCGCGCCGGCATTTTCCGTACGGTCGATGGAGGGACTTCGTGGCAAAACATCACCGCAGATCTTCCAGATCGTTATCCCGTCGATATAGCCGTAGATCCTGCCGATGACGCCGTCGTGTATGTTGTTTTCTCGGGTTTTGGCAGCTCCCATGTCTTCAAATCCACCGATGGTGGCGATCATTGGCAGGATATCGGTGGCATGCTGCCCGATGTGCCCACCTCCGCCGTCATCGTTCACCCGCTCTATTCGGACCACATCTACGTTGGCAATGATATCGGCGTTTTTGTCACAACCGATGGTGGGAATTCGTGGACGTCGTTTCACGAGGGATTGCCCCAGGCGGTCATCGTCATGGATTTGAGCATCTCAACCATAAGTCTTACGCTCCGGGCTGCCACTCACGGAAACGGCGTATACGAAAGACCTCTTTTGGGGCTGACAGGTGTGGATAAAGATGAGCACGCGATCCCCTCGTCGTATGAGTTGTACCAAAACTATCCCAATCCCTTTAACGCGACCACGACCATCACATTTCGGATCTCTGAGGCCGGAATGGTGAATCTAGCCGTCTATAATGCTGCCGGTCAGTTGGTGGAAATATTGGTTGATGAGCAGAAAGGTACCGGTTTACATATGGTCGAATGGAATGCTCGGGGCGTTGCCTCTGGCGTCTATTTTTATAGACTAACAGCCGGTACTTATACATCCACCAAAAAATGCGTGATCGTCAGGTGATGGCAAAAAACGGATTCGTGAGATTGGCGCCAGCTTCACTTGAATTGGAGACGAAACATCACTGGCGAGGGCAATCGTTGAGCTTATAAAGAAAGGGTAATGGCGAATTGCTTCACACAGTGCCTCGTGAAATCCTGGAGCGGATGCGCTATTTAGAACAACTTGATGCGCAGGATCGGCAAGACGGCTCTTCTCTTCTCCAGAGGCTTCGTCAAATACCTCCGGAGACTGGCAAGTTCCTGGTCCTTGTGGCTGCAAGTGCTCCACCAGGAACATACCTGGAGATTGGCACCAGTGCAGGTTATTCCACTCTCTGGCTGGCTCTGGCCTGTCGGGAACTTGGGAGGCGGTTGACGACGTTCGAGGTGCTCGAGGAGAAGGTGCGCTTAGCCAGGGAGACTTTCAGAAGCGCGCGGGTCGAAGATGTAGTAGACCTTGTGTTAGGAGATGCTCGGGAGTATTTGCAGAACTACACCGATGTATCCTTCTGCTTCCTGGATGCCGAAAAGAACCAATATCTTGAGTGCTATGAAGCGCTCATTCCCAATATGGTCAGTGGAGGACTGTTGGTCGCTGACAATGCCATCAGTCACCAGGACCCCTTGAAACCTTTTCTCGACAGGGCTTTGGGCGATAAAAGAGTTGATTCCCTGATCGTGCCTATTGGGAAGGGTGAGTTGGTCTGCAGGAAGATTTGACTCACCATCGAGCGCTCTCATGAGACCCCTGGTTGAACGTCGTGTGGGGACATCACGCAGAGAGGAGAATCCTGTGGTGGACAATAAAACTGCAAAAGCAGATGTCCTTCAAATGATTAAAACCGCTCTTGAATCTCTCGATACAGAAACTTTGGTGTCCTGCTATGCTGATGAGTTTGTATTCGAGGGCATTCCATCCAACGAGACCGTCACCAACAAAGAGGAGCTGAGGCCCTATTTTCAGCGCCTCTTTTCTCTCCCCAATGTGCAGTTTTCAAACGTCCTTTTCTTCGCCTGTGAAGATAAGGGGGCTGGGGAGTGGGTTTGGTCTGGGACGAAACCCAGCTCAGGCGTTGAGTATTCTGTCAGGGGAGCCTCCCTTATAAAACTCAGAGATGGTAAAATCAGTCGGGAGACCCTTTATTTCGATCCTCGGCCAGCATTGCCGTGAATGATTGAGGGCGGATGGATCCGATATGCAATTCGTCGTGGATCGGATGACACAGCAGGACTGGCCAGCGGTTCAATTTATATACCGCGAGGGTATTGCTTCAGGTAACGCCACATTTGAGATAGAGCTGCCCGACTGGGAGCAATGGGACAAGATTCACCTTCCCAATTGCAGGCTCGTGGCCAGATCCGATAATCAAATAGTTGGTTGGGCTGCCCTCAGCCTGGTTTCGACTAGATGTGTTTACGCAGGCGTTGCCGAAGTGAGCTTATACGTGAAGGCCTCAGAGAGAGGTAAGAGTATAGGAAAAGCTCTGCTGAGCGCGCTCATTGAAGAATCGGAGCACAGGGGCATCTGGACATTAGATGCGAGCATCTTTCCCGAGAATGTAGCCAGCATTGCACTTCACAAATCTTTTGGGTTTCGAGAAGTAGGATATAAGGAGCGCATAGGTCAAATGGGAGGCGTTTGGCGGGATGTCATTCTCATGGAGCGCCGCAGCAAGGTGACCGGCATTTAACGAGGGATCAGCTCTGCAGGAGATACTCACATGAAGGGTGAATTCTCGAAGTTACCGCTGGGCAGAATTCTTATCGCAGCTGTGGTCATCGTTCTCGTGAGCACATTGGCGGTCACTCTGGTGGTGACCGGATACGCCTTTTACCTGGCATTTCAAGTCAGGGGTGCCCCCAATCAGGCGCGTATCGGGCAATTTGCTCAATGGATAAGCTCGATCCTGACGCCTATTTTAGAAATTCTTTTGACATTCTTTGGCGCCAGGTGGGTGAGAAGAGAATCTCAAACGATCAAGCTCTCCAGCGGTCTCTTTGTCGGCATTCTCGTTGTCCTTTTGGGGATTCTGGTACAACACGTTTTTGGAGATGCGTTTCAGCCGATCAATATTCTTTGGATTGGGTTGATTCTCGTAGCAGGCTGGCTTGGCGGGAAGCCTAAAGCTTGAATATCTGACTAGAATACTGATGCAAAGGAGGAAACCGTGGTGAAAAAAGTGATGTGGAAACCTGCGGGGATCCTCATAGCGTTATCATTGTTGCTATGCCTACTGACCGTTCAACTTATTCAGGCCGATGGTACTAAAAGGTTCGAGCTGGGTAATGAGCTCTTGCAGCAGGAAAAGTTCGACCAGGCATTGGTCGTCTATGAGGCCTTTGTGGAACAGAATCCAAATCATCGCCTCACTGGGGCCGTCAGGTGGACCATGGGGAATATCCACATGAGGATCCATGAGGATTTTGAGACGGCCGCGGAGCTCTTTCAGAGAGTCCTCGCCGACCATTCAGAAACGGAGTGGGAAATTTTCGCCTATGACCGGCTGGGAAGATGCTATGAGGCACAGGAAAAATGGGCTCAGGCCGTCCAAGTCTATCGGCCTGCCATCAAGAAACTCTCTGCCTATACTGGAGTCGCCGTGACCCCAGCCAGGATCGGCGAACTTAAAAGGCGGCTCCTGTCCAGCTACCAGAATATGCAAGATCACCAGAGCATCATCGATCTGTATCAGGAGATGCTGGCGGAGAATCCCGCCACTCCCTCAGCCCCGGAGGATCAGTTTCAACTGGCGCAGGCCTGTTTCGACATGGGCAACCAGAAGGCGGCCGCCGAGAATTTCGCCTTGGTGGTGGAGCGATACCCGGCTTCTCCGTATGCTCTACGAGTTCAGGGCCAGCAGGCTGATCTATTAACCCATCAATTAGAGTATGATTGGACGTCATTTGACACCTTTCAAGCAGCCCAAGGCCTCAGCCGGACAGAACAGTATGATGAGGCTCTGTCCCGATTCGATAGGGTCATAGAGGCTCGACCTGATGCGCCCATGGCCTATGCGGCTGCATTTCAAAAATATATCGTTCAGTACCGCCAAAGCGGTGATGCTACCGCCCTCAGGGAAGAATTGGACTCTAGCCGCGATGAGTATCCCTATGGATTAGGCGGCGTGGCCGTTGGTCAATTGAGGGATATCCTGCAGGGGATCTGCCAGGCTCAAGCAACTCTGGCTGTTAATCCTCAAGATGCTGGGGCATGCCAGCAGATGGGACTAGGCTATTATCGAACTCAAGCTTACCAATGCGGAATTGATGCCTACAAGCAGGCCATAGCTATTGTTCCTGAAGCACCAGATGCCTATAACATGTTGGGTTATTGCTGTATTGGCGCTCAGAAATACGAACAGGCCGTGTCCGCATTTCAACAGCTGGTCGTGGTGGCTCCTGACGATCCCAATTCCTATGACAGCCTGGCCGAGGGTTACTATCTGGTTGGGGATACTACAGCGGCCATTCAGCTCTATCAGAAATCTTTGGCCATTGACTCTACCTTCACGAATCCCCATTACATGTTGGGGACCATTTATCGAGAGCTGGGCCAGAATGATAAGGCTGTGGAGCATTTAGAGAAATATCTCCAGCTCGACCCGAATGGCTATCAATCCCAGAATGCCCATGATCAGTTGGAACAATTGAGGTCCCCTTCTTCCAACGAAAGCGCACCCTGATATGAGGATCATCTAAAAAGCACAGGAGAGTGGTTATGAATAGGGAGAAACTATCACGGAGAGATTTCCTAATTCGAGGAGCCGGTGCGGGCATTGCCGCTGCGGGTCTGGGCATCATATCAACCCCGAAAGTCTTGATGGCGGCGGTAGGGTCGGTGATCACCGGTCCTCTTTATTTAGCCATTGCCAAAGGAGGGGATCCGGCCAGCAACACCATGAGGGCCATTCAGGCTCTGGGAGGCATTGAGAAATTCGTTAAGAAAGGTGATAAGGTGGCTATCAAGCCAAATCCTGCTACTGCGAATCGCTCCGAGGTGGCATCCACCACGAATCCCGATGTGGTGGAGACAGTGGTCAAGATGTGCTTTAGAGCTGGCGCCAGCGATGTGGTAGTTCTGAGTCACGATGCGGAAAGAAATTTCCAGCGTGACGGCATCGGAGATGCCGCGTCCAGGGCCGGAGCCCGGGTGTTGGCTGCCATCTCGCGAGACCTTTATCGGCCTGTGGATGTGTTTCGAGGAAGATTATTAGAGAATGTGGAGATCATTGGCGATCTGTTGGATGCGGATGTGTTCATTAATATTCCCATCGCCAAACACCACAGTGCTACAGACGTAACTCTTAGCATGAAAAACCTGATGGGCATCAACTGGAATCGAGTCTATTTTCATCAAAATGGGCTTCATCAGGCCATTGCGGATTTGAGCACTGTGGCAAAGCCCGACCTCATCGTTATGGATGCGAATAGGATACTGCTGACCAATGGTCCTAACGGCCCCGGGCAAACCAGAGATGACAAAATGGTCATCGCCGGAACAGACCCGGTGGCTGTGGATGCCTATGCCACGACACTTTTCAATAGAGCTCCGGAGAACATAAGTCACATTCAATATGCTTATGAGCTGGGAGTGGGCGAGATCGACTTGAAAAAGCTCAACATAAAAGAGTTCGCTGTCGGTTAATTTTAAGGCAAAGCCGTTTACAGACGCATTTGATGTTTGGTATCAATCCTTAGTCAGTTGATGGGCTGCGTCCTCATGTGGCACTTCAATGAGAAGAATATTCACACATACTTTTCTAGTCCTCGTGATGATGGTCACATCCAATTCGCCCCTGTCAGCGGCTGATGAAAAGAGAATTCTCACTGCTTTTGTACAGCAAGGCTCAAGATACTTTCATTCTCGGGTGAGCTATTATCAAAGCTATCCAACAAACGAAATCTCGGTCTTTGAAGGCTACCTGGGCATCACCAAGGATGTTCGAAATTAGCTCACCGTGGGCCTGGAATCTCATCTGACCAGATTTAAGGGCCAGCATTTAGGAATAGAGGCTTTAGGTCTCGGATCTTTTGCCAGATGGCATTTTCTTAACAGAAGGCGGTTTTCGACGTGTCTTTAATCGGGCTTCGACATTGCAGTGACGGAGGATGACTTTCCGCCTGGCGGCACTCAATTCAATTTCACAGAGGTGGGTGGGGCCGGTTTGACGCATAGGATCACTGAGGATGTGAACTTATTGATCGGCATCCGTCACTACCACTTGTCCAATAGCGATTTGATTGAAGGGAATGAAAGAAATCCGCCTTTTGACGGCAACGGCCTCTATATCGGATATCAATTCAAGCTGGGGAAGGAGTAGTATCCTTTGTCCAAATATGAGTTATCTTTAGTTTTTAAGTGAGAATCGATAGAGACTTACAGATTTTTTGATGGGGGAATGGCACATGAGCCAACCTGATACCAAAGCTCTCACGGAAGAGCTGGAGCATTTCCGGCAAGAGAAAGAGAAGGTCCGCAAACTAGTGGGCCAGATCGGGGGGAAGGCCACGGCAAAACGCGATCGGGCGATTAATGTGGTTTTCGTCATTGCCATCGTCACCCTCTTCTCCCTCGACTTCTCACGTCATCTCTTCGGCCTTGACATCCCTTTGGCGCCGCTGTTCTCCATCGAGCTGGGCCTTCTTTTGGTGTCCGTCAAGATTATCTGGATGATCCATCGGGAGATGAAGGTGGAACACTTCCAGTTCTGGATCCTGAACTCTATCGAGTTCCGTCTCAACGATATCTCCAAACGGATGCGACAGATTGAGGAGCATCTGAATTAGGTCAGAGGGCTTCTTGTATCAGCTATTGGATGACTGCTGTCTGAGAAAATGGCCTGGGTTAGTGAAGGCATAGCGTTCCGTCATTTTCCAGAGCGGACTGAGATGATAGTGGGATTCTCAATGTGAAATGACCAGATGGTGACAAGTTCTTGCTGAAGTGAGGAGTTTTTCACCCATAGGCATGTTTAACGAGAGAATGAAGACGATAACCTCGATCCCAAAGGAAGAGATGACATGCCGCGAGTGGTTCATTTTGACATCGGCGTGGAAGACCCGGAACGGGCTATCAAGTTGTACACTGAGTTGTTAGGGTGGCACATCCACAAATGGGAAGGCCCCATGGATTATTGGCTTATCACCACTGGAAAGCAGAGTGAGCCCGGCATCAACGGAGGGCTCGCCAAGCGCCAGGATCCCTCGGAGTTCACGCTGAATACCATCGGTATTCCCTCGGTGGATGAATTCATCGAGAAAATCACCGCCGCAGGCGGCAAGGTCCTTCAGCCCAAGATGGCCATCCCTGGCGTGGGTTGGTATACCACCTGCCAAGACACAGAGGGCAACGCTTTCGGCCTTATGGAGGAGGACGAGTCGGCAAAATGAAAACAATACAGGTTTCATACTGGTTCCAAATCACTCTGGCCTTGATACTCGTGGCCCTTATCTTTGTTTCTTGCCAGGAAGGGCCTGAGTCACCTACCACTGGGATGACCGCCTCAGATGATGGGGTTACCATTCAGTACCAGGTGGTTGGGACGGGCAGACCCGCGCTGGTTTTTGTGCACTGCTGGTGCTGTCAACAGAGCTTCTGGGACGCGCAGGTCCCTTACTTCTCCCAAAAACATAGAGTGGTGACCCTCGATTTGGCCGGCCATGGCAAGTCGGGAACCGATCGGGAGAGATGGACTATCCCGTCCTTTGGTAGGGATGTGGCGTCGGTGGTGGAAAGGCTGGATCTGGAGCAGGTCATCCTGGTAGGACATTCCATGGGCGGTCCGGTGATTTTAGAAGCGGCTCGACACATGCCGGAGCAGGTCATTGGCCTGGTTGGAGTGGACAATTTTCAAGACATGGGCCAGAGATGGCTCCGGGAGGAACTCGATAAGCTGCTCGATGCCATGCGGGAAGATTTTGAGGCTGCTACCCGTAACTTCGTGCTCACCATGTTTCTTCCGACGGCCGATTCGGCGCTGGTGGGACGAGTGGCTGCCGATATGTCATCGGCACTTCCCGAGGTGGGTATGGGAGCCATGGAGGCCATGTTTAGCTGGTACGAAGAGGATTTCGATCAGGCGGTCGCGGAGATCAGTGCTCCCCTTCATTGCATCAGCTCCGATCTCTGGCCCACAAATGTAGAAGTTAACAAGCGGTATTTCCCAACTTTCGATGTGTCTCTTATGCCAGGCAGGGGTCATTTCATCCACATGGAGGATCCGGAGACCTTCAATCGACTTCTGGATGAGGTTGTGGAGAAATTTATACGCGATGTTTCCGAATAAAGCCCCTATTCGACGCTGCTCTCTTAATTTGGATCTTTTTCAATCGAGGACCCACTAAGAAACTTTCACATGGTTCAGTTAGGAGATATGATCGAGGGTATCCAAAGGGAAAAAGAACCCAGGTGGAGATCCAACGCCTTGCTCCTTCTGGCCGCGGCCATCTGGGGATTTGCTTTTGTGGCTCAACGCGCGGGCATGGAGCATGTGGGCCCCTTTGCCTTCAATGCGGTGCGTTTTGCCATGGGCGGAATAGCGCTGATCCCGTTTTTATTGCGCGGCCGGGGGCATCCAACAGGATCCGAAGATGCGCTGCCAAGAGCACGAGGGAAAGCAGTCCTCCTGAGCGGCAGCCTGGCTGGCGCAGCCCTCTTTGTGGGCGCATCTCTTCAGCAGATGGGGATCGTCTACACGACGGCTGGCAAGGCCGGTTTCATCACCGGTTTGTATGTCATCATCGTTCCCATTATGGGTCTATGCTGGAGACAGCGAGCTGGCCTAGAAGCCTGGTTGGGCGCTGGGTTGGCCGTGACAGGGCTCTACCTTCTGAGTGTGGCTGGAAAGATCACAATCTCCAGGGGCGATCTTTTAGTTCTCCTGGGGGCTTTCGCCTGGGCTGGTCACGTGCATATCATTGGCTGGCTCTCACCGAGGATCAATTCTGTTAAGCTGGCCTTCATGCAGTTTATAGCTTGTTCGGCGATGAGCCTCATCGTCGCGGGTCTGGTGGAGACCATCACTAGACAGGGGCTTCTGGGAGCAGCCATCCCTATCCTCTATGCTGGCCTGATATCCACGGGCGTAGCCTATACCCTTCAGGTGGTCGCCCAGCGCAGGGTTCACCCCGCTCACGCGGCCATAATACTCAGCTTGGAGGCAGTCTTCGCCGTTATAGGCGGGTGGTTGATGTTGGGGGAGGTCCTCACGGTTCGGGAGCTGTTTGGATGCGTCTTGATGCTGGGGGGAATGTTGCTGTCGCAGATAGACATTAAGGCGATAGCTCTGGCGCCAGCGGTCAGGTAGAGAAATATGTCGCTAGAGATCCGATCTTACATCGAATCAGATGAAAAAGCCGTGGCGGTCCTGTGGCGCCGGGCATTTCCGGACTCCCCACCATGGAACGTGCCCGAGGAGGACATCCGACGGAAACTTTCCGTTCAGAGGGAGTTGTTCCTGGTGGCCATGCGAGGATCAGAGCTGCTGGGCACGGCCATGGGCGGCTACGATGGCCACCGTGGATGGGTTTACTATGTGGTCGTCAGCCCCGAGCATCGCCGCCAGGGTATCGGCAAGGCTCTGATGAGAAGGGTGGAGAAGAGTCTGGCCGAGCTGGGCTGTCCCAAGCTCAACCTTCAGGTTCGGGCTTCAAACGCTCAGGCCGTCTCCTTCTACAAACGTCTCGGCTATGAGGTCGAGGAGCGGATCAGCATGAGCAAGAGGTTGGAGAGCGCAGAGCACCTGCCTTAGTTTGCCTATGCGGATGGAAGGGTAGCCGAACTCATTGGACAAGTGGTTTTTCACTGAGGAGGACATCATGAAAGCCAGCATGGCTTTCTACGCAATTGTTTTTCTCAATTTTGTTATCCCATCCGATGGAGCAAGCCAGGAAATACACGGTTTATGGAAAGAGGTGAACGAGATGTACTCCTCTTTTGCACAGGTGTCAGAGCGTGGAAAGAGCCAGCCAACGAAAGTATACCTGCGCAAGGCAGTGGGAAACCTCCAGATCAATGCCAGCTCGAGCACCGAGACCTATGAGGCCTATTTTCATATGCCCATCTGTTTCGGAGAGCAGGCGCCCATCTTCATCGAAGTGGAAAGCCCCCAGCTGATCGATTACAGATTCGTACACCTGAATCCGCCCAATGTCATCATAGCGGCTCAAATGCAGCAAGCGCCCACTGCCCCTTTAGATTGGACAGCATGGGTGTTTGTAAAAGAGAATACCTATGCAGATCTTCCAGATTCCGTACCCATACCGACGCTGGAAGAGCTGCCCGATTCTGTCAAAAAGTGGCTGCGGCCCACAGATTGCGTCCAGGTTGAGGCCGAGATCGTTCAGACGATTGCGGCTATCGTTCGGGACACTACCACGAATCTGATGGAACTGGCCGATGACATCCGTGATTGGTGTGTGACAATTCCCTGGGAGTGGCCCCACCAACCCTTTGCCCTGGATGCTGTGTATGCCTTGACCTGGGGCAGCTCCTGTACCGGACATGCCCATGCAGGCGCAGCTCTTTTCCGAGCAAATGGAGTTCCGGCCAGAACCTTGCTCAATATGCCTACCTGGGGTGGCAACTATGATCATCATTGGATTATAGATTATTATGTCCCAGATTATGGATGGATAAGGATGGAGACTTCTACGGGGCAACATCCCTGTTTTGCGCAAGATGAAATCGTCACTTTGGCCTGTCATCCTGAAGACGAATTTCCCCTGTTTTTTCCCAGCGGCATTGAGGGATACTGGCACACATCAGATCCTGCCTTGGGCATGTATAGCCCTGATTGGGGGGGTGCGCATTCGGCCGCTAGTTGGATCGCTTTCAGCGATTCCAGCGAGAAGATAGAGGAGGCATTTTCTTTGACAGATTCCGTGTTCTATTACTATTCCCGGTATTGGGGTATAAAGTTGACTCCCGCTCAGCAGACGAATGTGCAAAGCGCCTATGACTATCAGAAAAGTGCCCAGTCAAAACTAGCGCTGAAAGACCTTGATGGATACATAGAGGATATGCAGCAGGCTTTGCAGCTCTATAGAGAGGTCAATCCTGAAGCTCTCACCACGGTCTTCTTCGACGATTTCGAAAGCAAACAAAATGGATGGACTCATGGCGGAACTTATGACGAGTGGGAGTTGGGCAGCCCGGCTTATGGACCTGCCGACGTTCACTCTGGCGATAACTGCTGGGGGACGGATCTGGACGACACATATGAAAATTACGCAGATTGTTGGCTTATATCACCTCCCATCGATCTTACCAGTCTTTCCTGTGCATATCTGAGCTTTTGGGTTTGGAACTGGGTTGAGGATCAAAATCAGGGGTATGTCTACGACCCCCTCTGGTTGGATATCACCACGAATGGAGAGACGTATTATCCTCTTTGCAGCCACATGGGTGGCGTCAACGACGATCCGGTAATCCCCGATGTTGGCGGGTGGACCATGTTGGCCTTGGATCTCACTAAATATGTGGGCGAAACGGTTCAGATTCGGTTTCGGTTTAAATCCGACGCAGGTGATGTGCAGCCCGGCTCCTATATAGACGATGTGCATATGTATGGAAGGGCTGTCAGCGAAACTGGTATTGAAGTGGTACAGATCGCGACTCCGCCCCAGACGTTGGAGTTGTATCAGAACTATCCCAATCCCTTCAATTCAGAGACAACCATCAGCTATCACTTGAAAGAGGACTTAAAAGTATCTCTGGCGATTTACAATATCAAGGGACAGAAGGTGAGAACGCTTGTCGACGATCATATAAAGGCGGGAGGACATCACAGCGTATGGCACGGTCAAGATGCTGGTGGATCTCCGGTTGCTTCAGGCGTTTATTTTTACAAAATTAAGGCCGGAAACGAGGTTGAGGCGAGAAAATTATTGTTGTTGAGATAGCATGAACGTTCTTGATGGGACGCTAATGAAACAATTACTTTCCTATATTGAGGGTTTTCTCTCCTATCCCAATTCGGTTCTAAAGGAGCTGGAAAAGGAATATCAAACCCGGGAGGATGTGGCACCGCACATCGGGATCCACGTTGGCATCTTTCTGAATTGGCTGATCCAGGTCATGAGGGCAAAGCGAGCCCTGGAGTTCGGCACGTGCATCGGATACTCCACCATCTTTCTCGGCCAGGGTTTGCAGAAAACCGGCGGTCATCTGATGGCCATTGAGTCCAGGGAGGAGTTTTATCAAGAGGCAAAACGGAACGTGGAGCGGGCTGGCCTGTCCGATGTTGTTGAGTTGATTCAAGGCGATGCCAGCCAGTTTGTTCACCATCTTGTGGGACCCTTCGACCTGATCCTCCAGGATGCCACTAAATCCCTCTATCCCGTCATGTTGGAGAAATGCATCCAGCTGATTCGACCCGGTGGTGTCATCGCCGCCGACGATGCACTGTTTCGGCCTATGGGCTTTCGCGAGGAGCTCAGCAAGCACATGGACGAATATAATGAACAGGTCTTCGCCGACCCGCGTCTGGTGAGCACCATTTTGCCCATCGGTGATGGGCTGACCATCAGCATGAAGAGGTGAGACGTTGGTGTAAAGGAACACGATGTAAGATGAGTTAATTGGGGTGCTCCGTGCAAGGTATTTCTCAAGTAAGCAAAACGCTATCAGCACTTTTTCTGCTGGTAATTGGCTGTTCAACGAGCAGTCAATCGACTGATAATAGTTGGATTAGGATTAACCAGTTAGGCTATCTCTCAGAATCTGTGAAGATCGCAGTCCTATGCAGTAAAAGCAGTATGGAATGCGATCAATTTCATATACATGATGCCGCTACAAACGAGCAAATTTGGTCTTCAGGACAAATAAATGATACGGGGGCATATGGGCCTTTTGTCAGCACTTTTCGATTGAATTTTAGTTCGTTTCAAAAGAAAGGAAATTATTATTTGCTTATGGATGGTATACGATCACCGATATTTAAAATAAATGACAAAGTATATGATGGTAGTGCTGATTTTCTTTTAAAATACCTGCGGCAGCAACGCTGTGGCTTCAATCCCTTTTTAAGCGATTCCTGTCATAAGAGTGATGGCTATACCATTTACGGTCCTATGCCAGATGGTACTCATATCGATGTTACTGGGGGCTGGCATGATGCTTCAGATTACTTGAAATATGCAGCAACTTCTGCAAACGCCACCTTTCAGCTGCTCTTAGCCTATCGTGATCATCCTTCTGTCTTTGCCGATCAATACGATGCAAGTGGCATGCCGGCTCCAAATGGTATCCCTGATATATTAGATGAAGCACGATGGGGTCTGAACTGGTTGATGAAGATGCATCCTAGCGAGAATTATATGTTTAACCAAGTTGCAGATGATCGCGACCACGCTGGCTTTCGCTTGCCGACGATGGATTCTGTTAGCTACAGCAGGGGACTTGAGCGTCCGGTCTATTTTTGTTCCGGCAAAGCGCAAGGGATATTTGAAAATAAGAATAGAACCACCGGAGTCGCCTCAACAGCTGGGAAATTTGCATCTGCCTTTGCATTAGGAGCCGAGATCTTTTACTATATAGATACAACTTTTGCCGGAGTGCTTCAAGAAAAAGCGCTAAGTGCTTATGAATTTGGAAGAGAGAAACCAGGTGTCTGTCAGACAGCACCTTGTAGGGCACCCTATTTTTATGAAGAAGACAACTGGGTTGATGACATGGAACTCGCGGCCGCAGAAATGTATTCGCTGACTGGCGACAAAGATTTCTTAGATGATGCTTACAAATATAGCCAACAGGAGAAAATTACACCCTGGTTAGGGGAAGAAACTGCTCGCCATTACCAGTGGTATCCATTCATAAATATCGGCCACTATGAACTGGCTCAAAATGTCCCTGATGAATTAAAACAAGAACTTGCAGATTATTATCAGCAAGGTATTGAGAAAGTTTGGCAGCGAGCTAAAGACAATGCGTTTTTGATGGGGATCCCTTTCATTTGGTGTTCCAATAATTTAGTAGCAGCATTTATCACGCAGTGTTACCTTTATCGAAAGCTTTCGGGAGATAGCAGCTATTTGAAACTGGAAACTGCCATGCGTGATTGGCTGTTGGGGTGTAATCCCTGGGGCATAAGTATGGTTATTGGACTACCCCCAGATGGTAATTATGCCCGAGACCCTACATTCGGCGTTCACCCATTTGTATGGCTACAGACTCGATGGCGGTTTGCTAGATGGGCCGGTCTATAGCAGCATCTATGAGAATTTAAAACATATACATTTGGAAGGAGATGATGAATATTCTGTTTTTCAATGCTCTTTGGCGGTTTATCACGATGATGTCGGCGATTATTCAACAAATGAACCGACTATTGATGGGACAGCCAGTTGTGTTTATTATTTTGCGTCCATGGTGATGGATAGTCAAAAAAGACTACCGTCGAGGACATTGGGAAAAGACAAACAAGGACATATCAAACAAAGATGTGGCAAGGTAAACGAGTAAATCCCGAAAAGGAGGTAGCATTATGCCTAGTAGCATCTGGTGGATCTGGATGATCCTTGCCGCCATATGCATCATCGGCGAGGTCTTCACGGCAGGCTTCTTTCTTCTGTGGTTTGGCATCGGCGCGTTGGTGGCGGGCCTTCTGGCCATTCTGGGCCTTGGGGCTGGCTGGCAGTGGGCGACTTTTGTGGTGGTCTCAGGGGTGCTTTTCGCCGTCTCCCGGAAGTTTGCCGAACGATTCACCAAGAAGCAACCTCCGGGAATTGGAGCCGATCGCTTTATCGGAAAGAGAGGTCTTGTGCTGGAAGAGATCGACAACGCCAAGAACACCGGACGAATCCGAATAGACAAAGAAGAGTGGCGGGCGGACAGTGATACTGATATGGTGATAGCCGTCGGGAGCAGGGTGGAGGTGACTCGATTGGATGGAACCCATATGGTGGTGAAAACCGTTGAAGAGGAGAGCGAAAAATGACCGTATTGCCTTTTATCATCGTGGCCTTTGTCCTGCTGATTATCGCCGCCAAAGGCATCAAGATCGTCCGACCCTGGGAGAAGGGCTTGATTGAACGACTGGGTAAGTATCAGCGCACCGCCGACAGCGGACTCAGCCTGATTATCCCCTTTCTGGAGCGGATGATCAAGGTGGATATGAGAGAGCAGGTCGTCGATGTCCCGCCCCAGGGGGTCATCACTAAAGATAACGTGGTCGTGGAGGTGGACGCTGTGGTTTACTACGAGGTCACCGACCCGGTGAAGGTGACCTACAACGTGGCCAGCTTCTACACAGCGGCCACCAAGTTGGCCCAGACCAACTTGAGGAACCTCATCGGCGATCTGGCCCTGGACGAGTCGTTGACCTCCCGGGAGATCATCAACACAAAGTTGCGTGAGATTCTGGACGACGCGACGGACAAATGGGGCACCAAGGTGACCCGGGTGGAGCTGCAGAGGATCGAGCCGCCCGCGGACGTGACCGATGCCATGCACCGCCAGATGAAGGCCGAGCGTGATAGAAGAGCCATGATCCTGGAGGCGGAGGGCCACAAGCAGTCGGCCATTCTCAAGGCCGAGGGCGAGGCCGAGGCCATCAAGAAGGTGGCCGATGCTAACAAGTATCAGAAGCTGACCGTGGCGAAAGGGGAGGCCGAAGCCATCCAGACCGTCTTCGGGGCCATCCACACGGGCAGGCCGACCAACGACTTGATCGCCATAAAGTATCTGGAGGCCCTCCAGAAGATCGCCGACGGCCAATCGACGAAGGTGTTTCTGCCTTATGAAGCCTCGGGGATTCTGGGAAGCATCGCTGGGATCGGCGAGCTCCTGAAGGAGAAGATCTCACCGACACAGATAGAAAAACCGGCCAAGGGGGTCGAAGGGTCGCCTGGGAAAATGAATCCGCCTGCATAAGGGATGGGTAATCTGACTCATCGTCCTCAAGCTCATCATTGTCCTTTGCGCAAATCCGAGTTGAGCCCATGAGGGGGTTACTTGCGGATGTGGGTCAAATACGTCAAAATCCTATGAAAGACACGACGGTTATTTTTGATCTGGGAAACGTCGTCCTTTTCTGCGATCACCGCATTTTTTGTCGGAAGGTGGGGAGAAGGCATCATATTGGTGTGGAGTTGGCCTATCGGAAAATATTTTTAGAGGGCCTGGAGTACGAGTTTGATAAAGGAGAGATCTCGCCGGAGACCTTCGCGGCACGATGTTCAGCAGCGCTAAAAGTGAAGCTGGACGTGGATCAGTTTAAGAAAATGTGGTCGGATATATTTACCCAGAACAGGCCGGTCGTCGACCTCATAAAGGCGCTAAGGAAAAGGGGCAGATCGCGGTTATTGCTTTTATCCAATACAAATGTCTGGCATGTGGAACACGTAAAAAAGCGCTATGATGTGCTTCCCCTTTTCGACAGCCTGATATTATCCTGTGAAGTGGGTCACTGTAAGCCGGATAGGAGGATTTACCAGCGGGCCATATCCCTTTCTACAGATCCAACTCAGATTATCTATGTCGACGACATCCCGGAATATGTAAAAGCCGCCTGCAAACTGGGCATATTTGGGATTCCCTATACCGGTGCCCCTGAACTGAAGGGGATTTTGCAAGCCAGAGGACTGCTATAGTAGCTTGTGCTTTTCTCGTTATCAACCGTTTTTAGCCCGGATTATTCAAGAAGCTCGATTGATCCTTGAAAAACCTTTGATCGTGAATCGTGGATCGTGAATCGAGATTCGAGACTCGTGAGAAATACAGAGGAAATCGGCAATAGCAATGGAAATAGCAGTAGCAGTTGGCAGGTTTTTTCGAATCACGAATCTCGAGTCTCGTTACGAGCTTCGAAACCGCCAAATGATTTTCGAGATCAACCGTTTTAAACCCTAGGAGGTTTATCTGGAAATCCTGGGATACCCGATTGAGACGCTTCTGCTGATATGGGCCATCTGTATGACAGCCTTCTTTCTGAAAGGCTTGACGGGTTTCGGTCCAGCTATGGTGTTCGTGCCTGCCGTGGGGCTACTACTGGGTCCCAGGATTTCACTGGTCGCCTCAGCCTTCATCGATCTGCTGGTGGGGTTGGGGATGCTCCTGGCCATCAGGTATGAGAAAGAGGATTGGCGCTTCATCCTGACCATGTCTGGCTTTATGCTTCTGGGAACCATGGTGGGTTCTTCCTTGGCTGGCTACGCGCCCGCGCAGCTCGTTCTGGGATTGATTGGTCTGTTCGTTCTATTTTTCGGGGCAAATTTCATTCTCTATGATCTTCCTCTGCCGCCCAGATTTTTTAAGAGTAGATTCTTCAAGCCCTGGGCCGGTGGCGTGATAGGGGGATTCACCGGAGGCCTGGTGGGCATCAGTGGCCCCTTCGTGGTAGCCGTCACCCGCCCCTTGATGGACAAGACGCGCTTTCGCCAAGTGATGGTGGCCGTTTTGTTCATCGGCGGGGCCATGAGGCTGTTCGTCTACGGCGCCGTAGGGATGTGGAATGTAGAGGTGGTCAGGTTAATCGTTCTGGCCAGCCCTGGGGTGATCATCGGCTTGCTCGTTGGCTTCAGGACGCACATGACCATCGGCGAGCGTAAGTTTAATTTGGTGGTGGGAATCGTCCTAGTCCTCATTGCGCTGAGGATCGGGTGGGGGTTGGTGGGGTGAGGGGGGGAAAACATGCGAGTTTCTTTTTTTTCATAGGAGGTTTTCATGGATGAAATTCGAAAACCTCGTATTAGAGTCACAGATCATATTCACCGTATTTTCAATGAATATCAAACGTACAGAGCTGAGCCGAATGCATTCATTCGATTAAGAAACGAAGTAGTTCAAGCGGTTCAAACTTTTTTAACCGAGCCAGGGATTTTGAAGAAGTATGGTGTTCCTCTCGATGGAACAAGCATGGTTCGCTATGATGAAAAAGAGGAATATAATCCTATAAGCTCATGGATACCGATGCCCAGCGAGGAAAATGAGATTAGGCCTCCTGGCCTTACAAATGAAGAGTTTCAAGTTAT
The DNA here is from genome assembly GCA_001304015.1 of candidate division Zixibacteria bacterium SM23_81. Taxonomy (GTDB): domain Bacteria; phylum SM23-81; class SM23-81; order SM23-81; family SM23-81; genus SM23-81. Next base: position 52,636 of record LJUY01000011.1, on the reverse strand, counting down.
GCTTGATGAGTTGGGAAAAATATTTCGTAGTTTTGAGAAAAAAGCCATAGAACATCGCGGCGGTTCCAGCCTGCTTTTGATACATTTATTAGAGGAGGAGGTATTTAGAATTTTTAGGGAGACCTTTCTTAAACCGTCTGAAAATCGTCCTTTCCAAAAAGGAACTTACGTAAGAGCAACATTTCATAAGCTTACAAATGAGGCTGTGCTGAAGCAAAATATTCCTTGTGAGATTTGTGGCGAAAACCGCGCTATAGATGTTTGTCATATTATTCCTTCTCGTTTAAGGGGAGGGAAAGGTATGGGTAATGTTCTTCTACTTTGTCCCACTCATCATAGACTTTTTGACCGTTGTATGTTAAGCGAGGAAGAATGGAATAAAATAGACTGGTCACGAAAATCAAAGAGGGCACAATTTTATGTGCAGAAAGTTCTTCGTATTGCACATAAGAAGTTTTGGGAAGAGCTAAAAGCTGGAAATTATCAGAAACAATCCCCGTGGGAAGTTAGGAAACTTGATCATAATTTGAAAATTCCAAAAGAAAAAGATCTGTAGATACCAGATCACAATAAGATTGCTGATTCGATTTAAAAATAACCCGATCATCAGCGAGCGAGGTTTAACGTGGTGGCGGAAATTGTGCTGATCTTGCTCCTGATCGGGTGGGTTTTGGTGGGGTGAGAGGAAGGGATTTGGAATAATGAAAAGTAGAATCTATGATATCAAAATTTAATTTCGATGGAAAAAAACTATGTGCGCTCGATGGAAAAAAGATTATGATCCGCAAGTTGTAGGAAAAAACTGAATAGCAGACGGACTTACAGAAAGGGTAAAGCAGCTACTTTTAGTGGATTAGGGGTTGAAGATTATATTACTCAAATAATATTGTGTGTCAACTTTTCAGAAGTATTACCAGAGATAGAAAAGGAAAGAATAGTGAGAGAGGCTATTCAACATGCGGGAAGAATGAAGAAATTTACAGCGCAAACTGTTTTAAGAGAAATAAACAAAAAAGAAAATGCGTTTAAAAAGCAAGTTAGACAATCATATTTATTGATAACAAATATTTCTATAAAATACTTTGAGATGCTTAAGTGGATTCGCATTTCAGATTGCAGCATTATATTTAAACGATATATTCCTCAAAAATATAATAGAGGAGAAATCCCAAAAAAGGCACGTCGTTTTATTCATAGCGATTTTCCGAAAGATTATACAGTTGCTATAGTGAAGGTTAGAGCTCGCTCAGTCTATGAAGCCAGTTCTAAGGCAATAGATACAATTGATCTACTTCGAGCAATATGGAATTTCTATTATAACCAAGTGAATTTGTCTAGAATGACTTTTGGCAAGCCAGGAAGAATAAATCAGATAATTTTAGGGCCCTTTCATACTTTGCATAATCTGACCGGTGAACTTGCAACTGAAACATTCTGGTATAGGCCTAATTATGAAAAAATCTCAACGTGTAAAGATATTAGCAAGGATTGGGATGACTTGCGGAAATATGAGCAGCTTATTAGGAAAAATATCTCAAAGAGCAAATATCGGCAAGAATTGCAGAGAATGATTTTGAAATACTCTCAAGCGCTTGATGAATCTGATCTAAATAAATCATTTTTAGAACTTTGGAGTCTATTAGAATCTCTAACTTTTAACCCACAAACCTCCAAAGATGCAATAAAACGAGCTATTTTCTTTTTTCAAAACCGTGATTATCACAATCAGACTCTGAGGATTTTAAAAGATTATAGAAATAAATATGTACATGAATCAGAACAATCTGTTGAAATAATTGAGTCATTAGTTTATCAACTAAAAAGATATGTAGAGAAATTGTTAACTTATCACATTTTTGAGGGACCCAAATACTCAAGTGTAGAGGAAATGGAGCAATTTCTGGATCTCCCAGATGACATTTCATTGTTAAAAAAACGTGTTAAACTGTATAAAAAAGGTATAAGTTTTTTGGAAACTTAAGTGCAATAACTTCTGGGTCTTTAAATATAGTCCAAAGGATTATAATGGAGTTTACATATAAGTCGCGAATAGTCTTTTTGCTTGGTGCTGGAGTTTCAATACCTGCTCAGATGCCTTCAACTGGTAGTATTACTGAAACAGTACTCTCAGGTGAGGGAATATGCCGAGATTCAGATGGAGAATATCGCTTCATAGATAAAGATCAAGCAGCTGCCTATTCGCGAAATTCAGAGTACCATATTCGCCACAACTTAAATTATTTATATGTTTTATTTGGTGAAATTAAAGATTATATCAAAGGCAGATTTCCTAATTATGAAGATCTTTTCTATATGGCTAGTCAAATTCGTGACAATTTATCAGGTAATTATGATAATCCTGCGGTTCGACCCCTTATTGATAAAATCTTCAATAAGCCTGAAATCAAGAATCGGATTATGGAGACAATTGGGCGGGGTGTTTGGAATCCTCGAGATTTTGAGGGAGAGTTACTGAATTATACAGAAGAGGTCACTAATTACATTCATGACATAGCCTTGAACTCGCTTAATAAGGAACCCTGTCGTCTGGATCACTTGAACAGCATAATGGCTGCTTGCAGGAATGACCGTATTTCCTATGTTGATATCTTTACTTTAAATCATGATTTAGTATTAGAGAGCTGTCTACATAATGAAGATGTGGGATTTACAGATGGCTTCAGCAAACCTAAAGGTGAACCAGGGAGTCAACTCAGATATTGGAATCCAAATGAGTATTCTATGGAATCGATTAAAGTTCGTGTATTTAAGCTACATGGATCCGTAAACTGGCGAAGAATTGGGATTCCTAATGGAGATTGGAGATACGACAGGATAGTTATTCCTTGGAAGGCGGATATTGCCCGCATAAAGGATTCTGAAGGGCGTGAGCTTTTACCTAGCCGTCATTTAATATTGCTTGGCACGTTCAATAAGATGCTAGAATATACAAGTGGCGTATATACTCATATGTATTGTCAACTACATACATCATTGAATAAAAGCGATAGCGTGGTCATAAGTGGATATAGTTTTGGAGATAAAGGTATTAACGCAAGAATCATAGATTGGCTTTGTGATCCAAGAACTAAAGGTCCCCAGATTGTAGTGATTGACGTAAAATCAGAGAAGGAAATTAAGCAAGCCGCTAGGAGAGCAATTGCTATGAAATGGGACGGGCTGAAGGAAAAAAGAATCCTGCATTTTCTTCGAAAACCGATAGAAGAGACTCATTGGCAAGAAATAGATGAAAGGCTAGGTAGATAATAAAGAGTACTCACCCATTGTCCTGCTAATATTCGCTTCTTTTCACCCTTTCGCAATTGACAAAAGCCCAAAAATTTGTTATTATAATAAGCTCTTCCCACAAGTTGTTGTGCATATTCTGATTCGTGCCCAGCCCTCATTCCTTAGCTCTAGGTGATGTTTATGGCCAGAAACAACTTTTTAATACGATTACCACTTGAGAAGAAACCGCCCTGTTTTTTCCCCACCATTTTGTTTCTGCTTGTATTAGCATTCTCTTTTCATATTCATTTAACCCTCGCTCAAACTTGTGCTCTAAATCTCTCAGCTCCCAGCGAGTCGCAGAGTTTTACCGCTTCCTCGGTTCCGGGAGCTCTTTTTTGAACGGTCTTGAAAACATGGAACAGTTACGATATAAATTCGCCTGGATATTTTTGGTTCTGCTCTTTCTTATCTTCACCCTTCTATGTTGCGCCCGAGGTCCAGCGAGGACGGGCCCGCGACCCTCTCAGTTTCCGGTGGCTGATGCCACGGTCCCAGCAGAGGAGTATGTCGATCTGAATATAGTCCTGATGGAGTCCACTTTTAAGCTGCAAGGTATAACCTCAGGTGATTCGCTGTTATTTGGCACTGCCTTCGTCTTTGATCTTCCATGTAAAGAAGATCCCAGGAAAGCGGTGCTGGTCACCTCACATCATCTATTGGATAGCTTGCAGAATGACCGGGCGCTACTCGGTTTGAGAGATAAGAGATGGGATGGATCGTGGGAGGAGCGTCCCTGGTGGATTGATATTCGTCGCCACGGCAAGCCCTTGTGGATTCGACACAAAGATGCCGATGTGGCCGCCCTGTGTGTCTCGCTGCCCCGATATGTTGACATACCACTAAGCTCTCTGGATTTGTTGGCCGACGAAGGGACATTTCAGAAATATGAGATTCATCCAGGGGATGCGCTGATGTGTTTGGGCTACTCATCGCAGAACGGCGTTCATGGCAAAGGTGGATTTCCTATCTTACGAGGTGGCGTGATCGCCTCCTATCCTCTCTTCCCCGTGGAGAAGCACAAGACCTTTCGCTTCGATATGGAGATCTTCAAAGGCTACAGCGGTGGCCCCGTTTTTTTTAGCCAGCTGGGAAGATTGTATGGCGGTGCCAGTCATCCCGAGGAACAGATCCAATTTATCGCCGGGCTGTTGAGCAAGCAGTGGTTTGCCGACAAGGAGGAAAAACAGCCTTTGAAGGTGGCCGAAGTTGTTCATGCTCTGTTTATCAGAGAAGTTGTAGAGAAGTTGCTTACCAGAGAAATTGAAGAGAATGCCATAGAGGAGGCACTTTAAGGAAACAGCTAATGAGAAGTGAGTTACAGGAGAGCGATAAAGGAGATAGCCACAGGAGACATCAAAGAGGAAGACTAAAAAGAAAAAGGTGCATAGAAGCTTTTGAGAAGAACTATGAGGCAATACTCAGCCGGGAGGAATCTATGAGAGACGTAGCCGTCATCGGCGTGGGCATGAACAGATGGGGCGAGCTCTGGGAGAAGTCCATGCGGGATATCTTCGTGGAAGCAGCCCTTGCAGCCATCGATGATGCCGGTGTCGATCACATCGAATCCATGTACGTAGGATGCATGACCAGCGGGCTTTTCGTGGGTCAGGAGCACCTGGGCTCTCTTATGGCCGACTATTTAGGTGTAGCTTCCATCCCAGCCACTCGGGTCGAGTCGGCCTGCGCCTCTGGAGGAGTGGCCTTGCGTCTAGGCTTTCTCGAGGTGGCGTCGGGAATGAGCGACATCGTATTGGTAGGCGGGGTGGAGAAGATGACAGACGTGAGCGGTGGTGAGGCCACCTATGCCCTGTCCACGGCCGCCGATCAGGAATATGAAGATTACCAGGGCATCACCTTTCCGGGTCTCTATGCCATGATGGCCCACCGGCACATGTACGACTATGGAACCACCCGGGAGCAGCTGGCCCAGGTGGCTGTGAAAAATCACCAACACGGTTCCATGAATCCCCTGGCGCAGTATCCCTTCAAGGTCACTGTGGAAGCCGTGCTCAACTCCGTGCTGGTGGCTGACCCTTTGAGGATTCTGGACTGCTCCCCCATCACCGATGGGGCGGCGGCGGTTATCCTCTGCCCGGTGGAGATGGCCAGGAAGATGAGCACAAAGCCCATGGTCCAGATCATCGGCTCGGGACAGGCTACCGATACCATCGCCCTGCATTCGCGGAAGGACCTGACCTGGTTGAGCGCCACCGCCATGGCTTCGGAGAGAGCTTTCCAGATGGCCGGCGTGGGCCCCAGCGATCTGCAGTTGGCCGAGGTACACGACTGTTTCACCATCGCCGAGATCTGCGTTATAGAGGCCCTGGGCTTGGTGGAGAAAGGCCAAGGTGGGAAGGCGGCCGAGAGCGGCCTAACCGCATTGGGGGGCAAGATTCCCGTGAACACCAGCGGCGGGCTGAAAGCCAAGGGGCATCCGGTGGGAGCCACCGGCGTGGCTCAGGCCATTGAGATCGTGAAGCAGCTTCGCGGCGATGCCGGAGAGCGGCAGGTGGAGGGAGCCAGGCTGGGTCTAAGCCAGAACATGGGTGGCACTGGCGGCAGCACCGCGGTGCATATCTTTCGAAGGGGTTAGGGCTATAAATAAGGCATCTCGGTTTAATCTTGTCACATTATCACCCACGTCCAATTTGCTTAGATGGAAGCAGAGAATAACATGGCGGTAGAGAAAAGAAATCTGTCGATTTTTGAGAAGAATTTGACCCTCTGGGTTTTGCTTTGTATTGGAGCCGGCATCGTTTTGGGAAAACTCGCTCCAGAGATCGCCATTAAACTGGACTCTCTTTCGGTATATCAAGTGTCCATTCCCATCGCGATTTGCCTGTTCTTCATGATGTATCCCATCATGGTCAAGATAGATTTTGGGCAAATAGTAAAGGCCGTTAAAACACCGAAGCCAGTTGCTCTGACCCTTTTTATCAACTGGACGATTAAGCCTTTTACCATGTTTCTCATCGCCACATTGTTCTTGGGGCACCTTCTCAAGGGCTTTCTGCCCGGGACAGAAATAATTAAAACGGGGCAAGAAGTGGAGTTGTGGCGAAGTTATATTTCCGGCACCATTTTGTTAGGAGTGGCTCCCTGCACGGCCATGGTTCTGATGTGGAGTTATTTGGCCAGGGGCAATGTGGCTCATGCTTTGGTGATGTCTGCCATCAACTCATTGGCCATGCTCTTCCTATATGCACCATTGGGAGGCTTTCTGCTTGGTGTCAACGCGATGCCCATACCGTGGCAAACGATTTTGCTTTCAGTGGCCATCTATGTGGCCTTACCATTGGTGACAGGATACCTTTCACGGAAGTGGATCATCACATTAAAAGGTCTAGAATGGTTTAATGAGAAGTTTTTGCATTGGCTTACACCGGTGAGCATCGTTGCTCTGCTGGCCACCCTGGTGGTTCTGTTCTCCTTAAAAGGGGAAATTATCGTAGCGAATCCTTTTACCATATTGTGGATTGCCATCCCGCTTTTCATCCAGACCATCTTCATTTTCGGTTTGGGATATGGTTTGGCTCGCTTGCTGAGGTTTTCCTATCACGACGCCGCCCCCGCTGCTATGATTGGGGCTTCCAACCATTTTGAAGTGGCCATCGCGACGGCAGCGATGCTTTTCGGACTCTCTTCAGGGGCAGCATTGGCGACGGTGGTCGGCGTCTTAATAGAAGTACCAGTGATGCTCATGCTCGTTTCGATCTGCAAAAGAACTTGCTTTTTGTTCCAGGGGTGTCAGCTGGATCTGCCCTGGTGTAGAAGCGCAGATCTGCTGTGCGAAGCAAAAGGAGAGTGAGCTAAGAAGGCGTTTCCAGTTGTGAGTGAGAAATTTAAATGATCTGAACTTAGCGAAAATCTATTGAACAATAAGCCATTGGAAGGAGGCAGCATTGTCAACGTCAGCGAGATATTGGCGGGAGATCCCTCAGCGATATCGGCTGGAGGCCGGAAAATGCAAAAAATGTAGCCGGATAGCCTTTCCGCCGAGACTTGTCTGCCCCAGCTGCAGTTCGCGAGAGTTCGAGACGGTGAGATTGCCCGATACGGGAACGGTTCTGACCTACACGGTGATCCGCGTGGCGCCGACTCCGTTTTCTGACGAGGCTCCTTACGCGGTGGCGGTCGTGGAGCTGAAAGGAGGCACCAGGCTCACAGCCCAGATCGCCGACTGTCCTTTGGATTCTATAAAGATCGGGCAGAACGTCAAGGTAGAATTTCGTCGGATTCGGGACGAGGGCCAGGCGGGAATCATCTGTTATGGGTACAAGTGCGTCCCAATCGTTTCCTAACGGCAAACCAGCAAGGGGAGAGATGGGATGTTTCGCGTCGAGAGCAAAGTGGATGTCAAAAGTCGTGAGTTCAAGGAAAATCGCGACCACACGCTCAAGCTGGTGGCGGAGTACAAGGAGCGGCTGGAGAAAATCCAGAAAGGAGGCCCTCCAGCTGCCCACAAAAAGCACGAGGAGCGGGGCAAGCTCACAGCCCGGGAGCGACTGAACAAGCTCTTCGATCCGGATACGCCTTTTTTAGAATTTAGCCCTCTGGCTGCTTACGGGATGTACGATGATGGTTTCCCCAGTGCCGGAATAATCACCGGGGTGGGAGTGATTCGCGGCCGAGAGGTATTGGTGGTGGCCAACGACGCCACGGTCAAGGGCGGCACCTACGTGCCGATGACCATCAAGAAGCACGTTCGTGCTCAGGAAGTGGCTTTGGAGAATCGCCTGCCCTGCATCTACTTGGTTGACTCCGGGGGCATATTTCTCCCCTTGCAGGCGGGCACCTTTCCCGACAAGGAGCACTTTGGCCGCATTTTTTACAACCAGGCTCGGTTGTCTGCGCTAAACATCCCTCAGATCTCTGTAGTGATGGGTTCCTGCACGGCGGGAGGTGCATACGTTCCGGCTATGAGCGACGAGACGATCATAGTTAAAGAGCAGGGGACCATTTTCATCGGAGGCCCACCCCTGGTCAAGGCGGCCACCAAAGAGCAAGTGACGGAGGAGGAGTTGGGTGGAGCGGACGTCCACTGCCGCATCTCGGGAGTCTCGGACCATTATGCCCTCAACGACGAGCACGCCATTCAGATCTGCCGTAACATCGTCCAAAATCTAAATACTCCCCTCAAGCATCAACTAGAGACCACTGAATCCAGGGACCCCTTCTACGATCCAGAGGAGATGTATGGGATTATCCCCAGAGATCTGCGTAAGCCTTTCAATATTAAGGAAATCATCGCTCGCTTGGTGGATGGCAGCGAGTTTCACGAATTCAAGGAGCTGTATGGGCCCACCTTGGTCACCGGCTTTGCCCGCATCATGGGCTACCCGGTGGGTATTCTGGGTAATAACGGCGTTCTCTTCTCGGAGAGCTCCTTGAAAGGGGCTCATTTCGTCAGCATGTGCGCTGTGCGCAAAATTCCACTGCTTTTTCTCCAGAACATCACAGGCTTCATCGTGGGCAAACAATACGAGCATGGAGGCATCGCCAAGGACGGGGCCAAACTGGTTCATGCTGTGGCCAACGCCGACGTACCCAAGTTCACGGTCATCGTGGGTGGATCATACGGAGCTGGCAATTATGGGATGTGCGGAAGAGCTTATGATCCCCGGTTGCTGTGGATGTGGCCCAACGCCAAGATCTGCGTGATGGGGGGTGAGCAAGCGGCCAACGTTCTGTTGACTGTCAAGCTTGAAAAGTTAAGAAAGAAGGGCCAGACCATGAGCTCGAAGGAACAGGAGAAGTTCAAGGCTCCTATTCTCAAGAAGTACGAGGAAGAGAGCAGCGCCTATATCAGCACCGCCCGTCTGTGGGACGATGGCATCCTGGATCCTCTCGATACCCGGATGGCCTTAGGATTGGGGATTAGCATGTCCCTCAACGCTCCCATCCCCGAACATCGATTCGGAGTCTTTCGAATGTAGCGATGCGATGGACATTTGTGCCCGTTAATCAGAAAGCCACAACTCACAACCTGAGGAGCAAATAGCTGGAGAGTATACGAACCGTCGAGTTTGCGACGATACTCTTGCTGGTTTTGAGTCTGGTCTTAATCTCAACGAGCAGCCGGGCTGACGAAGAAACCTCGAGGAAATCCGAAGAGTGGATAAGGCGGCTGGAGATGCTCCGCTCTGTGCCTTATGTTGGTTACTCCGAAACCGCCGTTGATGAGACCGACACCGGCGTGGTGCTCTATAATCCAGAGAAGGCCTATAGCGGATATAACTTATACTGCGCCTGGTCGTCTGGAGAGGTTTTTTTGCTGGACATGGAGGGCCGAGTGGTACACCGATGGACTTATCCGCGATTACAGGGCAACTTCTCCCGTCATGCCGTCATGCTGGAAAGCGGAGAGCTGATCATAGTGAAATTGATGGGGCTGCTTCGGATCAATTGGGACTCGGAGCTAATCTGGAGAAGGACACTGGCGGTGCATCATGATGTGGCTCCAGCACCTGATGGCTCGTTTTACGTCATCGTTCAAGAGACTAAAACCCACAGGGGATTGTCAGTGTTGTTCGACACCCTTGTGCATATGACGGCGGACGGCGAAGAAATCGATATGTGGTCCACCTATGATCATTTGGCTGACATCAGGAACGTTCTCGACACCAGGTCGTTTCTGGACACAGCTCTGGATGGTCTTCTTGCTGACTGGTCGGAAAGGGGTGAAAACTTTGATGAAGCTGAGTACAGGATACTGTCCCGCTACCAACGCGATTACTTTCACATGAATACTGTGAATCTACTCCCGGCCACACCTTTGGGAAGAAAAGATTCACGATTTCAGATGGGTAATTTGCTGGTCTGTTTCCGGAACGTAAACCAGATAGCTGTGTTGGAAAAGGATACCTATCGTGTGCTCTGGGCTTGGGGCGAGGGTCAATTGGAATGGCCACACCAACCGACGATGCTGCCCAATGGTCATATACTCATCTTCGACAATGGCATCAAGCGCAAATACTCCCGAGTAGTGGAGCTGGACCCCGTGACAGAGGCTATTGTCTGGGAGTACATGGCAGAGGTGCCTGAGGATTTTTACTCATACGACAGAGGTTCGACTCAGCGGCTTCCCAACGGGAATACGCTCATCTGTGAGAGTAATAAGGGGCGGGCTTTCGAGGTGACCATGGATGGGGAAATGGTGTGGAAGTGGTTAAGTCCGATGGTCGGTAAGCAGAGCCGCGCTACTGTCTATAGGATGACGCGCGTTCCTGAAGAACAGGTGGACAGGTTTATGAAAAGGTAATGGCGGCGGGAATGAGCTTTTGCAGTTACAAGCGGAGACTGGTGAGGATAGTTGTGCTGAGCCTGGTTCTGATCTCGGTTTCAACGAGCATCCGGGGCGACGAACGGACCTCGAAGAAGCCAGAAGGTTGGAAAAAGCAGCTGGAAATGCTCCGTTCTATGCCCTATGTTAGTTTGACCGAATCCATGGCCAATGAGAGCGAAGCTGGCGTTTTGTTCTATGATCCAGAGAAAGCCTGTGAAGGCTATAATCTTTACTGCACCAGCTCATCCGGCGAGGCTTTGTTGTTGGACATTGACGGCCAGGTGGTGCACAGATGGACATATATCCCCCAGAAAGAGATCAGCGGCTCCGAGCACGCCGTTATGTTGGAGAACGGAGATTTAGTAGTCATCAAAATGTTTCAGGAACTGTTCCGCCTCGACTGGGACTCGAAGCTGATCTGGAAAAAGGAACTGGCGGTGCATCATGACGTGGCTCCAGCACCTGATGGATCCTTTTATGTCGCCGTCCGAGAGTACATAACTCACAGGGGGATGAGGGTGAGGGTCGACGCTATAGTGCATTTGACGCCGGACGGAGAGGAAATCGATAGGTGGAACACTTACGATCATTTGGCCGAGATCAAGAGCGTTCTGGACACGAGGTCGTTTCTGGACTCCATTCTGGACAGCGCCCTCTGTGTCTGGTCGCCAGAGGATAGGAAGCCGGACGTGGTTAAGAAAACAAAAACGCATAGTGGCAAGGAAATCGGCCGCTTTCACGTACACCTCCAAAGTGACCCATCGCAGGAGGACAGGAGGTCGGCTGAAGTTAAGAAGGAGTTGGCCCTGCGTCGTGGTGGCCTGGACTACTTTCACACCAATACCATCGGCGTGCTCCCGGCTACTGGATTAGGAGAAAGAGATTCGCGATTTCAGATGGGAAATTTGTTGGTCTGTTTCCGGAATGTCAACCAGATCGCTGTGTTGGAAAAGGGCACCTACCGCGTCCTGTGGGCCTGGGGCGAGGGCCAGTTGCAGTGGCCCCATCATCCGACGATGCTGGAAGACGGCCATATCCTGATATTCGACAATGGAGTCGAGCGCGAATACTCCCGGGTGGTGGAGCTGGATCCCGTAGCCGGGGCCATTGTCTGGGAGTACATGGCGGAGCCACCGGAGGATTTTTTTTCCTTTGGCAGAGGTTCAGCCCAGCGGCTTCCCAATGGGAATACGCTCATCTGTGAAAGCGATAAAGGGCATGTTTTCGAGGTGACCCAGCAGGGAGAAGTGGTGTGGACCTGGTTAAATCCGTCCATCAGAGATGGGCGCCGCGAGACCCTCTACAGGTTGACGCGCCTGCCCAAAGCCCAGGTGGACAAGCTGCAGCAGAGGTGGAGGTGGTGGGAATGAACTTTTACGGTCACACGCGAACACTGATGAGGATGGTTATGCCGGGCTTGTTCCTCCTGTCCATTCCATTTGGGACCTTAGCCGATGAGGCTACCTCGAAAAAGCCGGACTGGTATCAGCGGTTAGAGATGCTACGCTCCGTACCCTATATTTCCCACTCCGAAGACCTCGTCGATGCGAACGAGGCTGGGGTTGTTCTCTATGATCCGGAGAAGAGCTATGCTGGCTACAACTTTTACTGTACCAACCACTCTGGGAAGGCGTTCTTGTTGGACATGATGGGGCAAGAAGTGCATCGCTGGGAATACTCCTCTAGGGGCGGTGTCATCGCCGACCACGCCGTCTTGTTGGAGAACGGAGATCTGATGGTCATAAAAGTTGGAGATTTGCTCCGGCTTAACTGGGATTCAGACCTAATATGGAGAAAGAAGATGTCGGCCCACCATGACGTGGCTCAGGCGCCAGATGGTTCGTTCTACGCCATCGTGAAGGAGCGCTGGGCACACAGAGACAAGCAAGTGTGGTTCGATGCTCTGGTGCATATAAGTGCCAAGGGAGAGGAGCTGGATAGGTGGTCTTCATATAAAAATTTGGCCCAACTCAAAGGCGTTCTCGACACCAGGTCGTTTCTGGACACTGTCCTCGACAGCACCCGTGGCAGCTCACCTCCCGAGAGCAAAATCTCGGCTTCGCCCGGGAGGCTGCGTGTGCATCGAGACTTAGAATATTTTCACATGAATACAGTCAACATAATTCCGGATAACGACTTGGGAGAGAAAGATGGGCGCTTTCAGCGGGGCAATTTGCTGGTCTGTTTCCGAAATGTGAACCAAATCGCCGTGTTGGAGAAAGACACCTACCGCGTCCTGTGGGCCTGGGGCGAGGGTAATCTGGAGGAGCCACACCATCCGACGATGTTACCAAATGGTCACATTCTCGTATTCGACAATGGCACCCAGCGCAGGTACTCCAGGGTGGTGGAGCTAGATCCCCTTGCTGAGTACATTGTGTGGGAGTACATGGCGGATCCGCCAGATGATTTTTACTCCTGCAGAAAAGGCGCAGCCCAGCGACTTCCCAACGGGAACACCTTCATCTCTGAAAGTGATCAAGGGCGAGTATTCGAAGTGACCCACGAGGGAGAATTGGTGTGGGAGTGGTTGAATCCAGTTGTCATAGGTAGGCACCGCCAGGGTTATTACAGAATGTTGCGTCTTCCCGCAGCCTTCGTGGATGGGTTGCTGGAGGTGCACAGAGATTAACTTCGTCGAACCTATTGGGGGAAGACGATCATATAAGAGAATTGGGGGATTTCGCAAAGAAGGGATTCAAGGAGGTAGGGGTCGTCGATCCGAGACTCCCGCTCACAAACCTCCAATTTTCTGAAAACTTTTGCGGGGAAAATATCTATGACTGATCGACAGAGCTACGAAACCATCCTCTTCTCCCGGGAGGGCTCAATCGTTCGCCTGGTCCTAAACCGGCCCCAGGTGCATAATGCCTTCAACGAGGTCATGGTTCAGGAGCTTGGCCATGCCTTCGCTGCCGTGTGCCAAGATGCCAAGATACGGGTCGTGATCCTCACCGGTCAGGGAAAATCCTTCTGCGCCGGGGCCGATCTGAATTGGATGAGAAAGGTGAAGGACTACTCTTTTGAGGATAATGTGCAAGAATCAAAATCGCTGGCTGAGCTGATGTATGCCATCTATGCCTTGCCTTTGCCCACCATCGCCCGGGTGAACGGCGCCGCCATTGGAGGAGGCACCGGTCTCATGGCCGCCTGTGACCTGGCCATAGCCGCCCAGACGGCCAAGTTCAGCCTCAGTGAGGTTAAGCTGGGTCTGGTTCCAGCAGTTATCTCCCCCTATGTGATCCGGCGAGTGGGTGAGAGCACCTGCCGTGAGTTCTTCATAACGGGGGAGAGGTTAACGGCCGAAAGAGCCTTACGGTTTGGATTGGTCAACGAGGTGGTGCCCTTGGAGGATCTGGACAGAGCCGTACAGGAGCGTGTGTCCCAACTCTTGACCAGTGGACCTAAGGCCCTGAATACATGCAAAGAGATCCTGCGAAAAATCCCGGGCATGAGCTTTGAGGAAGCCAAAGCTTATACTGCCGAGGTCATCGCCTCCTTGAGGGTGAGCCCGGAAGGCCAGGAGGGAATGTCGGCCTTCCTAGAGAAGAGAAAACCCAGATGGGCCAGAGAATGAGGGATTACGGAAGATAAATTCAGCGCTGATTTCCTGGATCTTTGGGCGAGCTCACTACAGAATCTTTTGCTTTTGAGGAGTCTTTTATGAAAATACTGGTTCTGAATTGTGGCAGCTCTTCGGTGAAGTTTCAGCTGGTGGAGATGGATCCGGAACGTCTTTTGTGCCGGGGCGTTGTGGAGAAGATCGGCTCTGCCAATGCCCTTTTGCGCTATCGCCCAGCGAAGAAACCAGAAATCAAGGAAGTGCAAGAGGTTCTGGATCACAACGCAGCCATCAACCTGGCCATCGCCACCATGATGCATTCCCGCTACGGCGTTATCAAGGACAAATCCGAGATCGCCGGGGTGGGCCATCGAACGGTCCATGGCGGGGAGAAATTCGCCGGGTCCGTGCTCATCGACGAACAAGTTCTCAAGAGCATTCGGGAATGCATCGAATTTGCGCCATTGCACAATCCACATAACTTAAAGGGAATCGAGGTCTGTCAGCGGCTATTGCCCCATGTCAAGCATGTGGCCGTCTTTGATACCGCATTTCACCAGACCATGTCTCCCATCTCCTACATCTACGGGCTGCCATACGCTCTCTACAGAAAGCTGCACATCAGGCGATATGGCTTCCACGGAACCTCGCATAGATATGTGGCCCGTCGGGCTGCCGAGGTTTTAAAGAAATCCCTCAAGGAGCTGTTAATAGTGACCTGCCATCTGGGAAATGGAGCCAGCGCAGCGGCCGTCAAACAGGGTCTGTCCATCGATTCCTCTATGGGTTTCACCCCTCTTGAGGGGCTGCTCATGGGCACTCGATGTGGTGACCTGGACCCCGCCCTGGTGCTGTATGTGATGGAAAGGGAAGGGCTTTCACCTGATGAGGTGAATGCTTTGCTCAATAAACGAAGCGGCCTTTTGGGGATCACCGAGACCTCCAGCGATTTTCGGGAGATTTTGGAGGAAGCCGAGGCCGGAAGTGCTCAACACAGGCTGGCCATCGATCTGTTCTGTCAGCGGGTGAAGAAGTACATCGGGGCTTACGCTGCCGAGATGGGCGGTCTGGATGCGGTGGTCTTCACCGGTGGGATTGGAGAGAACTCTTCTGTGGTGAGAGAGAATTCGTGTCAAGGGCTGGAATTTTTAGGCATCTCCCTTGATCCAAAGAAAAACGCTGCCAACCAGCGCATCATCAGCTCCGGCCGAGTGAAAGTGTTGGTCATTCCCACCGACGAAGAGTTGGCCATCGCTCGGGATACCAAGAGAATTTTGCTGGCCGAGCAGCGGAAGCTGGAGACCCTGGAGGAGACGGTGTCCGCAGAACTGGCCAGTTTGACCCGGGACGATCGGCTTGAGCTGCTGCGCATCTGGGCGGTTAACACCGAGATGGACATGAAAACCCTTTCGGCTAACCTCAGCGAGAAGATCGGCAGGCTGATAAGTTCCGAGGCCTTACACCAAGAGCTCCTCCGATTGGGCCTCATTGAGGAATCCGAAAAGTGAAGGCGATGCACATATTGCCGGGGAAAGGAGACAGGAGGACATGAGGGAAGTTCCCCTAGAAGAAGCGGGTTGGATGCTGGCCCGTGTGTGGCTGACGGCCATGGAACAAGCAGCAAGAGATTTTCACGGAACTCGACCATGGAAGTTCTGCAACCGAGCCTATGAATACGCCACCGAAGAATTCTTGCGGGTCCTGGAGGACGAATATGGTCTGCGAGCCCGTAAGGGCAACAGCATCAAGGAGGCCGTGGAGAGCTACATCGAGCTAGGCGTGAAGGCGGGACTATTCAAAGACGCCAGCCAGTTTGAGTTGAAGGAGGTCAGGCCTAGCAAGTTGGAGGTGAAAGTAGCCTTATGTCCCTATGTGGAGAGTTGCAAAGATTTGTTGGAAAAAGGATTCACCTTGAGGGACCTAACCTGTCCCCGTATCGGTTGTTTTCGGGCCGCAGTCAAGCTCTTGGCCAACATAGACTGTCACAGCATCGTGACGGGGCTACGGCTGGGGGAGGGGTGTGAGGGCGTCATCGAGAGGGTATAGGGGATGCGCGATAAGATCGCAAATTTGATTCGTCAACTATGCCAGGATGTGGATTGGGCAGAGAGACGCAGAGCAGCCTTAGCCCTGGGGAGGCTCTCGGGCAAAGAGGCCGTCGTCGCGCTGAAACAGGGCCTTAAAGATCCAGACGATGATGTGCTTCAGGCGGTGGTGATTTCCCTGGCTAAGATTCGAGATGCATCCGTCATTGAGGATCTGCTGAAGCCCAAATTGCTTTCCTCTCGGAACGCCGATGTGCGATGGGCAACGGTGTTAGCTCTGGGGAAGTTGGGTGGAACGAGGGCCATCGATCCCCTGGTAAACATGCTGGAGGACCAGGACTGGGCCGTGCGCAACGCCGCCGCCGTGGCTCTGGTGGAGGCTGTTCGGGTACTGATGGAGGAAGGTGGTGAGGAGGTCGTAAAGCGGCTCATACGCTTGCTGAGTACCGAGGACGAACAGGTATACGAGGCTGTCGCCAAAGCCTTGAGCAGAATGGGTGAGGTTTCTCGCGATCTTTTGGAAGAGCACCTTTTCTCTGCCAGCCCTCGGGTGCGCAGGGCCGTGGCCAAGGTCATGGGGGAGCTGAACGAGGCCGAATTCGTTCCCGCACTTCTCAGAGCCATCGATGATCCCGAAAGGGAGGTGCGCTCTGCGGTGACACAATCCCTGGGCGAAATTGGTGATCTCAGAGCTATTGAGCTCCTGGTGGCCCGTTTGGGAGATAGCGACAAGGGCGTTTGCCAGCGGGCGGTCGAAGCGCTGATCAAGATCGGCTGCGAGGCAGTTCCCTCGCTCATCGACGCTCTGGAGCATAATAAAAGCAGAATTCTCCGCAAAAATATCCTGGTTTCCCTGGGCAAGCTCAAGGATCCCCGGGCCATCGTCCCGGCCATGAACAATCTAGGAAATAGCTATTTTGTGGTTCGCCGGGCCGCAGCGGAGGCCCTGGTGGAAATCGGTCAGGACGTCACCGATCAACTGGCCGAGATCCTCAGCCCGCCCCGGTTTCCCGTCCAGCCTCTCGTTGAGGAGCTGTTGGCCACCGGCAACCTAAGGGTTCGATTGCGCCTTATTCGTGCATTGGGAGAGCTCAAGGACTCCCGGGCCGTTCCAGCTCTCAAGTCACTCCTGGATTTGCCGGAAAGCCCTGTTGTGGAGACGGTGCAGGACGCCCTGGAGAAGATCGCCTGTGCTGCTTGGGCTCGAGTGGACGCCCTGACTGTCCTGGGCGAGATTGGGGGCAACCGAGCTGTGAAGATGGCCATCGAAGCCCTGAAGGATCCCAACCAGGATGTCCGAAAGGCCGCCATCTTGGTGCTGGGAAAACTTCGCGACAGTCGGGCCATTAACCCGCTCCTGGGCGTTCTCGGTTCGCAGTACGAGGAACTTCGTCGAGGCAGCACACGGGTTTTAGGAATTATAGGCGGCAGGAGTCCTCGCGTGGCCAAAGCCATCAACGAGTTGCTGGTCTCTGATAGATCCTTGGAGGTCAGGGCCGAGGCGGCCAGGGCCTTAGGGCGCCTTTTAAATGTCTCCTCCATCCCCATTCTCATCGAGGCCTTGAACGATCCTTACTGGACGGTGCGGGAACATGCTGAGAATGCCCTGAATAACTTCGGTCAGAAGGCGGTGAAGGCTCTCGTTGAAGCCCTGGGCAGCGAGCATGATTTTGTCCGGGTACGTTCATCTAGAATTTTGGGAAATATCGGTGGCTCAGCGGCCATAAGAGCTTTGGAGATCGTGCTTGAAGACCCACGGGAGGCAGAGGAAGTACTCAAGATCGCGCAACAGAGCCTGAAACTAATGCAGGAAATGGAAAAAACCAAACCTGGCGGGGGGAAACGCTAATCCTTTCCGGGCGAGAGCCATGAAACTGAAAAAAGTGCTAGTCGCAAATCGGGGCGAGATCGCCGTGAGGGTAATTAGAGCCTGTCGAGAGCTGGGCATCTCCACCGTGGCCATCTATTCTGAGGTGGACAGGGAGTCCTTGCACGTCCAGATGGCCGATGAAGCCCTGTGTGTTGGTCCCCCAGCTCCTTTGGAGAGCTACCTGAACATGGATGCCATCTTGGCCGTCGCCAGGAAATCCAAAGCCCAGGCCATCCATCCCGGCTATGGTTTTTTGGCCGAGAACGCCGATTTCGCCAGACGGTGTGAGAAGGAGAACGTGATCTTCATCGGACCGGACTCCCGCGCCCTGGCGTTGGTCGGAGATAAGGTGGCCTCTCGGGTGACCATGAGCCGGGCGGGCATCCCGATCATCCCCGGGATGAAAGAAAAAGGGTCGGACATAGGTCATTTTTTGGCCGAGGCGGAACAGATCGGTTATCCCGTTCTGCTCAAAGCGTCAGCGGGAGGCGGTGGTAAAGGAATGAGAGTGATCGCCTGCCCTGAGGAGCTGGCCCAGGCCGTGGAGGCCGGCAAGCGCGAGGCCAAGGGGGCTTTTGGAGATGAATCCGTCTATTTGGAGAAATACCTTCCAGCGCCGCGGCATATTGAGTTTCAGATGTTAGCTGACAAAGAGGGCAACGTGGTCCACCTCTTCGAGCGCGAGTGCTCCATTCAGCGCAGGCATCAGAAGATCGTCGAGGAAGCACCCTCGGTGGCATTGGACGATGCTCTCCGGGCCGAGATGGGAGAGGCCGCCATAGCTGTCATAAAAACTGCCAGGTACACCAACGCTGGGACAGTGGAATTTCTTATGGACGACGAAGGCCATTTTTACTTCTTAGAAGTAAACGCCAGACTTCAGGTGGAGCACCCAGTGACCGAGCTGACCACAGGGGTAGACCTGGTCAAACAGCAAATTTTCATCGCCTCGGGCCGAAAACTGAACTTTCAGCAAAGGGATGTGAACCGGTTTGGTCATGCTATCGAATGCCGTATTTACGCAGAGGACCCGACCAATGGTTTCATGCCTTCCTCCGGCCGGGTGCTCTTCTTGCGCGAACCTGGAGGCCCTGGAGTAAGGCATGATTGCGGCATATACTCGGGATGCCAGGTGCCCGTTCACTACGATCCCATTCTGTCGAAAGTGATTGCCTGGGGTATAGATCGAGAGGAAGCGCGCCGCAGAATGCTCTCCGCTCTCCAGGAGATGGTCATCCTGGGAATTCAAACCAGTGTCGGTTTCCTGCAGGACATCGTCTCCCAACCGGAATTCGTGGCCGGCAACACCCGCACCGATTTTTTAGAAAAATACATGCTGCCATGGAAACAGGAGCTGGACCAAGACCTCTTAGAGGCCATTCTTCTTGGCGCGGCTGTGGATGCTCAGGGGAAAAGCCGGGCTCAGAAGGAAGGCTTACCCGTCAGGGAGAGAAAAATTAGCCCTTGGCAGATGGGAGGTGGGTGGAGGATTGGGGGGCTTTAGGGGTAGAGGCCCTGTAGGAGAGGCTTTATACCCTTAGAGCCCTGAACTTTGAAAGGCGAACACACCATGGCAAAAACTGCGGGCAGATCGTTTCAGTTCAGCATCGAGGGAAAGGTTCACCGGGTATCATTAGCCTGTGAGTCAGGTCGCTGGCGCGTGCAGATGGGTGGGCGGCAGTTGGAGGCTGACGCGTGGCCTATATCGGATAACTGCCTCTCTCTAAAATTAGGAAATCGCTCCTTGACAGTCTATCTGGCCAGGGATAGAGAATTCAGATACATCTCCATCGATGGAAAGCAGTTTCGTGTAGAGGAAGTCCGGGAATTGCCAAAGGATCAGGCCTTCCTTCAAATGCAATCCGCTCCTGCTGCCTCTGCGGTCGTATCTCCCATGCCCGGCCAGGTGGTCAAGATTCATGTTCTCCAGGGAGAGATCGTGGAACGAAGCCAGACCCTGGCCATCGTTGAGGCCATGAAGATGGAGAACGAGCTCAAGTCGCCACGGCGGGCCCGTGTGAGGAAGATTTGCGCCAGCCCGGGAGATTTGGTGGACGCGGGACAGCCCATCGTGGAGCTGGAATTGGAGGAGTAGATACTTGCGATTCGTGGAAATCCGAGACTCGATGCAAAAAGCTTGAAAATTGAAAATTGGCGATTGGAGATTTGCCTTTTCCTACTCAGCCCAGTCAGGATTTGGGAAATACCGTGAGAAATCTAGATGTGCTATTTTTGAAGCGGAGGTGGGGTCCTAAATCTTAAGATCCTTTCTTAAAACGACTTACGATTCACGAATCACGATTCACGTAACGAGCTTCGAAGCCGATAAACCATCCACGGTCTTCGAGAGGGATGCTGAAGGATCATGCAGTGCATAAAGTTCATAGTAACGATATGCCTCTCTTTTTTCCTATTGGTCGGTGACCTGTGTTTCGCGGAAGAGGGGCCTGTCACTGGAATACTGGGGGCGTTAACTGAGGAGATCATGTTGCTTGAGGGCCAGGTCACCAATGCCAGGGAACAGTACATTGAGGGAATACAGTTCATATCCGGCGAGATAAAAGGTCGGCAAATCGTTCTGGCCCGAACCGGAGCGGGCAAGGTGAATGCCGCCATGGTTACGACTCTCCTTATCGAGCACTTTAAACCGAGCGAAGTGATATTTACAGGAATAGCCGGCGGGATAAATCCCGATTTGCTCCCTGGAGATATCGTCATCGCTGCGAAGACGGCGCAGCATGATCTGGGCAGCATTACTACGGATGGGCTCCAGAATTGGGGAGTGCGCAATCCGATAACTGGAGAGAGAAATCCAGTTTTCTTCGCCGCAGACGCTCGGCTTTTAACCCTGGCAGAGACAGCGAACAAAAAAGTTCAATTTGAGAAGATAGAGACCAGCGGAATTAGCAGGCTTCCCAAAGTCATCAGGGGGATCATTGTGACGGGGGATGTGTTTGTTTCCTCCTCTCCCAAGAAAATCGAGTTACGCGAAAGTTTTCAGGCTGACGCAGTAGAGATGGAGGGGGCAGCCATCGCTCAAATATGTTGGCAGCAGGGTGTTTCATGTCTTATAGTTCGTTCTCTCAGCGATACATCTGATGAAGATGCCGAGCAAGATTACAGAGAATTCTACAAAATAGCGGCTCGCAATTCCGCAAAGTTGGTCACCCATTTGGTCCAGCAATTGGCTGCTGAACAATCTCCAGAAAAATGAGGACAGAACCAGAGGGTCGGGCTCCATTTCAAGAATGAATTTGAACGAGATACACCCAGGAAAGAACTGAGGAGATTCAGGGGAATCATTCAAAGGCGGGTATAGCCAACGCAAATTTTCTTCTATGAAGGAAGTTGTTGTTTTAGTATATTGTCGATTGTGAAAAGATTCACTTTCTGGTAGGAGGTATGCAATGGACACAAAGCCGCGAGACGCTGTCATCATCAGCGCCGTCAGGACGCCCACCGGAAATTTCCTGGGCTCCCTTTCATCTTTCACCGCCCCGCAACTGGGCGCCATGGTCATCAATGAGGCTGTCAACAGGGCCAGCATCGATCCTAAAGAGGTACAAGAGGTAATCATGGGCCAGGTGTTGCAGGGTGGTTGCGGCCAAGCCCCTGGACGGCAGGCGGCCATTGGTGGCGGCATTCCCCCAGAGGCGGGCGCCATGACCATCAACAAAGTCTGCGGGTCTGGCCTGAAGGCCGTGGAGCTTGCCGCGCAAGCCATTCGGCTGGGCGATCTGGACGTGATCGTGGCTGGAGGGATGGAGAGCATGAGCAACGCCCCCTATGTACTGCATGGTGCCAGAAAGGGATTCAAGTTCGGGGATCAGAAGTTGAAGGATGGCATGATATTGGACGGCTTGTGGGATTCCTTCAACGACTTTCACATGGGGATGGCGGCGGAGCTGACCGCCGAGAAGAGTAAGCTTACCCGGGAGGAGCTGGATCGATATGCCTACGATAGCCAGATGAAGGCTGTCAAAGCCATTGAGGGGGGCAAGTTCAAGGAGGAGATCCTCTCCGTGGAGATCCCCCAGAGGAAAGGGGAGCCGATCATTTTCGACACCGATGAGACCCCCCGGGCCAACACGAAGTTAGAGCGGTTAGGCAAGCTGCGGCCGGCCTTCAAGAAAGACGGCATGTTAACCGCCGGAAACTCACCGGGCCTCAGCGACGGAGCGGCGGCGGTGGTGGTCATGGCCAGGGAGAAGGCCGAAAAGCTGGGCGTCAAGCCAATGGCCATCATCCGGGGTTACGCCACCGGCGGCACCGAGCCCAAGTGGCTGTTTTATTCACCGGTAGTGGCGGTAAAGAAGTTAATGGCCAAGCTGAAGATGACCATCGGCGATTTCGACCTCATCGAGGCCAATGAGGCCTTCAGTGCCCAGGCCCTGGCCGATGGAAAAGAGCTGGGATGGGATTGGGATCGCGTCAACGTCAATGGTGGAGCCATCGCCTTGGGTCATCCCATCGGGGCCAGCGGCACCCGTGTGTTGGTGACCCTGCTGTACGCCCTGGCCGACCGGAGCAAGAAGGTCGGCCTGGCCACTCTGTGTCTTGGCGGTGGAAACGCCGTGGCCATGTGTGTGGAGCTACTTTAGAGACAAATGAAAATGGCAATGGCAATAAGAAAATAGTCGGCAGTAGTAGCTTACACTCTTTTATTGCTACTGCCATTGCCAATTGCAATTATGGTTTTCACGATTCACGATTAACGATCCACGATTAACGGCTTTTCAAGGAGGAAGGACAATGACCATCTCCCGGATCGGCATCGTCGGCGCTGGAACCATGGGAAACGGCATCGCTCACGTCTGTGCCCTCTCGGGGCACGATGTGATCCTGACCGACGTGACTCAGGAAGTCTTAGATAGGGCCATGACCGTCGTCAAGAAGAACATGGAACGGCAGGTTAAAAAGGAGATCATCGGCGCCGATGATATGGAGAAGGCTCTCGCTCGCATAGAGACCAGTGCCGATATTGAGGCGGTTAAGGGCTCGCAGGTTGTGGTGGAGGCCGCCACAGAAGATCTTGATCTGAAGAAAAAGCTGTTTGCCCAGCTGGATGGACTCTGTCCTCCAGAGACCATTCTGGCCAGCAATACGTCGTCGCTGTCCATCACCGAGCTGGCTGCTGTCACCAAGCGGCCGGAAAAAGTCATCGGCATGCACTTCATGAACCCCGTTCCCGTGATGAAATTGGTGGAGCTGATACGAGGGCTGGCCACCAGCGACGAGACCTTCCAGACCATCGAAGAGCTAACGGAGAAACTGGGCAAGACGCCCGTAGCGGTCAGTGATTTTCCGGGCTTTGTGGCCAACCGCATCCTGATGCCCATGATCAACGAGGCAGCCTTTACCCTCATGGAGGGCGTGGCCTCTAAGGAAGACATCGACACGGTGATGAAGTTGGGGATGAACCATCCCATGGGGCCGCTCGCTCTGGCTGACCTCATCGGACTTGATGTCTGCCTGGCCATTATGGAGGTGCTGTACGAAGGGTTCTGCGACTCTAAATACCGTCCCTGTAATCTGTTGCGCAAGATGGTTCAGGCCGGATATCTGGGAAGAAAGACTGGAAAGGGATTCTACGATTACGAGTGATGGGATCCATTCGGTGGCATCCCACAAGGGAGGAAATATGAACGTAGACCTGACCGAAGACCAGCAGATGATCAAAGAGCTGGCTGCCAAATTCGCTCAGGAGCAGTTGAAACCACAAGCGGCGAAATTCGAGGAGGATGAGGAAATTCCGCCAGAGATCCTCCAAGAGCTGGGCTCTCTCGGGTTCATGGGGATGATGGTGCCTGAGGATCTGGGAGGCGCTGGTCTGGACGCGGTGAGTTATGCGGTGGCCATCGAGGAGATCGCCAGGGCCGATGCCTCCACCGCCGTGACCGTGGCCGTGAATAACTCTTTGGTTTGTGGCATATTCACCGAGTTCGCCAGCGACGAGCAGAAGAAAAAATTTCTGCCCCCCCTGGCCAAAGGAGAGAAGATAGGATCCTACGCCCTCACCGAGCCGGAGGCTGGGACGGATGCTGGCAACGTCCAAACCACTGCCGTGTTGGACGGAGACCATTACGTGGTCAACGGGACTAAGACCTTTATCACCAACGGCGGTCTAGCCGGGACGGTCCTGTTGTTCGCATCTACCAACAAAGAGCTCAAGGCCAAGGGGCTTTGCTGTCTTGTAGTGGAAAAGGGTAACCCCGGTTTCTCCGTGGGCTCCCGGGAGAAGAAGATGGGCATGCGGGCAGCGAACGTCAGCGAATTGGTCTTCGAGAATTGCCGGGTGCCCAAGGAAAACCGCATCGGGGAGGAGGGGCAGGGTCTAAAGATTGCCTTTACGGCCCTGGATTCAGGACGGATCAGCATCGCCGCCCAGGCCGTGGGCATCGCCCAGGCGGCTTTTGACGAGGCGGTCCAGTACTCCAAGCAACGGCAGCAGTTCGGCCGTCCCATCTGCCAATTTCAGGCCATCCAGTTCATGTTGGCCGATATGGCCACCCGGATCGAGGCTGCTCGTCTGCTCACCCATCGCGCCGCCCACATTAAAGAGCAGGGGGTTAGATTCAGCACTGAGGCCTCCATGGCTAAGCTCTTCGCCTCGGAAACGGCCACCTGGGTATGCACAAAAGCCCTTCAAATCCACGGTGGGTATGGGTATATGAAGGATTATGCCGTGGAGCGGTATTTCCGAGATGCGCGGCTGACCGAGATCTACGAGGGAACTTCAGAGGCGCAGAGGATGGTCATCGCCAGAGGATTGCTGCGGTGATGGTGCCTGCTCTGGGGCCTTAGTTCCTTTAACATGAGGGGAGATTCAGGGTGAATCTGACATCGGAACAGGTCACTTTCCGTCAGAGAATGCGCGATTTTGTCCTCCGGGAGCTCGAACCCATAGCCGCTGAGATCGATCAAAAGGGAGAATTCCCCTGGAATGTTATTCGCAAGCTGGCTGCCATGGGCATCATGGGCGTCAACTATCCCCCGGAATATGGGGGCCTGGGGTTGGACACTGTCAGCTATGCCATCGCCGTGGAAGAGATCTCCCGGGCCTGCGGCTCCACTGGGATCACCGTGGCCGCCCACAACTCCTTGGCCATCGCGCCAATCCTTCTGTTTGGAACGGAGGATCAGAAGAAAAAATATGTCCCCCCCCTTGCTCGAGGCACATCGCTTGGTGCCTTCGGTTTGACGGAACCGGAGGCGGGATCAGATGCTGGGGCCACCAAGACCACAGCCGTCTTGGATGGTGATTCTTACGTCATCGAAGGCTCCAAGTGTTTCATCACCAATGCCAGCGTCGCCGAGACCTTCGTCATCACGGCCAGGACCGGATCAGAGCCGAGGACGAAAGGCATCAGCTCATTTATTCTGGAAAAGGGGATGCCGGGACTTTCGGTGGGGAAGAAGGAGAACAAGTTGGGGTTGCGGGGCGCCGATACTGCCGAGCTTTTTTTCCAGGATCTGCGCGTGCCTAAAGAGAATCTCCTGGGCAGAGAGGGAGAGGGATTTAAGCAGTTCATGATCACTCTAGACGGGGGCAGGATCAGCATCGGAGCCATGGCTCTGGGCATCGCTCAGGGGGCTCTGGATAAGAGCATCGAACGGGCCAAGGAGCGGGTGCAATTTGGACGGCCTATCGGCCAGTTTCAGGCCATCCAGTGGAAATTAGCCGACATGGCCACCCAGGTGGAGGCGGCTCGGCAGCTTATCTACCTGGCTGCAAGGCTAAAGGATGGGGGACAAAAGTTCACCAAAGAGTCGGCCATGGCCAAGCTGTACGCTTCCGAAGTGGGCTTCCTGGTGACCCACCAGGCCATGCAGATTTTCGGTGGCCGGGGCTACATGGAAAATTTTCCCTTGGAGCGGTACTATCGGGATGTCCGACTCTGCGAGATCGGCGAGGGCACCTCAGAGATCCAGAGGCTGGTCATCGCCAGGGAGCTTGTGAGATAACCGTCTTTGGTGTCTCTCAACGAGAGAGGACAGATATGGAAGTTCAGGTTTCTTCTCCAGAGCTTGTCAGCGCGCATCGTGTGCTGCGATGTGTTCAGTGCGGGAAGTGCACGGCGGGTTGCCCCGTATCCACAAACTCCGTCCTGAACGTCAGAGGTCTTCTTAACGAGATTCTTCTGCAGCCATCTCTGGCCTTCAATTCCGAGGAGAGCGAGCTTTGGCAATGCACCACCTGCATGACCTGCAGCTCGCGCTGCCCCAAGGGTATCAAGCCCTTGGATGTGATCATCCAGGTTCGCAGCCAGCTTATCGAGAGCGGGCGGATTCAACCCACCATGCGAGATGCTCTGGAGAGCACCTTTCTCCACGGCAATCCCTGGGGAAAGCCCAGGGAGAAGCGGAACGATTGGGCCGCTGACCTGAAGGTCAGGGAAGCAGACCCGAAGGCTAAGCTAGATTTGGTCTATTACGTCGGATGCACTGTGGCCTACGATCCCCGGTTGCAGAAATTGGCCCGGGCGATGGTGAAGGTGCTGGAGAAAGCCGGCGTCGCCTTTGGCATCCTAGGCATCGAGGAGTCCTGCTGTGGCAACGAGGTCCGACGTATGGGTGAGGAGGGGCTGTTCGAGGAGTTGAAGGAGAACAACCTGAAGCTTTTCCAGGAACGTGGTGCCCGTCAGCTGATGACCACATCGCCCCATTGTTTCAATGTCTTTAAAAATGAGTACTCCCCATTCGAGGGCGATGTCCGCCACTATACGCAGGTCATCTGGGAGCTCATCCAGGAGGAACGGCTGAGCTTCTCCAAAGAGCTGGGGTGGCGGGTGACTTATCATGATCCCTGTTTTCTGGGTAAGCAGAACGACATCTTCGAGGAGCCTCGCGGCATCTTGGGGAAGATACCCGGTCTGGAGTTCGCGGAGCTGGATCGAAACCGGGAGATGTTTGCTAACCCTTGAGGACGCCGTGAAAACCACCGGGAATGAGGAAAAAATTCGGGTTCTAGATCTCATCGAGATTGTGGAGACGGCTCTCTAGCCCGGATTATTGGAGAAGTTCGATTGATCCTTGAAAAGCCGAGACACGAGAATCGTGAATCGTGGATCGAGATTCGAGAATCGATGTAAAAAGGCATTGAAGATTGAAAATTGAAGATTTGAGATTTTAGATTTGCCCCGCTCCCCAATACCAACTGCCACTCGTCTTTCACTGCCTCCTGCTTCCTGCCTACTGCCTACTGGGATGGTTGGGGGTAGGGGACTGCCATTGCCAATTGCCACTATGATTTTCACAAATCACGAATCTCGAATCTCGAGTCTTGGATTTTCCTCTCGAATCTCGAGTCTTGGATTTTCCCGGTCCCCGTACCCCGGTTTTCTCACGATCAACGATTAACGATTCACGAATCACGATTCATGTTTGCTTATAGCATTTCCCACCTACGCAGGGGGTGAGGATCATGGATATTGTGGTCTGCGTGAAGCAGGTTCCCCTGACCGCAGAGGCAGAGGTGATGGTGGACGACACTGGACGCGACATCAAAAAAGAACGGTTGGTCTTTGACGTAAACGAAGCCGACAACTACGCCGTGGAGGAGGCTCTGCTCCTGACAGAGAAATTCGGGGGAACCATAACCCTGGTCACTATGGGCCCCGAGTCGGCGGATAAGACCATTCGCTCCCTTCTGGCCAAAGGCACCCATGAGGCGGTGAGGCTCACGGATGAGCACTTTGCCCAATCAGATGCCTTTGCCACGGCGAAAACCTTGGCAGGCGCCTTGAAAACCATAAAATTTGATCTGGTTTTGACCGGCTGTTACGCCAGCGATGACGGCTACAGCCAAGTGGGAGCCACACTGGCAGAGCTCCTAGAACTGCCTCACGCTACCATGGTCACTGGCCTGCAGATTCTGGATGGTAAAGCTAAAATCGAAAGAGAGTTGGAGGGGGGAACCCATGAGCTTTTGGAAATCGAGCTGCCTGCCGTCCTAACCATCCAGACAGGGATCAACGAGCCCAGGTATGCCTCGATATTGGGGCTTCGTAAAGCCATGAAGAAGCCCATTAAAGTCATGAGCCTTAAGGATCTGGGACTGACGGAAAATGAGGTTGGCCGAGCCGGCTCAAAGACCATTTTGGAGAGGCTGTCTGTCCCGCCCAAAGGAGAGGGTGCTCAGATCTTGGAGGGGGCACCGGAGGAGGTATCCACCAAGCTGGCTGAGATATTCCGGGAAAGGGGGGTGGTGTAGATGAAGGAGATTCTCGTTTTGGCCGAACACCGTATGGGAGAGCTCCGGGATGTCACCTTGGAGATGCTCTCCAAGGGTAGAGAGCTGGCTCAGGCCCTTGACGCACAACTGGTGGCCGGGCTTTTGGGCCGTGATGTGGCGGTTTTTTCAGAAACTCTGAAAAAATGGGCCCATCAGGTTTTGGTGGTGGACGACTCCAAACTGGAGAATTTCAATGCTGATGCCTACCAGAAAGTCCTGGGCGACATCATAAAGAAGAGACAACCGGGCTTGACGATGATCGGACACACCTCCTTTGGTGTGGATTTAGCCCCTCCCTTGGCCACCCAGCTGGGAATTCCCTTAATCACCGACTGTGTGGACATCCAATTAAAAGATGGCGCCCCTTTGGCCACCCGGCAGGTCTATGGGGGGAAGCTAATTTCGGAGGTCTCCTTCGTCGGCACGCCGTGCATGGTGACCCTGCGTCAGGGAGCTTTTCCCGTCGAGGAATCAGATCTCAAGGGTAAGATCGCGGCCGTGGATTCCCCCCTGACGGAAGAGATAACCTGCCGGAAATTCCTCCAGTATGTAGAGGCGGTGGTGGGTGACGTGGATATTACCCAGGCCGACATCATCGTTTCCGTGGGCCGGGGGATCAGAGAGGAGAAGAACATGCCCATCGTTGAGGGGTTGGCTGAGGCCATGGGTGGTGTTTTGGCATGTTCCCGCCCCATCACCGACTCCGGCTGGCTGTCCTCGGATCGTCAGGTGGGCCAGTCAGGTCGTACTGTGAAGCCAAAAGTCTATGTGGCCGTAGGCATAAGCGGTGCTTTTCAACATATTACCGGGATGAGCGGCGCGGAGACCATCGTGGCCATCAACAGAGATCCCAACGCGCCTATTTTCTCCGTAGCCCATTACGGCATCGTCGGCGATCTGTTTCAGGTAGTGCCGGCCTTGACGGAGAAGATCGCCGAGGCGAAGGAGAACTAGTCCGCCTTGAGAGGATGAATCTATGAAAGCCCTGGTAGTGTATTATTCTCGAACGGGCAACACAAAGCAAGTTGCCGAGATGATCGCTGGGGAACTGAAGGCAGATCTCGAGGAGCTGGTGGACAAGAAGGATCGAAGGGGTCTTCTGGGCTATCTTCGCTCGGGGCGGGATGCCGTCCGGGACAAGACCACCGAGTTGAAACCTCTCCAGCGCCAGTCCAGCGACTACGATCTCATTTTCGTGGGCACGCCCGTCTGGGCCTCGCGACCGGCGCCGGCCGTGCGAGCCTTTTTGGAATCTCAAGACCTGAGCGGAAAAAGGGTGGCACTGTTTTGTACTATGGCTTCTCGGGGAGAGGAGGCCACCTTTTCTACCATGAGAATGCTTTTTCCCCAGGCCGAGGTGGCCGGCCAGCTAGCTGTGGCCATGAGAAAGGAAAACAGGAGCCAGATTGAAGAGCGGGTGGCCCAGTGGGTGACCCCCTGGAAAAGCAAGGACTAAGACTCCTTTGGACCTTGTTAAGAGGTAGATTGGGAAACCCATTCGCCGCTGGAGGAGAAGTTGGCGTGAAGAAAAAAGAAAAAGGGGCCGGAGGCGACCGGAAGATCGGAGTTTATGTCTGCCACTGCGGCGTTAACATCGCCGCCACCGTCGATGTTTCCAAGGTAGTGAAGTTCGCCGCCTCTTTGCCGGAGGTGGTCATAGCCCGAGATTACTCCTATGTCTGTTCGGACCCCGGGCAGAGGCTCATTGTGGAGGACATCGAAAAGCTAGGGGTCAACAGGGTCGTGACAGCTATCTGTTCTCCTCGTTTGCATGAGCCCACTTTCAGGAAAACACTCGAGGAGGCTGGACTGAATCCCTACTGTCTGGAAATCGCCAATATTCGAGAGCAGTGCTCCTGGGTTCACGACGATGAAACCGAAGCCACCGAAAAGGCCAAAAGGCTGGTGGCCTCTGCTGTAGCCAGGAGCGCCTTGCTGGAGCCCATGGATGTGCGCGAGGTACCCGTTGTGCCAGAGGCCTTAGTCATTGGCGCAGGAATTTCTGGCATCCAAACGGCTCTGGACATCGCCGATGCAGGATTTAAAGTTCATTTGGTGGAGAAGGACCCCAGCATCGGCGGGCACATGGCCCAGCTGGACAAGACCTTTCCCACCCTGGACTGTTCCGCGTGCATCTTGACACCCAAGATGGTGGAGGTGGAAAGACACCCCAATATCCAGCTTTATGCCTATTCCGAGGTGGAGGAGATTGACGGATATGTGGGCAATTTTACCGTCAAGATCCGCCGAAAGGCTCCCTACGTCGATTGGGTTAAGTGTAACGCCTGCGACGAGTGCACCTCGGTCTGTCCCGTGAATGTGTCTAACCAGTTCGACATGGGACTCTCCTCCCGGAAGGCCATTTACAGAGCCTTCCCTCAGGCAGTGCCCAACAAATTCGTCATCCAGAAGACGGGAGTACCTCCCTGTCGAGCCACCTGTCCTGCAGGGGTTAACGTTCAAGGCTATATTGCTCTTATCACCTGCGGGAAGTACCAGGAGGCCCTGGCCTTGGAGAGAGAGGCCAATCCTTTTGCCTCTGTCTGCGGGCGGGTCTGTTCCCATCCCTGCGAGAATGAATGCAAGCGGGGGGAACTGGACCAACCCATCGCTATACGCCACCTGAAGAGATTCATCGCCCAGGAGGGAAGAGGATCTCAGAAACAAACCTCTCCCCCCAAAAAGAGAGGCACGGGGAACTCCAGGAAGAAAGGAAAGGTGGCCGTGGTGGGAGCTGGTCCCGCCGGTTTGACCGCTGCCCGGGATTTGGCCAGCTGGGGGTATTCCGTCTCGGTGTTTGAGGCGGAGAAGATGGTCGGTGGGATGCTGGCCCTGGGCATTCCGGCATTTCGACTGCCCCGAGAAGCACTCCAAGAGGACATCGACTATATAACAGAATTTGGAGTTGAACTGGTGACCGATTCTGCTTTGGGGCGGGAATTCACCGTTCCAGAGCTATTTGAGCAGGGGCATCGGGCGATCTTTCTGGCCACCGGTGCTTATGGAGAGAGGAAACTGGGGGTGCCGGGGGAGAAAGCCAAAGGAGTATTTTACGCTCTGGATCTTCTGAAGAAGCTCAACACCGGTCGATCGATCAAGATTAAGGGACGGATGGTGGTAATCGGAGGAGGCAACGCCGCCGTGGACGCCGCACGGTCTCTCGTGCGCCTGGGAGCCCAGGAGGTCACCATCCTCTACCGGCGATCTCGAGAAGAGATGCCTGCCTATTCAGAGGAGGTGAAAGAGGCCGAGGCGGAAGGCGTCCGGATTCATTTTCTGGGCATCCCGGTGAGGATCTTGACGAAAGACGGGCAAGTGGTGGGGTTGAAATGTCAGAAAATGAAGCTGGGTGCCCCGGATGAGAGCGGTCGACGGAGGCCCATTCCACTGGAAGGATCTCATTTCCAGCTGGATGCGGATGCGGTGGTGGTGGCCATCGGGGAATATCCGGACCTGTCCTTCGTCACCAAGAAAGCTTCTCTAGACGTCACCTCGTGGGGGACACTGGTGGCCGATCCCGTTACCCTGGAGACAAATATGCCGGGAGTATTCGCCGGCGGAGACGTGGTCAGCGGCCCCGCCACAGTGATTGAGGCCATCGCGGCCGGCAGACGGGTCGCCATTTCCATTGACCGGTTCGTCAAAGGAGTGGATTTGCGAGAGGGAAGGGAAGTCAATCTCCAGGTGGTTACTGAGGTCCCCGGCCTGGCCCATCGTCCAAAACGGGATAGAATAGCCGAGAGCAGGCTGCCGGTCAAGAAGAGAATCCCGGGATTTGCGGAGGTGACTCTAGGATACTCCGAGAAAGAAGCCGTGGAGGAGGCTGGGAGATGTCTCAACTGTGGCATCTGCTGCGAATGTCGGGAGTGCGAACGGGTCTGTGAACCCCAAGCCATCGATCACGCCCTCAGGGACGAGATCGTATCAACCCAGGTAGGCACCATCGTGGTGGCCACGGGATTTGATCAGTTTGACGCCCAGGTGAAGCCGGAGCTGGGATACAGCCAGTATGAAAATGTCATCACCGGCCTGGAATTCGAGAGACTTTCCTCCCCCTCGGGTCCCACCGCGGGCAAGATCCTTGTGGCAGGTCGGGAGCCTAAAGACGTAGCTTTCATTCTCTGCGTGGGTTCCCGGGACGAGACGGTGGGTAACGAGTACTGCTCTCGTGTTTGCTGCATGGCCACGACCAAACAGGCCCACCTGATAAAGGAGAAAAACCCCGAGGCTAATGTGACCGTTTTTTACACCGATGTGAGGGCCTTTGGCAAGGGCTTCGAGGAATTCTACGTGAGAGTGAAAGAGGAGGGCGTGGTCTATCGGCGAGGCAACCCCTCGGAAATCTACAAGAAGGGTGAGCGGTTGGTGGTCAGAGCTGAGGACACGCTCCTGGGCCAGACGGTGGAGCTGGAGGTGGATCTGGTGGTGCTGGCCGCCGGCATGACCCCCAATGCCAACACCGAGGGCGTGGCTAATCTACTGAGGCTGGGTTGCTCCGCGGACGGTTTCCTGATGGAAGCCCACCCGAAGCTGCGCCCAGTGGAGACAGCCATCGACGGCATCTACTTGGCGGGCTGTTGTCAGGGTCCCAAAGATATCCCGGACGCGGTGGCTCAGGCCAAGGGAGCAGCCGCCTCGGCCATCGCACCCATGGCCAGGGGAAGGGTGCGGATTGAGCCCATCACTGCCGTGATAGATGAGGATCTCTGCTCAGGATGTCGCCTCTGTGAGGCGGTGTGTGAGTATGGCGCTTTGAGCTTCGATGAGGACAAAGGAATCATGACGGTGAACGAGGTGTTGTGTAAGGGATGCGGAGCCTGCGGAGCCACCTGCCCATCGGGATGCATCTTCATGAGACATTATAGCGATGAACAGATTTTAGCCCAGATAGGAGCGATTCTCTCCCATGTCCGATAAAAAGTGGAAGCCGCAGATTGTGGGCTTTGCCTGTAATTGGTGCACTTACGCTGGAGCCGACCTGGCGGGTACTTCCCGCCTGAAATATCCAGCCAACTTGTCTCTGGTTAGAGTGATGTGCACGGGAAGAATTGATGTTTCTCACATTCTGGCCGCTTTTGCCCGGGGTGCCGATGGGGTTTTCGTTGGCGGCTGCCATCCTGGCGACTGCCATTACCTCTCAGGCAATTTTAAGGCTCAGGCGAGGGTGGCTTTGGCGAAGAGGTTGCTGGCACAGTTTGGGATAGAGCCGGAGAGGCTCTATCTGGAATGGATTTCAGCCGGCGAGGGGACAAAGTTCGCAGATGTGATCGTGCAGTTCACCGAGCGTGTCCGTGAGCTGGGGCCCAATCCCACCCACCTGGAGCTTGGCTAATAGGCTAGATGGATGAAAATGACTTGCGAGTTTTTTCTCCTTGAATTGGCCTGAGGAGGCTGGATCATGAATTATGAAACCCTGATCGTCGAGAGGGAGGGCGATGTAGGACTTGTCAAAATCAATCGTCCCGACCGCCTAAATGCCTTAAACTTTAGGATATTGGAAGAATTAACCTCAGCCCTAAAGGATGTTAGCCAAGAAGATGCCATCAAGGTTGTGATCATCACTGGGGAGGGGAAAGCCTTTGTTGCTGGTGCGGACATCGCCGAGATGCGGGATATGGATTCCCTGGAAGCTCGGACTTTCTCTCGACAGGGTCAGAGGGTACTCGACAGGATAGAGAGTATGGAGAAGCCTGTCATTGCTGCCATCAACGGCTTTGCCTTGGGGGGAGGATGTGAGCTGGCCATGGCCTGTGATATACGTCTGGCTTCAGACCAGGCCACCCTCGGTCAACCCGAGGTAAATCTGGGCGTCATTCCCGGCTTCGCCGGTACCCAACGGTTGGCCAGGCTCATCGGAGAGGCAAGAGCCAAAGAGCTCATCTTCACCGGAGAGATCATCGACGCCCAGACAGCTTGCTCCTATGGTCTGGTAAACAAGGTTGTCCCTGCTGATGGGCTGCTGGATGAGGCTATGACCTTGGCCAGGAAGATCGCCACCAAAGGCCCCTTGGCTGTCTCTTTCGCCAAAGCAGTGATTCACAGAGGATTGCAGGTTGACCAGGGTTCGGGAACAGCTCTGGAAACCGATGCCTTTGCCCTCTGTTTCGCCAGCGGTCAGGCTCGGGAGGGGATGACGGCTTTCCTGGAGAAGCGGAAGCCGGAGTGGGGGAAGAGCAAAACACGTGATTCGTGAATCGTGATTGGCATGATCCGCAGGATGTTTTTTTCACGATCCACGATTCTCGAAACACGTTCATTTGGAGCAGTCCACATGTCTCACCGCCTCCTGATCATCAATCCCGGTGGAACTTCAACAAAAGTGGCCATTTTCCAGGATGAGTCTCCCGAGTTTGTAGAGGTGATCCGTCACCCGGAAAACCAACTGAGATCTTTTCAGCGGGCTATTGATCAGGAGGCATTTCGGCGGGATGTCATCCTCAACTTTCTGGAAAAAAAGGGAGTTGAACTGGGGCGGCTGTCCGCCGTGGTTGGCCGGGGAGGTGCCCTGAAGCCCCTGAAGAGCGGGACTTATCAAGTCGTTCCCCAGATGTTGGACGACATCCGCCAGGGCTATGTTTTTGCCGATCATCCCTCTAACCTTGGTGCTGTGTTAGCTCATGACCTGGCCAGCCAGGCCGGAATTCCCGCCTATATCGTCGATCCCGTCTCGGTGGACGAATTCATCCCCGAAGCCCGGATTTCTGGCCTGCCGGAGCTGGAACGCGAGAGCCTGTTCCACGCCCTCAACCTGAAGATGATATGTCGCCAGGCGGCCGCTTCCTTGGGCAGAGAATATCAAGAGATTAATATGGTCACCGCACATCTGGGCTCGGGCATCACCGTGAGCGCCTACCGGCGGGGACGGATGATCGATGTGAGCCACGCCAATAACGGTGGACCCTTTGCGCCCACGCGAGCCGGCGGCCTGCCCGCCACGGGTCTGGTGAAACTCTGCTATTCTGGAAAATTCACCGAGGCTGAGCTTTTGGACAGGATGACCAAGCGTGGAGGATTGCTGGCCTATTTGGGAACCGAAAACGGGGATGAAGTGGAACGGCGCATCCAGGAAGGCGACCAACTGGCCAAACTTATCTACGATGCTATGATCTATCAAATCGCCAAGGAGATCGGCGCTATGGCCGCTGCCCTCAAGGGAGATGTGGATGCGGTGGTGCTCACCGGCGGCCTGGCCCACAGCACATATCTGGTGAATTCACTGAGGGAAAGGGTGAGTTTCCTCGCCCCAGTTCTGGTTTTTCCCGGAGAAGACGAGATGAAGGCTCTGGCCCAGGGTGCACTGCGGGTATTAACTGGGCAGGAGCAGGTCATGGATTATGAGAAGGTGTGACCGACTGTTAGTCGGTAGTGAGCAGAAAAAGAATGGTGGCAGTTGGCAGGGAAAGAACGGTAAGCAGTAAAAGGCGAATGGCAAATAGCAATAGCAATGGCAATGAAAAAGGCCTTGGCAGTGAGCACAAGCTAGAAGCTGGTTTATGGTTGTGGAAGCTGGTATGGAGGCTAGAAGCTAGACAATACCGTTTCTTATTGCTTTTATCCAGGATCTGTTTTCTTCACAAGTCTCGAGTCTCTGATCTCATTTTTCACGGATCCCGGTCCCCGTCCCCCAGTTTTCTCACGATCAACGAT
The DNA here is from genome assembly GCA_001304015.1 of candidate division Zixibacteria bacterium SM23_81. Lineage (GTDB taxonomy): Bacteria > SM23-81 > SM23-81 > SM23-81 > SM23-81 > SM23-81. Next base: position 16,702 of record LJUY01000011.1, on the reverse strand, counting down.
TCACGATTCACGAGTCTCGAATCTCGATTCACGAATCTCTAGTGCTGAAGGGGGGTAGTTTTTATGGAGAAGTCAGCGAAGATCTGGATGAACGGAAAGTTGGTCAACTGGGATGATGCCAAGATCCATATTCTCTCTCATGTCATCCACTACGGAAGCTCCCTGTTCGAGGGGCTCCGTTGCTACCACACGATGAAGGGACCGGCTATCTTCCGCCTCAACGAACACACCAAGAGGCTGTTCAACTCCTGCAAGATTTACCGCATGAAGATGCCATACTCCCCTGAAGAGATCAACAAGGCCATCATCGATCTCATCAAAGTGAACGAGCTGAAGGACTGCTATATCCGGCCGGTGGTCTATCGTGGCTATAAAAACCTGGGCGTCGATCCCACCAATTGCCCTGTGGACGTGGCCATCGCCGTCTGGCGATGGGGCAAGTATCTGGGCGAGGGGGCCATCGAGAAGGGCGTGCCCGTGCGCATCTCTTCCTGGAGCCGAATGGCCCCGAACACCTTCCCTCCCATGGCCAAATCGGGTGGCAACTACATGAACTCCCAGTTGATCAAGCTGGAAGCCCTTTTGGATGGCTACGTGGAGGGGATCGCTCTGGATGTCTCCGGCTACGTCAGCGAGGGAAGCGGTGAGAATCTCTTCGTGGTCATGAACGGCTCCCTGCTCACCCCGCCCCTGGGTGCCTCCATTCTCCCAGGTATCACCCGGGATTCGGTCATCACCCTGGCCGACGAAATGGGTTTAAAGGTTATCGAACAACTGATTCCCAGGGAGATGCTCTACATAGCCGATGAGCTCTTTTTCACAGGCAGCGCCGCCGAGATAACCCCAATCAGCTCAGTAGATAAAATTCCAGTTGGATCTGGCACTCGTGGCCCCATCACTCGGGAGCTTCAGGAGCGTTTTTTCGCCATCGTCTCGGGTAATGTAGAGGACAAATACGGGTGGCTCACCTCTGTATCTTGACCTCTTATGGGGGAGATTAGGGCGCTGGTTCGGGCAGCTTGAAAAAAAGTTGATCCGCAGAGGTTTGCGCACAAAGGAACGAGGTCGCCTGAACCTCTCAGAGAGGAACCGGACAGATGCCGATGACCAGCTTTGCTGAGCTGCTGAAAACGGTCCAGCAGAGAGGGACCAAAAGACTCGCCGTGGCCGCCGCCCAGGGAGGGGAAATCCTCACAGCGGTGGGCAGAGCAGCCCAGATGGGCATCGTCGAGCCTGTATTGTTGGGCGATGGCGAACAGATGGACAGGATCGCGCATGAAGTAGGGGTGGACATCGCCGAGTTCGAGAAAGTTGAGGAGAAAAACCCCTTGAGCGCCGCCAGCAGGGCCATCGAGTTGGTGGCCCAGGGGCAAGCGGAACTGCTGATGAAAGGCCAATTAGCCACCCCTACCATCCTAGGCCTGGTTCTGGAGAAAGAACGAGGGTTGCTCACTGGCCGCCTGCTGAGCCATCTGGCAGTGGTGGAGGTGAGAGGATACCATAAACTGCTGGTGGTGACCGATGGCGGGATGGTCATCCGGCCAAACTTGGCTCAGAAGGTGGACATCATGAAAAACGCCATCTTCTTGGCCAATAGATTGGGAATCCAGTTGCCCAAGATAGCCGTCTTGGCCTCCGTGGAAACCGTGCATTCCGAAATACCAGAAACGGTGGATGCCGCGGAGCTGGTGAGGATGAGCCAAAGAGGAGAGCTGCCACCTTCGGAGATAGAGGGCCCCTTGGCCATGGACATCGCCGTTTCCCGAAGGGCGGCGGAGATGAAAGGGGTAAAAAGCACAGTGGCCGGGGATGCTGATATCCTCCTGGTTCCCGATGTGGCATCGGGCAACATCTCGGTGAAGGCGTTGGTCTATCTCGCAGGAGCTCAGGTGGGTGGTGTGGTTCTAGGAGCCAAGGTGCCCATCGTGCTGTTGTCCCGATCCGACTCAGCCCGGACCAAACTCCACTCTATCGCTCTGGGGGCGTTGCTATGTTGAGAAACGGGGGGCTGGGATGAAGATCGCCGTTGGGAGTGACCATGCCGGCTATCGGCTGAAGGAAGCCCTCAAGGAGCCATTGGAGTCCAGGGGTCACCAGATCATAGATTACGGGACCTTCTCGGAAGAATCGGTGGATTATCCCGATATTGGTTTCAAGGTAGCCAGGGGGGTGGCCAATGGCCAATATGAAAGGGGCATCCTGGTCTGTGGCAGTGGCCAGGGTATGGTCATGGCGGCCAATCGCGTGCGGGGGGTGCGAGCAGCGCTATGCTTCGATCCGGAAGCAGCTCGGATGTCCCGACAACACAACGACGCCAACCTGCTAGTGCTTTCCGGCTGGAATGTTCCTCCTAAGGAAGCTGTGAAGATTCTGGACGTTTGGCTGACCACGGAATTTGAGGGTGGCAGACATCTGCGGCGGATTAAAAAGTTGGATAATTTGATGTTGTAAAAGTGCTACAAGGTCAGGAGGCGAACATGAACGCGAACAATCTGGACATCTTACGGCAGGTGGATCCGCAGATCGCCGAGACCATGGAGGGTGAAATCCAACGCCAAAAATACGGGCTGGAGCTGATCCCTTCGGAGAACTTCGCCAGCCCAGCCGTTCTGGCCGCCTTGGGCAGCGTGATGACCAACAAGTACAGCGAGGGATACCCCCACAAGCGGTACTATGGTGGCAACGTCTTTATAGACATGGCCGAGGATCTGGCCATCGAGCGGGCCAAGAAGCTCTTTGGGGCGCAGCACGTGAATGTCCAACCATACTCGGGAAGCCCGGCCAACGTCGCCGTCTACGTAGCCCTGTGCGATTTCGGGAACACCATCATGGGGATGAACCTGGCCCACGGGGGTCATCTGACTCACGGGCACAAAGTGAGCTTCTCTGGAAAAGCCTACCACGCCGTCCAATATGGAGTTCATCCCGAAACCCACCTGATCGACTACGACCAGCTGCGCAAACTGGCCCGTCAGGAGAAGCCGAAAATCATCGTGTCTGGAGCCACAGCCTATCCTCGGGAGATCGACTTTGTGGCCTTTCACGAAATTGCCCAGGAAGTTGGGGCTGTGAGCATGGCCGACATCGCTCACATCGCTGGCCTGATCGTGGGGGGTGTTCATCAAAGTCCCTTTCCCTTTACCGATGTGGTCACCACAACCACTCACAAGACGTTGCGAGGCCCCAGAGGGGCGATCATCATGTGTCAGGAGCAATTCGCCAAAGACATAGACCGGGCGGTCTTTCCAGGGCTTCAGGGTGGTCCCCATGACCATGTCAACGCCGCCAAGGCGGTGGCCTTTCATGAAGCCTCCAAGCCGGAGTTCAAGGAGTATGCCCAGCAAATAGTCAGAAACGCCAAGGCCCTTGCTGAAGAGTTGTTGGCCCATGATTTCAAGCTCATTTCCGGCGGCACGGACAATCATCTGCTGTTAGTCGATTTGACCAATAAAGAGCTTACCGGCAAAGAGGCTGAAGAGGCCTTGGATCAAGCCCACATCACCTGCAACAAGAATATGATCCCCTTTGATCCGCGGACGCCCTTCAACCCCAGTGGCATCCGGCTGGGCACGCCGGCCCTGACGACCAGGGGGATGATGGAAGATCAGATGAGGGAGGTGGGTCGACTCATCGCCGAGGTGATCCACCATGTGGGCGATGAGTCGGTTTATGCTGGTGTGAAGGGAAAGGTGCGAGAGCTGTGCGAGGCTTTTCCTCTATACCCGGATTTGTGAGGTGTGAAAAATCCCGTCGATCTGATACAAAAACCGTTTTCGGAATTACGTAATCTACATCAGAAGGGAGGGGCGTCATGCCCAGAATGAGGCAAATCGAGGTGGAGCAAGCCAGTGGTTTGGTCCGAAATCTGTTTGGCAAGGTAGAGAAAAGCTTGGGTTTGATTCCCAACATGTTTCGCTGTATGGCCAATTCGACCATGGGCTTTGACGGTTTTTTGAAGCTCAACGCCAGTCTTATGGCGGGAAAGCTGGGCGGGCGTTTGCAGAAGCTCGTCATTCTGGCTACATCGGAGTTCAATGGATGCGAGTATTGCGCGGCCGCCCACACCAAGATGGCCCAGGATGGCAACCTGCTCACGGCACAGGAGTGTTTGGATGCCCGCCGATTTCAGGCTGCAGACCCCAAGGAAGCCGCAATTCTGGGATTCGTGAGACATGTCTTGGAGACCAAGGGAAATGTGCCCGACGAGGATTTGGAAACTCTCAGAAATAAAGGCTTTGGGGATGAGGAGATAGTGGAGATTCTGGGCACTATGGCTCTGGCCACCTATACTAACTACATCAGCAGTGTGGGTCAACCGAACCTGGACTTTCCCGAAACACCAAGGGTGTGAAAGGCCGAATCCATTGAAGGAAGTGAGTACAGGCGTGCTCGTAGAAAGGGTGTGAAATGGCAAAGGGCCCCGATAGACAGCACGTTCTGGTGTTCCAAAGTCGGTTACTGAACGAGTTGGGCCGCTTTCAGGGGCTGTCCACAGACGTTGAGCGTTACCTTCTCACCATTCTGGAGGAAGGGAATAACTGGTTTGTTCAACGCAGCCAGGCGGAGCGTGATCCCGCTCTAAAGCAGTTGATTCCCTATGTGATTCTCAGATGTAAGGACTTGGTTTTCAGCTATGTACGCGGAAAAGAGGCCGGTGAAGGTCGGCTGCGAGCCAAAGGCTCTATTGGCATCGGAGGTCATATTCAGCCACAGGATTTGAATCTCTTTACGTCCCCAAGAACTTTTTACATGGCCGCCGCTGCTCGAGAAGTCGCCGAAGAGGTCCGGGTCGAAGCCGAGCATCGAGAGCGAATTGTGGCCTTGATCAACGACGACTCCACGCCAGTGGGCCAGGTCCACTTTGGCATAGTGCACCTTTGGGATCTGGACCAACCAGCTGTCGCTCAGCGCGAGCGTCAGATAACCAAGTGTGGGTTTATGCCCCTAGAGGAGCTAAAGGCTCGTCGGGGCTCTTTGGAAGCATGGTCTCAGCTGAGCCTGGCGCTTCTTGGTTGACCTTTTCGGCCTCGCGAGGACCAGCTTCTGTCTGTGAGGGACTCTCCCCGTGCCAAGACCTTCTTGGGATGAGTATTTTATGGACATCACCAGGCGGGTGGCTCAGCGAGCCACCTGTTTGAGACGACAGGTGGGAACCATCGTAGTGAAGGAAAAGAAAATCCTGGCCACCGGCTACAATGGAGCCCCTGCGGGCTTACAGCACTGCGAACAGGTGGGTTGCTTGCGAGAGAGGCTGAAAATTCCTCAGGGAGAGCGTCATGAGCTCTGTCGGGGCACCCACAGCGAGCAAAACGCCATCATTCAGGCTGCAACTTTCGGTGTCAGTATCAAAGAAGCCACTCTCTATTCCACCCATTTCCCCTGTGTGTTATGCACCAAGATGATCATCAATGCTGGCATCAAGAGAGTGGTCTATCTTCAAGGGTATGCGGACGATCTGTCCCGAGAAATGATCCAGGAGGCGGGCATTGAGGTTTCCCGATTGAAGGAGTAATTTGTTCTATCTCTGTGTGTTGGGTGAGGGTGGTGGTGGAGGTCAATGTTCGGGTTGAAAGAGAGGAGATTTGCCTTCCGGCAGTTAAAAGGGAGATGTGCAGATGAAGTGTCCCTTCTGCGGATTTGAGGAAGACAAAGTGGTGGACTCTCGCTCCAGCAAGGAGGGCAGAGCCATCAGGAGAAGGCGGGAGTGTCTGAAGTGTGAAAAACGCTACACCACCTATGAGTACATAGAGAAAGTGGCCCTAACCGTGGTGAAAAACGATGGGCGGCGCGAGCCCTATGATCGACAGAAACTTCTCCAAGGGATCGTCACCGCCTGCAAGAAGCGCCCCGTCAGCACCAAACGTATTGATTACCTTGTGGAGGAGATCGAAAACGAGCTGTCTAATCTCTCCAGAAGCGAGGTGAAGAGCAAGGAGATCGGTGAGCTGGTGATGGAGAAATTGCACCAGCTAGATGAAGTGGCTTACGTCCGGTTCGCCTCGGTCTATCGTAAATTTAAAGATAAAAAGGAGTTTATGGAAGAACTCAAGAAACTCTTAGAATGAGCGCTCTCATGGTCACTGTCCCTTTTTGCCATGGAAAAACCGATCCTCCTCTGTGGGCAAAAATGGGGTTAGGTATTCGATCTTGTGACGTGCGTACTGTCCCCACTCTGGGTCCTTCAGAGCCTTCTTGTATTCTCCCACCGCCTTTTCGTACTTCAGTTTCCCATCCCATTTCACCGTGCCGTCGGCCTTGATGAACGGCTCGGCCTCGTTTTCATAAATTTCCCCTTGGACTACGAACCTATAAGCATATTCGGAATCTAGCTGGGCCACCTTTTTCAACATATTCCAGGCCTTGGTATGATTGCCCGTCTCGCTGTAAGAGTAAGCCAGGTCACTCATAGCCCGGAGATTTTTAGGCTCCAACGCCAAAGCTCTATTAAAGACGGTGATGGCCTCCTCACACTTGTCCATGTTATTGAGAGCTGTCCCCAAATAGAGGCACGCGTTGACGTTCTCCTGCTCCATCTCGGTCAACTTTCTCAGCAGCAGCACCGCCTCCTGGTTCTTTCCCAATTCGGTGTAGGTTTTTCCCAACTCCAGCATGGTGACTCTATCGTTGGAGTCTAGCTTCAACATCCGCTCGTAGGTGTCGGCCAGGGCTTCTTTTTCGTCGTGCTTGGTGTAAAGCTTTGACAAAACCACCAGGACCTCTCTTCGGGTGGAATCCAGCTCGGCCACCCGGGAGAATTCCTCTATGGCTGGGCCATCCATCTGTTGCCCCAGATAGAGGTTGGCCAGGGCCAGGTGTGCCTCCACGCTCTCCGGCATCAGATCCACAGCCCGCTCGTAAGCCTCTATGGCCTCTTGATGTAAGCCCTTTTTATCCAAGATGTAACCCAGGTACTGGTAGTAATGTCCGTTTTCAGGATCTGCGGATATGGCTCGTTGGTAAACTTCTTGAGCCTTATCCAGTTCATTTAACTGGAGATAGCAGTCTGCCAGCCTATAGTAGGTGTTCTCGTTCTTGGGATCCAGCTCGAGCACCCTTTCCAGATGGGGAATGGCGTCGGCGTACTGTTTGTTTTTATGGTATTCTTGCCCGGTGCTTTTCGCGATTTTGATCTCTTTTTCCCGAACCGCGCGAAGGGAGTCGGCACGCGCCTGTTCTCGCAACGCCTCTTCGTCGGTGACCACAGTGGGCTTTGCTCCCTGCTGAGGTGCAGCGCAGGACAATAAGAGAGCCACGATGAGGGAGACAAACAGGACGCACAAGAATCTTGAAGGTTTATTGCAGATCATTAAGACCTCCTTGCCGAGAAAGGTGTAGTGGAAAGTTCGTTTTCTTTCTTGCTGAGGGGACAGCCAGAGGAGACCAGCCGGCGGAGCTTCTCTGGTCCCTCAAAGTAGATAATCCCCTCAACTTTGTTCAATTGTTCGATCAGGTTCATGCCCTTTTCGGGACCTAAGACGAAAACGGCAGTAGATAGAATATCTGCCTCCAGTGCCGTTTTGGCCAGGATGGTGACGCTCACAACACCCCTGGCAGGCATGCCCGTTTTGGGATTCAGAATATGGTGATATCGAACACCGTCTCGGTCGAAATAACGTTCGTAGTCCCCTGAGGTCGCCACTGCACCTGAGTCCACCTCGAGAACCTCGATGATTTCCCCCTGGGCCCGAGGGTGTCGAATGCCAATCTTCCAGGTCTCTCCCAGGGGCTTTCTGCCCAGCAATCTGATATCGCCTCCGGCATCCACAAGGGCTGTTTTGACCCCCTTTTTCCTCAAGACCTCAACGGCCTTGTCTACGGCATATCCCTTGGCCGCACCACCCAGATCAAGGGCTGCTCCTCGTCCGCGCAGGCCGATTTTTGTCCGGATGCTGTCCAGGAGAACCTGATGGGGATCCACGAAGCTGAGGCCTCTCTGGAGAGCAGCCTGATCGGCGATTGGGGCTCCTTGGTTTTGGAAGTCCCACAGTCGCATAACGGCGCCCACGGTGATCTCGAACGCTCCATCCGTCAGAAGAGAAATCTCCTGGGTACGTGCGATGACCTGCCACGTCTCCGGGGATACCGAGACCAGACTGCTCCCGGCGTCGTCGTTAATCTTGCTGATGTCGCTGCTGGGTAGCCATACGCTCAACATTCCTTCCAGGCGCTCAATTTCTGAGAAGGCGGCCTCTACGGCCCTCTCGATCTGGAGCGAATCGCTCTCGTAAATCTGGATGGTCACCACGGTATCCATTATGATCCGGCTCCGGTGTCTAGCCAATGGATTTTCACGAAGGGTCCCTAGGCGAGCTATGGCCAGCGCCACCAGCGCGGTCACGAAAGCCGTAGTCAATAATTTGCCCAGTTTGTTTTCCAAGGGAACATCCCTCTGAGAGGAGAAGGGGGTTCTTTACATAAACCTAAGATATAAAAATTCGCTTCCTCGGGTCAACAAAATTTTGACCATGGCCGACTCCTACCTGAGGTGATCGAATAGGTCCGCGGCCCATCTAATATGAGAAAGTTCAAGAGCTCATTCAGCAGGACGCAGGGCAGGAGCCACTAAGCTCCAGGGCTGGGGCAGGATATCTTCCCTGTAATCTATCTCGGGAAGGAGATTTTCTTTGTGGAGAGTATTTTCCCTGTCAGCTGTTACTGCTTATTTTTTTACTCTTTCTCGATGGTGTCTTGCTTTTTGTCTTGCTGCTCCCTGCTCACGGCGGCCGAGATCCAAACGCTTATCTCGTAAAGTAAAATCAGAGGCGCTGCCAGCAGTACCTGGGTGATCACATCCGGCGGTGTTAGGATGGCGGCAGCGATGAAGATGACCACAATGGCGTAGCGACGTTGCCTGCGCAGAAAGGAGGGCGTCAGAATTCCCATCTTTGACAGAATGAAGGACAACAAGGGTAGTTCAAAAACCACTCCGAAGGCCAAGAACAATCGACCGGCAAAGCCGACATAATTGTTGATGTCCGGCATAGGCATCAGCTGAGCGGTCTGAAAGCTAAATAGGAATCGCAACCCTAATGGAAGAATGATAAAGAGCGCAAAGGCGGCTCCCAGCAGAAAGCAAACGGTGCCAGAGAGCACCACCACGGAAACCAGCTTGATTTCTGAGTCAAAAAGGCCTGGGAAGATGAACTTCCAGGCTTGATAAAAAAGGACCGGGACACCTCCCAACAGACCGAAGATGAGGGAGATCTTGATTCTGATGAGGAAGGCTCCGGCAGGTGCGGTGAAGATCAGTTGGACGTCGGGGGGAACCGGCCTGATGAGCAAGTTAAGGAGATGGCTGGAGAAGATATATGCCACGATGGAGGCGATGATCACTGCAGCCAGGGACTTCAGGATCCTCCAGCGGAGCTCCTCCAGATGCTCTAGAAAAGCCATCCGCTTTTCGTCCCGCGGTCTGGTTCTCAACGTTCCTCCGTATAGCCCAGGGCGCCTTGGATGGAGATGGCCGCAAGGGGGCATTTCGGCACGCAGATGCCACAGCCGATGCATTTATTCGTGATGACTTTATGCTGATGGCTCTGCTCGCCTTCGATGGCGTCCACTGGACAGATCTCCTTACAGATGCCGCAGCCGTCGCATTTGGTGTCGATGGAAACCCAGGGCCGATGAACGATCTTATCTACAAAACTGTTAGTGGGACATTTGTGCACAGCCACCACCAGCTCGCCAGCACCCTTGGTGTAATCAATCACGGGCAGGCTGTCGGCCATGGTGATGGCTCCAGACGGCGTGACCTTGGGTTTGGAACAGAGACCGCAGCCGATACAGCCGACCGAGCAAACGGCCTTGACTTTCTTTCCCCTTTCCTGAGAGACGCAGGCCAGGTAGACCTGAGCACTGCGCGGGATGAGCTGGATGATCCCTCTGGGACAGGCGGAAACGCACAGCCCACAGCCAGTGCACCTTTTGTCGTCCACCAGGGGAAGACCGTTATCGCCCATGGTGAGGGCCTCGAAGGGACAAACCCGCACGCAACTGCCCAACCCCAGGCAACCATATGCACAAGCCTTGGAGCCCCCTGCAGCCAATTGGGCAGCGGCGCAGTCCTGCAAGCCATAATATTGAAACAAGGTTCGGGCTTCTTTAAAGCCACCCCGACAACGCACCACAGCCACTTGGGGGACATATTCGCCCTCCTCAGCCTCCATCTCCATGATTTTGGCAATTTTGCTGGTCGACTCGGTTCCTCCCGGGGTACAGGCACTTATGGGAGCTTTTCCCTCGACCACCGCCTCGGCGAAGGCACGACAGCCGGGATAACCACACGCCCCGCAATTGGCGCCGGCCAGGACATCAAGGATCTGTATCACCCGGGGATCTTCCTCGACAGCGAATTTCCTGGAGGCGTAGGCGAGGCCAGCGCTGAACAACAGACCCAGTGCTCCCAAGGCGATAAGGGCCAGTAATGTGCTGCTCTGCATCCTTAATTTGCTCCCTTACATCTTCACCAATCCCGAAAAACCCATGAACGCCATGGAGAGCAGTCCGGCCACGATGAGGGTGATGGGCACCCCGCGGAGCGGTTTGGGAACGTCGGCGAACTGCAAACGTTCCCGGATGCCGGACATGATCAGCAGGGCCAGGGTGAATCCCAATCCAGCTCCCAGGCCGAAGACAATACAACGAGTCAGGTCGTACTGTTTGATGACGTTTAATAGTGCCAGGCCCAAGATAGCACAGTTGGTGGTGATCAGTGGAAGGTAAATGCCCAGGGCATGGTACAAGGCTGGGCTGAGTTTGCGGAGGACCGTTTCTACTAGCTGGACCAATGAAGCGATGACCAGGATGAAGGTCACGATTTGGAGAAATTCCAGGTGATAGGGGATCAGTACCAAGTTATGGATGAGGTTGGTGAAGATGGAGGCCAGAGTCATGACGAAGATGACCGCCATGCCCATCCCAAGGGCGGTGTCAGTCTTCTTAGAGACACCCAAGAAGGGACAAATGCCCAGAAATCGCGCCAGAACGAAGTTATTGACCAAAACTGCACTAATCAGGATAATGAAAAACTCGCCCACGTTATGTTTCCTCCGCCTTTGTCAACTTGTTCATCAGACCCAACAGAAGACCCAGGGCCAAGAAAGCTCCCGGTGGCAAGAGCATAATTACCGCCGGTTCGAATCCCGAAGCAAAGATAGAGACTCCGAAGATGGTGCCGCTGCCCAGGATTTCCCTTACGCTGCCCAGGATCACCAAGGCCAGTGTGAAGCCCAGCCCCATACCCAGGCCATCAGCCAATGACAGGAGGATCGGATTGCGGGAGGCGAACGCTTCGGCTCTGCCTAGAATAATGCAATTCACCACGATGAGGGGAATAAACAGTCCCAATACCTTATGAAGCTCATAAAAATATCCCGCCATGACCATGTCGATAATCGTCACGAAGGAGGCGATAACTACGATGAAGACGGGGATGCGAACCTGAGACGGGATGAACCGGCGCAGGATGGAGATGACCAGATTCGATCCAACTAGCACTGCCGTGGCGGCTAGACCCATGGCCACACCGTTGATGGCCATGGTGGTGACTGCCAAAGCCGGGCACATACCCAGCACCAGCCGAAAGAGGGGGTTTTCCCGAATGAAACCCTTGGTAAACTCCGTGGCCACACTCATAGTGCTTTTTCCCGCTTTCTAGTCTTCTGTCGCTTTTTGAGGCTCTTCCTCCAGAGCCCCAACCTCTGGGATCGTCATGGTGGTGTCCTGTTCCTGGGGCGCACCCAGAATTTGTGTCCCATGTCTCTGAAAGATCTTGAGTCCTGCACTGGCGGCCATGGCCATACCTCGGGGTGAAATAGTTGCTCCGGTCAGGGCGTCCAGGTCTCCGCCGTCTTTCTTCACGGCCAGGTTACCGTTAACCAGCGTAGAATTTTCCAAAGATCTATTCTTAAACTGGTCTGTAAAGGAAGACTCCTCGATCTTTGCCCCCAGCCCAGGGGTTTCCAGGTGTTCTAGAACTTTGATGCCGCTCATTTCTCCCTTGAGGTTGATGCCCACCATGATGTGAATGAGGCCCCCATAGCCCTCTCCAAATACGGGAAAAGCGACCCCGGTTATTGTATTCCCCTGTCTGCCCAGATAGACGGTGAGCATTTTCTCCGCTCCCACCTCATCCTCCTCCAGGATGATCTGGAGGGTGTCAGCCACTGGATCGTTGTCAAAGGGCGGCAGGGCTTCCTGGACGGCCCTCATTGTGGCCAACCGTTTTTGCTCTTGAATGGGAGCCTCAGTGAGGCCGTGAATGGCGGCCAGGGCCAACGCTGAGCCCAAGCAGGTAATGGTGAGGGCGAAGACCAATCGAGCTGTGGAATGCATGGTTCACTCCCGTACAAAGAGGTTGAATTTATGAGGATCCAGGTAACTTCCGATATCTGGCCTTGTCAAATTTATTCCTTGGGGACCGGGCACCTGCTCCTTATTCCTGGCGTAGGCCCTTTTCCCCAAGCCTTTTGGGTCTGGTCCATCGGTCGATGAGTGGAGTGAAAGCGTTCATCAGTAAGATGGAGTAACATACACCCTCGGGATATCCACCCACAAGCCGGATGACCGAGGTGATCACGCCGCAACCGGCACCGAAAATCAGGCGGCCCCGAAAGGTGACCGGCGTGGTCACCATATCCGTGGCCATGAAGAAAGCCCCCAGAATCAATCCCCCAGACAGCAGGTGGAACAATGCGTCTCCAGTGAAAAGGCCATCCGCGCCGCCAAAGGCGCTGGTCAGAATCATCACTATGCCCAAGAACGTCAGAGGGATTTTCCAACCGATGTATCGCTTGAACATCAGGTACAAGCCGCCAACAAGCAATAGGAGAGCTGAGGTTTCTCCCAGAGAACCACCCACATTGCCGAAGAAGAGGTTTCCATATGACGAAGAGAGCTGGGCGACGGCCTCTCTCGCCTGGACCACCTGCTCCGTGGTCGAAACGGGGTCAGCCAAAACTTTGTGCGCCTCCTTGAGCACAGCCAGAGGCGTGGCATTCGTCACGGCATCGATGCCCGACATGGTGCCCATGGCAGGGGCCCGCCAGTCGGTAGTCATATGAAGAGGCCAGGAGGCCAGGAGGAAAGCTCTGCCTAAGAGGGCTGGATTTAATGGATTATGTCCTAAGCCCCCGAAGGCCTGTTTGCCTATGGCGATGGCGAAAGCGCTGCCCACCATCGGCATCCAAAAAGGCACTCCCGGCGGCAGACAGTATACCAGCAACATCCCCGTCACCACAGCGCTGCCATCTGAGACGGTGATCGGCCGCCCCATGATTTTCTGGCAGATGGCCTCGGTCAAAACTGCCGACATCATTCCCACCAGGACCAACCATAAAGCCCGAAGGCCGAAGATGTAGACGGCCCAGATCAAGGCAGGCGTCAGAGCCAAGATTACCGAACGCATGATCTTCGGTACGCTTACTGTATCCCTGAGATGAGGAGAGACAGAGACGTGCAGAAGTTTTTCCTCCGCCGGAGCCTCCTGTGCCATTTCATTTTTTCCTTTTCTCAGAGAGAATTTTGGCCTTGGCGAACTTGAACAGGTGGACGAGGTTGATCTTAGAGGGACAGATGTATGAGCAGGTGCCGCATTCCATACAATCCAGCACGCCCAGCTTCTCAGCCTCTTTGAAAAGAGAATGCTGAACCAGCTTCCCCAGCTCTGTGGGCACAAGCTTCATGGGACAAGTGTCCACGCATCGGGCACAAGAAATGCAGGTCTGCGGCTCGGGGATGACCGCTTGGTCGGTAGGTATAAGCAACACTCCGGAGGTTCCCTTGATCACCGGCACCTGACTTGAGACCTGTGCCAAGCCCATCATGGGTCCGCCCATGATCAGCTTACCGGGATTTTCAACAGTTCCAGCGGTCTGCTGAATCAGCTCTTCGAACAGAGTGCCAATTCGTACCCGAAGGTTTTTCGGCTCCTTGACGATGGGACCTGTGACGGAGACCACTCGCTCAACCAACGGTTTTCCTGAAACGACCGCGTCGAAGATGGCTTTGGCCGTACCCACATTTTGAACGACACAGCCGATGTCCATGGGCAGCCCGCCCGAGGGCACTTCTCTCTTGGTGATGGCCCAGATGAGCTGTTTTTCAGCACCCTGAGGATATTTCACCTGAAGCGCTACTACCTCCAATTCCTTTTCCTGCCGAGTTCTTTCGCGCATGGCCGCGAGGGCGTCTGGTTTGTTGGCCTCGATCCCTATGATTCCCCGATGGCAGTTGAGGATGTTCAAAATGATCTTTGCCCCAGCCACGATCTCCTCGGTATTTTCCACCATCAACCGGTGATCGGCGGTGAGGTATGGCTCGCATTCGGCGCCATTGAGGATGAAGGTGTCGATGGATTTCCCTTCGGGAGGCGAGAGCTTCACGTGGGTAGGGAAGGCCGCCCCGCCCAAGCCTACGATACCTGCTTCCCTGATTGCCTCCACCATGGCTTTAGAATCGGACTGGGATGTTTGCCGTGCCTCGCCGGGTTGCTCAAGCCAGGTGTCGCGGCCATCTCCCTCGATGATCACGGCGGGAAGTTGACCGCCAAGAGGGTGTAGGTGAGGCTCGATGGCCGTTACCTTTCCGCTAATAGAGGCGTGTACGGGAACGGAGACGTAGCCCTGAGCTTCGCCGATCTTTTGACCCGCTTTGACCTCGTCGCCCACGGCGACGATGGGTTGCGCCGGAGCCCCCGTGTGCTGGTGCAGGGGAATGACCACCCTCTGCGGAAGGGGCATATCCTGAATCATCGAAGCCTGAGTTCGCCTCTTGTTTGTTGGTGGGTGGCTTCCGCCAGGAAACGTTTTTTTAGCAAACATCCAGAGTTCCTACAGGAAGAAAGGGGATGGAAACAGCTAAGAATGGTCAATTTACATCACAAGCGAAACGAGGTCAAGTTATTTTTTATCGAAAGCCGTCAACTTAAGGAGAAACACCTCCAGAGGAGTAATCCGAAAGCTTTCTTTCGCCTACTGTGCTCCCGCGCCTCGGAGAAGCAAAGAAAAGGGCAGGTGAGCCTCTCTCACTTGCCCTGCCGGGGAGTAACTCTTATGGTTGTCTACCGCCCAAGATTTAGTCTGGATGGAGACGGTGATACTTTGCCAAAAGCTCCTCGTGAGTTTCCTCGTAATCGGGATCTTGAAAGATGCAATCCACCGGACAAATGGAGGCGCACTGGGGCTCATCGTAGGCGCCCATATACTCGGTGCATAAGTTCGGATTGATGATGTAGATGGGATCGCCCCCGTTGATGGCATCGTTGGGACAATCCGACACACAGGCGTCGCAGGCGATACATTCCTCGCCGATCATCAATGCCACTTCATGTCTCCTTGTACGTCGTTGAATCGAAAATCGAGACGCGTTAATCGTGGATCGTTAATCGTTGATCGTGAGAAAACTGGGATACGGGGACCGGTATCCGTGAAAAATGAGACCAGAGACTCGAGACTCGTGAAGAAAACAGATCCTGGATCCTGGATGCTAGATCCTGGATAGAAGCTATAAGAAATGGTATTGTCTAGCTTCCAGCATCTAGCCTCTAGCCTCCATACCAGCTTCCACAACCATAAACCAGCTTCTAGTTTCTGCTTGCTGCCAACTGCCACTGCAAACTGCCATCGCCTTTTTCATTGCCATTGCCGTTGCTATTGCCATTCGCCTTTTACTGCTTACTGTTTTTTCCAGCCAACTGCAACTCTGCTCTAGGTTTTCCGCACTGTAAACTTCTCATCCAGCTTGGCCATCTTCTCCACGATACCTCCATACTCCAGCTCGCTGTAAGGCAGCATCGCCGGACCGGAGAAGCCCTGACGACGGAGCTCGGTGGCCTTGCGCGAAACCTCGTTACGAACCCAATCCCAATAAGGGTGATCAAAGGCATCAGCGGACTCGGTGAGCTCACCATCGTGCACGCAAAAGGCCTGACAAGTCACCACCGGGGGTCCGTCGAAGAAAGAGATGGGCGAGTTGTTCTTCACGGGCATGAGAGGTCCGTGATGGCTACCTCGCATAAACCCAGCTACGAAATGTCCGATGCTGTAGGGGGAAAGTACCTCTCCGGTTGCTGGAAACCCCCCCTGGACTCTCACCAGCATCACCGGGTCATCTTTGCCGGTATATTTGCCAGCGATGTTGTGCAATCTCGTGGTGCTCACGGCCACGGCTTGATCCCCTGTTTGCCGCGAGTAGATGGCCTCCACGACGAACCGCTCGTTATCCCTTAAGAGTGCGGCGATGTCATAAAGCTCCTCGGGAGCGTTGAGCTCGATGATCCGATCACCCTCAATATGGGAGACATCCATGATGACGAAACGAAAGCCCTGGCTCATTTTGGGGCTGAGGATCAATCCCGAGTTGTGCATGGGATCGGCGAAGCTCAGGAAGAGAGGCAAATTATACGCTCCGGGGTCCGTTTTGTCGGCGGCGAACAATAGGAAGGGCTCGTTGGGGCGCTCCTCGAACTCGATCTCCGCCACCGCTGGCCCCATGCCCTTTACGTTTCCGGTAAATGCGTCTTTCAGTAGGTCTTGTCCCGCTCCATATAAGCCCTGTTCTTGAGCCACATTAGTTCCCTCGACAAAGGCATCCCAGGCCAGTTTGTGGATTTTCTCATTCAAGGCTCCCCGATGATGGGAGAACAGAATGGCCACGTCATCCCCGGTAGAGGATACTCGGTAATCGGTGAAGATATCTCCTCGTT
>LJUY01000081.1 GCA_001304015.1 candidate division Zixibacteria bacterium SM23_81 | reverse complement strand
CGATGATTTCTTTTAATCCCGTCGTTAACGTCTTTGCAACTCCCGGTTTTTCCCTTGGAGGGGGGTTGACTTTTGCCTATGCTTCTCAAGGAGACTACAGTCAAACGACTTGGGGTATTGGCCCTCGTATGGCCTACTTCATTGGAGGACACAAACCCAGAGCCTCGGCGAAAGGAACCGTCTATCCATATCTAGGCACCGCATTTCAGTACATCCACAGCGCTGTGGACTATGGCTGGGGAGACTTTAGTGCTTCAGGCACCATGATCTACTTTGGCTTTGGGTTCATGAATATGATTACCAATACCGTAGGACTTTTTGGAGAAGGCGGTTATCAGATAGACAGCCAGAAACCAGAGGATGGTGACTCCGAGAGCGGCACCAAAATCAACATCGTATTGGGACTAGCTTCTTTCCTCTACTGACAGGAATGATTATTCTGAGACACCTAGAATTGTCTTGTTAGCTAGGATCTACGTCCAAATGTTCTCTTTGATCCCTTGCTTTTCGGGTTGATCAGCTAACCGGGGATGACTTACTCCATTTCGTCCAAGTTGCTATTTGATTTGGGCTATCTGGGGAGAGCTCACAAATCTATCAACACTGAATTAGAAAATAAGACCTGCGCAATAATGTAAAAACAGCACCATAAGAAAAAGACCACATTCGCCTACTCATCTTGGGAGCAGGCTCGCCGCCGACCCCCCGCTCTTGATGCGGGCTTTGTATGGGAGCTCCTCTGGTTCCGCCTGCCAGCGTTCTAGATCAAGGCTTTTGTCGAGTTTACACAAGTTAAAACAATCTATCGGGCGACCTATCGTAGGGTCGCCTTTTTCTTTTGCATTGCTCTAGCGTCTGAAACAGCTCTTTCGTTCTATTCCCAGATCCCTAAAAAAGATGGGTAGTGCAGAAAAGGCCTTGTGGCTGCCAAAGGGAATATACAGGCGTCTCGGTAAATGGCCAAATACAGAATGGCGAGGATAACTGCGGATCCTGGCTTTGGAGTCCACCCCAGCGCTCTTATCGAATTTTTCTCTTGACAAAACAAACCCTTAGAGGCTATTATAGCTTAAAATCTGGTATGCAGTTACCCATCAATAGTGCCAGCATTACGCTGGATGGACATTTCATTGGCAGCTGTAGATAAGGAGGGTTACGATGAAACAACTGACCGCAACGCTGTTTGCCCTCGTGCTCATATTGGCGCTGTTCTCCTCTGCTTCGGCACAAGGGTTCGCAGGATACGGCTTTAAAGCTGGCCTCAATATGGCTAACCTCAGCGGCGATGATGTCATAGAAGGAACGAATTCCAAAATAGGATCTTGCCTGGGCGGCTTCGTCACCTACAGCCTCAACGAGATGATCGCCCTGCAGCCCGAAGTGCTCTACACGATGAAAGGAGCCACATGGGACGAAGAGGTCTTCGGCGAAACTCTCGAAATCACGTGGACCCTGGACTATCTAGAAATTCCCGTTTTGGCCAAAGTAGCAATTCCCACCCAGGGAACAGTGAAGCCAAACCTCTTTGTTGGCCCCGCTTTGGGCATAAACCTTCGCGGAAAAGTCAAGGCTGAACTCGCCGGCGAGACAGAAGAAGCGGACATCGAGGATCTGAAGAGCACCGATTTCGGACTCGTTTTTGGCGCTGGTGTCGATTTTGGCCTCCCTCACTCAGCCATCACAGTTGATGGCCGATATGTGATGGGATTATCGACAATCGACAACTCAGAGGCAAAAGCCGATGTCAAGAACGGAGTGATGACGTTCATGGTTGGATATTCTTTCTAACCATAACGAAATATACAATAACAAAATGGGGTTGCCGATTGTGCCAGGTTCGGCAACCCCAAAGTTTTTTCCCAATCTCCTCAACCTGTGCAAAAGGTGTGCCCAAGACAAACACTCACCTCCACCCATTCCTCTCACCTCACCACACTCCTCACACCCCTGCCCTCCCGGGCCACCATGTAGATGCCCACCAACACCAGCATCCCGCCCACGAAGGTCAGCGCCAGCGGTACCTCCTGGAAAATGACAAAGGCCAGCACCGTGGACCCGATGGGCTCACCCAACAGGCTCACACCGATGACGTAGGCCCGCAGGTATCTCAGAGCCCAGTTGAACATGGTGTGGCCCAGATGCGTGGGCACCAGGGCCAGGAGAACAAGCCAGAGATAGGTATGGCCGGGGTAGCCGGACATCTTCACCTGGAAGCTGAAACAGCCGATTCCAAGCAGCACCGCGGCGGTGCTATAAGCTAGAAAAACATATGGCAATACCGAAAGTTCCTGCCGCACCCTCCGTCCAATAATCATGTACAGGGCGGCGGTGAACCCACCAGCCAGGGCGAGACCATCTCCCACCAAAGCCTCTCGGCCCAGCCTCAGGTCGCTACCTGCAATGATGATGCTCCCGATAAAGGCGATGAGCACGGCTGCTAAAACGCCGCGGGAGGCTCTCTCTCTGATGCCATAGTGAGAGAGTACCACGGCGAAAACCGACTGAGTGGATACCAGGATGATGGAGCTGGCCACAGAGGTGAAAAAGAGGGAGGTCACCCAGGTGCCCATGTGGATGCCAAGGAAAAACCCGGCTAGGATGGCTCGGATCAGTAGATCCCTTCTCAGGCCAGCCAACTGCGACCATCCGCTTTTGGCTAGAAAAGGAAGCAACATCAAGGCGGCCAACCCCATCCGGTAAAAGGCCACCGCCAGTGGATGAGCTTGGCATAAGCGGATAAAGATGGCCGCGAAGGAGACGGCGATGACGCCTAAAATAACGCCCCAATAGGAGTGAATCCTCGGTGCCGATTCTTTCATTCCTCAGCTCCCTAAGGCCATATCGCCTCTGGTCTGAAGAGCCTTCCGCAGTCTCTCTCCGCTGAGCTCATAGACGACCACATGTATGGGCTCCTCCTGTCGAAAACCCGCTGCGCAGAGCGCCGGCACGAGCTTCTCCGGCACCATGGTCAGGAGCTGCTCAAATCCCCGACGCCCAGCGGCGATCCGAAAATGACGAGCCAGGCTGACGATCTCCCGCTCACTGCCGTCGATGAATCCCAGGGTCGCTTTGGGACCGTGGCGCTGGCGCAAGTAGAGGGCCAGACCGCCTATCCTTTTGCCTCTCCGGGCAATGAGCGCTCCGTGCTCCGCCACCACCCTCTCCACAAAGGGCCGATCCAGAACCTTGAAGGTCCAACCCCAGGCGAATTGCCCTTTAATCCGTTTGAAATTCGACGAATGGTCCAAAAAGACCATGATCTCATCCACATCCCGATCCCTGCCCAGCAGCCCGCTGGGAAGATCCCCCTCCAAAGCTTCGGCCAACATCCGTTGGCACTGAAAAATGAGCCGAAAACCAAGCGTCTCTCCCAGATGTCTGCTGGCCTGATTATCACTCACGGTTCCAAAACGAACGGTCGTGGGCTTCAAGCCAGCTATGATCTGCATGGCTTTCTCGTTGAGGGCATGGGCGATCCCCTTGCCCCGATGGAGCGGATCCACTCTCAGTCCCTCCAGCCACACCTCTCCAGGTGCCAATAGGGTGATCTTGTCCGTTCCCACTGGTTGGCCAGCCAGCTCGGCGACGAGGAGGGCTCCAAAAGGCTCTTCCAGCCACTGATCCCAGACCCGGGGGAGATAGTCATGGCCTTGCCAAATTCGAGAGCTGAAGGAAACGACTGCCTCTCGATCAGAACGTCTGGCCGTCCTGATGATCAATTTGTCCATGGAGAACTCCTCTCTTGAACGGACTAGAGACAACCGCCTCGTCTGCGCCAATTCCCCCGTCAGCCGCACAGAAGGTTTTGTGAGCGCATCTCTTCGCTGCCGAGCCCCATCATTCGAGGCACCTGCCCCAGACGACGCCCCTTCGCTGGCCTGCACGCCTGGATGACCTCATGCTGAGAGAATGCTCGCCTCTTGGACCAGCTCGGCTATCTGGCAGTAGAGGCTCACAGGCTCAAGCACGGAGAACTGATCACTCTCCTATTTTCTTCCAGATTGGCGAGCCTTCTCCTTGCATGAGTTCCTCTTTGAACTCTTGCAGGACGAGAAGTGATTTCCTGGCGTTCTCGGCGGTATAGACAAACTTTCCCTGCGGCATCATCTCCTCCACAAGCTGCGATCTATGCTTCGAAGCCCACGTCAGAAGAGGTCCCAGCACCGATCTAAAAGCTCGCTCTGTCTCAGGGGCCTGCTTGGCTTTTATGGACACTATCAGGCCGTCTCTGATCACAAAGGTTCCAGAATAGCGGGCCTGTTCAATGCCCGCAGCCTTGAGCCATTCATTGGTCTCCGTCAGCTCGCATATCACCGTATCGCCCTGCGTCCTGCACTGGCCCAATGACATCCGGATGTTCAGGGCAAAATCATGTTCTGCCAGATCTCGCAATTCGTCTTTGCCCTTCAGCGAAACTTGACTGACCACCTCAAAGCTGGCCTGCTCAGAGTGAAGGGATAGAAGCTTCTCTAGGTCATGGGCGTTGTAAGCTTCTACATAAGATTTGACTACGGTGACGGGCTTCGGCGAACAGGAGAGGACGAAGAGAACCAGCAAGATGCCGAGCACGAGAACCACTTGCTCTTTGTTCTTTCTCACGGCGAGCACCTCCTCTGAATAGGATGGAAAGTTCAGCGTCGAGCCCTGACTTCCAGGGCCGCCGCCAGTTTTTGATCGGCCCGAGCCAGGGCATAATTGCGCAGCTCGGGGATCTGAATCCAACGATAGGCGGCACAGCCAAGGGTGCGGGGCCTGCCATGAAGATAGGTACAGTGAAAGGCGTGCAGGGTGAACCGGAAATGGGAGTAAGCATGCTTCAGGCTCATGAAGTGGCCGTCCACGCGGATGCGGATGCCCAGCTCCTCCCGTATTTCCCGCCGCAGGCATTGCTCCAGCGTCTCGCCCTCCTCCTGCCTGCCACCGGGAAACTCCCACAGCCCGCCCAGAAGGCCATCGGCGCGTCTTTGGGCGAGGAGAAATCGCTCGCCCTGCCAGATAATCCCCGCCGTGATGTGGTGGTGAGGCCTTGGTGAACGAGCGGTGAGACGAGGCAAGCTAGCTGGAGCGCCAGAGGCATAACCAGCACAGAGCGAGCTAAGCGGACATTGGGCACATCGAGGATTCTTGGGTCGACAAATCAGGGCGCCCAGATCCATGAGGGCCTGGTTGAAAAGACCAGCTCTCCCCTCAGGCAGCAGGGATTTGGCCAGATTCTGCAAGCGCCTGAACTGAGCTGCGGTTCGCGGATTATCCTGGAGCAGAAAAACGCGACACAGGACCCGGATCGCATTCCCGTCAAGAATGGGCCAGGAGCTCCCATGGGCGATGCAGGCCAGAGCAGCTGCCGTATTGTATCCCACACCGGGCAGGCCCCGGAGGACTTCCAGCTCGGAGGGAACCTGGGCTCCGTGATCTCTGCAGATGATCTGGGCGGCCCGATGAAGATTTCGAGCCCGAGCATAGTATCCCATGCCCTCCCACATCTTCAGCACCAGGTCCAGAGGAGCCTGGGCCAGGGCTCTCAGGTGGGGAAAAGTCTCCAGAAAACGCGGGTAGTATCGCAAAACCCTCTCCACCTGGGTCTGCTGCAGCATGATCTCGGAGACCAGGATGTGGTAGGGATCCCGAGTTCGCCGCCAGGGCAGATCCCGCCCGTGCTGGGAATACCACCTTAAAAGTCGCCGCCCAAACTGCTTGACCACATTGGGCGCTGGCTGCAAGCCGTTCTTCTTATCATCGCCCATCTTGCCGAACTCCCGCTTCAATACCCACTCTGCTCTCAGAGGATAAATTATGTGATTTACACCTCAGAAAGCAAGTTCAATTCACTGCCCCCCGAATTATGACCGGTCCCAATCTGGCAGTTTCTCTAAAGAGACTCCGGAAATGTGAGACAGATATAGACTCCTCATGCGCTCACCCGGTGATATTTCGTCATATAGAGATACAGAATCTCTCGAACATGAAAAAAAGAGCTTCTCCATAAAAAAAACTATTGATTCTGACGAACGGTTCATATAATATAGCCAGTGACGTTCGACTTCTCCCAGGAGTCAAAACGCTGCAGCGTTTTTCATAAAAAGCGGTGCGTGAAGATCCGTCCGAGTACTTTGCACAACTTCTTGTTACATCCAGACTTCTCCATTTCCAGACAGCCCCATCAGCAGCCATTTCCCCTCTCAACGATAGGGTAGGCCCATCGTGCCTTTAGTCCGACTCCTAGACGGTGTCCAGACAATGGCCATCATCTGCAATCAATGGGGAGATACCGGAAAAGGCAAGTTCTCAGATTACTTTGCCTCTCAATGGGCAGATGTCATCGCCCGAGGAACCGGGGGAAACAACGCCGGACATACTGTGGTCAGAGGGGGAAGAGAAATCATACTTCAGTCGCTGCCGGCGGGAATCGCCTATGATCATCTGGGCAAGATCAGCGTTCTGGGAAACGGCATGGTTCTGGATCTTCGGGCGTTATGCCAGGAGCTCGACCAGCTGGAAAAAGAGGGCATCAGCCACGACAATCTTCTGATAAGTGAAAATGCACATGTCATCATGCCCTATCATGTCGCCAGAGATAAAGCATGGTATCAATCTCAGAAGGGCGACGGCATAGGCTCCACGGGCAAGGGAATCGGCCCCTGTTACTCCGATAAAATCGCCCGGCGCGGAATTACCATCGGCCAGCTCTTTGACAAGGATGCCCTGGTAAAAAAAATAAGAACGGCGGCCCTCTTTTACCCGGAACAGAGCTTGGACATCGAAGAGATCTTGTGCCATCTCACACCCCTGGCGGAAAGAATAAGGCCTTTGGTCACAGATACCGGTGCCCACATGCAGGAGTTTCTAAAGCAGGGAAAGAAGATTCTCCTGGAGGGGGCCCAGGGTTTGTTGCTGAGTATCGAGCACGGAACTTACCCCTATGTCACGTCCTCTGACTCTTCCCTCAACGGCATGGCATCGGGCGTAGGCCTATCTGCCAAAGCGGTTGATCTTCCCCTGGGCATCGTAAAATTCCCCTTCATGACCCGCGTCGGTGGTGGCCCCTTTCCCACGGAGCTGGGATCGACGCTCTCAGAAGCTTACTGCAAGAAAAAGGGCATTACCAAAGCATATGAGTTAGAGAAGTACGGAATACCTCATTCCAGGCAGAACGGAAATATCGTGTATGACCCAAAACAGGAAAAAATACGCCTTTTGATGAATTCGACAGACGCCCTAGAACAAGGCGCCGGAATAAGGCTCGCCGCTGGAGAGTACGGCTCGGTGACCGGCAGGCCAAGAAGAATTGGCTGGACAGATGCCGTGGCCGCCAAGTACGCCATAAAGATAAATTCCACTTCCAAGGTAATTTTAAGCAAAACAGATGCCCTGTCTGGAGCCGAACACTTTCGCCTCTGTTACGCATATCTGAATGGCCCACACACAGAGACCAGATTTCGCAGAGACCCGGAGTTCTTAAAAAACGTGCGCCCATCATATACTCAGTATGAGGGATACCAGGACATCAGCTCCATCAGGGACTATGACCAACTGCCCCGGAGCCTGCTGGAGGCCATTGGCGATTTCGAGAGGTTCACCGAGTCATCGGCGG
>LJUY01000042.1 GCA_001304015.1 candidate division Zixibacteria bacterium SM23_81 | reverse complement strand
ACGAACGTGTTCTGGAAACCATCGGCGTTGAGAAGACCTGCGGCTTTCCCTAAGAATGTGTTCTGAGAACCCTGGTTATTGTGCCCAGCCTGATCTCCCACAAAAGTTCCATGATTTCCCGTATTGTTCGTTCCGGCGCCCTCACCCACGAAAAGATTATCCAGGTCCGTTACAGAGAGCACCGCATTTTCTCCAATTTTATAAACCGAAGCGGCGTTGATATCTCCGCTGACATCCAGCTTCGCGGCAGGGATGGTGGTCCCGATGCCCACCGAATCAGTATCGGTTTCCAGCCTGACCACGGTGCCATCGTCCACCCAGCCACCGCCTCCTCCACCGCCCCCGCTGCTGCGAGCATATTCCGCCGTATCAGCCTGTGCGGCCCAGAAGGCATACCCCACCACCGCGATCCGCTCCCTCGGCTCCATGGCAGGATCACTCCCCACCTGTACCGCAAGCCAGCGGGAGGGATTTCTGAAGACCGTATCCGGAATGGCATTCACCCGGCCCAGCAGTACGTTGAACAATCCGTGACTCACCACCACTGAGGGCTGCGTTTCCCACCATATCGGGACTGGGATTCCCCCTGTTGAATCAGCGTAAATGGCGAAAGTCATGGAGACGGTGGTGTCCAGAGCCACACCATCGCCGTCGGTCAATGTGCCCTGGTAATTCATCATACCGGGCACTTCGGCCCTAGGCCCTTTCGATACAGTGCTCTTTGGCAGGGTCAGGCGGGACGCTTCCGCCCGCCTTGCCTCTGTCGCGACTTCTCCGGCTCGGGCTGCTGTTGACAGCAATACCATCGACAGCAAAACCGCAAACGCGACTGCTTTCATAGAAGCACCTCCTGAGAAGGTAATAGGTTTCAAAGAAAAACGGCTTAAAATCAATAAGCTGATTGTAACTTTTTATACCATAAGAAGCTCTAGATATTCCGAATCCATTTTACCACAACCCTATTTTTTTGTCAAGAGAAAAATTTGATAATTTTCAAGAACTTAGGGAAAGTTGGAAATTGGAGATCGGGGACCGGGAACCGGAAAAACACAAAGACTCAGCTATGGCTTTTGCAAACCACGATCCACTCTTCGAGACTCGTTTATGGGTATGGAAGCTGGTATGGATTCTTGAGGCTGGAAACTAGAGGTAACCTTTCGAAGGTTTGGAACCTTCGAAAGGTTTAAAACAAGGAAAGGATTGTATGAGCCGTGAACCTTCGCAAAACTACATATGGTCAACACTGATGTAGGGGCGTATTGTGCAATACGCCCCTACAGATTCATGGAATCCCTTCCTGGCACAAAAAAAGCTCAGCATGCTGTACCCCTATAAAATATTAATTTAGCGGTTTGCAGCTTCGAGGAGCGTCACGTCTGTCGGATTTCGACTGGCTTGATCGTCCCAAGGCTCCTAGATTTTTATCCAGCATCCAGCTTCTCGCTTCCAGTCGCCTAACCAGCTTCTACAACCTCAAACCAGCCTCTAGCTTCATCAAAATAAAAAAGGGCACGACATGTCGTGCCCCTAAAGTAACAACTTTTCTTTTTCAGCAAATATATTTGATGCCGAAGGCGGGACTCGAACCCGCACGGGCGTCCACCCACTGCCCCCTCAAGACAGCGTGTCTACCAAAATTCCACCACTTCGGCACGCTAGGGATAATTACTGACCGCTTTCGCCCTCCTGTGCAGAGGGAGGCGTCGTGGTGCCCTCCTCAACTCCCTCAGTTGGTTGCTGAACAGGAGGGGGCACCAAAGGCACGGGAGCCTGAGTTTGCTGAGCCTGGCGTTCGGCCTCCTTGCGTATGGCACTCTCCTCACGAGAGGCAAATCTCCGGGAGACCAGCAGACTGTGTCCTAAACAGCTTATGAAAAAGGCGACGGCCAGAACGGTGGTGAGTTTGCTGAGAAAGGTGGCGGCTCCCCGGCCCCCAAAAACAGCTCCCATGGCACCTCCACCACCTCCAAAAGCTCCCGCTAAGCCCGTCCCCTTACCTGATTGCAGCAAGACCACCAGGACCAGGCCCAAGGATACTATGATATGGAGAACGACTAAAATAGAGTACATCGAATTTCCCCTATGTTACAGCTTTGATAATCTGGGAGAAGGATTCGGCATCCAGGCTGGCTCCCCCGACTAAAGCACCATCGATTTCAGGCTGGCTCAACAAAGAGGCGGCGTTTTCGGGTTTCACGCTGCCTCCATACTGAATTCGAATGTCTCGTGCCAGGGACTCTCCGAAGCTCTTTTTTAGCAGATCTCTAATAAAAGCATGTACCTCATTAGCCTGTTCCGGCGACGCTGTCTTTCCCGTCCCAATGGCCCAGACGGGCTCATATGCCAGAATCACCGACTGAAGGTCGGCGGGAGACAAACCCTCAAAAGCACCCACAACATGACCCTGTACCACAGCCTCCGTTTGGCCTTTCTCCCGTTCCCCCAGCTTCTCGCCCACACAGACGATGGGAACCAGCGAGGTGGCCAATGCTGCTTTCAACTTCTTATTAACAATGGAATTAGATTCTCCAAAGTGTGCTCTTCTCTCCGAATGCCCTAAAATAACATATCGGCATCCTATTGTCAAGAGCATTTTGGCCGCCACCTCTCCGGTGTAAGCACCTTCATCTGCCCAGTGCATGTTCTGAGCCCCAATTTTCACGGGACCCTCGCCCAGAACCCATGCCACCGACTCCAAAGCCGTGAAAGGTGGGCAGACAACGATCTCTATGTTACTCACATCAGAGACTCTGTTCAACAGCTCCTTGGCCAGCTGAACGGCCTCGGGGCCCGTTTTGTGCATCTTCCAATTGCCCGCGATGATGGCACGGCGCATCGTTTTTCCCCCGCTTTGCATCAAGTTTTCTCAGTGAGAGCCTCAACTCCAGGCAGAGTCTTGCCCCCTAGAAACTCCAAAGAGGCACCGCCTCCCGTAGAGATATGGCTGATACGGTCCTTGAGACTCACCTGGGCCACGGCGGCAGCAGAATCCCCTCCCCCCACAATGGTGATTCCCCCGGCTTCGGTGGCTTTGGCCAACGCTTTAGCTACGTCGCGTGTGCCCTTGGCGAACGCCTCAACCTCAAAGACCCCCATGGGACCGTTCCACACGACGGTCTTGCCCGTGATAATCCTTTCGGTAAACAGGGCTGAGGTTTTGGGCCCTATGTCCACTCCCCGCCAACCCAAGGGAATCTCCTCCACCCCGACCACCTTGCTCTCGGCGGGCTGGTCGATCTCTGCGGTCACAACGCAGTCCACGGGCAGCTGAAAATCCAGCCCTCGATCCCGCGACTGCTGGAGGATCTCTTCGGCCAAAGGCACCTTGTCCTCCTCCAGCAGCGATTCACCAATCCCCAGGCCTCTGGCTTTGAGAAAGGTATAGGCCATGCCGCCACCGATGAGCAGCACATCCACCTTGGGCATCAAATTCTGTATGACCTCGATCTTCCCGGATATTTTGGCCCCACCCAAAATGGCCACGAATGGCCGAGCTGGGCGATGTAAAGCCCTCCCCAAATAGTCCAATTCCCTTCTCATCAGATAGCCGGCAGCGGCCTCTGGGAAAAAACGGACCACCCCTACAGTGGAGGCATGAGCTCGGTGAGCAGTGCCAAAGGCGTCGTTGACATAAACATCTCCCAATTTCGCCAACTGACGGGCAAAATCGGCATCGTTTTCCGTCTCCTGCTCATGAAACCTGAGATTTTCCAGGAGAGTCACCTGTCCTTCCCCCATCCCCGCCACTAGGTCCTGTACAGACGGACCCACGCAATCTTCTGCCATAAGTACCTTATGGCCAAGGAGGTTTTCTAATCTCAAGGCCACTGGCTTGAGGCTCATCTCCGGGACCACCTGTCCCTTGGGTCGGCCCAGGTGAGACATGAGGATGGGTTTTCCTCTCTGAGAGAGGATTCTCTCGATGGTGGGCAGGGCCGCTTTGATCCGACGGTCATCGGTGATCTGCTGATCCTTATCCAGGGGAACGTTGAAGTCTACCCTGGTCAACACCCGTTTGCCCGCCAGATGGAGATCATCGATGGTCAGCTTAGACATGAGCGGTTCCCTATCTCAACATGTGTTCGGCCAACTCCACCATTCGGAGTGCATAGGCACGCTCATTGTCGTACCAGGACACCACCTTGACCATATTGCCGCCCATGACCATAGTGGAAAGGCCGTCAAAAACGGAGGAGTGCGGATTTCCAATGACGTCCACCGATACGATGGGATCCTCGGTGTACTCTAAAATGCCCTTCAGAGGACCTTGGGCTGCGGCTTGAATGGCCCCGTTGACCTGCTCTCGGGTCACGGATTTCTTCAGCTCCGCCACGAAGTCAACCATTGAACCATCCCAAGTGGGCACCCGAACGGCCATGCCGTCCAATTTCCCCTTCAGCTCCGGCAACACCAGAGTTGTGGCGACGGCGGCACCAGTGGTGGTGGGAATCATGGACATGGCTGCCGCCCGGGCTCTGCGGAGGTCCTTGTGAGGAAAATCCAGTATCCTCTGGTCGTTGGTATAGGCATGAATGGTGGTCATCAGCCCCTTAACGATCCCAAAGGCATCGTTGAGCACCTTGACCACGGGCGCAAAGCAGTTGGTGGTGCATGATGCGGTCGAAACGATGTCGTGCTTGCTGGGGTCATACTGGTGATGATTGATGCCCATGACGATGGTCAGGTCCATACCTTTTCCCGGCGCCGAGATCATGACCTTTTTGGCGCCCGCCGCAAGGTGTTTGGAGGCGTCCTCTCGGGAGCGGAACTTGCCCGTCGACTCGATGACCACATCCACCCCCAACTCCCCCCAGGGAAGCTTCTCGGGATCCTTCTCGGCAAAAGCCTGCACCTGAGCGCCTCCCACCAGGATGGCACCCTCTTGAGCCCTGACCTCTACATCCATGACCCCATGCACGGAATCGTACTTCAACAGATGGGCCAGGGTTTTGGTGTCGGTGAGGTCGTTCACGGCCACGATGTCCAGCTTGGAATTCTTCATCCCGTCCCGATATACCATTCGGCCGATGCGACCGAATCCGTTGATGGCAATGCGAACCGCCATCTTATTCCTCCTTTTGTAAATTTTACAAATTGGCTATAGCTTTTTTAGGCTCTGCCCGCGCTGCCCAGCAACTCGATTTTTTCCTTGACGACTTCTTTCATGGCCTGACGGCTGGCTGCCAATATCTTGCGCGGGTCAAAGATCTCCGGGTGTTCCTGGAGAAATTTACGCGTTTCAGTGGTGAAGGTCAGCCGCAGATCGGTGTCAATGTTGACCTTGGTGATGCCCAGAGACACGGCCTTGCGAATGTGCTCCTCGGGCACGCCTGCGGCTCCGGAGAGTTTTGCCCCGTACTTGGCCCCCCTTTCCACCATCTCCCCTTTTACGCTTGAGGCGCCGTGCAGGACCAGAGGTGTTTGTACCTTCTGGACGATGGCTTTGAGCCTGTCAAAATCCAGTTGAGGCTTCCCCTTGAACTTGTAAGCACCATGAGAGGTACCGATGGCCACGGCCAGAGCGTCACAGGCGGTTTCAGACACAAATCTAACCGCCTCCTCCGGCTCGGTGAGGTGAGCCTGGTCCACCTGAACGGAGATGTGATCCTCGATGCCAATCAACCGACCCAACTCAGCCTCCACGGAAACGCCAACGGCGTGGGCCATTTTGACGATCTCCGAGGTCATGGCGATGTTCTCCTCCAGCGGAGCGTGGGAGCCATCGATCATCACTGAGGTCCAGCCGTGGCGCAGACAGCCGACGATGATGTCGTAATCGGTCCCATGGTCCAGATGAAGGCTCACGGGAATGGCCAGAGGTCGCGCCAGAGTGCGGATCAAATCAGACAGCACCTGTATCCCGGCATATTCGATGGCGCTCTGCGAGGTGGCCACAATCACCGGCGAACGGCACTCCACGGCGGCTTCCAAGATAGCCTGGGTGATCTCCAAGTTGCTGGTGTTAAATGCTCCCACGGCGTATTTTCCGCGTTGCGCTTCTCTTTGAAGCTCCAGGTTGGTGGTCAGCGCCATGGTTCCTCCACCGATCTGTTAGCCAAAAAAGACCTCTGCGATTTCATAGAGCTTCTCGTCCACCTCTTTGATTCCCTTGGTGGCCTCGGAAAGGTCCACGGCCACAATCTGGTTGCCCCTCAAAGCCACCATCTTGCCAAAGGTACCCTCCTTGACTAAATCGATGGCGGCGATGCCGAAACGAGTGGCCAGAACTCGATCAAAGGCCGTGGGAGATCCTCCTCGCTGCAGGTAACCAAGAATGGTCACTCGTGTGTCAAAGCCCGTCTTGCGATGGATCTCGCGACCCAGCACATTCCCGATGCCGCCCAGACGAACGTGACCGAAGGCGTCCTTCTCTACATCCTGGACCACAACCGTGCCATCTTGGCCCTCCGAGGTGGGAAACTTGGCTCCCTCGGCGACCACCACAATGCTGAAATCCTTTCCCCTCTTATGCCTTTTTTTGATCAGGTTACAGACCTTATCGATATCAAACGGCTTTTCGGGAATGAGAATCACGTCCGCGCCCCCAGCCAGCCCGGCCTGCACGGCAATCCAGCCGGCATGGCGGCCCATGACCTCGACGATCATCACGCGATTATGCGATTCGGCCGTGGTATGCAGACGATCGATGGCCTCAGTGGCGATGTTCACCGCCGTGTCGAATCCAAAAGTGAAATCAGTACCATTCAGATCGTTGTCGATGGTCTTGGGCACACCCACCACCTTGACACCTCTGCCATAAAGCTCCCTGGCGACACCCAAGGTGTCTTCCCCTCCAATGACTACCAGTGCATCGATGCCTATCTCTTTAAGGTTCTGGAAACAATCTCTCACGTGCTGTGGCGACTGAAGAGGATTGGTTCTGGAGGACTTCAGAATCGTCCCCCCTCGATGCAAGATGCCGGAGACGTCTTTCAAGGTTAATTTTTTTGTCCTTTTCTCCAGCAAACCACGCCATCCCTCTAAAATCCCCACCACCTCATATCCATATACATCCAGGGCCTTCTTGGTCACCGCTCGGATCACCGCGTTAAGCCCAGGACAATCGCCTCCACCAGTTAAGATGCCGACTTTCACTTCAGCCCACCTCCGTTCCTTTTCGATATGAACTCAAAATATATATTTTCTCTTCCATAATAGTCAAGAGAAATTCTCTTGTTCTCTATAAAACCCCAGTGATTTCCATGAGTCCATATTAAAATAAGACTTGACAGGAAGCAATGAGATTCTTAACATAAAAAATCCCCTTCTGCTGGTTTGTTCTCAACCGGGGCATATCCCATATTCTCGCTATAAGGAGACCGAATATAAAAATGTCCCCAAGAGAAGGTTACACCCTGAGAGATTTCCTGATCATCTCTCTGTTAGCCGCCCTGGGACTGGCCACAAAGCCTCTGCTGAATCCTCTGTCACGCTTCCTCCTGGGGACTCTGTCCATTCCCGGAGGTGTCTTCTTCGGAGGTCTGTATATGATATGGCTGGCCCTGGCCAGAGGAATCGTTGGAAAGGCCGGCAGTGCCACTTTCACGGCCTTCATTCAGGGAGGAACGGCCTTGATTTTAGGTCTGGTGCCCATTCACGGAATCCTCTCCATGCTCATCTTTCTCCTGCCCGGGGTGTCCGTCGACCTGGTCTTTATGATCCCCGCAGGGGCGAAACGAACCCGTCTGTGCCGATTTGTTCTCGCTTGTACGGTCGCAAACGTCATTGGAATTACCATGGTGGCCCTGGTAGGGGGCATCGTGCAGCGACCACTCATCCTGCTTATCATCATCGGCGCCCTCTCCGGAGGCCTGGGAGGCCTGGTGGGCTATATGATCTCAGAAAGAATTCCATACGGTCCCACTCAGAGTTCGTCTTAGCTATCGAACATATAAAAAAAGGCGGGATGAGCGTAACTCACCCCGCCTCGAGTTTTAGTTTCTGAAAACCCCCTAGTCCTCATCAAAATCCAGGCGTGCTCCCACGAAGTAGACCATTCCCCAGGCCCTCGAATCGTAAGGGAATTCGTCGTCAAACACGGTGCCGTGGTCGATGACGTCGATGGTTGCGTGTCTGCCTCGGGGCCTTACATCCGCATGGGGCCACTGGCCCGTCACCCAGGTGCCCGTAAAGACGCCACCACCGATGTGCTTGAAGGGGCGCCGGAACACCCGCGGGGCGTGCAGGAAGACCAGATCTTGGGGATTGCCAGTGTCTACCGTGAGGGTGACGCTGTCCCCCGGCTGGAAGACGAACAGATCCTCCACGTCCCACAGGCTGGAGATATCGGTGATAACCGTATCAACCAGGCCACTGCTGGAGGTAATCTGCACGCTGTTGATCTGCTTGGTGCAGGGATTGGAGACGATCTCCCAGCCGGAGATCTTCTTCAAAGTCCAGCCCCCATGTCGGCGGGTATCGTCGTTTGAGGGTCCCGGCCTTGTCTTCTCTAGATAGGCATACATGACCGCTGTATCGTCGATCTGTTTGGTATAGTGGCTATCCATGGTCACGGTGTGGAACAGCCCCTGGATATAGGTGGTGACGGTCACCTCGGCAGTGCTGATGGAGTCCTGGACGATGTGGATGTCCACCTCCCTCTGCTTATCGGTGATCTCACGCCAGAAAGCCACCGGGTCGATGGGTCTGGGAAGCGCTGGATCAGTGCTCCAGATCTCGGCTTCCTGCAAGCCATCCTCATTATCTTCATAATCTAAGGTGAACAGATCCGGGTACTCATCCACAAAGGCCCGCAGGATCACCTCATCATCGCCAGAGATTTCCGGCCCCACCGGACTCTCGTTCTTTCCACAGCCACCCAGAACGAACAGGACCGCAAGGATGATAACTTCCAGAGTCAAAATTCGCAGCCTTTTCATGGTTCATTCCTCCTTTCCAGAATTGGGGTGTACATGGATATTTTTTCGATCACCTGGTGCTCCTCTCCCTGTGACGTGAATATCATCATGCAACCTCTGTGCCAAAAGGTGATGTAACATGCTTCTGTTCCTAAAATAATTATTTGTGGGCAGTTAAGAGCAAAGCGGAAAGAGGGAAAATCTGGACAGAAGGGAATTTCAGGTGTTCATTGCACGCACAGGTACAGTCATGTGTACCCAAATGTACACGCAGGACCTTTTCACAAAACTTGGATTTCTTTATTCGGGCAGCGTCAGGTCACCCTATCCGACAGCATATGCGTTCATTGTGTGTCGGTTGTCGGTTTCGATGCTGGTGACATCAGTGAATATCCGAAGCTCGTCAGGCGATGTGAACTTTTACATCTGTTCACGATTAACGATCAACCATCCACGATTCACGATACGTGCATCGACACCGACAAAGGAGTTTCAATCTTCGGTTTTTATCAAGGTCAGGCCACCCGACGGTACGAAATTCATATTAAACGTTCTGCTTCCACGAAGCTCGTTTGTGTTTTATGGAAGCTAGTATGGATGCTGGAAGCTAGAAACTGGAATGCCGCTGGCGCTGAGGATAACGCTCTTCATCTAGCTTCCAGCATCCTGCCTCAAGCTTCCGAACCAGCTTCCACAACCTTAACCCACCTTCCAGCCTCCACCTGAAATCATCCGACGCCGCATATAAATACTCGGAAAGCGTCTGGCCGGCCTCGAGGCGCGTTACGTATTATCGTCTTTCGTGAAACGGAGATCGATTGTTCAGATACCAGCTGGACGTCGACATAAAGGACGCTTTTCCACAGACGTAACGAGCTTCGAGACCGATATCCGACTATCCATATCCGACGCCGTCAGCAAATATAAAACCGTCGGGTGACCTCACCCGACGGCAGGAAATATACAATGGCCTTTATGCTGGACTCATTCGCTCAACAATTTGACGATACTCCTGCCAAACTCCTCGGCCGCTTG
The DNA here is from genome assembly GCA_001304015.1 of candidate division Zixibacteria bacterium SM23_81. GTDB lineage: Bacteria > SM23-81 > SM23-81 > SM23-81 > SM23-81 > SM23-81. The sequence goes on along the minus strand of LJUY01000042.1, from coordinate 14,892 downwards.
AGGCCCGGAGGCCGTGACCACCTTGCCGTCCACCTCCACATCCGCGCCGGTGCAAAGGGCACCCGCCACCTCCAGCTTCCCTCTCTCTGAAGACCAGACGGTGGCCTTCTTTCCAGAAAGTACTCCCGCATTCGCCAAGGTCACCGGCGCAATGCAGATGGCCCCCAGAACCTTTCCAGAGTCCACAGCCGTTTGAGCTATCATGTGGGCCGTGGAATCTGCCCAGTACTCCTGAGCGCCCACGCCGCCCACGAAGATTACCGCGTCGTAGTCTGCCACCTGTAAGCTATCCACCAACAGGTCTGGCAGCACTTTCATGCCCAGCATCCCCTCCAACTCATCCAAGGTCGAGCTGGCCACCTGGACCTGGACTCCGGCTTGTTCCAGAACCGACTTGGGATCGCGGAGCTCCTCATCTCGAAACTGCTGGCTGGCGATGATCATAACGACCTTTTTCCCCTCGGCGGAGGGTGCTTTCTGGTTGCCGTTGGCACAGCCAAAAAACACCAATAGAGCTGTCACGCCTATCACCATTCGAGACATAACTTTCCTCTCCATGGAAACGACACAGACAGATCAAGGGGCATACGGGGTGCGGTGGATCTTCTGCCGCCAACCCCGGTCATGAAACTCGTTCCGAGCATTGGAATGGAGCAAAACGAAGTTGTCAAATCCGCCCAGATCAGCGAAAATAAACTGGATTCCACCCTCCAGGGAATAATAGTTCCAGCTCTCCCAGGCCACCGAGGAGACATCGCTGGGATGGCGCTCGATATCATCGGGAGGTCCATATATGATGTACACGCGACCTTGATCGGATTTCCAGCCATCGTTCAACTCAAATTGAGAAAATTGACGACTGGCATAGTCCCAGCGGCGAAGATGTTCTTGGAGAAACTCGTTATGAGGTGTGCCCAGATTCGGGTCTCGACTGCTCCAAAAGTCCTCCAAAAAACGAGCTTTTCCCTCTAAATTCAGTTCCTTGTAGGCATCCAGCTCCTGTTTGGTGGCCACATATTTAATGAGATTATGCTGGTGCTCCGCCTCCTCTGGCGTCAAAACGATGCTCACAGGAGGGGCTGAACTGATCTCCCCTGTGGGGGAGGTAACGCGGAACCATCTCTGGCTATAAAGCTCACCACCTGACGCGTTGTCGCGAACTCTGATCCGAAAGATATAGGTATCCGGGGCCAGGCCAAGCACATTGATGCCACCCACCTCCACGCAGGTTCGGCCCGGCTTCCTTTTATCCTTGGGCTCATACTCTTTCACCGGATCGCCCGAGAGGGTTAAGACCTTTTGTTGGATTGTGTATGTAGAGTCGAGGCCGGCGCCCAGAAGTAAGCCGTAAATCTCTACGTAAAAATAAAGAACGGGCGCTTTTGGGCCGTAGATACGAGCGGGATTGGGAAGGACACGAATTCCGTTTTTTACGAAATCGCCCTCTTCCTGTGATGCTTTGATGTCGAGAGCCAGCTCCACCTCGCTGATAAACAGCGTATCCAAGGGGAAAGCGAGCACATCTAACTTCCCTGTGACGGAGCCTGTGTCACCAGAGAGCTCGTCTTTCAAATCCACGCGAAGAGTGTAAAAATCCGGCTCCAGGATGAAACCAGCGATATCCAGGATGGAAGATCCCCTCTCCAGGCCTTCCGCTGTGGAGACGAGAATTTCCTTGTGCCACTGCTTGCTCCACTTCTCTTCTCCCTCACTATCCTGAATTGAGCCTTTTACTTCCAAATAGGCCTTGTGTTCACCCCCCTCTTCCTGAAATTTCAGGCTTTTGCTGGATAACAAAATGTACAGCTCCACATAAGACTTTCCGGTGTCGCCCAGGGCCTGAAAGCTAGCCGTGTCCAGAAAAAAGGGCAACCTTGCAACCTCCTGGGCTGCAAGGCTTCCTGACCAGATCAGGAGAAACAGAAAAGGCGTCATCAACAGAAAAAAGGCGCTTCGCCAGAGGCTCAAATCTCTAACGCCAGCTGACCAACCGATAGTCTCCATATCCATTTTCATCCACGAAATAGAAAGTGTGGCTGCTGCTATAATAATGCCAGATTTCGTAAGGTTTTAAGCCAATCTCCATGGGATGCCGCTCGATCTCATCGGGGCGCCCGTAGAGGATATAAATCCGACCCCGATCAGATTTCCACCCGGGAGAGACTACGGAAAAATGTGCGTTGGCGTATTCGATGCGCCGGTAATATTCTTCTTTCATCTCGTTTTGTGGCGTTCCCGGCGTGGGATCCCTGTCATTCCAAAACTTCAGCCAAACCTCTTTGCGCTCTTCCCCCTCGGCCCTCTTCAGTTTGCGATACTCCTCCTCCGTGGCGATGTACCTAAGCTGTTCAATAGCTTCTCCATAGTTCTTTTCCACTTGACCCAGAGCAGACCAGCGTACGGTGAATGGAGTTTCCTTTTGAGCCGTTCGTCCGGTCTCCGGATCTCTCACGCGCAACCTCAAGAGATGCTCACCTTCCTCTAGAGAGGTTATCGTCAAGCTATCATGCATAAAGCTCAAGTCACCCTGTCTTGGCAGGGTGCTGCTGTCTGCGAGAACCACCTCTCCGGAAAGATCGGCCACCTCAAAGACTGCTTCATAAGAAGAACCCATGGGCTTCTCGGCGGAAAGATCGTAGATCTCGAAATAGAACCAGAGGAGTGGCTGGAGATCGCTGTATTTTCGGTTGACGCTGGGCACGATCAAAAGGTCCTTTTTGACCAGGGTGTCCATCTCAGCCTCAGCCGGGCGGATCTCATCGACTAACAGAAGATCGCTAAGCATCAGAGAAGAGACATCAAAAGATGGAACGGAAGCTTCTCTCTCCGAGCTTACTATCGGGCGGGAATTCTTGCCTTCCACCCAAACGCGCAGCTTATACTCGCCGGCTGGCAAGGTAAAAACAAAATGGCCGTGGGCGAAGTTCCGGCGGGAATTTGTCTGATCGTAAGTCCTAGCCCATTGGGTGTCGGAGATGACGTCTCCGGTCACCTGACGACCCTTTCTATCATAGATGACACAGAGGACCTGAAAGGAGGCCTGATATCCGTTTTGAACCTTAAGGAACTGGAGATGGTCATTGGCCACTTTGTAGAGAATCTCCAGCCGAGGAGTACCAGATTCGGGATCGAAGAAATTGGCAGTATCAATAGAAAAACTGACCGGTCCCTCGCGCAAGTTGCCAACACCGCGACGCTGAGCGGAGAGGTGGGGAACGAAGAAGAAAGAACAGATCAGGGCGAGAACAAGGGCAAACCAGTAATTCCTGTGAGGGCAAAGGAACATAATGTGCTCCTCGTGGCGAGGTCCTCTTCGCCATTCAAAAATACTATACAGAATTGAAGGGGAAAATGCAAGCAGAAAATGTGAATGCGAGGGCAAGGAAAGGATGGAAGCTATTTATTCGTAATGCAGGGCTACTATAGGGTCAAGCCTGGCGGCTTTGGTGGCAGGATAGATGCCAAAGAACATGCCCACAAGGGAGGAAAATCCCAAACCTAAAAACACCGACCATATCGGGATTGTGGTGGGCAGAGGTGTGACCAGTCTTACCAGCATACCCATGCCACCGCCCAGCAATATACCCAGAATGCCGCCAACGCCACTCAGCACTGCGGCCTCGATGAGAAATTGCCACAAGACATCCCGACGCTTGGCGCCCAAGGCCTTCCGAATGCCGATCTCCCGGGTTCTCTCGGTCACCGTGACCAGCATGATGTTCATGATTCCGATGCCACCAACCAGCAAGGATATGGCGGCCACTCCGATGACCACTATGAATATCTTGCCGGTGATGTTGTTGAACACCCCCATCAAGGAATCCTGAGTGAGAATTTCGAAGTCGTTGGGCTGATCGTAGGGCACCCCCCTTCGCCGGCGCAATAGGTTGACAACTTGGTCTTTAGCGGACTCTATCTCTCTCGGCCCCTTGGGCTTCACTCCGATGTCTACGTCTAACTTCTCGCCGGCCAGTTTCTGCAGGGTGGTCAGCGGAATCATGACCAGATTATCCTGATTGGAACCCATGAAACTTCCTTTTTCCTCCAGAACGCCCACCACGAGAAATCTGTGCGGGCCGCTGCGAACATATTTCCCCACCGGATCATCATAAGGAAACAATCGCTCGACGACATCGGCCCCTAGAACGCAGACTTGCCTGTGGTGTTCCACATCCATGGGTGTTATGAAACGCCCCCACTTCACAAAATAGGAGTAGACCTGCGGGTAGGTTTCCGTCACCCCCCAGATGGGCACTCTCCTGGTAACTTCGCTACGATACCGAATCGCCTCTCCGGGATAAATATCGATATCGGGAGCCACCAGTTGAACGGAGGGACAGAGCTCTTGGATGGCCAAGGCATCCTGATAGGTGAAATTCTTGCGACGAGAGTATTGGCGCCACTGCTTTCCGGAAGTGATAATAGCCGGGAACTTGCGCACGATAAAGGTGTTGGTACCCAGGGTGCTCACCTGATCCTCCACACTCTTCTTCAAGCCCTGGGTGATGGACAGCATCCCGATGACGGTGGTCACTCCGATGATGATTCCCAATGTGGTCAGAATCGAACGCATCTTATGCGCCTTCAGAGAACCCAGAGCCATCTGGATGCTTTCTTTAATTTCCACCGAACCTCACCTCTCACTCATAGCGCAAAGCCTCGATGGGATTCAAGCGAGCAGCCTTGGCCGCCGGATAAAGGCCGAAGAAGATGCCCACGGCTGAGGAAAATCCCAATCCCAGGAAGATAGACCACAGGGATATGGTAGACGGAAATCGTAAAAATTTAGCCAAGCTCCATCCCATGAAGAATCCGGTGAGGATACCCATCGCTCCGCCCACACAACTCAAAGCCACAGCCTCCACCAGAAACTGCCACAGAACGTTTCTGCGCCTCGCTCCCAGAGCCTTTCGAATGCCAATTTCCCGCGTCCTCTCGGTCACGGAAACCAGCATGATGTTCATTATGCCGATGCCACCCACAAGCAGAGAGATGGTCGCGATGCCGATCATGACCCCATAGATGGTACCGGTGACCTTCTTGTACATATCGGTGAGCATATCTTGTTGATTGATGGAAAAATCATCGGGTTCCCCGGGGGGCACTCTTCTGATCAACCTCATGGCCCAGCGAACTTCCTCGCGAGTTTCGTCCAGAGTTTCGGGATTTGCTGTTTCCACCATGATCTCTAACGTTCTGTACGAACCAAAAAGTTTCTCGAAGGTGCGAATGGGGATGATGACGTCCTCATCCTGATTAAAACCCAATAGGTTTCCCTTCTTCTCCTTGATCCCCACCACCAAGAACTTGAAGGGACCGATATGAATCTTCTTATGCAGTGGATCTGTATCCTGGAAGATCGCATCCACCACCGCTTGTCCCAACACACAAACCTGATTATATCGATGGCCATCCAAATGCGAAAAGAAACGGCCATGTTCGGCAGAGACGTCGGCGACCTCTTGATATTGAGATGTCGTCCCCCTGATGAGGATGGCCTCCGCCCGAGCATCCTGAAACTTTATTGAACGACGGGTGTAGACAACGGGGGCCACGTATGCTGCAGTGGTCAACTTCTCGGCCAGGGCCTCAGCCTGCTGGCGGGTGATGTCCTTCCGATTCCGATACATATACCATTCCTCACCGGCAAACCAAGGATATTTCTCAACCCAGAGAACGTTAGAGCCTAAGCTGGCCACCTGTCCGGCGAAACTTCGATTTAAACCCTGTATCAGCGAAACCAGGCCGATCACGGTGGTAACCCCGATGAGGATGCCCAGGGTAGTCAGAGCAGCACGAACTTTGTGTGCCCTGAGGGCTCCCATAGCGATGGTGACGCTTTCGGCTATTTCTCTCAGATTCATTTTTTGTGGGGATACAGTGGGGGGAAAAAAGGCTGGATAACGCAGCCGGGCGGATATTTCCAGCCACTGAGAAATTAAGCAGTTAGACGATCCTTTTTATCAGGATTTTTGTCGAACCTCATCAGCGGCCACCTGTCCGTCCAGCAGACGAATGCTCCGCTGGGTGTGTTGAGCGATATACTCCTCATGAGTGACCAAGATGATGGTATTACCGGCCTGGTGGATCTGCTCGAAGACCTGCATGATCTCCTCGCCGGTGGCGCTGTCCAAATTGCCGGTGGGCTCATCGGCCAAGATAACCGAGGGGTGGTTCACCAATGCCCTGGCGATGGCCACCCGTTGACGCTGACCGCCGGAAAGCTCATTGGGACGGTGGTGCGCTCGATCCGCAAGGCCAACGGCCTCCAGGGCCGCTCGGGCGCTCAAGCGCCGCTCCCGGGAGGGGGTTCCATTATAGATCAGGGGCAATTCCACGTTGTGGAGGGCGGTAGCCCGAGGGAGCAAGTTAAAAGTCTGAAACACAAATCCTATTTCACGATTGCGAATATCGGCTAATTGATTGTCGTCCAGGCCAGCGATCTCCCGGCTCTTAAAGCGATACGTTCCCTCGGTGGGAGTATCCAAACACCCCAGGATGTTCATCAAGGTCGATTTTCCAGAACCGGAGGGCCCCATGATGGAGACGTACTCGTTGGGTTCAATTTTCAGGGATAGCCCTCGGAGGGCGTGCACCTTCTCTGTGCCTACCTGGTAAATCTTATGGATCTTCTCGATCTCAATCAACGCCTCGATCATATTCTTCATCCCCTCATTCCTCTTCCCCAGATTTTCCCTCCGGTTGCTTCTCGATCTTCACTTTTTGGCCATCGCGTAAATCTCTGAGGGCTCGATAGCTCCCGGTGACGATCATCTCTCCTCCCTCCAAGCCGGAAAGGATCTCTGTATCCGTGTCACTGCTGATGCCGGTCTTGACCGGCACCATCTTGGCGGCATCATCTTCCACCACGAAGACCACTTCGATGGGTGCCCGTTCCTCCTCCTTTTTGTCTTCCCGATCTCCCGAGTCGGGTTCGGTGGGCTCCCCGGTGTCGCCAGTCCCCTCTTCCGATGCCCCTTCTTCCTCTTTTTTGCTCTTCTCTTCTTTTTCGTCCTTCTCTTCTTTTTCGCCTTTCTCAGCCTTCGGTGAACGCATCACCACGCACTGGATGGGTACGTACAGAACATCCTCGTAGGACGCTGTTTCGATGTCAACGGTGGCTGACATCCCGGGTCTGAGGCTGGAAATATCGTCGAGAATGGCCACCTTCACTTTGAAGTTGGTCACCTCTTCCTGGGTGCCGCGGCCAAGGGTGAAGGCCGTGTTGGCGATCTCTGTGACTTTCCCCTCGAGCACCGTATCCGGGAGAGCATCCACCTCTATCTTGGCCGCCTGGCCCACTCGCACATCCACGATGTCCGTCTCATCCACATCGGTCTCCACCTCCATCTGGGAAAGGTCGGCGACGGTCATAATCACCGTTCCGGAAAATTGCTCCGTCCCCAGGACCACCTCGCCCTCTTCTGAGTTGAGTTGTGAGACTGTTCCCGCCATGGGCGAGAGGATGGTGGTCTTGGAAAGATCATCCCGCGCCTTATCCAGATATGCCTTGGCGGCGCCGTGGTTCGCTTTGTCCACGTCTCTTCGTGCCTTGGCCGCCTCCAGGTCCGCCTCAGAGGCTAGATTTGCGTCGAATAGCTCCTTGACCCTGCGATATTCGGCCTCCGCCTCGACGAGACGAGCCTCCGCCGAGGTGAGCTGTGCCTGTGCCTGATCCACCAAGGCCTGGTAGCGGTTGCGGTCCAGTTGGACTAAGAACTGACCCTGTTCCACCCGCTGTCCTTCCTTCACTCCCAGTCGGACGATTTTCCCGCTGACGTTGGCGCTGATGTCCACTTCCGTCTCAGGCTGCACTTTGCCGGCGGCGGAAACGGTGGAGGTGATCTTACCCCTGTTGACCTCCTCGGCCTGAACTTGGATGGCCTTCTCAGAGCTCCTTACCAAATTGAGCACGATGATAACGATCACAACAAGGGCGACGGCGAGGCCGCTGATCACCTTTTTCTTTTTTGTGGCCATGCACAAACCTCCTACTCAAGGAGCAATGGGATTACCAACAGAATGTTCTAATTGCGCGAGGGCAAGTTGGTAGTCATACAGGGCGGAGATATTATTTGTCTGAGCAGTGGAGTAAGCCACCTGAGAATCTATCAGCTCCAACAAAAAGCTAGCTCCCAGCCGATACCTCTCCTCGGCCAACCGTCTTTCTTCCTCCGCTAACGCCAGGCTTTCCTCGGTGACCTCTATCCGCTCCTCCGCCTCGATCACATTCAAATAGGCCTGCTTGACGGCAAGGGCGACATCCCGTTTGGCCTGCTCCAACTCCTCCTGAGCTATGGTCAAGTTTAGCCGGGCCTGGCGGATGTTGGATTTTGTGGAGAAGCCATCGAAAATGGGCACATTAAGGGATAGACCGATCCTCCAGGAATCGTTATCCTTCCAGTCCTCCAGATTCTTTGGTCGGTCGCTGTCGCCCCAGGAGTAGCTGCCACTAGCTGAAAGAGAGGGCATCCGGCCGCTTTTGGCCATCCCCAGGGAGGCCTTGGCTTGTCGGCGCTGAGCCTCGGCTCTTCGGACCGAAGGATGATTACCTATGGCTTTCTCAATGAGGGTTGCTAAGTCAATTACTGCTCTCTCCACGGTGAGGTTATCGACCAGCTCAAATGGGGTATCCAGAGGCCAGCCCAGAATGTCATTTACATTAGCCCGAGCAATACTCAGACTGTTGCGAGCCGAGATGTGGCTGAGCCTGTCTGCTCCCAGTTTTACCTGGGCCCGCAGCAAATTGGCTTTTGTGGTTGCCCCGATCTGGTAAAGACTCTCCTCCAGCTTCACCTGCTCCTGTGAACTGCGCACCTGCTCTTCGGCCACCTGCAATAACCGCATGGCCTTTAGGAGGTCGAAATACCGCAACTTGACTTCCAAGGCCAGCGATTGCTTAGTTTGCTCATGACTATCTTTGGCCTTTTGGTGCCCCGCACGGGCATAGGAGAGATTGGCCAGGTTGTAACCCCCTCGGTACAAAGATTGACTGAGGCTAAAGGTAACTGTATACCAATCAGGGTCTTCCTCCCGGGTGAGGCCTGTGATGGGATCTGTGAATGTCTCAACTGGTGAGCGTGTGTAAGATGATCTGGCGTCCAGTTGAGGGAGGAAGTTGGCTACCGACCCCTTCACTCCCGCAGCCGCTGATTGCATGTTTTTCTCTGCTATCACGGCGTCGGCGTTGTACTTCAAAGCGATGGAGATGCACTCCTCCACCGTCAGCGTCCGAACGGCAGAGGTGGGATGTTCCTCTGCTCTTACTGGAACCCAAATCCCTGCCATAAAAAAGATGTTCAAAAACAGAAGACCCAGCATGAATTCGGTTTTAACCTTCATCACATCACCATCCTCGAGGCTATTCATAGAGTATTTTCCATCCTATTCATTCCTGCGCATGTCCCTTTCTCGCGGTGATTATCCAAACGCAAATCGCCCTTTAGTCAGAACACTGAAGCTAACGCTGATGATAATCCATATCCCATAAAAAGCGATGACCAAGCCAGCAGATTTTTTCACTGTGAATTTGTAGATAATGGCCAATCCCATGGCAAACAGAATATATTGCCAGATGTTGAATATGTCAAACTTAGCAAGGATTTTAAAAAGCACACTGTCGTCGCTTCCCGATGGCATCAGAGCGGCTAAGCTGGTCTGCACATGAACGGTCTTTTTGGCCAACATCAAAGGCACCTTAACGATGGTTCCAGGAATGGCTACGAGAGTCGAATAACTGAAAATGCTGAGAACCTTTTTGAAAGTCGCGTCACCGCCTAAAAGAACGTTTCCTCCAAAATACCAGATGGCGGTGAGCAGCATGACGTATATGAAGACGCCCACCACAGGCATGATGTATCCGAAAACCTTCCAAACCGGCTGGTTCGCTCGCTCATGAACCATCTCGCTGAACCGCTCCTTCTGCTCTGGAGTCAACCTCTCGTTCTCCTCGATTCTATGAATCTGTTCCTGAATCTGCAAAGGTCTTGTGACAATGCTGGTGACCATGACGAGAACGATCAGGATGATCACTGGTAGGAGCCATGTGGGCTTTTGGTTCAATGAGGCAAAGACCTTGCTGGGTTCAAAGAGCGTCCCCCACACTCGCTGGAAACCGTTCATGGTACGGGGTTGCTCCGTTGGTCCTAACTTCTCTGCCGGCTCTTGGCCTTCGACAGCTCTCTCTTCATCATCCATAGCCTTTCCTCCTATGAGGGTCAAAATATGAGCTCACGTATTCAGTTTAACGTTTGAAAAACCAGAAAGTTTCAGTTTTTCATAAAGAAAAAGGCAGGGTAAACACCACTGCCTCTTCTCATCTGAGAATCGCCGATATATATTGAAGATATCACATCCCCTACTGGGCATCCTTGAGAACGAACCTCACCGGGTAGCTGACCCACACCCTCACTGGTTTGTCGCGCTGCAAGGCCGGCTCAAACTGACACTTCTTGGCGGCCTCAATAGCTGCCTCATCGCAGCCGACGTTGCCTAGGGATTTGAGAACTTTAGCGTCGATCACTTTGCCATCCACATCCACCAGGATCTTCAGGATAACCATTCCCTCGATCCCCGCCTTTCTGGCGATATCCGGATATTTGGGCTTCACTAGTTTAATCAGCTTGGGAGGTGTGTCGTAGGCCACAAACTCATCAGCCATGGGAGGGGGTGGAGGTGGCGGGGCCACATCCACGCGCAAGTCCGTGGTTTCGATGGTCACATCCTCGGGAAGGTCCTCGCTCTCTGATTCGATGGGCACGGCGGGCCTGGGAGGCGGAGGGAGTTTCTTAACCTGTTGAGTCTCAGGTATATCCTGAACTTCAACGACCACCTGCTTGGCTATCGTCTCGTAAGGCTTAACCTCTACCCTCGTGTAGGTGAGAAAGACGAACAGATGGAGCGCCAGAGAGAGGATCAAAGCCTTTTCGAAGACCTCCTTATATTGACTTCTCAGATTCACTTTGGGATTTTTATGAACCATGGCCTTTCACCTCACTTCATCTCTCTATCTGTGGCGAAATTCACTCGCAGCGCCTGGGCTCTCTTCAGCTCCTCCATCACGTCGGACAAGACCCCAAATCTGGCATTCTGGTCTGCCTTTAATGAAACGATAATCCGTGGATTGTCGCGCATCTTTTCCAGCACCACCGGGTAAACCAGGGGCACCTCTACCAGCATGTCGTCAATGGAAATCTGGCCCTTGGTGTTCACCCAAACATGGCACAGATTCCTCTTTGTCTCGATCTTTTGGGTAGCCTCGGCTCGTGGTAACAGGACGTCCAGTCCGTGATAGATGCGGAAGACGGTAGTCACCATGAAAAAGATCAATAAAAGAAACGCAATATCGGCCATGGAGCTGGTGGGAATGAGCTCCCTGATCTTTGATTTACGTAAGAATTTCATGAAACGCCCCCCACATACAGCTAGTCGGGAGAGGCTAATGAGATCCGCGGGGCCTCCGCCAACTTCAGCTCGTCCAAGACATCGATCATGGTTTTATATTGAGCCGCCGGGTCGGTCTTGACCGAGACGATCAGGTTTGGATTCTCAACCAGCCTCTGGCGAATGATGCTCTCGATCTCGCCAATGGCAGTGATCTCACCCCCGATGGCCACCTCATTGGATGCGTTGATCCAGATGTGCATAAGGTTTTTCTTGGGAACTTTTTTACCCTGTCCCAGAGCTGGCAATTGCAAGCCCAGACCTCTCTCCATAGACATGGTAGTCGTGACCAGAAAGAAAATGATGAGCAGAAAGGCGATGTCAGCCATGGAGCAAGTGGGGATTTCCTCGCTGGCCCGAATTCTTCTCTGTATTTTCATCGACCTCAGCTCCTCGCTGCAGCTGGAGCCGCCGCATGTTGCTCAATCTCGGTTAGGGTATCCACCAGATCGGAGGAACTTTCCTCCATCTCGATGATCAGCTTATCGATCCTAGAGACGAAAAAGTTATGTAAAGCCTGAATGGGGATGGCGATGGCCAACCCTGTAGCGGTGGTGATCAACGCTTCAGAAATTCCCGATGCCACCAAGGAGGGTTCGATATCCCCCGCCATGGCGATGGCCGTGAACGCTTTGATCATCCCGCTCACCGTTCCCAAAAATCCCAACAGGGGTGCGATATTGGCCACAGTGGCCAGCCAGACCATGCCGCGCTCCAGAAAGGCCATCTCGATAGTGGCTGCGCCCTCAATGGCCTTTTCCACATACTCTACCCCTCGGCCAGCGCGAAGGAGTCCGGCATGAAAGATGGAGGCCACCGGACCGCGGGTATTCACACAAATCTCCGTAGCTCCGTCAATGCCGCCCGTGCTCAAAGCTCCCTTAATTTTGGCCAAAAACTTACGAGTGTTTATAGAGGCTCTCGTTAGGGTCCAAAATTTCACGATAGCCACGGCAATGCCGACGATAAGCGCGAAAAGCAAAGGCCACATGAAAGGACCACCCTTAATAAACAGCTCAACCATCTAACCGATCCTCCCTCGGACGGGGTGAATAGATAGTTACTTTCACTTCAGCAATTTCAACTATGCACCTTCCTTCGAAGATGCCCTATTTTCCATAGAACCCTCCCGTCGTCAAATCGTACCTTTGGCTAAGACTTTATTTCAAAAGGCAAAATAACATCGACCGGGGTTCTTGTCAAGTATTTTTTGGATGAGATAAGAAACAGGTTATTCGGGCAGCATGGTGAAAGCTTCAGCTGTTTTTCCCACCGTCTCCAACGACACGATTGAATTCTATAGGCCCTAAAACACTGGGGAGGCTTACCGAGAAGCCTCCCCGAAGACATTTGTGGATAGACTTTCTCTCCACTTTCCTACTTCAACAGCACCATCTTCTTGATAAGAGAGAAGTCCCCAGACTCCAACCGATAAAAGTAGACCGCGGTGGACACTTCCTCCCCGCGCTGATCACGGCCGTCCCAACGAACACGGTACGTTCCCACTCCCTGAACTTCCCTCACCAAGGTCCGTACCTCCTGCCCCAAAATATTATAGATTCGCAAGGTGATCAGCTGAGGACCCACACCGTTGGGAAGCTGATAAGTGATGACCGTCTCGGCGTTGAAGGGATTGGGATAATTCTGATAAAGACTATAACTGCGGGGAAGGCCCTCAACGGTTTCCTCGCTCTCACTGACGTCCGTAAATTCCGTCTGCACATCAAACCAGTTTAAAATCCGCTCTAACACAAACCAACTGTCACTGTACCCACTGGTCCCCCTGATCCCCTCGAACCCGAAGGCAAAATAGACCACCTTGTATCCCTTGGGAGACTCAAACCGAGTGGCGGCCACGTGCCCCTGAGGCTCGTCTTTATAACTGTAGATATCGACAGCTCCCGCCAGGGCCTGCACAGCACTGGGAGAATTTTGAGGCTCGGCTCCCACGATCAACAGCTCCGTGTCACCACTGATGGTATCGCCCGGCACTCCCTCCAGAACGGGAAAACCGAAAACCGTATCGGCCACGTGTGAGACGTGAAGATAGTCGCTGAAGAAAGCCTCCCCCCCGACCTCGTCACCTATATTTTGGCCAGTGAGAAAGAGGCTCCGGTCCCCAAGATCCAAAAAGGCGGCCAAACTATTTCGATCATCTGCCGTTAAGGTTGCTTGCTCCTGTGCTCCCGTTAACCATATGACAACACGATAAGGAGCCAACTCCACGGCGCCGATCTTTCCACTCTTGGCCACATTCCATGTGTCGAACACCACAGATAGGCTTTCCAGGTCCCGCCAATAGGCCTCCTCCACATCATCACCACCGTCATCGTCTACCACCAGGATCTCGGGACGACCGATCATCATCTCCAGGCTGTCGATGGCCATATAAGCACCACTGTTGGCCGCTATTTGAAAGTAGAACATAGCCCAGTGAGCCTCGGCGGTGTCTGATACGGAAAACTCGAAGGGATTACTGGCGTTGCTCGCACTTGTCCCCTCAGGGATGTCGCCAAACGCCGTGGAATCCACCTGGAACGTGATGGTCTCATCCGGCGTGGTGACCTTCACCCCCACGTCCTGAGCCAACTGCCAGGTAGGGGCATTATCCAAGGTGATAATCCAATCCACCGTTTCACCGGGATCAGCTCGCCCATCCTGGTTGCCCCCGGAGTCCTCCACGGACGTTTCTCGATCCACCGCCAGAAGGGGCTCTATCACGCTTAATAAGGCCCGATATGCGTTCACCCGTCCACCACCCAGCCAGCCCACATAGGCTGGGTTGAGGTGGTCGATGTTATCAGAGGTGTGCCACATCTTGGCCTCGAACTCGTCGCTGGTTATATCGGGGTCCACCGACTTGAGCAAACCGGCAACTCCAGCCACAACAGGGGAGGACATGCTGGTTCCCTGAAGAAAGGAGTACGTATCATTCCACCAGGTGTTCCAGATGCTCACGCCGGGGGCGGCGACATCCACCGTGCTTCCGTAATAGGTCCAGCTGGCGGCCCGGTCGCTCTGGTTGGTAGCGGCCACAGAGACAACGTGATTGTATCCAGACGGATAGTGAGGTGGACAGGTGTCTGGGGGCGAGCAGGGGGGATCATTCCCAGCGGAGGCCACAACGATGACCCCCTTTTCAAAGGCGCTGTCGATGACCATCTGCTCGAATGGGTCGAATCCGGTGCCTCCCCAACTAAGGTTGATAACGTCGGCCCCGTTGTCGATGGCATACTGAATCCCCTCAAAGCCAAAATGAATGCCATCGTATGGGGTGTGAGAGATCTTCACCGGCATGATGGTGCAGTTCCAGGACATGCCGGCAACTCCCACTTCGTTGTGGGTCACCGCCGCGGCAATCCCAGCGACGTGAGTGCCATGTACGGGCTCATCCTCATTGGGATTGTTGTCGGCGATGGCTGTCCCCCCAAAATCCCAACCATGCCAGTC
>LJUY01000041.1 GCA_001304015.1 candidate division Zixibacteria bacterium SM23_81 | reverse complement strand
CCTCCGATTGAGAGACGGTCTCGATGGGAAACCGCCACAGGATGGCGGGTTGGTCCAGATGCAAAGAGATCTTCAAACCCAGATATTCATCCTGCAGCCCAAAGTAGAGGGCCTCGGGCGTCTCTCCCATACTGGCCAGACATGGATCCTCGAGCTCGGCACCTTCTACCCAGTAGTACCGATCTGGAGCTCTACCGGCTAAAAGGGCGAAGTTGAACTCCACCCCAAACCAGCACGCGACTTCTTGCAAGGATTTATTCTCCAACCGATACTCGATGCCCAAAGTCGCACCCCGGGCCAGCATCTTCAACGATTTGGAGACCGAAAAGGGGATGGCCTCTTCGCCAGACCACAGACGACCTTCCCTGATCAGCTTCAGGGTCAATCCATTCTTACGGCGACGCAATCTGTGCTGGTACTTTCCCTCGATGAAATCGCCCTGCTCCCGTTGCTGGCAGCGAGAGAAGATTTCCAGAGAAGTCTCTTCGGCCAGAAAATGATCCAGCAGCGAAACCCTTCGATGCCAGTCGTAGTAAAGGAATTTCTCAAGGCCCTCCTCTTTGGCCTGCACTCGATCGTGGATGCTGGCCACCTCACTGTCTGTACTTTGAGGATTGGAGGGAGTTTTCAACTTGCGATGGTAACCCTCCTCTCGTCTGGCCAGGGTATCCAGAAGGTTCACCGAGAGAGGCTTAAAGTCCATCTCAAAGAGGGACCCGCCTTCTGCTGGGTCGAAATAGAGATTGAGATCTGGAGTGTGAACCAGAATTTCCTCGGCACCATCGCCGTCGAAGTCTACTCTCTGGACATCCACCCACTCATCCTCAGCATGCAGCGCTCCATCGGCAATTTTTTCGGCCTCCAACAGATGGCCATAGATTGCCGAGCGGAGATGGTTCAGGTACAGGCCTCCGAAGACGCCGTGCCAATATGCATCGTTGCACTGGCCCTGGAATAGTTCATCCTGAGCCCGGCGGACCAAAACGCTGGCGCCCTTTTCCTCAGTCAAAAGTCCTACTTTCTGGCTGACAGCCAACATCTTCTTGTGCATGTTATTACTTTCCGGGTATTTGGCCAGGAAATTTCTCCAGAAGCCCCCCCGTACATAGACACCGTATCGATCCAGCTGCTTGTCCTCATGGACCATCTTCTGAAACTCTTCGTAAGGAGCTACGGCCCGGGCGGGCAAGGCCCACTCCATCATCTCAGCATAGGAGGCCGTGGGCAGGTAAACCCGGCCCAGGGCGGGACGGGAGCCAATCAATTCCCCGAAGGTGAAGATCTCGATCCAGTCCTCGTTTGCCTTCAGCTCGTTGAAGAACCGCTCCAGCCACCGATCTCCATAACAATGCTGATGGGTTCCCGGCCAGATCCCGAACTTCTCTCCGTCGTCGGCGAAGACCGCAATCCGTCCCCCATCCTCTGTGGCCAGGTCTCGAAGATATTCGATGGTCTCTCCAGGTTCCTGAAAGGGTATGCTGTAGCGGAGCGTCTTGCTTATGGGAAAAAGAGACAGCAACGCCCCTTGTTCTTCGGTGATATAGTAACCCAAAAGGTCTTCATCGGCCAGGCCAGCGTACTTGAAATGAGAGTCGTCTATGACGGCATATTTCACGCCAGCTCGCGCTATGGACAAAGGAAGATGTGGTTCCCAGACCCGCTCGGCCAGCCACATGCCCATAGGCTGGAATCCAAAGACTTTATCAATAACCTCGCTCAGCCTTTTGATTTGGGCCACTTTATCGACATCGGGGATGATGGGCAGAACGGGTTCGTAAAACCCCCCGGTGAGCATCTCCACCTGCCCTCTCTGTACCAGGGATGTGATCATCCCAAGGACATCGGGATGATGTGTCTGGAGCCATTTCAGAAGAAAGCCAGAATAGTGGAGGGCAATGCGAACATGCGAATGATCTTGCAGGACTTTCAGAAAGGGCAAATAGGCCTGCTGGTAAGCATGCTCCAATACGAAATCGAAATTCCCCACAGGCTGATGATTATGCACGCCCAGAGCCAGAGTGATCCGTTTCGACATGCTAAAATAACTCCAAGTGAACGTACCTCTTAGGATTCTCTCTGATGTCCAGAATCAACTCGTCCAAGCTTCGGACGGTCTTCTTAATGTCCCGATAGAGAGCCTCATCCTGCACCACAGCACCCAGAGTTCCTTCACCTTGCTCAATCTTATCTGCAATCTTCGTG
Organism: candidate division Zixibacteria bacterium SM23_81; assembly: GCA_001304015.1. GTDB lineage: Bacteria > SM23-81 > SM23-81 > SM23-81 > SM23-81 > SM23-81. Next base: position 22,717 of record LJUY01000041.1, on the reverse strand, counting down.
AAGGTGGCCGAAAGCTCCGACAACTGCTTGGTCAGCATTCCCAGGTCCACAGAAGCCCGATGAAACTGATTGATAGTGGAATCAACGCGGGACCGATTGCCCTCAACCAGTTCCCTGAAACCCATTGAGGCGGACCGCAAATCACTGAGGGCCGTGGCAAGATCTCCTTCCTGCTGATCCAATAAGTGAACCAGGACTTCGCTGAACTTGCGGATGTTCTCCAGGCTCTCCCGGATGGAGGCTTGGGCTTCGGAATTGCCGATGGTCTTGTGGATGCTGTTGGCCAACTCCTTCAGTAATCCGAGCACATCCCCCACCTCCCCCATCACCTCCGGTATGCCTGCCTGATAATAACCCATAATGGGATGGTCGAGCGATATCCCCTTTGTGTCCTTCCCCGGCTCGATGGCCACAAACTTCTCGCCCATCAGGCCCATGCTCTGGATGGAAATCCGAGAATCTTCCGAAAGCTGGACTTCGCCCTCCAGAAATATGGTCACCCATACCTCGGTGGCCTGCAGCCGAACCTGCTTCACCTCACCCTTCTTCACTCCAGCCACGTGCACGGGATCACCCGCAGCTAAACCACCGACAGTCGGGAAAACAACCGTCAGCTCATATCGGTGGCGGTTAAGGCTGTAATCCTTCACCCACACGAGGCTGAAGAGGAAAATCAGCGCGGCGGCGGTCACGATCAAACCGACTTTAATCTCCGTGTTTCTCAAGGCCATCGATGGTCTCTCTTTTCACTCGACATCCCCCTCTACGTGCAACGATTGCCTGCGGACCTCCCCTTGATCCTTACGGCGGATAGCCTCCATGAGGCGTTTCTGAAACTCCTGAGCTGGATTTGTGCCGAAGACCCTGAGCATGTGGTTCATAGCGATGACCTCGGAGATGACGGTGATATTCTTCCCGGGCGAAACGGGAATGGTCACAATGGGGAGCTCCACCCCAAGGATTTTTGTAAACTGATCCTCCAAGCCCAGCCGCTCATAAGTATCTTGATCCTCCCAATAGACAAGTCGTACCTCCACCTCAATGCGCTTCTGTAACCTGATGGCTCTGATGCCAAACAGCTTCTCGATGTCAATAATCCCAACCCCCCGAATCTCCATGTGATGCCCTAAAAGCTCGCTGCCTGAGCCAGTAATAACCTCTGGATTTCTCCTGGTGATCTTGACCATATCATCCGCCACAAGTCGATGCCCCCGCTCGATGAGATCCAGAGCACACTCGCTCTTGCCGATGCCGCTTTTGCCCGTATACAACAGCCCGACTCCATAGACATCGACCAGGGTGCCATGAATGGTAATGCTGGGGGCAAATATGCCATCTAAGAAGAGATCTAATCGCTTGATGAATTCGGTGGTGTTTAGCTTGCTAACCATCACCACCGTCTTCCGGCGATCGGCTGCCCTCAACAGCTCGGTGGGAACTTCCTGGTCCTTGGTGATAAAAATACAGGGGATGTCAAAACGCAACATCCCCTCGATAACCGCCTTACGCTTCTGACCTGCAAGGGAGGCCAAATAGACTATCTCCGTCTCGCCAAGAACTTGAACCCGCTTATGGGCGAAGCGAGCTACAAACCCCGCCAGGGCCAAGCCCGGCCGGTCGATGCCGTTCTCGGAGATGATCCTTTTTAGGCCCGATTTGTCGCTCACGATCATCAGCTCAAGGTAATCTTTTTTCTCATGAAAGAGCTCTTCGACCGTCAGCCCTACCATGCCCCCTCGCCCCCTTCTTCGGAAAACTCCAAGAATTCCTCAGACTCCCCTTCTGTGGTCTTCTCTATCTCCCTCTTTTTGGTTTTATGATTTTTAAGCTTTTGTTTGTATCGCTTAACCTGGCGTTCCAGCTTTTCCACAGCACCGTCGATGGATGAATACATGTTATCTGACTCTTCCCTGCTGGCCATGGTGAGTCGCGAAATTTTCAGGATTATCTCGGTGATGTGCCGGTACTTCTCTACGCTCAATGTGACATGCGCGTGGATGATGCTCTCGAAATACTTTACCAAAGTCCCCAGACGCTCTCGAACGTGATCTTCTAAGGCCTTAGTGAGTTCGAAATGCCTCGCGGTGATGTCGATCCTCATCTCCTTTTCTCCTTTGGGAGAGGGTCTGAAAAAGATCCTCAGCATGATAGGAACTTCGAACGAACGGAGCCGAGTAGACGCTAAGAAAGCCCAGATCTTGGGCCATGAGATGGTATTCCTTAAAGCTTTGGGGAGTGATGAACTCTCGGACGGGATAATGCTGTCGTGAGGGGCTAAGATACTGACCAACGGTTAGAACATCACAGCCGACCCGGCGAAGATCGCGCATGACGGTCAGGACCTCATTAGGGCGCTCACCGAGACCTACCATGATGCCCGACTTGGTCACCATAGTCACATCTATTTCCTTAGCTTTATCAAGAATCCAGAGTGACCGGCGATAGTCGGCCTGAGGGCGAAGAAGGCTATACAGCCTGGGTACCGTTTCCACGTTGTGGTTGAACACGTCTGGTGAGGCCTCAACCACCCTGGCCAAGGCAGAAATGTCTCCCAGAAAATCAGGTACCAGCACCTCCACATGAGGGCTTTTAGAGCGTGCACGAAGGGCTTGAATGGTCTTTGCAAACCAACCAGCGCCTCCATCTGGTAGGTCGTCCCGGGCCACAGCAGTGATGACAGCGTAACGCAGCCCGAGCTCCCTTGCCCCCCACGCGACTCGCCAAGGTTCATGAGGGTCGACGGGATTGGGTCGCCCTTTGGTCACGCCACAGAAAGCACAGTTCCGGGAGCACACATTCCCCAAAATCATGAACGTGGCTATGCCCTGGGCAAAACATTCTCCCTTGTTCGGGCATCGGGCGCTTTGGCAAACGGTATTCAGCTGAAGTCGACTCAGAAGGGCAGCGACCTTCCGAGTGTTTGAGGTGGCCAAAATCGGCTTGGTGAGCCATTTTGGCAACCTCTGAAGCACTGGGTCCATGTAACCTGCGGCTGAGCTCATACTCGCTTACGAAATCTGGCCGGCAGAATCTTCAGTTGCTCTCGGTACTTGGCCACGGTACGTCTGGCCACCTGGAGTCCTTCCTGCCTGAGCATGTCGGTAATTTTCTGGTCGCTAAGAGGCTTCTGGGGGTCTTCCTTAGCGATCATGTTGGTGATCTTGCCCTTCACGCTCTTGGAGGAAATTTCCTCACCATCGGAAGACTCCACCTTCGATCCGAAAAAATACTTAAGCTCGAAGATGCCCCGGGGCGTCTGCACGTATTTATTGTTGACCACCCGGCTGATGGTGGAGATGTGTAGCCCGGTAGCCTCGGCCACCTCCTGGAGAGTCATGGGCTTGAGCTCTGAAACTCCTCGCTCGAAGAAGTTTCTCTGAGCATAGATGAGATAATTCATCACCTTAAGCATGGTGGTGCGACGCTGATCGATGGATTTGATCAGCCAGCGAGCGGCATTGAGCTTGTCCTTGACGTAATTTCTGGTTTCCTCAGGGGTGCTCCCTGATTTGGCCAATAGAGTTTTGTACAGAGGGCTGACCCTGAGTCGGGGAATATTCCTGTCATTCAGCATGGCCACGTAACTTTGGTCCACTTTCTCCACGACCAAATCTGGGACGATGACCTCTGCCTCGGTACCCACGTAACTGAACCCGGGGTTGGGAGACAGAGAAGCCAACCGCTCCATTGCTTCCTGAACCTGAGATGCGCCTACTTTAAGCGCTCTGGCCAACTGGGCTATGCTTTTCTTATCAATCTCATCCAGATGATTCTCGACGATGGATTTGGCGACGGGATCATCAATTCTCCGCTCACGCATCTGAATCAGGAGAGATTCCCTCAGATCCCGTGCCCCGACGCCCGGAGGCTCGAAGGTTTGAACAACATCCAAAACCTTCTGGCATTCCTCTATGGAGACGTTCATAATACGAGCGATCTCTTCCAGAGAGATGGTCAGGTAGCCCCGATCATCGATGTTGCCGATGATGAAATCCCCGATCCGATATTCACTCTCTGAAAGAGGAATGAGGTGAAGCTGAGAGAGGAGATATTCCGAGAAAGTGAGCCTGGAGACGGGGATCTTCTCGGGAAGTTCCTCCGAATCCTTCGCGGTTCCCACATTATAGCCACCATCGTAGCCATCTTGAAGGTAGTCATCCCAGTCGATCTTCTCCTCTTCAAGCTCTTGTTCCTCCGTGTCCTCCTGCTCATCCTCTATCTGCTCTTCCTCTTCCTCCACCTCCTCCACCTCCTCCAGGAGAGGATTGACCTGCAACTCCTGTTTCAGAATCTGTTCCAGCTCCAAAACAGGAACCTGCAACAGCTGAAGAGATTGAATCAGCTGAGGAGCCAGAATTTGTTGTAGCTTGGCTTGAAGAGTGAGTTTCATAACAACTTCAATCCAGTCGAAATCTCTCGCCCAGATAGATTTTTCGAGCTTCAGGATCGTTGGCCAGAAATTCGGCTGTCCCTAGCTTGAGAATTTGCCCTTCGGACATAATATAAGCTCGATCGGTAATCTGCAAAGTCTCGCGAACATTGTGGTCGGTGATCAGCACCCCTAACCCTTTCTCCCTGAGGCGAGCCACGATCTTCTGGATATCCTCGACTGCGATGGGATCGATTCCGGCGAAGGGCTCGTCCAGAAGCATGAAATTGGGATTTGTCACCAACGCCCGTGTTATCTCCACTCTGCGTCTTTCACCCCCCGAGAGATTATAGGCTTTGTTTCGCGCCAGAGGAAGCAGATCCAACTCTTCCAGGAGAACCTTGAGCCTTTCCTGTCTCTGCTGTGTGTTCAAATCAAGGGTTTGCAGGATAGCCATGATATTGTCTTGCACAGACAGTTTTCTAAAAACCGAGGGCTCCTGGGAGAGGTAACCGATGCCCCTGCGAGCTCGCTGATACATGGGCAGCCCGGTGATGTCCTGGTCATCGATGAGAACTCTTCCCTCGTTGGGCTGAATCATCCCCACGATCATATAGAAGGTCGTCGTCTTTCCCGCCCCATTGGGTCCCAGTAGGCCGACAATCTCCCCCTGCCTTACTTCCAAGCTTACTCGGTCGACAACCTTTCGCTTATGATAGATTTTTATCAGATTCGCAGCACGTAAAAGTGCCATTGATGGCTTTTCCGAGACGTCTTCCAAAACGCCTCCACGAAGGGCCGGCGGCTAGGTCAATCGGTGAACTCCTGAAGGTCCTCGATCCTACCCTGCACATCCCTCTGAATGTGAAGATCCTCCAGCTGGGGATCAGTGTCCAATCCGTAACCGGTCACCGTGTATTTACCCCTGGTGATCTTAACAAAAGCTTCCGTGAAGATCCTGTTGCTCTGTTTTCGCCAGTGCAGGGCCTCGGTCTCCAGGCGCGCCCCAGTATCTGAAACCACTACCACATCTCCTCGCGCCGCCACCTCTTCTCTCCTGGAATCATAGGTGCCCTCCTCGGCTGTCAGAGAGGAGACGTGCTGGCCCTCTCGATCGAAAAAATCAACCTGGATCTTCTTGCCCTTCTTGACCTCTCCCTTTCGGTAGATGGCCACCGAGTCTGCCCTGAGCACTCCCGTCCGGCGACCCTGCTCGGTAAAGGTGACTTCCATATTCTCGATAACCTGCTCTGGAGCATCCTGGAAGTCACCCCCTGCGATTCGGGGAGGCTCTTTCTCCTGGCACCCGATTACATCCCATAGCAAAAAAAAGGCCAAGATGAAAGGGCCCAGCTTAAGACACATGAAAAATCTCCCTCCGGGCCTTGAGAGATTTCATGCTCGACTTCCTCCTCCACCTATCATGCATCCAGACCCACTGAGCGGGATTCATACGAATGAAGCGCTCCACCGCGGCTGTGCAAGCTGCGGTGTTGGCCAGTATGTCCTCCTCGTCATTCCCGGTCCTAATCAACTCCAGGGGTTGTTCTACGGTGATCAGATAGGTTTCGTCCTTTTGGCGGTGAATGGCCATTGGCACCACAACAGCGTCTGTTCTCATGGCCAAGAGCACGGGGCCCACGGGAGTGTAAGCGGCATGACCGAAGAATGGGACGAAGACTCCTCGTACTTTCGTGTCCTGATCCATGAGCACTCCCAACGTCTCTCCCCGACGCAGGACCCTGATCATCTCCTTGGCCCCCGTTTCTCGCGATATGCCTCTTACATTGGCATTTTTGCGAAGTTCATTGAGGATTCGATCCAGACGAGGGTCGTAGACGCGGCGGGCCACCACGTTCACCGGATAGCCTTTGATGGCAAACCAAATAGCCAAGAGTTCCCAGTTGCCGATGTGGCCGGTGATGGCGATGAGTCCCCGACCTCGAGCCATGGCTTGATCAACATGATGTTGCCCCTTTATTCTGATCAGTCCTTCGATGTGAGCCCTGTTCATTCGGGGCATGCGCATCAGGTCGGCTAGATTTTTGCCGGCATTGATAAACACTTCGCGGGCCATTCTAGTCAGCCGAGGATCCCCCGGAGGCCAGCCAAAGACCCGGGAGAGGTTTTCCTGGGTTACCCGTCGGGCATGGCCCACCGCCCAGAAGGCCAGTCTGCCTAAATGGGCACAGAATTTCAAGGCCGCTCCTCTGGGCAGCCGAGCCACCCAGAAGGTCAGCAATTGGACAAAGCGATAGATCAGCCAGTTCTTGATCCGTTTTTTGGACATCGCCTCTTTAGACGATACCGGACTTGAGAAGGTCATGCAGATGGACGATGCCCACGGGCTTTTTTGCCCCGTCGGTGATGATCAAAGAGGTGATGCTATGTTGCTCCATGACGTTCAGGGCCTCAGCAGCAAGCGCGTCCCCGGAGATGGTCTTGGGCTGATGAGTCATAGCATCTCCGGCGGTAAGGGAAAAAAGCCTATCGTCCGTCCGTTCCACCAGGCGCCGCAGGTCCCCGTCGGTGATGATCCCCGTCAAGCGACCTCCATCATCAACCACGGTGGTCACACCCAGTCGTTTAGAGGTCATCTCCAGTATGGTCTCCTTCATATTCGCGGTCTCGGAAACCATGGGAACCTCTGAGTCAGTGTGCATCACATCGACCACCTTGAGGATCAGCTTCCTGCCTAAATTCCCACCGGGGTGAAGAAAGGCGAAATCGTCCTGGCTGAAGCCTCTCTTTAACAAAAGGGCCACAGCCAAAGCATCGCCCATCACCAAGCTGGCCGTAGTACTGCACGTGGGGGCCAGGTTATTGGGGCAGGCCTCTTGGTCCACGCTGACGTCCAGAACCACGTCACTCTTCTGAGCCAAGGGAGAGGTGACGCCCCCGGTGATGGCGATGATAGGGACGCCCAGCCGCTTGAAGACTGGCAACAGCAAGTAGAATTCGTCCGTCTCTCCGCTTTTAGAAATGGCGATGATGCAGTCATTCCGCTGAACGATCCCCAGGTCGCCGTGCATACCTTCGGCGGTGTGCAGAAAGATGGCGCCCGTGCCAGTGCTGGTCAGGGTGGCGGCGATCTTACGGCCGATAAGCCCCGATTTCCCCATGCCGGTGACGACCACCCGTCCCTGGCAGTTGAGGATTATCTCCACGGCCCTCTCGAACTCAGGTCCTATCCTATCCACCAATCGCGCCACCGCCTGGGCCTCTTCTCTGATGACCTGGCGAGCACCCTCAATGCTGGTTATGATTTTGTCCCTCTTCATCTCACTCCAATAGGGTCGACGTGTTAGTCTCTCTCCAGCCGAGAAGAAGGTCTATGACCTCGCGCACCGCCCCCCGACCTCCGCTGGCCAGAGTTACATAATCGGCTAAGGCTTTAAGCTCCCAACTGGCATTGGCCACCGCAACCTTCAGACCGACCCTTTTCATGACTGGCAAGTCCAGCAGGTCGTCCCCCACAAAGGCTACTTGTTGGTCTGTGAGATTATGTCTTTTCAAAAGGCTTTTGTATACCTTCAATTTGTCTATGCTCCCCTGAAAAAGATCTTTAACTCCCAACTCCCCAGCCCGAGTCATCACCGCCCCTGAGACCCTTCCGGTGATAATAGCTACCTTAATGCCCGCTTGACTAGCCATGGCGATGCCCAGTCCGTCGCGGGTATCAAAGTGTTTCAGCTCCATTCCCTCATCGCCCAAGATGATCTCCCCCCTGGTGAGGGTGCCATCCACGTCCAGGATAAGGAGCTCTATCTGAGCGGCCTTTTGGCCAAGGGTCAGGTTGATGGCGCAACCTCCTGGGATTGGGTGAGCCGATGGATTCTCTTAGCCACCTGCAACACCTCCTCCAGATGATGCACAGGCAACATACTGGCGGCATCGCAGAGGGCCTCTTCTGGCCGCGGGTGAGTCTCCACATACAGAGCATCGCATCCGGTGGCCACCGCCGCCCTCACCAGTGGAAGGATAAACTGAGGTTGGCCCCCGGAGGTGGTTCCGCTGGCACCAGGCAGTTGCACGCTGTGGGTGGCGTCGAAGACTACTGGATAACCCAGTTGACTCATGATCACCAAAGAACGCATGTCTACCACCAGATCTCGATATCCAAAAGTAGTCCCCCGCTCCGTCAGCAGAATACGCTCGTTGCCCATAGCCTCAACTTTCTCGGCCAGGTGTCGCATATCCTCTGGAGCCAGAAACTGTCCCTTCTTGATGTTCACAGCTTTTCCTGTGCGCCCCACGACTCTGGCCAGCTCTGTCTGACGGCATAGGAAGGCCGGAATTTGAATGACATCGGCCACCTGAGCCACATCCTCCACTTCCTGCCGACAGTGGACGTCGGTCAGGATAGGTAAACCCAGCTCCTCTTTGACCCCGGCCAGAATTCTGAGCCCCTCCTCAAGCCCCGGCCCCATGTAGGAGTTGCCTCGCAGACGATTGGCCTTGATGTAGGAGGACTTAAAGATAACCGGCACCCCAACCTTCTGTGCCGTCTCCTTGACCCTGCGGGCCGTTTCCAAAACGACGTCCTCATCCTCGATGACACAGGGGCCGGCGATGAGTACCAGCGGGTGGCCGCGGCCCATTTTGATCTGCTCAACTTCAACGGTCCTGGTCACGAACCGGCCTCGAAAAGAGTTTGAGGTTTCGGCAAGGTCTCGTGTTCGGCCTCAAGACGAGAGCGCCGATGGCGACGAGCTGCCTTGATGAAATCCCGGAAAAGCGGGTGCGCCAAAGTGGGGCGCGATTTGAATTCAGGATGAAATTGGCACCCCACAAACCAGGGATGATCCTTTAGCTCAACGATCTCCACCAGGCGTCCATCTGGTGATTGACCGCTGATCACCAGTCCTGCCTGACCGAACTGGTCACGATAGCGATTGAAGAACTCGTACCGATGCCGATGCCGTTCGCTGATTTCCAGGCGGTCATAGGCTTTGTGGGCCAGGGATTTCTCCCTCAACACGCAGGGATAGGCCCCCAGGCGCATGGTGCCCCCCAAGTTCTCCACCTTCTCCTGATCGGACATCAGATGGATTACCGGATGAGCGGTATTGCGGTCAAACTCGTAGCTGTTGGCTCCCTCAAGATGACACACGTTCCGAGCAAACTCCACTACAGCGCATTGCATTCCTAAGCAGATTCCCAAGAAGGGAATGTCATGCTCCCTGGCATATTGAATGGCTTTGATCTTTCCCTCAATGCCTCGCTCCCCGAAACCCGGGGCCACCAGGAGGGCATCCATATCGGCCAGGTGACTTTCTGCCCCTTCCGCTTCGATAACTTCCGAATTTAGCAACTGAACGTTGACTCGGGCGTTGTTAGCAACTCCAGCGTGTACAAAGGCTTCGTTGATGCTCTTATAGGCGTCGCGAAGGTGGACATATTTGCCGCAAAGGGCTACATCGACCTGGTGTGCGGGGCGTCTTATCTTCTCAACCATTCGTTGCCAATCACTCAGGTCGATGGTCTCGGCTCTTCGAATGCACAGCAAGCGTAAAATCTGGTCATCCACCCCCTGTCGGCGTAATAACAGAGGCACCTCGTAGATAGAGCTCACGTCGATGGCTTCGATGACCGCATGAGGGGAAACGTTGCAGAATAGGCCAATTTTGGCTTTAATATCCTTGGTGAGCCTCCGTTGGGTCCGGCAGAGGAGGATATCCGGCTGAATGCCAATCTCGCGAAGGGCTCGAACACTGTGCTGAGTGGGCTTCGTTTTCACCTCACCTGCGGCTTCGATGTACGGCACCAACGTTAGATGAATGAAGATGGAGTTCTCTGCCCCCAGCTCCATACGCAACTGGCGGATGGCCTCCAGAAAGGGCAGGCTCTCGATGTCGCCCACTGTACCTCCCACCTCGGTGATGACCACATCAGCGATTCCGTCTATCTGCTCCACTCGTCTGATTCGCTCTTTAATCTCGTTGGTAATATGGGGGATAACCTGCACCGTGCCCCCCAAAAAATCTCCCTTTCGTTCTCTAGCAATCACAGTATAATAAATCTGGCCGGTAGTACAGTTGTTTTCCTTTCCAGCCTTGATACCCACAAACCGCTCATAATGACCCAGGTCGAGATCTGCCTCAGTTCCATCCTCGGTGACGAAAACCTCTCCGTGCTGAAAGGGATTCATGGTGCCTGGATCCACGTTGATGTAGGGATCCAATTTCTGCAGGTTGACCTTCAGACCACGGGCTTGAAGTAGCTTGCCCAGAGAAGCCGAGGCAATCCCTTTGCCCAAGGAAGAAACCACCCCACCAGTGATGAAGATGTGCTTCGGACTATTCTGTTTCGTGCTCAGGACGATATCTCCTCTCGCGCTCGCAAGAGCATCTCGGCCCTCTCCAGATCCTCCGGTCGATCTACCCCGTGTGAGACATACTCCGTCTCAACGACCTTGATGCGAAAACCATTTTCCAGCGGGCGCAGTTGCTCAAGTCCTTGGGAGCGTTCCCGGGCTGTGGGCTCCAGGTTGGCCAGGCCCAGAAGATATAAGCGACGATAAGCGTACAGGCCGACGTGCTTGAGAATTGAGACTCCTGGACCTGCTCTCCCCATACCCATGTTCACCCGACGAGAGAAATCGAGGGCGTAACCCTCGTCGTCGGTGCACACCTTAACCACATCGGGGTTTTCCAGGTCATCAGGATTTTCGATTCGATGGGCCAGAGTGGCCATCTGGAGTGAGGAATCTTCCAAAAGGGGCTGCACCGCTTGATCGACCACAACGGGGCGGATAAGCGGCTCATCCCCCTGTACGTTTACGACCACGTCGGCATCCAGCTTTGCCGCCACTTCCGCCACTCGATCAGTACCCGAAGGGTGGGAAGACGAGGTCAATACGGCCTTACCTCCAAATTGTTTCACGGCTCGACCAATGCGTTCGTCATCGGTGGCCACCAGCACATCGGAGACCAGAGAGGCCCCACGCACTCTCTCATAAACATGTTGGATCATGGGCTTACCGCTTAAAAGCGCTAGGGGCTTGCCGGGAAATCGAGAAGAACCATAACGGGCCGGGATAATGGCTACAATTGATAGCTTTTTAGACATTTTGAACTGGTATGTCGGTTACCCGTACTATTTATGAAATCCGATTGATCCTTGAAAACCAGAGATTCGTGAATCGTGAAAAACCAAATGGCAATTGGCAATGGCAGTGGCAATAAAAGAGCAACAAGGTGCCAGTGCCGACTATCTTCTTATTGCCATTGCTATTGCCATTGCCATTATTCTTACTTCGTGCTTCGAAATCGTCAAACGATTCACGACTCATTTGTCTCTGAAGAGCAAGAGCCTCTGCGAGGCACAAAGAAAAAGAAAATACGGTGATATGGTGCCATCACCGCTTACTTCAGCACAATACCCAGTGAGTTGTGTGCATCGCTCGAGTCAAAGTAGTCCACCAGGTGGATTTTAGCCCAAGGCCCAGGGAATCCGAAAAAATTGCCCTGCCTGTCTTGAGGCGTTTGCCAGAATGGAAATGGCCATGCCCAACCCCTCAGGCCAATTTAACACAAAAGAAGTGCCTGCGCAACTGGTTTTTTTGGATTTTTGGCATGAAAATTCATTGGACAGGGACGAGGATTGTGGATTGAGGATTTAGGGAAAATCGGGATCCGCGGACCGGGATACGTGAATCGAGAAATCATCCCAAACCAAAAAAGGGCTCAATATATTGAGTCCCTACATAATCTCCAATCCCCGATTCCCGATTTCCCTTTGAGTGCTTTCCTTACCCAAAAATAGGGCCAACGGTCCTTCGCCCCCGTATTATTCACGAATCTCGAATCTCGATCCCCGAGTCTCGTAATTTCCCTAGAAACCTTGAACCCTCGATTCCTTGAATCCTATTATTGCATCACCTCACCAGCTCCAAATTCGCATACCGAGCCATGAGTTTCTTCGGCGCCTGGTCCTGAAAGACGACGGTCAGTTTAAGGTCATCGGCATAACCGCTCACCTCCACCACCTTGCCGACGCCAAACTTGGGATGTCGCACCACCGAGCCCACATAGACCCTGGGGATGACATCTTGGTCAGGATCTGTGAGCTGACCCTCAACAAATTCAGCTTCCCTCCTCAGTGACCAGCTGTCTAATCCGTACCCCTCCACCTCCACGAGCTCAGCGGGAACCTCATCTAGAAAACGGGATCGGAGGGTGCCCACCGCGCCGGTATACCGGCGACGACGATGAGCTAAAGAGAGAAAAAGCTTCTCCTGAGCGCGAGTCATACCCACGTAGAACAGACGACGCTCCTCCTCCAGCTCCTCAGGGGACTCCATGGACCGGGAAAGGGGAAAAAGTCCTTCCTCCAGGCCGGCGATGAAAACCACCGGAAACTCCAGTCCTTTGGCACTGTGTAACGTCATGAGGGTGACGGCGTTGGCCGTCTGATCCCAGGTGTCCACGCTGGTCAGCAGGGAAACCTCCTCCAGAAAGGCAACCAAAGAGGGATCTGAACTGCGCATCACAAACTCATCAGCGGCGACCACTAGCTCCCGGACATTCTCGGCCCGTGTCTGCGCCTCCACGGTTCCCTCGGCCACCAACTCCGTAAGATACCCGGTGCGGTCCACTACCTCCCGGATTATCTCATCTACGCCCATCTTTGAGGCCCCATCCCGCAAGAACTTAAAGAGGTTGTGAAGTTCCTGCAAACCCTCCCGGATGCCATCTCGCAGATCCTCCATGTCCCGGGCCTTTGCCAAGGCCTTCAGAAGTGATACCTTTTTCTCGAAGGCCAGAGCCTCGATCTTGCCAAGGGTCGTGGGTCCGATGCCCCGTCTGGGCACGTTGATGATCCGCCTCAGACTGAGAGCATCATTGGCATTGGCGATGACACGCAAATAGGCCAGAATGTCCTTGACCTCCTTGCGCTCATAAAAACGCACACCCCCGACAATAACGTAGGGCAGCCCCATTCGACGAAGCTGATCCTCAAAGCTGCGTGACTGAGCGTTGATACGGTACAGGACGGCAAAATCAGATAGGGCTCGCAGGTTTTGGGCTCGCTCGACCTGAAGTTTGTCCAGCACGGCTATGGCCTCTGTCCGCTCGTCCAACGTCTCCAGCAGGGTAACGTTCTCGCCAGCTCCTTTATCAGTCCACAGGGTCTTCTCCTTTCGGCCCCTATTGTGAGCCACCACGTGGCTGGCAGCGACGAGGATGTTCTGAGTAGAGCGGTAGTTCTGTTCCAGCTTGACCACCTTGGCGTCGGGGTAGTCCTTCTCGAAACTGAGGATGTTGCCGATATCAGCCCCCCTCCAGCCATAGATGCTCTGGTCGTCATCGCCCACCACACAGAGGTTGCGGTGCTTTGAGGCCAACAGATTGACCAGCATGTACTGAGCGTGGTTAGTGTCCTGGTACTCATCTACCAGGATATACTGAAAACGATCCTGATAGCGTGCCAAAATCATGGGGTGCAGCTGAAAGAGAAAGACGACCTTGTTGATGAGATCCCCGAAATCCATCGCGTTCTGGGATTCCAAGCTTTTCTGATATCGCTGGTAAACCAGGGCGGCCTTCTCCTCATAGTCGTCCAAAGCTTGATCGGCAAATTCCCCGGGCCTCATCAGATTGTGTTTGGCCCCCTCAATCCGAGCACGGAAACCTTTGGGGGAGAAACGATCGCCGGAGATGTTCAGCTCCGCCATGGTCTTCTTGACCAAGGCCAACTGGTCCTCCTCGTCGTATATGGAGAAGCTCCGATCGTATCCCAATCGATGTCCCTCTCGGCGCAGGATCCGAGCACAGATGGAGTGAAAGGTGCCCATCCAGAGAGAAAGACTCTCCTGCTCCAATAATCTCACCACCCGACTCCTCATCTCCTGGGCGGCTTTATTGGTGAAGGTGACCGCCAGGATATTCTCTGGCCTGATGCCCATCTGGCCCACCAGGTGGGCGATGCGATAGGTGAGCACTCGCGTTTTGCCGCTGCCCGCCCCGGCCAACACCAGGACCGGGCCTTCAACTTGGGCAACCGCTTCCCGCTGAGCGGGATTCAGATCAGCCAACAGGTCCACGAAAAACCCTCTTTCTTCCTCACAGCTGGTGAAAATACAGATGTGGCCAGCCACCCCTAGCACTCAAAACATCGATGCCATCAAGAGAAGCTGGCCACAGCCTCTTCTGCAGTGTTGAAGGACTCGAAGATGGTGATGAGTTTGGTGACCATCAAGAGGTTCTGCACCTTCTCGGCAGGGGACGCCAACTTGAGATCGCCACCGTTGTTGCGCATGGTGGTCAGGCCTCCGATGAGGATGCCCAGGCCCGAGCTGTTCATCCAGCTGACCCCTCCTAAGTCCACCACGACTTTCTTCTTGCCCTGGCCGATAAGCTGATGGAGCCGCTCTTTAATAGCGCCAGCGTCCGGCCCGCCCATGATCTTTCCCTTGGGCTCCAGAATGACCACCCCAGCCTGTTCCCTTTCGCTCATTCTCAAGGGGAGCACCTCCCTTTCACGGGACATAGTTCAAAGGGCCACAATGGCCTAAAAGGACGGTTTTTCAAGGGAAAATCCCCATACAGGATACAAAGGTTTGCCGAGGAAGTCAACAGTTTTTTTACCATCGTAGGGCGAGGTCCCCTCGCCCTGGCATATGGTTTTTTCAAAGGATTCAGCTTCTTGCTCATCAAGTGATTCGGGAAGCGTGTTTAGTTAAACTCGAAAGAGAAGATCATAGCCAACAGTTCCTGCTATCAACGAATCGCGAATAACAGTTTCTCACCATTCGTCCCAGCCTTTCAAAAATATCCTGATTTTAGGTGATCATTGATGTGCATAGCTTCTTATACTTCTTCATTCCTTTTCAAAATTTATCTTGTTTTATCAAATAGAAGCTTTCACAGAGAGAGCAGTCGTGATCAATAAGTTGGAGCAAATTTTAAACGAGCTTCCTTGAAAGCTTTCCAAAATTCTGACAGAATGGAGATAAGCGCTGATGTTGTTTAATCCCAGATTTCAACACACCTTTTGAGGAAACTCCTTGACAAAACCCCTCAAATCCTTTACTAATGATATGGAGTAGCTCTTTATTTTCAACCTCTTTCAGAGAGTTCATATGAAAACAAGATGTGGCATCGTCCTGTTCCTGGTACTCATTCTCCTTGCGCCCTCCAGCTCGCTGGCAAGACCCTTTCAGGATGACATCTTCTACCAGATTTTCCCCATCGCTTTCCGCGATTCAGATGGCGACGGAGTGGGAGATTTCAACGGCATCGTGGAGGCCATCCCCTATCTGCAAAGCCTCAACGTGACCGCCATCTGGATGAATCCCGTGTTCCTCTCCAAAACCTACCATGGCTACCAGTATGCCAGAAACGACAGCTTAAACCCCAGGTTCGGGACCGAGGCCGAGTTTGTTCAGATGGTCGAAGCTCTCCATGATGCCGGGATCATGGTATTCATCGACCTGGTGGCTTACGGAGTGGGCGAGGAGCATCCCTTCTTCCAGGATGCCCAGGGCAACCCATCCTCACTTTACGATCAATGGTTCGCCTTCACCGACGAGGCGAACTGGGATTATTTCGGCTTTGGCGGCTGGTACACCGACTGGGAGGGCAACTGGATCACTCACGTCTTCTGGAACCACAATCACCAACCGGTGAGAGAACATCTGGTGGAAAAGCTCTCCCATTGGCTGGATCCGAATGAGAACGGCAATTTTCACGATGGCATCGACGGCTTTCGCATCGACCATCTCTCTGTGAATTGGCCCTCGGAGTCGGCCTGGGGATATGACTTACCATTATGGACCGACTTGATATCAGAGCTCCGGGCTGTCAATCCCGAGGTGCGCTTCATCGCCGAGGACTCCGACTGGGGAGCTTTTCACACGGAGATGTTCGATCATGGCATCGACGCAGCCTTCGCCATTCCTCTGATGTCTGGCTTTCTCAACATGCTGGACTCCGAATATTTCTGGTATCTCACTCTAGGCATGGATTGGACGCTGGATCTTCTCCCGGAAGGAGGGCAATGGATAGGATTGCTGAACAATCACGACGTTACCAGGGTGTGCACGGTCTTGGGGGACGACACGGACCGGTGCAAGTTGGCCGCCGTATGGCTGTTCACTGGCCCCTTTCCCCCAGTCATGTACTATGGGGAGGAGATTGGCATGCGCGGAAATAGGGTGGACTGGTACGGCAATGACGCCAACGATCTGCACGTCCGAGAGCCCTTCGAGTGGCAGGCCGTTTTGTCCGTCCCCCCGCACGCCCAGTGGTATCGGGGATATTCTCAATATGCCAATAACCAGTTCGTCCAGGACAACGACGGCATCTCCGTTCAGGAGCAGGACACCGACAGCAACTCCCTATTGAATCACTATCGCGGTCTGGCTGCCTTGCGCAATGACCACCCCGTGCTCCAATCGGGTGCGTACGATCCCATCTGGGTGGGAGACTCCCGGGTTTACTCCTGTCTTCGGCACGACGACACCAGCTCGGTTCTGACAGCTCTCAACTTTACCGATGAGGCTCTTAATCTCTCAGTGGACTTCGCCAGCACGCCTTTGGGCCTGCTGGAACGAAACGTGACGGATATTTGGCAAGGCCAGAGCTATCCCGATATCACAATGGCCAACGCCACCAACTATCCGCTGCAACTTGATCCACAGTCAGCCGTTATCCTGGGGATAGCGGGACCAGTGGACACCACCGAACACACGCTTCTGTTTCAGGTGGACTTGTCGTCATGGGAACCCGCTTCGGATTTGTTTCCCCCGGAATTGCGGGGAAACAAATACCCCTTGAGCTGGTTTTACGGATACCCCATGCAGGATATGGGCAGCGGTTTGTGGCGGGCCGAGGTGGTGACCAAAGGATCCCTGCACGGCCAGACGATGGAGTACAAATACAAGCTCAGCGGAAGGGGGTTTGAGAGCCAGTCCATCGGCTGGTCTCCGGACCCCAACTTGAGCTTAGTGGTAGACACCACCCAGCAGCTGCAAACCCTCCAGTACGATGGAGCCAACTGGATACAACCGTATGAGGAGCATCCTGTTATGTTCACCATTGATCTATCCCATTGGGAGGCCCAGCCCTTCGAACACGACCTGGAGCTGCGCGGGGATTTCGAGCCGCTCAGTTGGTTTGAGGGCTTCGACATGGAGTATGGGGGAAACGGCCTCTGGAGCAAGACGATCACCATGACCCTGGCTCAAGGCACGTGGTTCTACTACAAGTACAAGCTGAACGGCCCGCAGTTCTCCGGCCAGGGCGAGGGCTGGACCCCGGGCGAGAACTGCTTCGTCTCGGCCGACCTCAGCGGAGACACGCTGGTTGTCACCTACGACGGTGACACATGGTATCAGCCCTACCAGACGCCGGTGGAGAACAAGGAGCAACCTGCCCTTCCAAAGGAGTTCAAGCTCTACCAGAATTACCCTAATCCCTTCAATTCGGCCACCACCTTCCGGTATTATCTGCCTGAGGCATCGCAGGTGAGGCTGATGATCTACAACATCAGAGGGCAGCTGGTGGAGACACTTATGCACGAATCGCAGGATGAGGGTTATCACTCGGCAATATGGGACGCAAAAAGGCTGAGCTCCGGGGTTTACTTCTACCAGATCGTGGCCGGAGAACATAAAGCTGTCGGGAAGTGTCTGTTGATACGGTAAAAAGAAACTGGTAGAGCGTCGGCTTCCTGCCAGTGCTCTTTTTTTCATGGGAGTCATCTCCCCATGCCGGTATCGAGGTCAAGAGACGGGAGCCATGGCGCAACGCTGAGGTGGAGAAGTTCCAAGACACCTGCCAGTTCATGTTCCTACGCAAAGTCGACATGGCCAGCTTCTCCGAGCTGCTCTCAGAGAGCCGACATTTTGAGAATCGACACAATAGCCGCTATCGCTACAGCGTCACTAAAGGCAAAACACCTTTGCAGATCATAGAGGTGACCAAGTCGAAGCTGCGCTGGCTGCCAGGGGACTTTCAGATGCCTAATCTCAATCACAAACCGACCAAAGGACGCATTCACCTGGTCCGCTTCATCCGATCCAACCGCATCTTAGATGTCTTCAACGAGAAGTTCCCCATCTCCGAACAGTTGGTCTATGAATACGCCTGGTCAACCATCTGTGTCAAAGAACAAAAACTGCGCGTCTTTCTTAATGGAAATCAAATGCACGAGTTCAAATATCAACTTCGATAAATACAGTACTGCACAATGTGGTGATACTTTCTAGACTGCACGATGTCATGGTACTTGTCATCTAGCCTCTATAACAGCTTCTATACCCACCAACGAGCTTCGAGTTTCTGCATTGACAGCCACTATTATGCGTCATAGGACATCCCCTCCCAATCACCAAAATCCCATAATACCCCTTGACAAACAGCCTGTCTTCTGGTACAATATTTAAAAAGTAGACGATGTGATGCTTTTGCCTTCCAGGAGCGTAATTGAGAATAAAACTCGGCATCATTGTCACTATATCGATTCTTCTTCTGGCGATATCCTTCGAATCCCAGGCCCGACCACTTCAGGACGACATCCTCTACCAGATTTTCCCCATCGCCTTTCACGACTCCGACGGAGACAGCATCGGGGACTTCGCCGGCATCGGCCAAGCTGCCTCATACCTGCAGAGTCTGGGGGTCACCGCGGTGTGGATGAACCCCGTTTTTTTCTCCAGAACCTATCATGGGTACCAGTATGTTCGCCACGACAGCCTCAATCCCAAATTCGGGACCGAGGCGCAGTTCATCCAGATGGTGGAGGATCTACACGACGCTGGCATCAAGGTGCTGGTCGACCTGGTGACCTATGGGGTGTCCGAAGAGCACCCCTTCTTCCAGGACGCTTACGGCAATCCATCATCGATCTACGATCTATGGTTCGCCTTCATCAATCCCAGCAACACGGACTACTTCGGTTTCGGCGGCGGATATTGGGATTGGGAAGGCAACTGGATCACGCTGGCCTTCTGGAATCACAATCATCTGCCTGTCCGAGAGCACCTCATCGACAAACTATCCTATTGGCTGGACCCGAATGGTGACGGAGACTTTCACGATGGCATAGACGGCTTCCGCATCGACCACCTTTCCGTGGGCTGGTCCTCGGAGGCCGAATGGGGCTATGACCTGCCGCTGTGGGACGACCTGACGGTGGGGCTCCGGGCCGTTAATCCTGATGTCCTCTTCATCGCCGAAGACTCCGACTGGGGTAACCATCACCCAGATATTTTGCTTCATGGAGTGGATGCCGTCTTCGACATCCCTCTGATGTTCGGCGCCCGCTGGTATCTAAAGAACGAACAGGGCTGGGACCTGTCCCAGCAGGTGGCCAACAATCTCACACTCATCTCCGGGGTTGGCCAGTGGCTGGGACTACTGAACAACCATGACGTGACCAGGATCCGAACAGAATTGGGAGATGATATGGACCGCTGCCGGCTGGGTGCCGCTTGGCTGTTCACAAGTCCATTCCCGCCGGTGATGTACGCCGGCGAGGAGATCGGCATGCGGGGATACAAGGTGGACTGGTACGGGAACGATGCCAATGACCTGCACATTCGCGAGTCCTTCGAGTGGAACACGAACTTGACGGCGCCCCCTCACGCCTACTGGTTCGGGCACCGTCCGGAGTACACCAGCAATGAGTTCATCCAGGACGGCGACGGCATCTCCGTACAGGAGCAGGAGGGCGACACGACCTCGCTGCTGTATCATTATCGCAAACTCGCAACGATGCGAGGCGATCACGAACCGCTGCGTATGGGCGACTATTTTTCCGTTTGGGCCGGCGATTCCCGGGTATGCTCCTTTTTGCGCACCGGCGATTCCAGCTCAGTGGGCGTGGCCCTGAACTTCTCCAACTCGATCTTGAATTTGGACATCGACTTCGCCACCACTCCTCTTGGCTCCGCCACCCGGACTGTCACCGACCTGTGGGGAAACGAGAGTTACCCGGACATCACTGCGGCCAATGCCGACAGTTATCCTCTTCATCTGGGCCGGGAGTCCTTCGCCATCCTGGAAATATCCGGGACCCCCGACACGGCCTGCCACAGAGTGGTCTTTCAGGCCGACCTTTCCTCCTGGGATCCGCCGCCGGATCTATTTCCACCCGAGGTACGCGGGGATGAGCCGCCCCTGAGCTGGTTCAGCGGATATCCCACGGTGGACATAGGTACCGGGATATGGCAGGCGGAGGTGGACTTCTACGGCTTCCTGCACGGCCAGACGGTGGAGTACAAGTACAAGCTCTCCGGCCGGGGATTCGACGAGCATCACTCCATTGGCTGGGTGCCGGGGTCCAACCTGACCTTCGATATCGACACCACACAGCACCCGCAGATGGTCACCTATGATGCTTCCGATTGGGACCAGCCTTACGAGGAGCATCCCGTTAAATTCATCCTGGACCTGTCCCACTGGGAAACCCAGCCCCTGGTTTACGACCTGGAGCTGCGCGGCGACTGGCCGCCCCTGGACTGGTCGGCGGGGCTGGATATGCAATATCGGGGAGACAGCACTTGGGCCCGAACAGATACCATGGTGGTCACCCAGAACACCTGGTTCAACTACAAATACAAGCTCAACGCCCACCAATACTCCGGTCACAGCGCCGGCTGGTCTCCTAATCCGAACAATCTGGTCACCGTGGACACCACCATCACACCCTTTATGGTGGAATATGACGGCACCCCTTGGAACCAGCCCTACCCGAACCCCTCGCCGGCGGCCATCGCCGATCTGGCGGCGATCTTGTCGGGGAGCGCCATCCGTTTAGACTGGTCGGCAGTTACAGAAGACAACGTGGGCATCCCTATGGTCGTAGATCACTATACCATCTATCGTCACAGCAACCCGGATTTCTCTCCCGGTCCGGGGGATTCCATCGGCGGCACCTCTGGAACGTCCTATAGCGATCCCGCACCAGGGCTGAAAGATCCCGGCACGAATCACTATTACGTTGTCAAAGCGGTGGATGAAAACGGAACAAAATCCTCCGATTCCAACCGGGTGGGGGAATTTGATAGACAGATATTGAACGTGAAGAAATAATCGAGCCAACAATGCTGGATTGTTCTTGTATGGGCGCAAGATGCTACATCCTTTTTTTATTTTTCAATCATTTTTCTGCTGGGACGAGTTGCGCTCGTCTAGAACGTGAAGAAATAAAACAGCCCGTTCTTTTTCTTCGTATTGCATCTTCCACCCAAAATCTTGCCTATGCTTACCTCTAAGCAAAATCGCGATCCAATAATTACTCCCCCCCACATCCCGACTCCCAATTCACAGTTTCTCTCCCTAAACCTGATAAAAAATCTTTTACCTTGACAAATACGGCATCTTCTGGTAGAATTACTTCAGGGGCATAATTATCCGCATGGGAACGAATAATATCAAGATAGAGGGGTAATACGATGCAATTTCGTCAGCATATCATCTTAGGCATGGCCATCTTCATGGCTATAGCAGGGGGTCAAACTCTCTTCGCAGCTCAGGAAATAGTTGTCACCCTTTCTTTTCAGCAGAGTCAATTTCTCTTCGACCAGATACTCGGCTTCGACCGAGTGCGCCTGGTCGACGGCCAATCGACCGGTCTACCCGGTGAGCCTATAATCCCGGTTCAAAGGGTCCATATCGCCATTCCAGCCGGACATGAGGCCATGTCGGTCACGCTGCGCTCTCTGAACAGCCAGGAGCTGCCGGGCACCTACTGTATCCTCCCGGGGCAGCCGCCGCATCCACTGGACGACAGTCCACGTCTTGCTTTCATCGAACCGAACCAGCGAATTTATGGCTCATCCTCCCCATACCCTCCAGAATTAGGACGTCTCGCAGGACAGACCGACCTGGCCGGGCAACAGATGGCCGTTGTGACCATTTATCCCATGCAGTATGTTCCGTCCACCGGACGGATCACCTTGCACCGTGACGTGGAAATCACTGTAAAGACGCAACCTGGTCGCATCTCATACGAATCCTATGCGCAATTCACCAACATGCAACGACGCATCTACGGCAATATGATTCGCAAGACGGTTATCAATCCTCAGGATGTCGTCCTGGACCCGCCCAGGAGAACAGCCTCCAAGTCTCTTCCCGCGGGTCAGTTCGACCATGTGGTCATCACCTCCTCTGACTATGTATCATATTTCGACGACCTAGTCGCCTGGCACAATAAGAGGGGCCTACGGGACACAGTAGTAACCACCGACTGGATCTACGCCAATTATGCTGGAGATGACACCACCAGGATACGCAATTTCATCATCGACGCCCACGGCACCTGGGGCACCCTATATTTCCTGCTGGGTGGAGAGGAATTCGTGATTCCCTTCTGCTACCGGCAGTATGTCACCGA
>LJUY01000080.1 GCA_001304015.1 candidate division Zixibacteria bacterium SM23_81 | reverse complement strand
AAAATCGCCGCAGGCGCATTGATGGTCATGGAGGTGGAAACTTTTTCCAGGGGAATGCCGTCAAAAAGAATCTCCATGTCTTCTAGGGAACTGATGGCCACGCCGCAACGACCCACCTCTCCCTCTGAAACGGGATGATCGGAATCGTAGCCCATGAGCGTGGGCATGTCGAAGGCGGTGGACAGTCCGGTCTGGCCTCGGTCCAGGAGATATTTAAACCGGCGGTTGGTGTCCTTAGCGGTGCCATAGCCGGCAAATTGCCTCATAGTCCATAGGCGTCCCCGATACATGTCCAGTCTTATCCCTCTGGTAAAGGGAAACTCTCCGGGGAAACCCAAATCTCGACAGTAGTCGAATCCCTCCAATTTATCAGGGGTATGCAGGATATCCACTGGAATACCGGAGATGGTGGTGAAGGGACCCTGGTGCCCCTGCTGTTTGCCCTGCACCTTCTTCCGCCATCGCCCTTTGCCTTCAACGGTCTTTTCACCAGTTGATTTTGGCATCAGGTCTCAGCTCCTTTTACTTGTTCCAGGAGTTGGTCGGCTGCCCGATAGGGATCCAGATTTCCTTTCAAGATATCAGCGATGATGTCTTCAAAACCTCCACCCTGAACCAAGCGTCTTTCAATATCCTCCTGAACTTTCTCGGAAAGAAGCTGTAGGATCTCCGCCCGCAGCAGATTCTCTTTTCGTCTTTTCAGATGGCCGGTCTGAGAGAGATGCTCGCCATGCCGGCGGATATGATCAAGGAGAAGGTCCACCCCCAGGCCTTTCCTGGCTTCTGTTTTGACCACCGGGTAACTCCAATCGTCCTCTTTCCTTTTCAGATCCAAAACGGCCTCCAGCTCAGTGACAATACGATCGGCCCCCTCGCGGTCTGCTTTGTTGACCACGAAGATATCTGCGATTTCCATCAGGCCCGCCTTCATGGCTTGAATGCCGTCTCCTGATTCGGGAACCAGAACCACCACGGTCGTATCCACTACCTCGGCGATGTCCAGGGTCACCTGGCCCACTCCAACGCTTTCGATGAGGAGGAAGTCCTTCCCGAAGGCGTCCAAGACCATGGAAACCTCTCTGGTGGCCTTGGCCAATCCCCCCAAGCTACCCCGACTGGCCATGCTGCGAATAAAAACGCCCTTTTGTGCCCCCAGATCTTGCATACGCACTCGATCCCCGAGTAAAGCGCCTCCCGTGAAGGGACTGGTTGGATCCACGGCGATGATGCCCAAAGCGGAGCCTTGATTCACCAGAAGCTTGGCTAACTCGTCCACGAGGGTGCTCTTGCCCGCACCAGTGGACCCGGTAATCCCGATCTTCCTGGCCTTTCCGGTACGATGATACAGGGCGCTCAGCAAATTCCGATATCCAGAGGCCTCGTTCTCCACCAGGGAGATCACCCTGGCCAGAGCCCGAGAATCACCTTCAGAGAACCTCTTCAGGAGGTCATCTCCTGATCCAGAGCGTCGAAGCTGCGTGGCGTCAGTGCTCGATACCATTGCGAGGTTTTCTCCCTAGATGAAAGTAATGCTTGACTTCCCGCATCTCAGTGACCAAATCGGCCGCCTGGACGACCTGTTTGGGGGCATATCGACCCGTCAGAACGAGCTCGGTCTCCTGGGGTTTCCCCTCAATAAGTCCCAATACCTCTTGGAGGTCGATCAGCTTGAAATTTAGTGCCACATTGATTTCATCCAGAATCACCAGATCATACTCTCCCGTGGCCACAATTTCCTGGGCGTGAGCAAGCCCCTCTTGGGCCAAACGCAGATCAACTTGTGAGGGGTTTTTTCGGTCCACAAAATCAGGGCGGCCATACTGGCGAATAACGAAATTGGGCAGGTCCCTCACAGCTTGCAGCTCACCATATTCGGGATCACCCTTCATGAATTGAATCATGTACACCTTGAGCCCTTGGCCCACAGCTCTCAAAGCTAATCCCAAGGCAGCGGTTGTCTTCCCCTTCCCATTGCCCGTGTATACATGAACCATGCCCACGGCAAGCTTTTTGGAGGATACCATTGATTCCCCTAGCCGCTAGCCCCTGCAAAAAGGGTGAAGTATCAGCTCTCCGAGATGTCAGCTTAACGAAATGAGGAGAAGGTCCCTAGATCCTTGATCCGAAGATCTTTAGCTCGCATCTGTAGGCTGGCTCTGCCCTGCCATCTGTTCTCTTCTAAGACAAAGGCTATGCTCAGGTTGGGCTTGCCCACCTGCAAATCGCCAAGGCGCCCACCCATCTCGAAGGCGATGACCTCAAGGACTCTCTCGTTCTGACGCACTTTGAACTTGAGATGATTCTGTCCCACCACCCTAGGATACCCCACTACTTCAAGGTCTCTGGCAACAAGAACCGGCCGCATATTTTGAGGTCCAAAAGGAGCTAGGGCGCTCAAGGTGTTGAATAAGTCCTCGTCCACTTGGTCCAGATCGATGGGTGCATCAATTTTCAAAGAAGGTGTGAGATTCTCGGAGCTCAGCTTTTCAGCAGCCATGCTGTTCAACTTTTCCCGAAAGGCCGCTACTTCTTTAGACTCAATAGTCAACCCGGCCGCATATTTGTGGCCGCCAAAGCGGATCAGATGTTCTTGACACTCCTCTAGGGCCTCATAGAGATTGAATCCACCGATGCTCCGTCCTGATCCCTTGCCTTGGTTATCCTCCAGGGCAATGAGCACAGTGGGCCGATGATATTGCTCCACGACCCGAGAGGCCACGATGCCGATGACGCCGGGATGCCATTTCTCCGAGGCTAAGACGATGGCCAGGTCGGACTCCAGATTCACCGTCTTCTCGATGAGGGTCTGGGCTTCCAGAAACATGCTCTCATCGATGTTCTTTCGCTGTCTGTTCACGTCGTTCAAAAAGCGGGCGGCCTGGCGACCCTGTTCTCTTTGGCTGGTGGTTAACAATGTAATGGCACGCTGGGCATCTCCCAGCCGGCCTACAGCGTTAATTCTTGGGGCCAGAATGAACACCACTCGCCCAGTGTTCATCTCTTCGCCCAACAAACCGGTGATCTCTACCAGAGATCTGAGACCGACCTTATCCGTTTTGGCTATCTGCTCTAGACCGAACTTGGTCAGAATTCTGTTTTCCCTCACCAGGGGGACGATGTCTGCAGCTGTCCCCAAAGCCACTAGGTCTAAGTGTGTTTCCAGTTCGGAATCGTTAAATCCCAACCGTTGGTAAAGACCCTGAGCCAGTTTGAAGGCCACCCCCACACCAGCCAGATTTTTATCCGGGTAGTGGGCGTCCGACCATCTGGGATTCAAGATGGCATGCGCCTCCGGCAATTGGTCTTGGATCTCATGGTGGTCGGTGATGATAAAATCGATGCCGCGAGATTTCGCCAGGGCTACCTCTTCTAAGGCCGTGATGCCACAATCCACAGAGATAATCAGAGTGACGCCGCGCTCCCCAGCCTCTTGGATACCCGTTGCGGAAATACCATAACCCTCATTGACCCGATGAGGTATATAGTAGGAAACATTGGCTCCCAGACGAGTCAATACGAGATAAAGTAGAGAAGTCGCCGTGATGCCATCCACGTCGTAATCTCCGAAGATCATGATACTTTCTTTTTTCTTCAGGGCCGTCACAATACGCTCCACAGCCAGTTCCATATCCCTGAAGTCAAAAGGGTCGTGCAGGTCCCAGAGGCGTGGGTGGAGGAAAACGCGACCCTGCTCCACCGTCTCGATACCGCGATTGAGCATGATGCGGGCGATGATCGGGGAGATGCTGAGTTCTTTGCAGAGCACCTTGATCCGTTGAGGATCGGGCTCGTCGGCAAGCTGCCAGCGCATGTTCATGAACTCGAAACCCCCTTTCCTGGTGAAAAAACAAGCTCCGCCAAAGCAGATCTGTAAGCCGAGTTCTGTAGAGGGCGGCACAGCGGCCCCCCTCCGATGATCATCTATCTGGGATGCGAGTTACCTCGCACCTCGAGCGACCTACCCGGAAGTGATAACGAGGCGGGTCACCTCTCCTTCCCTATTTGGTCTTGCTCCGGGTGGGGTTTGCCCTGCCGATCCAGTCACCTGGACCGCGGTGAGCTCTTACCTCGCCTTTTCACCCTTACCCCAACCAAAGTCGAGGCGGTATGTTTTCTGTGGCACTTTCCGTCAGGTCACCCTGCCTGGACGTTATCCAGCACCCTGCCCTGTGGAGCTCGGACTTTCCTCAGGCCTTGATTTGGACCCGCGATCATCCGATCTGCTTTGGCGGAGACTTTTCCTCCTTAAGTATGTGTTATAAATATATTCTCATACATCATCTGCGAAAGGTTCAATTTGCATTTTCGCTGAAGATACAGAACTCGGTGCCGACGCGACAGGTGATGTCCCCATCTGGCAGGCCATCACGCCACCGGCTCACCACCACCAAAGGTTTTATTCCACAGAAGAAATTTCGCCTCCTCCTCGAACCCTAACGAATTTGGCCTCTTGGCGGAATCCCTCGATGGATCTGGCCCCGCAGCAGGACATGATCATCCGCAAATCATCCACCATATTGTCCAGACTTTCAGCCAGAATCTGAACCTGACTCATGTTTCCTATGGGCTGAAGATTGGCAAAGGCGACGTGAGCCCCGGCCCCGATGGCCCTGGCGATCCGACTGGAGGCCACCATCAGCTCTGTGGTGCCCACATCGGCCACCAGGGTACCGCCATGCTTTTCCACCTCCCGGCCACAATCCAGGATGGCTGTGAACAGGGGAACCTTCACCCCGATGATGAAGGGCGCCCCAACCTTGACGCCGTCGGCTCCTGATTCCAGGACCTGGCGGGTTCCGGAGATATCAGTGACATCTCCGGCAATCAAAGGCACACCGGGAAATTTATCCTTGATTTTGGTGATGCCCTCTATAAGCTCGGGATCATGACCCAAAGAAGCCTCTAATACTATCAGGTCCGCCCCCGCTTGCAGTAAGGTCCTGGTGTGATCCAGGAGGTCTTCAGAAGGGTGAACGACCACTCCGACTCGATATCTCCCTTGCTTATCGCAACTGGAAGGCACGGTACCCCCATCGCCTTTGCTGGATCTCCGCTTCCTAGGCTTTGCACCCTTGATTTTTTCGACCGCCTCGGCCTGCTTTTGGGGAGACCTGCTGGGTCGGAGAACGGCCATTGCTCCCGTTTGGGCCACGGCGGCGGCGAACGACTCGGTTACTCGGGAGACCGTGGATGCAGCAAGGAGGGGAACTCCCAGGCAAATGCTCTCAGCCACCACGGTTTCCGTTTTTACCTGATCCGGAAGCACATCGGACCACTTCGGCAGAAGAGAAACCTCGTTAAGGGACAGAGCGCCTCCGACCAGTTTGTTTGGCGCCGTCGTCGAGGCTTTCCTTCCTTGAGAGGATGTTCTGCGAGATGCAGCCTGGTGTGCCAGTCGGTCCGCCCTTTGGTTTTCCCCACGGGAAACATGGCGGACCTCAAGTAACTCGAAAGTCCTCTGAAGCTCCTTGACCCTGTTGAAGTGAGTTCTTAACCCGGGATTCTTCACTCGGTAACGGCCATTCATCTGGTTGACTAAAAGCTCACTGTCGGAAAAAACGGTCAGTCGGCGGGCGCCAAAGTCCCTGGCATTCTCCAAGGCGAGAAGGAGAGCCTGATACTCGGCCGCATTATTTGTGCTCTCTCCCAAGTAGATGCTCAGGGCCTCAACTTCCTTTTGATCAGAGTCTTGAAGAAGAATACCAGCCCCGGCATGGCCCGGATTCCCCAAGGATGATCCATCGATAAATGCCGTTAGCTCTTTAAATTGTCGTCCCAATAGATAATCCTCCCGCAGTTTTCACAGGTGATTATCCTGTCGGTCCTGCGCACCTCCTGAATGGTTTGGGGCGGCAGGGTGGTAAAACAGCCCCCACAGGCTCGTTTGCGGATGGGCACGATGGCCTGACCGCTCTTCCCTACCCTAATGCGCTCGTAGGCGGCCAGTACTCCTCTTTTCAGCCTGACAGTCACTTTCTTCCTTTCATCTCGCTCGATGGCCATCCGGTCCTCGATGGAGGACAGCTCCTTCTCTAGTCGTTCCCACTGGGGCGCATTCTCAGCCTTCAGGTTATCCAGCTCTTCACGACGCTGCTGCAATGTCTCGGTGAGCTCCTCAGAGGTGGTCATGAGGTCCAGGATATTCTCTTCGTACTCGGAAATCTTGGTCTTCTGGGCGTCGATCTCTGCCTGGATGGCATCATACTCGCGATTTGTTTTGATCCTGTACAGCTGCTGCTGATACTTTTTTAGCTTATCTTGGGCCATCTCCAATCCCAGCTCCTCCTGCCTCCTCTCTTTCTCCAACTCGCTCAGCTTGGTCTCACCCTCGGCAATGCCGTCCTCAAGTTCCTGAACCTGCCCTTTGAGCATCTCTATCTCACCAGGCAGGTCAACTTTGGAATGAGCCAGCTGGTCTAAGGTGTTGTCGATTTCCTGGAGCCTCGTCAACATGCTCAAGGTTTCACGCATGGGCAACATCCTTGGGCAAAGAAAACATTAAATAGAACGCCACCCCGGTCTCACTCCGGAGAAATCCAGTAACAGCGGCCAGGTAGGCTCCCGGGTAAAAGAATGGGGTGCACCAAGCAGAGGTGCACCCCTTTAAGTCTCGCCGCGATAAAATATCGGAGTCAGCTACAAGAAATTCGTTGATGTTCACCCTCGCTTTCAAGTAACTCTTTCCCTCAAATTGTAGTCTCTCCCCTCAACCCTGCAGCCTCCTCCTCATCAGGGACACAAATGGCGGTTACTCAGCGGAATGCCCTCTGGTGACCTGACGCCAATGTGAGAAATTTGAGTGGGCGATACAGGACTCGAACCTGTGACCTCCACGATGTGAGCGTGGCGCTCTAGCCAACTGAGCTAATCGCCCATAACTTATGAAGTTCAATCATGAGTAGAGGATGAATTTCCCCGTGCCCTAACCTGCTATTCGCGTGGGCCCACCTGGATTCGAACCAGGGACCGACCGGTTATGAGCCGGTGGCTCTGACCAGCTGAGCTATGGGCCCGGGGAATTTTCCATCACCATAATAATACTTTTTTAAAAGTTGGTCAAGGATTTTTTCCCTCCCGAAGAAAAAACGCCCGCCGCACTTAACTTCGTCCCCTATAGGGGTGAGTTACCATTTCCACTCAGTTGAATAAGCACATCCCTCTTCACATCTCCCTCGATCTCCTCCGTTCCAGCGCCCATGGATTTGCGGTCGTCAGAGTGGCCTCTGCAGAGCTGAGCCGAGAGTTTCCATCCCTTGACGGTCTGAAAATCGACCGGGAAGAAAATCCCGCTAAATCGTGCGAGTGATTCCCTATACATTCATCCAAAGAGCTTATTACATAGTACAGTTCGTTAAGGTAGGCTATTGGTCAATTGCATCCCGCTCCATTACTCATGTCTGGGAAAAAGAAGATAGAGCTGATGAAAAGCAATTTAACATCTCGATATTTGTCATATTCATGTTAAACATGGTTCCTCCCTTTATTTCTGTTTTAGACTAAACTTAGCTAACCCCCTCGGCATACCTAAGTACGCTTCTCTCCCATCCGGGGTCAGTCTCACAGAGACCTCAACTTGCTGATCACGCATTTCTCGCTCAAAAATCTTTTCTCCCTTGTTGTCAAGTAGGATAAGTGTTGGATATACAACCTTATATCCTCCCGGTCTTCTTTTGTACAAAGTAGTAATAATGGCAATAAGATTTCCATTCTCTGACATATCCAAATGAGTAATCCATCTCCAGTCTCTCGCCCGGGTATCTATTTGATATGGAAACTCCTTAGACCACAGTATGTTGCCATTGGCTGTCCCGACTAAGCAAACCGTGTTCTCACC
>LJUY01000040.1 GCA_001304015.1 candidate division Zixibacteria bacterium SM23_81 | reverse complement strand
TTGCGCCCCACCAACTCCCTCAGCCCTGGCTCGTAAAACGGGATATTCCCCTCGTTTAGAGTGGCAATTTTATCATCATTCACGTCGACACAGATTACCTCGTTGCCAAAGTCGGCCAAACAGGTCCCAGTGACCAATCCCACATAACCGGTTCCAACCATACAGATTTTTCTCATGGTTCCTCCAAAAAACTGGGCGCAATATTCAAAACATGAATTTCCAAATTAACGTATCAAGATGAGCTTGTCAAGTAATTTTACCCCCAGATCCAGAGGACGAACAAATAGCTGCCCATGGTGGCAGCCAAAGTGAAGGGCAGGCCAATCCTGACAAATTCCCAAAAGGACACGTGATATCCCTCTCGACGCAACAGGCCGACCGAGACGATGTTGGCAGAGGCCCCAATGGGGGTAATGTTGCCGCCCAGACATGAACCAATGAGCAGGCCAAAAACGAGAAGCTGAGGCGGGATGCTGAGCCCCTGGGACAGCACGGCGGCCACGGGAATCATGGCCGTCAGATAGGGCACGTTATCCACAAAGGCGGAGAACAGGACCGACGCCCACACGATGACGGTATAGGCCCAAAAAGGTCGATTCCCGGTAAGGGACTTGATGACCCCGGCCAAGTCATCGATAAGGCCAATCCGAGCTAGGGCCCCCACCATGACGAAAATGCCCGCCAGAAAGAAGGTCGTCTCCAGATCATATCCTCTTAACACCTGACGGCAGCGATACCGGCCCTCCCTGCGGTCCCTCAGATACTGGAAAAAGAGGCCTATCGCTCCAAAGACGAGGCAAACCGCTCCACCCAGGTATCGAAAACCCGGGTCCAGGAATGAAGCCGTGGCCAGGCCAACCACCATCAGGGCTAAGAGTGCCGTGGGGCCCCAGCTCTCCACTGGCTCCACCGGGATCTTCTGAATGGGCTGGTTGAACCTGCGAAAAATATAGTACAGCACCACAAATGAGAACAACGCGCCCAGCTGCACAGCAAAGAAAATGCCGGGTTTTCCATGAAGAAAGATGAAATCATTGAAGGACATCTTCTGGTAACCCGCCAGGATCATACTGGGGGGATCTCCAATGAGTGTCGCAGTGCCTTGCAAGTTGGAGGAAATGGCCAGGGCGATGAGAAAGCTCACCGGGGAGACCTTCAGCCGACGAGACAATTCCAGGGCGATGGGGGCTACGATGAGCACGGTGGCCACATTTTCCACAAACGCCGAGATAAAGCTGGTCAGCGCGCAGATCCAGAGCACAGCGATACCTACCGTGGCAGAGCGATCCACTAAAATAGCAGCCAGCCGGGCCGGGACCCTGGAGTGGATGAACAGCTCCGCGATCACCAGGGTACCGGCGAAGATGCCGATGACGTTCCAGTTGATGTCCGAGACCAGATTGGCCACGGAGGTCCTCCCGAAGATGAGTAGGAGGACCACTCCTATCCACAAGGCCAGG
The DNA here is from genome assembly GCA_001304015.1 of candidate division Zixibacteria bacterium SM23_81. Taxonomy (GTDB): domain Bacteria; phylum SM23-81; class SM23-81; order SM23-81; family SM23-81; genus SM23-81. Next base: position 23,651 of record LJUY01000040.1, on the reverse strand, counting down.
GCTCGATGTCGTCGGCTGAGGATTAAAAACAGGTATACGCCGCAGAAAATGGTCAAGACTAAAGCTTTGGGATGAATAGGCAAAGACACCTGTCAAGTTCCTCCAAAAACCTCACGTATGAATCATAGAGGTCACATGTGAATCAGTTGCGTCTTGTGTGTTGCGTGGTTTTAATAATGGTGGAAAAAGTCATCATACCAGGGTCGCCAGGCCACACGTATCACGCTGCACGGTCTCCGGGAAGGCCGATGCCCTTCACGACGACGGCGCCAGCTTCGCCCTCATTGCCCTCCACTATCAGCCGGCCCGGCAGAAACTGTTCCAACACCCAGACGTTGGTTAATAGATGCCCGGAGATGGAGGTGGTGGTGAGCCGGGAGACACCATGAGCCAGTGTCATATACAGCACCAGCTGATCGGCCAGATGAGGATCAACGGCCCCCGGAGCACGTAAGTAAGCCAGCATCTCAGCAACGGCCTCGTCGGCGACGGTCTCAGCTGGCTTTCCCCGTCTGCCCAAAGCGCTGAAGCCCGCGGTGATTTTCTCGAACCTGGCCAACAGGATGATGAAAGTGCCCGGGGCCACAGAGGGCACCTCTGAGACCTCGATGTCGGCGGACAATCCCTCTCTGTGAAGCCCTCTGAGGGCCTGATCACGCTGGCGCTGGGCGATGCTCAGGGGCAAACGGGAGACGACAGAAAGCCCCAACAGGGAGAGTCGCGAGCCACGCTCTGAGAAGTCGCAGCCCGAAACCCGGCGTGCTGGCTCCACTCGTCCGCGCACGACGCCCCCACCCCGGGGATACCAGCCCCACCGCTCACAAGAGAGCTGTGCCCGGAAGCCCAGCCGGGCTATGGCCAAAAGAAAGACCTCTTGTAGATAATCGATGGGTGGACTCCACGGGGTGTGAGTGCCCCCCAAAAGAGTGACCTCAGAGCTGCCCTGGGCCAGGGCTAAAACCGGCAGGATGGTTTGAAAGATCATTCCGGTGGAGCCGGCGCTGGATTTAACCTGGCTGACGTCGAAACGATATCGTCCGGGCTGGGCGACTTTTGGAAAATAACGCAGTTTGGTTGACTCCAGTTGTGCTCCTTCCAGTTTCCCCTCGGTGATGTCGGCTACGGCTCGGCAGGCCGTTAGATGTTGCGGCATCAGCCCGGATTTTTTCCGTCTGGCTCGGATGTTGACGATCTCTAACTCTTGGCCAAGAACGGAGGAGATGGCCAGGCTGGTTCTCAGAATCTGGCCTCCGCCTTCACCATAGGAACCGTCGATGGTGATCATGAGTGACCTAAAGGGCTCAGGGACGATGGATGAGATTTAGGGCTTGGTGGTGGTTAAGAGCTCACAGCTGAGATCAAGGAGTGGCTCTGTACTACTGTTAGCGAGACTCGTGAATCGTTTTGCGGTCTCGAAGCTCACTACGACAATCGTCTGTCGAAGTGGGTTCCTCGAGGGGGTTACTACAAAGCCAAGAGAAAGAACGAGTTTCGATTTACGACTGACGTTACGAGCCTCGATGCCGACAAACGCAAATCGCCATCCTCTATCATAAATTCCGCTCACGACTGCCCGGTTTTATCACAGGTATCTTATCCCGACATAGGGGACATTCCTCGGGAGCATAAACCATGACGTCCAATTTCGTCAGACTCTTCACGGGAACATCCCAAGTGAGGGCACCCACGCTCCGGTCCACCAACGCACCCACACCTGTTACCCGCCCCTCCCACTTCTCCACCAGCCTCATCACCTCTTCGGTGGAACCACCTGTGGTGATCACGTCCTCAACAACCAGAGCTCGCTCCCCCCGCTCAATGTGAAACCCTCGACGCAGGCTCATCTGGCCGGATTCTCGCTCGGCGAAGATGGCACGAACCCCCAGGGCACGTCCCACCTCCTGTCCCACCACGATTCCCCCCACAGCCGGGGAGATGACCAAATCCACCCCATCATCCCGGAATCGAGCGGCCAGCTCGGCTCCGAGATGCTCGGCGTGTTGAGGATATTGTAAGACCAGAGCACACTGAAAATAGACCGGACTGTGCAGGCCAGAGGAGAGCAGAAAGTGACCCGACAGCAAGGCCCCAGTCTCCCGAAATATTCGCTGAATTTCCTCTTGCGCGAGCACTGATACCCTCCAAAAAGAAATATATTACCCGCCGCGATGTCTGTTGATCTCGTCCCGAAGCCTCATGGCTTCCTGGCGGGCACGATGGGCAAAATCCCTCTCTGCCGAGGCGTAGAGGATGGATCGGGATACGTTTATGATGGCCAACTCGCCAGATTCGTTCACGCCATCTCGCACGGCCGCAGCCAGATCGCCGCCCTGGGCGCCCACCCCGGGGATCAATATGGGTAATTGGGGGGCAACCTCACGGACCCGTTTCAGATCACCGGCCTGGGTGGCGCCCACCACCAAACCACATGAGCCGTGCTGACTCCAAGCTACCACCTTATGGGCCACCTCAAGGAAGAGGGGACGCTTATTTATCGAGAATCGCTGAAATTCCTCGGCGCTGGGATTAGATGTCAGGCAGAGGACGAAAGCGCACTTGTCGCCAAACTTCACAAAGGGTTCCACGGCGTCGAAGCCCATATAGGGATTCACGGTGATGGCATCGAAATCCATATCCTCGAAAAAGGCCTTGGCATACATCCGGGCCGTGTTGCCAATGTCACCCCGCTTGGCATCGGCGATGATGGGGATCTCTTTAGGCACGTATCGACGGGTCTTGTGAAGCGCGCGCCACCCCCTCTCACCAAGAGCTTCGTAGAAAGCCACATTGGGTTTGTAGGCGCAGACCAGATCGGCGGTGGCCTCGATGATGGCCCGGTTGAATGCTCCTACAACATCTTTTTCGGCTAGAAGAAATGGTGGGACTCGATCCAGATCCACGTCCAGCCCCACGCAGAGCAAAGAGTTGTTTGTTCGTGAAGCCTGGATGAGTTTTTTTGTAAAAGTCATTGAAACATAACCAAATGAAAAATGAAAAGTGAAAAATGAAAAGTGAAAAATTAACTTCTCTTTGCTGTAGCAATCGATTTCGCCGCGATATTCGTCAATTCCATTGATTCCAGCATAAGTTCCGCAAGCTTTCTATCTTCTTTAGGAACAGAGCCCGTTTTTCTGATCAAATGCAACCAGTAAGATGATTCGCGCAATTCTTTTAAGACCACCTACATTTTGTGTATGAAATCCGCCCAGCTCCCCGCAGCGCATGCTTCTTCGTAGTCAGCGCCTGCTGGAGTTCCTTATCGCATCAATTGATTACAGATATGACGCCCAGGTGCTGTATTCCTCAATTTAGCTACTATCTGGATGACCTTCGCTGAGAAGTCCAGTAGTCGATCTGATAGGTCATTCTTTCACATTTTGCATTTTTCACTTTGCACCCTGCCTGGTGTCCCTACTGCCCCCCCAACTCCAGCACTTCCAGCCTCACCTTGGCCGTTCCTGAACCTACTATGCCAATCTTCTGGGCTGCTCCATAAGAGAGGTCGATGATCCTGCCCTTGGCAAAAGGTCCTCGATCGTTAATACGGACTGTCACTTGCTTGCCGTTGTCCAGATTGGTGACCAAGAGCCAAGTGTTGAATGGCAGAGTTCGGTGGGCAGCGGTCATGGCGTACATGTTGTAAATCTCACCGTTTGCAGTCTGACGGCCATGGAACTCCGCCCCGTAGTAAGAGGAGATTCCCTCTTGTTCTTGCTTCGGATTCTCAGCTGGACTCTCCTCCGGAGGGCGCTTAGCGCTGGTGTATCGGGGAGAGGGAGTGCAGCTCATCAAGGTCAAGAGTAACAACATGATCCCAAGGTGTCCAGGCCAATAACATCTCATTTTCTCACCTCGGCAGGTTCGCCTTGCCAGTCTTCAGCTTTAACCTCATCATGAATTCCCATGCTCACCTCTCACTGGCCAGTCTATCCATCAGCCGCCTCAACCTGACCCACAAGCTCCCGAATGCTTCTCAATCCCCGCCGAGAGCAGACCTCTTCGAGCCCCTCGATAATCCTCAGGGGAGCCTGTGGGTTGACGAAATTTGCGGTGCCCACCTGTACGGCGCAGGCTCCGGCCAAAAGGAACTCCATGGCATCCTCGGTGGTCATAATCCCTCCCACCCCGATGACCGGAAGGGAGACTTTCTGAGCCACCTTCCAGACCATGGCCAGAGCTACTGGCTTTATGGCTGGCCCTGATAGACCCCCGGTTACGGTGGAGAGCCGAGGTCTCCCGGTGTTCACATCGATAGCCATACCCACCAATGTGTTGATCAAGGAAATGGCCTCCATCCCAGCATCCACGGCACTGTGGGCGATAGTGGCGATGTCCGTCACGTTGGGAGAGAGCTTCGCGATGAGGAACCGCTGGGTGACCTTCCTGACCGCCGAGAGCAGACGGCAGGCCGATTGAGGATCGCAGCCGAAGATCATCCCACCCTCCTTGACATTGGGACAGGAAATATTGATCTCCAGCGCATCGATGCCCGAATGCTCCTCCAAACGGTTGACCACCTCCACATATTCCTCAAGAGTGCTGCCGGCCACATTGACGATCACGGCTGTCTTCACCGATTGCAGAAAGGGTAGCTTTTCCCGAATAAAGGCCTCAACCCCCACGTTGGCTAAGCCGATGGAATTGAGCAGCCCGCAGCTTGTCTCGACAATCCGAGGGGGCGGATTCCCCTCCCGGGGATGCAGCGTTACGGCCTTGGTGATCAATCCTCCCAACAGGTCAGGATCAAGCAACCTTCTGTATTCCTGGCCCCACCCGTAGGTTCCCGAAGCGACCAGAACGGGATTTTTTAGGCGCAGACTTCCCATTTCGATGGACAGATCGACCATTAAAGTCTCCTCAGCAAAACTAGTAGCCCTCCGTCCCTGCAGGGATTCCACTTTTTTAACTTCCTATTCATTTCACCCCTAAAGGTTTCTCAATCAGAACAAGGCACCGTTTGTTACTGTTTGACCGCCAGAATCACCAAGCGCTTGGCCGTGTGGTCATAGGGTGTGCCCTGCAAGCTGCCAAACTGCCTCACATCTGGAAAACCCGATTCCCGTAACAGCTGGGCCAAGTCCGAGGCACCATACAGTCGTAGGGACAGCTGAAAGGCTCTTATCTTTTGATTTTTGATCAATATCCACTTGTTTTCCATCCAAGTCCAATCCGGAGAAATTTGGCGTTCCTCCAGGAGAAAATCCCCTTCATCGGTGTGTCGCCAGTCTCGCTCCCGGAAGATCCTGGCCAAGACTTCACGGCCCATCATCTCCATTATCAGTTTTCCGCCGGACTTCAGGGAAGCAGACAAGTTTTCGGCAACTTGCAGATCTTCCTGGGGATCCTCGAAGTATCCAAATGACGTATACAGGTTCAAGGCCAGGTGAAAAGCGGAAGACCTCCGAAAGCGGCGCATATCTTCTTGGACGAACTCGATCTCCAAAGCCTCTTTTTCAGCCTGGATCTTGGCACGATCCAAATACTCTGTGTTTCGATCCACCGCTGTCACTTGGAAACCCCGTCGGGCCAGCTCCAGGCTGTGCCGTCCGGGTCCACAACATAGGTCCAGCACACGAGATCCCGCGGGGATCTCAGTAAGTCGGAGCACTCCGTCGACCTCCAGGGAGGCGTCTTCCCAGTGCCTTCGGGCAAACAAAGCCGGAGCCATGGTTCGCCAAAACTCGTCATCTTCGTGCCATGTCTTCATAAACCTCTCCAGAAGAAGAAACGCCTTGGTTGAACGCGCCACACTGGTCGAGATATAGGGTAATTGACGAAGTCAACTTTACAACTACGTCCATTTTAGTCCATTCGAGACCACATGTCAAGGATTTCTGACGTAAGCATAAAAAAAGACCTCTCCTGAGGTCATATTCTCTTTTGCTCTGAATCGATATTTGAGCAAAACCGATCATCGACCTTCCTTCAGCCGGGCATAGAGCAATGAGGCGAAGAACAACATTCCCGCGAAAAGCACTATGGTCGCCCCTGAGGCCAGGTTCAACTTGTAAGACAGAATCAGTCCGGCTATGGTGGAGATCACCCCGATGACCACCGAGTAAAGAACCAGACTCCGATAGTTGTGCGTGAGTTGGCGGGCGGTGGCGGCTGGGAGCACCAAAAGGGCCGAAACCAAGACGATGCCGATGAGCTTAATAGCAATGATGATGGTGACGGCCATGGACAGCAAGAAGACATAGTAAACGGGAGATACGGCCACTCCACTCACCTGGGCCACTTGCTCATCAAAACTGAGGAAAAGAAGCTCTTTGAAAAGTGAAATGACCAGCGCGAAAACCAGAGGAGCCAACACCAGCATCAGCACCAAGTCGCCTCGGGTGATGGCCAGAATGTTGCCAAACAGATACCCAAAGAGGTCCACGTTATAGCGACGCGAGAGCCCGATGAAGACGATGCCCAGAGCCATGGTCAGGGCGAAGAAAATCCCGATAGCCGTGTCCTCGTGCAGTTTCCCCTGACGGTTGATGAAACCAATCAACAAGGCGATGGCCCCGGAGAAAAGGATGGCCGTTACGGTCGGGTTCATCCCCAGCAGAAAACCCAGGGCCACACCCCCGAAGGCAGAGTGTGAGATTCCCACCCCGATGAAGGAGAGGCGCTTCAGAAGAACGAAGACGGAGAACAGAGAACACAAGCAGGCGATGAGGACACCACCCATCAATGCCCGCTGCATAAATCCAAGCTGGAAAGGTTCAATCACGATGCTCTCCGATAACTCGATGGGGGATTTTACCGTGTACCAACATCTCCACCTCGCAGCCGTAAACCTTTTTCAGTCCATTGCCATCCAGCACCTCGGTGGACTTTCCGTGAAGGTGGAGCCTCTGATTGAGGCAGGCAATTTCATCGGTGTGATAGGGAACAGCCCCGATGTCGTGCGAGACCAAGACCATGGTCAGAGAGAGCTCTTTTCTTAGTCTGCCCAGAAGTCCATAAAAAGCTCCCTGGGCTTTGCTATCTATCCCGGAGGTGGGCTCGTCCAGCAACAGCATCTGGGGCTTGCTGGCCAGTGCTTGGGCGATGAACACACGCTGCTGCTCTCCTCCGGAGAGGTGCCCGATGGGTCGATCCCGTAGATGAGCCATCTCCACAGCCTCCAATATCTCCAGCACCTGGCGTCGATCTTCAATTGTGGCCTTATGCCACAGCCCTATCTTGGAGTACCGCCCCATCATCACCACGTCGAACACAGACACCGGGAAGCTCAGATCAGCAAAGGCCCTCTGCGGCACGTACCCTATGAGGCCCTTGTTTTTATGGTGTCCCGGAGGACGGCCAAAAACCCGTACCTCTCCCCTGTTGGGCTTAATCAAGCCCAGAATGACCTGCAACAGTGTAGTTTTGCCGCCACCATTGGGGCCGATGAATCCCAGAAATGTCCCCCTGTGAATTTCCAAATTGATTTCCCGAAGGATAAAATCGTGACCTAGAGACACCCATAGGTCTTTGATTTCGACCACAGACTCACTCACAGCATGGCCTCCCTCATAATCTCCAGGTTGTAGTCCATAAGGCCGATATAGGAATCTCGTCCGAGAAGGTCAGGTCCGCCTAAAGGGTCCAAAAAGAGCACTTTAACACCGGCCTCAGAGGCGATGGCCGAGGCAGCGCTGGGATTAAGCTGTGGTTCGGCGAAGACCGCTTTGATCCCGTAATCCTCGATAGCTTGAATGATCTTTTGGAGGTCTTTCGGAGTAGGCTCACGCCCTGGCGACTGCTGGATCACCGCCACCTCCACCAGACCATACCTTCTGGCAAAATAGCTCCATGCCGGATGAAAAGCCACGAACTCCTTGTTTGGGAACTGCCTCACCGTCTCTCGAATGGTCTCATCCAGATCATTTAACTTTTCCAAGTATCGGTCAAGGCGCTGACGAAGATCCTGAGCATGTTCTGGACTTAGTTCTATTAGGGCCAACGCGATGCGCTGGGCCAGTGATTCGACCACCAGCGGGTCGAGCCAAACGTGCGGATTGCTCCCTTGGTGTTCGTCTCCCTCATGCGGGACCTCACGGTCTTCGGCCTGATGTTTTTGAAGCGCAGGGTGATTTTCGTCCACCCTGAGTAGGTGAACGCCGTCAATCGCTCTGACCACCACTAGATCCTCTCCGGCGGTGGCGGTGATCAGTTTCTGTGCCCAGAATTCCAGACCGGCTCCCACCATGACGAACAACCGTGTTTGGGCAAATTTGCGAAAAGCCTCAGGGGTGGGCTCGAAGACATGAGGGCTGGCTCCCGGGGGAATGAGCACCTCCACCTCAACCAGATCTCCCCCAACATTTCTGACGATGTCTGCCAGGGGAAATATACTGGCCGCCACTTTGATCTTATCCCCAAAAGGCGGAGGTTTAGAACAGCTCCAAATGGAGTTGAGCGCGACAAATAAGATCAGGACAATGGCGCTCTTCGCTCTCATCTGTTTCGCATGGGAAGCAAGCATTTGAGATGCCAGGGGTGTTGACAGGTGACCGTGAATTTTGTCAGAACGAAGGGCTTCCCTCGAGGGAAATCGCCGATAATTTGGGCCTTTAGGACCATGCCCAGTCATGCCCTGGGAGTCGAGGGGGAAACCAGGAGGATGGCCATCCAACCCGGGATTGCTCTGTCTCTGAAAAACCCTGGCAACCTGTGGCTTCACTCCCCGAAGACAACCTCCTCCAGCCTGAACACCGGGCCGTCCACACAAACCCGACGATACGTCTGAACCCTTTCACGAGAGCGACACAGAACGACGCAGCCCAGACACGCCCCCAAGCCGCAGGCCATATTTCGCTCCATGGAAATCTGGCCAGGAATCCCAAATTGGCAGGCCAGGGAAGCCACCTTGGCCAACATGGCTTCAGGTCCAGCGGAGCAGATCAAGGTGGACCCAGAATCAAGGTTCTCCCGGCGGAGAAACTCCTCTAACAACTGTGTGACCAGGCCGGGAAAGCCATCGCTGCCGTCGTCTGTGGAAACCTGCAAATGGCTGCTCAAAGCCTGTAACTGATCCCGGCACAGAAGCTGATCTTGGCACCTGGCTCCCATCAGAAAATGAATGGAGATCCCTCTCCGCACCAGATCTTGAGCCAGAAAAAAAAGGGGGGCCACCCCCAATCCTCCAGCTACTATCAAAGCCGTGCGCGTTCCCGAAGGAACGTCAAAGCCCTGACCCAAGGGACCCACAAGGTCCAAATCCTCCCCGAGTCTCCTCCGGCTCAGCAAGTTCGTGCCCTTGCCTGCCACTCGGAATAAAAGGCTCAATACCCCCCTCTTACGATCTACTTGGAAGATGCTCAAGGGACGGCGTAGCAGAGGCTCTGGACCCTGTCCAACGCGAACGTGCAGAAATTGTCCCGGCTGAGCATGCATCGTTATCTGAGGGCTTTTGACTCCCACTAGGAACACACCGGCAGCAATCTCCTCTTTGGTGATTACAGGAGCTTTCTGCTGGATCACAGGAGAACCTTCATTGTTCTTTAGTCGGAATCCCTCCCGGCTCATCAAATTCCAGCTCCTCCTTGTCCAGATCAGCGTCCTCCTCCTCGGGACTCTCACTTTCCACCTTCTCAGGTTCCTCTATAGCCGGAGCCTGTTCAGTTGTATCAGTCGAGGCGACGCTGGTCGTGTCCGCTGAAAACACAGCTGCCGTGTCTTGGGAAACCTCGGTCGATAACGAGGCGATTTTCCTCTGCGCCAGGAGGGCACACTCAGAATCGGGATACTCTTGAGCCAATTGCTTGAAGATGGCCATCGCCGAGTCGGGATCGGCCTTCAGGTATTCTAGGGTCCAGGCGAGGGCACATCCGGCCTTAGGAGCATAGGGACTATGGGGAAAGTCCGTGACAATTTGACTATACAGAGCCAGGGCTCCGTCCACATCGCTCCCCTTTAACAACAAGTCCTCTGCCTCGCGGAAGCGCTCAGCGACATTTTGCATATTGCTGTCGACCGCAGCCGGCTGGCCCAGTCTCTCTCGAGCTGTCTGAGCGCTTGGAGAGAAGGGGTAGGAGGCGATGAGACCCTGGTACATCTCCCGGCTTCTGGCCGTGTCACCTAAGACGTTCTCCACAATCCAGGCTGCTGCATAGGCAGAGCGGGGAGCATACTTGCTGAGAGGTGTAAGCTCGACTACGCTCTGGTAATACACCAGGGCCGAATCAGGCCAGTTCACATCCAACAGATAAACTTCCGCCAAGGCGAAACGCGCCTCTGAATCCTGGAGACTGTCCGGAAGAGCCACCTTCTGCTGGTATTCCTCCAGCTTTTTAATCTGGTTCCCCCTCAAGGAGGCTAGTTTGGCCGCCTCAGACTGAGACGATTCTGAGCTGCTTTTATCGAAATATTCTTTCGCCTTCACCATGTCGTCAAAGCTGTTCATATGAATCAAGCCCAGCTGATAATACGCCCAAGCGGCTTCCTTGGTCTGGGGGCTTTTTTTAACGATATTGTGGTACTCTTGAATAGCTTGCGATGTGTCTCCCATGAGAAAATGTACCTCCGATATTTGAAGACGGATCTCTGGCAGGTGGTCCACATAGCGATCGGAACGAGCCAGTCGTTCGAAAGTCTCCAGAGCCTTCTGATGCTCGTTTAACTGTCGGTAGCATTCGCCTATGCGGAGCTCAATCTCGTAGCGCCTCTGCCCCACGAGTTCATACCGGTTTGCCTCTTGAAAAGCGGTCAGAGCTTCGCGGTAATTCTTCAGCTTGAAATAGCTCTCTCCGATGACGAACATGGCCTCTGATCTGAGCTCGCTGTCGGGATAATCCTCGGCCACTTTGGAATATTCCTGTAAGGCCAACTGGTAATCACCGTTATCGAGAGCCATCTCTCCCATGAGAAAGTGAGCATCATCGGCCCAGCGGTTTTTCCTGGCGGGATCGATGACGGCGCTCAGGGCATCTCTCGCTTTGGGTACCTCGTCCATATAGTACAGGACAGTGCCCAACAGATAATAGGCCTCCCAGCGAAACTTGCTCTGGGGATAATTGGCCAAAAGCTCCTCGAACTTGCGCCGGGCTTTGCCAAGCTCCTCCATGCGAAAATATGCTTTGCCCATGAGGAAGAGAGCATCATCCACATATTTGCTGTTGGGATGAAAGGTGAGCACCTTGGAGGCCTTCTTGATGGACTGCTCATAGAGATCCCTTTGGCTGCTGGTGATTGCAGTGCCAGGAGCGTTCTTGGCCGCAGATTTCTCCGCGCTGTTGAACTGCTTTTTGGCGTTATAGAAAGTGTTATAGTAGGCGCAGCTCAGCAAGGACAGGATCAGGACAGCGGATATGAAGACGAGTCGTCTCAAGGAAGCCCTCCGTATGAATCCGTTGGCACGTGTGTGGCGGCCAATCATCGTCTGGCACCAACTTACTTATCTTGAGCTTATTCGTGTTTCCTCTTCGGGCGGTGGGATTGCCAGCAGCGATGTGGGTCTGCTGAACAGCGCTGTCACAATTTAGCTTTCCCCAACCCTACAACCTATCACGACGTCCCTGGCCCCATCATCTTCACCAGCTGGGGTAAAACCTGCCCCGTCTTGCCTTGGATGAACTCACTTACTTGGTGAGAGATTGCTGTTGGCTCGATGTTAAACTCCACCACGTAAGCGAGGTACTGCAGGGCAATCAGAGGAAGGTATGCGGCAGGATAAACCACCGCCGAGGTGCCTACGCTAAGAAAGACATCACAATGGGCTGCCGCATAGAAAGCCTGGTCTATAGCCTCGGGGGGCAGGGACTCACCGAACCAGACTACATCTGGTCGTAAGAGACCATGGCACGTACAGGTGGGCGGCTTTTCTCTTTCCTCGAGGCTCACGTCCTGGTAGATCCTGCCGCAGTTCTGACAGCGGTTGCGGCGAATGTTGCCGTGAAGTTCCACCACCCGGCGGCTCCCCGCCCTCTGATGGAGTCCATCGATATTTTGAGTGATGAGGGTGAACTTCTCGAACTTCTCCTCCAGGTCTCGAAGAGCCAAATGGCCTGCGTTGGGTTTAACCTCTTTGAGTATCTGTCGACGATGCCGATACCACTCCCAGACCAGTTTAGGATTACTCAGGAAAGCGTCAACAGTGGCCAACTCCTCGGGTTTAAACTTCTTCCAGAGTCCCTCCTCGCCGCGGAAAGTGGGCACACCACTTTCGGCCGATATACCAGCTCCAGTGAGCACCGCCACAGATTTGGCAGATTTCATTTTTCTCAAAAACTCGTTGGAAAATAAGCTGTTTTCGGTCATTGTGCCCCCAAACTTAGAAAAATAACCACAAACCAGATGCAAGTCAAGCGAGTTTTACAGCCGGAAAGGTCCTGGTTGAACTTCGGCCACTTCATGACCTATAAAAATGGCTGGCGGTTTCATTTCCGGCCAGCCATTTGGAAGAAGCGCGAGTTCCACGCGCAAAAATATGGAAATAGACTCTTTAGTGGATGAGATGGCCGATACGATTCCACCGAATTCTCCACGGGCTACGGACGATATCGAAGACCAACACCCTGAAAAACGAGAAAACGAACCTTGGCAGGGCTCTAAAAATCGCACCTTCCCACTTAGACAACTCAGGATCCCCGGGCAGACGTTTCCATGACCAATATAAGATGAAGGCCTTCCCCTTGATCAGTCGTTTGTCCAGAAAACCCCAGTAGCGGCTGTCGCGACTGTTGTCCCGGTTGTCACCCATCATGAAGAGATGGCCCGGAGGCACTTTCACCGGGCCCAAATTATCCCGAGTGCTCAGGTCGCTGGCGTATGTTTTGGGATCAACAAATTTGCTCTGGGGCGGATTGGCAACAGATTTGCCATCGATATAAAGCACTTTGTCGATAATCTGGACCGTCTGACCCTCGATGGCCACACATCGTTTGATGAAATCGCGTTTCAGATCCTGAGGATACTTGAACACTATGATATCGCCTGGTTTCGGATCGGTGAACCGATAGATGAACTTGCTGACTAAGAGAAAATCTCCCACCAGAAGGGTATCTTCCATGGACCCTGAGGGAATTCTGAAGGCCTGGACAATGTAAGTTCTCACGATGAGGGCTAACACAACGCTGATGACGATAACCTCAACATATTCTCTGAACTTCGATTTTTTCCGCATCGCTCGGGCCATGGACAGACTCCTTCTGGGATCGCCGAAATCTTGAGCCAAGGTATGGTTAAAAACACTTCATATTTGTGTTTATTTTAAGACGTCCCTCCAAGGGGAGGGGTTTTCCCATTTCTCAGCATTTAGAAAAGCGGCGTACGCCGCCATTGGAACATACTTCGGCATAAAATAGCGTCTGAATTTAGAAATGTCAACTTAATTCCTGGTGAACGCCTTAGGGGTATGGTTGTAGGGGCTCAATATATTGAGCCCCCAAAATCATATTAATCCGAATGAAGCCCCGCCATGCTAGATAGTTTCAAGTAGTCCTCTCCTTATTTGAACCCCCCGCGGATTTGAAATCCGCGGGGGGTTTCTCACCTCTTCCACATTACATGGCGCCATATCTCACCTGTCCCGCAGAGGCTCCTGCCTCTGCGGCGTCGAGGTCAGGAAATCCCTCCTACGAAAATCACGACTTTCGGAAATCGCCTATTGGCGTTGACGCGGGTAATGGTCTTCGTCTATCGTCTTTCGTTTATCGAATCATCATATCACTGGTCGTACTGCTGCGATTACCGACCAGGTCATCTCAACTCTGTTGAAGCTCGAAGCACATTTGTCGGTGTCGAGATGCGTTGCGTTAATCGGTAATCAATGATCGGTGTGTTCGGTAATCGTTGCTCGGTGATCGTTAATCGTGCCATGAGAACTCCACCCCTAGACTTCCTGCTCTTACTGGCCTCTCATTGCCATTGCTATTGCCATTTTATCTAAAATCTCTGAACTCTCAAAACTCTCTCAACTCGTCCTACAAACGCAATATTTCTAATCCTTCCATTCGTCTATATCCTTCTTCCTCAACGTCCGGCGCAAACAGAGAAGCAATCCACCATAGAGCACCAGACAGCCGAAGACGGCCATGGCTATGGCTCCTGAGGTTAGGGCGCCCAGAGCGATGAGACACACGATGGCCAGCAAAATGCCCAGGGGCAGCCATCTCCTGTTGGCTAACAGGGCCAGGGCCAGTATGAGCAGAGCCACGCCCCACCCACCGATAACCAGCGCCCACTGGGGATAGTTCCCATAGGGCACTCTGAGCAAGTTCACGGTGCTCATCACCACAGTGATGACCAGGATGATGGGCACGATCACCTTGATGAGCCAATCCCACCAAACCCCCAGCCTGATTTCCGAGACGGAGTTGATGTACTCCCGCATCTTCCTGGTGCCAAACACGTAGCCGATAACCAGGCACTCGAAGAGACCTATCAGAACCAAGCCGAAGTTGTTGATGAAGTGATCGACGATGTCCAGCCAGTAGAGCCCCGCCTCCGTGCAGAAGATCAGACCCAGAATGAATGCCACGCCGCAGGTGAACAGGTTGACGGCCTTTCGGGAGATCTTCCAGCGATCCCGACCGGCAGCTACCGCCGCCTCCACCAGCGAGAAGGCGGAGTCAATGCCCAGGGTCAACAGCATCAGAAAAAAGATAAGCCCGAAAATGGAGGCTCCGAAGGGCAGCAGTCTGATCATCGTCGGATAGGTGATAAAGGCCAGCGAAATTCCGCTGCTGACCACATCGCCCACATCCTTGCCGGTGATGTAGGCCAGGTAGCCCAGAGTGCTGAACACGGCGAATCCGGCCAGAAAGCTGGTGCCGCAGTTCACTAGTCCGGTGATGAAGGCATTGTTGGAGATATCGGATTTCTTGGGCAAATAGCTGGCATAGGCGATCATCACCCCGAAGCCGATGGTCAGGGTGAAGAAGATTTGGCCGTAGGCGGCCAGCCAGACGTTGGGATCGGTGAGAGCCTCGAAATTTGGGGTCAGATAGTAGCGCAGCCCCTCGGCCGCCCCCGGCAGGGTGACGCCGCGGATGACCATGATGACCAACAGGAGGAGCGGCAGGGGCACGGTGACCAGGACCACCTTGCCCACACTCTTGACCCCTCTGTGGATGATCAGCAGGATGCTGATCCAGGTGGCCGCCAGGCCGGCCAACACAGGCCACCGGATGGACCCTAAATCGCCCGGTCCCGATGAAAGTTGGAGAAATGCGCCGTGGAAAAAAGACTCTGCGTTGGTACCCCAGGCAACACTCAGGGAATGGATCAGATACCCGAAGCACCAGGCCATGATGACCGCATAATAGGTGACGATGCCGAAGCCAGCAAACACAGCCCACCAGCCGACATATCCACTTTTTTCCGAGACATTCTCAAAGGATTTTGGCGCCCCGGCCTGCATCTTATGACCCAGAGCGTATTCCAGGATCAGCAAGGGGATGCCGGCCGTCAATAGGGCCACGAGATAGGGGATAAGAAAGGCACCGCCTCCGTTTTTATAGCAGATATACGGAAACCGCCATACATTCCCCAGCCCGACAGCCGACCCTATGGCGGCCATAACGAATCCGGTTCTGCTGTCCCATCGATCTCTCTTTTCAGCCATTCTCGTCTCCTCCCAATGGTAAAAAGATGTGAAGTCGCCATTCTTCAAATTGTTAAATCAATTTTAAGGATAATATCATTTTATCCTGCGATGTCAATCAAAATTTTCAGCAAGGAGGACTTTTTTAAAAGGCGGGGAAATTTTTTTATTGACAGAAGCCCCAAAATTCGTTAATATTTGACGCAAGATGCGAAAATGCACCAAAGTTCAGATTGAACCACTGAAAGGGGGGCGTGATGGTCAAACTCTATTTCGACTTCCGAGATATCTTCCGAGCAGCTCGTTTCGGCTTTAGCGGCAAGAAGATCGGGCTTCAATTCTTGGGGTTGCTCATAGGTTATATCGGATACGCCATTCTCACATACATCGCGCTTATTGCAAGCGGCATCGGTTTCGCAGCCAACTGGGCCTCCTATCGTCTGTTTCCCACCATAGTGGCCAGCACGTTACCCTGGTATGGCTGGGTGCTATACGTGGCGGGTCTCGTCTTCTTTGTCATCATGTGGCTAGTCTACAGCACGGCTGCCGCCAAGGTGACCTACCAACAGCTAAAAGGGGACGACTTCTATACCGCCCGCGAGGCCCTTGGATTCGTGGGTAAAAATTGGAAGGCAGTCATTCTCTCTCCGCTCATGGTGATTGCCATAGTCGTTTTTCTGCTGGTGTGCGGAATTATCATCGGGCTTTTGGGCAAAATTCCCTATGTTGGAGAGTTAGGATTCGCCCTTTTAAGCATCCCCATCTTTGGTGTCGCCCTTTTCCTGGTTTTTCTGGCTGTCGTCTTTGGTGTGGGAATTATCTTGGGGCCGGCCATCGTGGCTACCGCCCGGGAGGACTCCTTTGAGACCATGATTCAGTTCTTCTCCAGCATTTGGAGCCAAACCTGGCGTTTCGTGGTTTACGACGTGCTCCTGGGGGCCATCACCATCGCCGGGGTGTATGTATTGGGGTCCTTCAGCTATTGGGCTTTAAAACTCGTCTACGTGGTATGCGGGTGGACCATGGGACCCAAGTTGCACAATATGGCCATGGTGGCTATCAACTGGTTGCCAACAAAATGGGCTATCTGGTCCCTCTGGTCTAAGGGGTTGTGGTGCGGCAAGCTGGCAGCCATGACCAGCTATATGCCCTCCCCTGTGACCTTGCAAAGGGCTGAATCGGTGGCCGCATTCATCATGGGCATTTTCCTGGTCTTGATCTTCGGGTTTGTCATCTCTTATGGTTTGTCCATCTGGTCAGCTGGCCAAACCCTCATTTACCTTATCTTGAGGAAGAGAAAGGACGACGAGAATCTCCTGGAACGGGAAGATGAGGAAGAAGAAAAGATAGAGGAAGCGAAGGTAGAGGAAAAAGAGGAGAAAGCCCCTCCTGCGGAGGAGAAAAAGGAGAAAGCCAAGGAGGAGAAGCCGCAGAAGGGTGAAAAGAAGAAGTAACCTTAAGGTGTTTGTTCAACTTTGAGAATAAAAGCCACGGGCAATGCTCGTGGCTTTTTTGTCTTGTAAAGAAAGGGCCCAAGGATTCAAGGATTCGAGAGGAAAAGGGAATCGGGGATCGCGAATCGAGACCGGAGACTCGGGAAAAAACCGGGAATCGGGAAAAACCAAACAGGCTTGTCATTCTGAGGTGATCCCTGCCGCTTACGCTCAGGCTCTGACCTCCAGAATGACACATAAAGAAAAGACCCTCCCCAATCTCCAGGAGGACTCTTCTCATCCTTAAAGAAGATCTAAACTCACCTCACCAGCACCATCTTGATGACCTTCCTGTAATCCCCAGCTTTCAGCCGGCAGAAATACAATCCACTGGCCATATCATGATCTTCGGTATTACGACCGTTCCAGAGAACTTCATACTCACCTATCACTCGCTCAGAATCCACCAGGGTTCGCACTTCCTGGCCCGAGATGTTGAAGACTTTCAGTGACACAGGGCCATCTTTTGGAATCTGGTAACCAATTTTTGTGAAAGCATTAAAAGGATTGGGATAGTTCTGATTGAGAGAACAGACCTGGGGCACGGCAGAACTGACAGTGGCGGAGGCGACCTGTGACCACGTTGTGCCGCCGTCGAAGTCCACCTGTTTCAGCTTATAGAAGTAGGTCATCCCAGTGGTCACCTGTCGATCGACCCAGCGGTAGATATGCCCTGACTCCGAGGTTCCACAGCCAGGGAGCTCCCCGATTTTAGCGTATTCGCCTTCTTCTTTCACACAGCGATAGATCTCCCACCGATGGCAACTCACCTCTGAGGCAGAGACCCAATTCAATGTGACCAAATCCTGACCGCCGATGGCCTCGAAGTGTGTCAACGAGACGGGGACCGCCGCACCCAGCGCTCGGTATGCGTTGAGCCGCCCCCCACCAAGCCAGCCTTCATAGCTAGGATTCAACCTGTCGATGTCATCAGAGGTGGTCTGCATCCTGGTCTCGAACTCGTCGCTGTTCACATGGGGCTCTACCGATTTGAGCAGACCGGCTAACCCAGCCACCAGAGCTCCAGACAGACTCGTTCCGCCAAGCATAGTGTAAGTGTCATTCCACCAAGCGTTGTAGATCGGCGCGCCGGGGGCTGAGACGTCCACCCAACTTCCATAAAAGGTCCAGCTAAAAGCATTGTCATTCGAGTCAGTTGCGGCTACAGCGGTGACGTGGTTATACCAAGCTGGGTAATACAAGGGGCACGTGTCCGGCGGTGCGGTGGGGGGATCATTGCCGGCTGAGGCCACTAAAATCGCTCCTTTGGCAAAGGCGCTGTCGATGATCTCCTGCTCGAATTGGCTGGGTAAACCACCGGAGTGCCCCCAACAGAGCGTGATGACATCGGCACCGTTGTCAGCAGCATATTGAATTCCCTCATAGCCATAACGAATGCCATCATAAGGGGTCCGGGAGACCTTCACCGGCATGATGGTGCAGTTCCAGGACATGCCAGCAACACCCAACACATTATCCGTTACCGCCGCGGCTATCCCGGCAACATGAGTGCCGTGAACGGGCTCACCCTCATCGGGATTGTTATCAGGAATAGTCATCCCACCAAAATCCCAACCATGCCAGTCATCGACAAAACCATTGCCGTCATCGTCGACGCCGTTCCAATCAATGGCCGTGAAACGTCCATCCCCGTTCACGTCCTCACCAGAATTGAACCAGATGTTGTCCGCCAGATCCGGATGATCCCAGTCCACACCCGAATCCACAATCCCGATGATCACTGCGCTATCCCCATGGGTGATGTCCCATGCTTCCGGCGCATTGACCGTGTTCAGATACCATTGCAGACCGTTCACATAGGACATGTCGTTGGGCTCATCACACAGCCGATGGATAGGACGGGGTTCCGCATACAGCACATGCCTGTCCCGGGCGAAATCTGTGGCCACCTCCCTGGCGTCATATTGATCACTGAAATCCAGCTGATAGATCAAATCCAGCTCAGATTCCTTATGCGGAAATATCTGCCCCATCTCATAGACACCGTATCTTTCCATCCTTCGGTCCAGTGAGGCCAGGCCCACGGATGTCACCCCACCTTGCTTGTGAGCAATTCTTTGACCCACTTCTGGCGTGAACTTGACGATGATCTGACCTTGGACGTATTGAAGCTCGCGGGCCACCGATGGAATCGCAAAGGCCACCAGCAACCAGATGAGCAGGCAGATTTTCGTCTTCCAATTCATACAGAAGCCCCCTTGAACCCGATTGACCAGCTACCAGAATAAAGATCACAGTCCTGTCCTTATAGTATGAGCACTGGACCTGTTTGTCAAGGAAGTTTTTCTGTATTTTATTGTGCAGAAAAGAGATGTATAGGATCGCCTCGGTCCTGAAATCGGGAAACCTGGAATCCTGGGTTCATAAAAAGACTCTGTCTTCATCTGAACATGACTCTCATCAAAACTTTCGCCAAGCAACACTTCCTTTGCCTACTCGCTCAGCATCTCGATGTCGAACTCCCCCACGCAGTCCGACGGTGAAGACTCGATACCACCTACCACAGCGGTGACCGCGTAATAATAATTGACATTGGGATCGCCCACGATACCTGGATCACCGTCAGTATAGTTGGGATCGGCCAGATCTTTGGCCAACGGAGTGCCCGGTGTAAAACTTGGATTGGTGCCCCGATAGACGTTATATCTCGCATCGCTGATGGGGGTCCACTGGAATTGAATCTGGATGGCGCCGACCGCAGATGAGATGGAGGTGACCTTCGGCGCCTCAACGGTTCCAGGGATGCTGAAAAACGTCGTATCACATCCCATGGCCCCCGCCCAGTATCCACCCAGTCCGCTCTGATGAAAGCTCTCCTCGGTGAGGATGAGCTGCACGTTGTACATCCAAGGCGGCAAAACCACCTCGCCGGGCAGGTCCCTGCCGGGTTCCCATTCGGCATAGAGGCCCACCTCCCCGGGGGTCAGCGTCGTATCATAGGCGGGATTATACCCCCAGGCCGTGACCCAATGGGTGCTGATGGACGAATCGTGAGGACCCGGAGGACGGGAATTAATCACCGTGTTCCATAGCACGTGATAGCTGCTTTCCAGTGCAAACTCCTTCTCTGCCATGCCATATTCGTCCGTGGCGAAATAGTCGAACAGCAGATATCCCACGAAGATGTAAGTGGAATCGTCCTTGTGGGCCTCGTAATCGGCATCGTCGGTATTGCCAGGATTGGGTTGCTCCCGCCACCAGCGTCCCTCATACCCGATATACTCGTTGGATTGGTCGCAGCCGTCATCTCCCCACTGTTTCGTAGGCTTGCCCACCAGCTTCATCTGGTAGGCGAAGTTGGGCTTCAATCCAAAAGCGGTCAAACGACCGGTGAATGTCGAATCGTACGAATTGTACGCCACCATCACCCGCGGCTGGTCGTAGGAGAAGCTATCTTGATAAGCCTGGGCGTAAATATGGTCGGCGATGTCCTTCCACCGGTAGGGCGTATCCGGCCAGGTGGTCACATCTCCTATAGGGCTCAGGGGAACGACTTTCTGACCGATCCCGCCAACCTCAGCCAAACGGCAGGCGATATCATTGGTGAAGTCAGGGATGGTCACGGTGATGAACCCATCGGAGGGGGATTCCACCATTTGTTCCGGCAGGCACTTCCCAGTCCATGTGTCGTACCAGTCGAAAGACCACTGTCCCAGAGACAATCCGGAGAGGCCTATGGTCGCCCCGGAGTTGACCTCGCCGGGGCTTGTGTCCTGAATCCATAAAAATCCCAGCTCGTCCCCCAACATGCCCCATGCCTCGAACTCCTCAGCCATCGAAAGAGAGCAGGCCTCCAGACCTAACTGATCAAAGGGTAGGCCGAAGACAAAATCGGCCAGATACTTACCGTGGTCGTACATCTCGGGCGTCAAATCCCCCCAATCGCCTCCGTCATTCCAATCCAGGGGGGCGATGGCTCCTCCGGCGGCGAGGCCGGCCCAGATTCCATCGTGAAAGTGCTTTGTCGTCGGCGCTGTTCCCAACTGGGCGCCGAATTCGCCGATGAAGCTCGGCTTTTCATGGCTATCCCAGAGGATTCTCGTCTGTGACGCAATGGTGTTCGAAATCCCGACGCCGTCTTCATACACATGGACCTGTGGTAAGTCCATAATGCTAAAACCATAAGACCAATTCCATATGCTGCCGGCAGATTTAGAAGCCGTGGTCGGGTGACCGAAGGGATCGTTGTTTTTGAAAAAATCGTTGATTCCGCTGTGCCATGGATCGGTAGCGGCATCGTTATTATAGAAATTGGTCGTGCCATCGATCTCGCAGATGGTCTGCCACAGTCCGATGGCTCGGGAGTACCCCCATCTGGCGATGATGTAACGATAGAGCCTCTCCTGATACGCCCATGAGGTCGAGTCAGACATGAATCCCGTCGCATCCGACAGATCATGAAAGGGATTGAAGTCGTCAAAATATTTCCTCGGCCAGGGATGGCCAGCGCCTCTGAGTTCGTCGTGATTCCAGATGGTAAGAACCAGATAAATGTCATGTTGCTCACACTTCTCCACCACGGTGTCGATACTGGCGGCGTGATGCATATCGTAAAAGTCATATCCTGTATCCAGTGTGACCAACATATTATCCCAGCTAGGCATCCAATAGACCAGGATGTTCATTCCGTGAGCCTGTATATCGGAGAAGATGTCCGGCACGGCTCCGAGATCCCAACACCGACATTGGCCAATGCCCAAGAAGGAAGTGCCGTCGTCGTGTTGAAGATAGCGAGGATCTGCCATCGAGAGACGCAGCCAGCCGCGCTGGGCGGAGGGCTGGCAGATGAAAGTTCCCGGATTTGTGCTGTCCTGACCCGTTCCGTCGTCCCCATAAACGGTATAGTTCCACGATCCGGTGTCCCTGGCGGCAAACCGTATTTTCCAATGCGTCCCATCCCAAAAGCCATTCACATGCCAGTCCACCGAGCTGGGGGAGGTGAAGACCGCCCAAAGGTCGACATCCTCGGGGTCGAAGGGATTGGCATAGCTGGCGGTGAGATCAACCGTCAACTCCATCTTCTCGTAGCGACCTACAGGGTTAGGATTAATGGTGACGTTGCCGATGTTCGGTTGGGCCAACAGCGCCGACCCCACGGGAAGAGCCATCATGAAAGCGATGAATACGAAAACTGTGTGTTTGCATAGCCGAGCTTGCTGATCGCTCATCTTGGTCCTCGAATTTCTCAAGTTGGCACTTTTTGAAACAAAACGAAAGTGACGAGCCACGGTCATGGTCCCTTCACTTGAGAAGGGCATCATCTCTGATCCAGCGATCTTATGGAAATCTCATACTGCTTCAGAAGTTGGAAAAAGATTCTCCTCTCTATCTTCATTCTATCAGACTGAGGTTATCTTGTCAAGGAATATTTCCCTAACTGAAACTCCTCACGTGCTTATAGATATGGGGAGTGTCTTCCCTTCATCACAATAGACACGTACCGGCACACCAATTCATGTTGTGCCCTCTTAGACCTTCCTCTGTATCAACTCTCTATCCCTATGGCACGTCCCTATCACTTTTATAGCAGAGCACCAGACAGATATACTATAACCTCCCTGAGAAGTGACTTATCCTGAATCAAAAAGCCCTCCGGATTGCCCGAAGGGCCTCTTGTTCTCTCAGGTGCGTTATTATTACTTAGCAAGCACCATTTTTATAGTCTTACTGAATTCACCCACCTTTAATCGGCAGAAATACAAACCGCTTGACACCACATGACCGAGGTCATCCCGTCCATCCCAGAGGACAGAATATCCACCTGACTCTTGCTCGACATCCACCAGGGTCCGCACCTCCTGGCCCAGAGTGTTGAAGATAATCAGCACCACATGGCCATCCTCGGGGATCTGATAGCGAATCTCGGTGTTCGCATTGAAGGGATTGGGGTAGTTCTGGCGGAGAACGTAGGTTTTGGGCATCGCAGAGCTGGCAGTGGCGGAGACGACAGACGACCAAGTTGAGCTTCCCTCGAAATCCACCTGTCTCAGCTTATAGAAGTACGGCACTCCAACAATTACCCCTCGGTCCACCCATCTGTAAGTCTGCTCTTTCTCTGTGGATCCACGACCGGTCAAATTCCCAACCCTGACATATTCGCCATCTGCCCGCTCACAGCGATAGATTTCCCACATGTGGCAGTTGATCTCCGATGCGGTGACCCAATCGAGGATGATGCAGTCCTGGCCGCCAGCGGCCACGAAGCTGGCTAGCACGATGGGAACGGGATAGCCTTCCAGGTTCAACTTGGCCACAAAGAGATCCTTGTCGCCATTATGTGTACCATCGAAAGCCCCAGCTGTAGTGGGAAAGTCGGACGAAGCTGTATACCCAGTCACGTATGCGCTGCCTGAGCCATCTACGGCGATGTCCAATCCATTCTCGATCCACGACCCTCCCAGAAAAGTGCCATAGATAAGAGCACTGCCTGTCGGATTGAGCTTGGTCACAAAAACATCGTCGTGGCCGTTGTGCGTGGTATCAAAAGCCCCCAAAGTGGTGGGAAAAGTGGATGATCCAGATGCCCAAGTCCATCCGGTTACGTAAGCATTCCCGGCGCTGTCCACGGCGATGCCATTGCCCCCATCGACATCAACAGTTCCCAAGAAGGTGCTGTA
>LJUY01000039.1 GCA_001304015.1 candidate division Zixibacteria bacterium SM23_81 | reverse complement strand
AATTTTTGATGGCCGCAGCGAGGACATTTTTTCATGGCTGAAAGATAATGTTCTTTCAGCGAGTTATCAAGATATTTAGTGCAATTTTAATGGGGTATTACC
This sequence comes from candidate division Zixibacteria bacterium SM23_81, assembly GCA_001304015.1. Classification (GTDB taxonomy): domain Bacteria; phylum SM23-81; class SM23-81; order SM23-81; family SM23-81; genus SM23-81. Next base: position 25,093 of record LJUY01000039.1, on the reverse strand, counting down.
TTATCTTTAAGGATGATCGATCACAGTTCGCTGGTATTCTGGGCATAGCAGACTCCTAAAAAAATTTCTTTTCTCATTGAGAATTACAGGCGTATAGTACAAGATCTAATCCCAAACGGCAAGAAAAATTTTCCTCTATTTCGCATGTAAAAAGGGCGAGCTCAATAACGCTCGCCTCTTTTTGCCCCGATGTATTACTATCACTTCGAGGAATCAAATTTACGACGAATTTTCACTCCAGATATGGTCGCAGGGAACGGCTCCGTGAAATATGGCGCAGTCGGGAGATGGCCTTGTTCCGGATTTGACGCACTCGCTCCCGGGTTAGCCCAAGCCGATCGCCAATCTCCTCTAAGGTCATGGCCTGCTCTCGGTCAATGCCGAAATAATATTTAATCACCTTCGATTCTCGTGGATCCAAAGTGTTCAGACTATCTTTGACCTGTGAGACCAGACTCTCCTTCCATAAACCCCGATCGGGAGGCGGTTGGCTGCTGTCAACTAAGAGACTCTTGAGATCATCCTTGCTGTCATTTCTCAGCGGGGCATCCAAAGAAAGATACATCTTGGAAAGGGCCAGGGTGCTGGAGACGTTTTCTTCCTCTATGTCCAGCTTCTTGGCCACCTCCGCACATTTAGGATCTCGATGAAGCTTCTGCTGAAGACGGCTGGATTCCCGCTGAATTTTGTGCAGTTGTCCGATTTTGTTTTGGGGCAGCCTGACGATCCGGGACTGCTTGGCCAACGCCGCCAATATGGCTTGTCTGATCCACCAGACGGCATAGGAGATAAACTTATATCCCTTGGTGCCGTCGAATCGCTTGGCTGCCTCAATCAGACCCACGTTACCCTCTGCCACCAGGTCTGCCAGGGATAAGCCCTGACCTTGAAACTGCCTGGCCACACTGACTACGAAACGCAGGTTTGCCTCTACCAGCCTTTTCAGGGCATCACGATCACCCTGCTTAATCTGGTTGGCAAGCTCAGCCTCCTGTTGAGCAGATATGAGCGGAAGATCCTGTAGATCCCGCAGATACCTTTCGAATACCCTTCGATCGTCCATTCTTCCATCCACTGCGCTTTGGGGAAATAGACCCTTTAGATCTTAGGCCACTTCAGCGGAGCGGAACTTTTCTCTCCCCACTACTTAGGTTTATATCTCCACGATTTCATTAAAGTCACTTGGTTCTGAGGGCGCGAGTGATGTGATATCGAGCCACCTCGGCCAGGTCCGAGGTCTTATCGATATTCACCACCTGACGCCACATCTCCAAGGCCTGATCTAGCTTTTTTACCTCTTGATAGAGCAATCCGAGAAAAAGATAGGCTGCGATTTCCTTAGGTTTCACCTTCAGTATTTTTCTGTAATATGCCTCGGCCTCTCCGTATCGACCCAATCTGCTAGCAGTAAAAGCCTTGATGTACAGACCTCTCACCTGACGCGGCGCGATCCTCAAAACCTCATCGGCCAGTTCTACGGTTTGCTCCAAGTTTTGTTTACTGGCAGCTATGTCAGAGGGGTTGGTGTCCCTCTTGCTACTGCGCTCAGCCCTTTTCTGTGGTCCTAGACGACAGGCCTCTAAATAATCTTCCAGTGCCTTTTTTTTAAATCGATACCGGCCGGCGATCCTGTAAGCGCCAATCTTGTGGTCCTTGAGGTAACGACGCAAAGTCACCGTGCTGATTCCCAGAAACTGAGCCGCTTCCTGAATGGAATACCATCTCTCTCGAGCCACTCGGCATCACCTGTCTATCACAATTGATCTTTCATAACCTCCATTAATCTCCATTATACACACCTACCCTTTTTTTGTCAAGTTTTTTTTTCATATTTAAAAATTTTTTTTCTGCTTCGCTCATTTCCTCTTCTGGGACAATCGTCCGTGGAGCCCAAAATTTCATTGACATCCCAAAGAAATGTGGTATCTTCTTTTCGAGAATTTCACACACCCTCAATATGTCAATCTGGCACCACCCTTCTATCTGGCTCCTTGATCCACGAACTCCCGAAGGCCTTAATTTTGCACTGTCCGGAGGCTCATCTATGCCCAGTAAAGTCATCCTGGACATCGAAACGGTAGGCGCGGATTGGAGCGCCATCCCTCAGGATACCCAGGAATACCTTCTCAAGCGTGCCGAGACAGAGAAGGATGTGGAAAAAACCAAAAGCAGCCTTGGTCTATGGGCTCCTTTATCTAAAGTAGTGGTCATCGGATTGCTCAATCCCGTCACTAACAGAGCTATGATTCTCTCCCAAGGAACGTCCGACGAGACACCTGCTAAGGGCCAAAGGGGTGAGATATTCGTCTCCCACTTCCGCGGTGACGAAACTGCCATCCTGACCAAGTTCTGGGAGTTAATCCCTAGCTATAACCATTATATCACTTTCAATGGAAAAGGTTTCGACTGCCCATTTCTGATGCTGCGAACCCTTATTCAGGGAGTTAAACCCACTCGCAACCTGGACACACGACGCTACAGCATCTATCCTCATTGCGACCTACTGGAGGTGCTTACCTTTTTCGGTGCCACTCGTAAGTTCACTCTTCAATTCTGGTGTCAGACCCTGGGCATCGAAGATCCCAAGGCCAAGTTCGGCGATGGCTCTCAGGTCCAGGAGGCATATCGGAAGGGAAAGATTGACGATATTATTGACTACAACTTGGCCGATCTCTTGGCTACTGCACGTCTTTACCAAGAAGTGAACGAACGCTTGCTCAATATCTGGGACAAGAGGTGACCACCGAAAATACTTACAGGGGCTCATGAACATGCCGATCTACTCTCATTCCAGGCTCGAGACTTACCAAGACTGTCCCCTGCAGTACAAATTCCAGTATGTCGACCGCCTACAGAGAAAAAAACAGGGTATCGAGGCCTTCCTGGGATCCCGGGTTCATGAGACGCTGGAGAAATTGTATCGAGACCTTTTGAACGGAAAAAGAAACGAACCAGCCGATCTCCTCAACCATTACGAAGAACAATGGAATAGGCACTGGAAAGAGGGAAGGATCAAAATTGTCCGCCGGGAATACACCCCAGAGGATTATTGCACCGCGGGCAGAGAGTGCATCGAAAAATATTACACCCACTACTCGCCATTCGATGGCGACACCACATTGGGAGTAGAGGTTCGAGTGAACTTCAGCCTGAACCACGATGGCCGCTATCGCATGAAGGGCTTTATCGACCGCCTGGCCAGGGGCAAAGACGGCATCTGGGAAATCCACGACTATAAGACTTCCTCAGCATTGCCAACTCAGGAAGATGTTGACGAGCAACCCCAGCTGGCCCTCTATCAGATCGGCGTCCAGCAAAAATGGCCTCAAATCCAGCAGGTTAACCTAGTCTGGCACTACCTTCGTTTCGATACGGCCTTGAGTACTACCTGGACAGTCTCTCGACTTCAAGAATTGCAGCAAAGGACCATGAAGCTTATCGACGAGATCGAAGCAGATCGGGATTTCAATCCGAGAGAGAGCAACCTTTGCGACTGGTGTGATTTTCAAGACAATTGTCCCTTGAAGATGCATCCTCTGAAAATCTCAACTCTCCGTCCAAAGGAGTTTCGCGCCGACGATGGCGTCCGGCTGGTAGACCAATATGCTGACCTTAAAGATCAGGAACGAGAGATCAGAGCTCGCATCGATGAGATAAAAAAGCAATTGATCGCTTATTCTCGCCAGGAAGGCGTGAGGGTGATTTCTGGCAGCGAGCATCTGGTCAACATACTCTTTCAAAAGAAATTCAAATTTCCTGAATCAGCAGACAAAAGAAGAAAAGAGCTGGAGGCCCTTTTGCACAAAGCCGCAAAATGGAACGAGATCTCCAGTTTAAGCAGCTTAGCTCTAGATAACATTATCCGTAAGGGAGAATGGGAACCGGAACTGCTGCAGAAAGTAAAGGAATTTGCCAAAGAAGAGGAAGAATCCCAGGTCCGTTTAAGAAAGAAACAAAAGGAAAAGTGACTCATTATTGACATGGAGGAGCCATCCATGATTGAGGTATCCAATTTCAAAGAGTTGCCTCCGGAGAAGCTGCGCTGGCATTGTGAACCGGAAAAACTCAAGCTGACCACCACAAAGGATGTGGATGTCTGCCAGGAGATCATCGGTCAAGAGCGGGCCATCAAGGCATTGAGGCTTGGCTTGAACATCGATCATGTGGGTTACAACGTCTTCATCACCGGACCCGTTGGCACAGGCCGCACCACCGCTGTGAAGCGGCTGCTGGAGAGACTGGAGGCGAAGAGGGAAATTCCCGAGGACAAGTGCTACGTGAACAACTTCAAGAATCCCGATATGCCCAGGGCCATCAGCTTGCCGGCCGGGAAGGGCTGCATGTTCAAAAGGGACATGGCTGAGCTGGTCGCCACTCTTCGTAGAGACATTCCTGCGGTTTTTGAGAGCGAACAGTATCAGGAGCGCAAAAAGCGAATTGTTGACAGGTTTCAGAAGAAACAAAAAGCCACCCTCCAAGCCTTCGAGGAGAGAGTGCTGGCGCAAAATTTTAAGCTGGTTCAGGTGAAGATGGGGCCTTATGTCAAACCTGCTCTGGCACCTCTCGTCAATGGAGAACCTGTGCCCTTCGAGAACTTGACGGTTATGGTCCAAGAAGGCAAGCTTAGCAAGAAGCAATATCAACAGATTACCGCTAAAATATCCGATCTCCAGGAGGAGATGGCCGAGATCTATCGAGAGGCCAAGAACCTGGAAAAACAAATTCGAGAGGAGTTAATCAAACTCAATGGCGAAGCGGTTCTGCCCATAGTCAAAGAGCTGGTCACCGAGATAAAGGACAAATACAGGAACGAGAAGATAAACCTTTACTTAGACGAGGTTCAAAACAATGTGATGTCGGAGCTGGGACGCTTTCAACAGGCTGCCGAGGCGACCTCGCCCGAGATGCCAGCGGCACAGGAGGATCCCTTTCTGGAGTATCGGGTCAATCTCTTGGTGGATAACTCCGAGGCGCAGGGACTCCCGGTGATCCTGGAGACGACTCCCAACTATAAGAATCTGTTCGGCTCTATCGAGAAGGCGGTGGACTCTCAAGGTTTGTGGCGAACCGACTTCACACGAATCAAGGCCGGCTCTTTTCTACGATCCAACGGGGGCTTTCTGATCATCAACGCCAGGGACGCTCTCACCGAACCGGGCGTGTGGCAAACTCTGAAACGCACTCTAAGAAATGGTGTCGTGGAGATTCAAACCTACGATCCTTTTTACCTGTTCTCCACCTCCGCCTTGAAACCAGAGCCCATTAAGTGCCAGGTGAAGGTGGTGATGATTGGGGACTCATACCTCCAACAACTTCTTTACTTCCTGGATAATGATTTCAAAAAGATCTTCAAGATCAAAGCGGACTTCGACAATGTGATGTCCCTGAACGGAAAGACTGTGGCCCAATATGCCTCTTTCATCAGCATGATTTGTCACGATGAGGAACTGCGGCCTTTCGATAAAACCGCTGTGGCCGAAGTGGTAGAGTTCGGCGTTAAGCTGGCCGGCCGCAGGAATAAGCTGTCCACCCGCTTTCACCTTATCGCGGATGTACTCCGAGAGGCCAACTACTGGGCCGAAAAAGCAAGGAGCTCCAAAGTAAAAGGTGAACATGTGGAGAAGGCTATTGCAGAGCGGATTCATCGAGTGAACCTCATCGAGAACAAGATTCAGGAGCTCATCCAAGATGGAACCATCATGATCGACACCCGTGCCAAGGTGGTGGGGCAAGTAAACGGGCTTTCGGTGGTTGACTTAGGCCAACACTCCTTTGGTCACCCCTCCCGCATCACCGCCCGAACGGCCATGGGTCGTGCTGGAGTGATAAACATCGAGCGGGAGGCTGAGATGAGCGGCAAAACGCACAATAAAGGGGTTCTCATCCTATCTGGTTACCTACGAGGGAAATACGCCCAGGACAAACCCCTGAGCATGAGCGCCAGTTTGTGCTTCGAGCAATCATATGGGGGTGTGGAGGGTGACAGCGCATCATCCACAGAAGTCTACGCCATCCTATCCAGCCTCTCCGACCTGCCCTTGCGACAGGACATCGCCGTTACCGGCTCTGTAAACCAGAAGGGCGAGATTCAGCCTATCGGTGGAGTGAACGAGAAGATCGAGGGTTTCTATGATGTCTGCCGGACTAAGGGGCTAAGGGGTCAGCAGGGAGTGATGATACCGCACCTGAACATCTCCGACCTGATGCTGCGTAAAGACGTGGTCAGGGCCGTTGAGAACGGGCAATTTCACATCCACCCGGTGAAGACTATCGATCAGGGCATCGAGATCCTCACCGGGGTGAAAGCGGGCCGGCGCAGGAAAAATGGGAAGTTCCCAAAGGGAACGGTGAACTACCTGGTGAACCAGAAGCTGCAGGAGATGGCCCTGGGGCTGAAGAAATTCGGAGAGCAGGAGAAGAAGAAAGGGGCATAAAATCGAAGGGGCGAGGTCACCTCGCCTTTTTTTACGGCCGAAGTGCGGTTTTCCAGATAACATTCAGTATAAAGTCCGATTCGGGCGTAACATATTCGAGAAAAGATCCTTACGTGTAATGTTTTTTAACATCTTATGCGGACAGCTGGCGGCATGAAGACTTAGTGAGGAAAACCATCTAGTTATAAGTTAGCCGTATAGACTATGGCAAATACTACTGTAGTAATATTGGGTCAAGTCCAAAATTGTGTGTAAAAAGGTCTATCCTGAGGAAGAGACCGTTACTGCCATTTGTGGAGCTAAGATTTCATCTGTGACTCCGGGAAGTGGAAGCAGGTCAGGGTCTGCTCAGCCTCCGCTTCCAGCTTGTCAGCGATCTTTGGATACTGCTTTTCATAGAAGGTGACCAGAGCCTCGAGACGCGCCAGGGCTTGTGTTAGATCCGGGGCCCCAAAGAGATCTTTCAGGGTCCGGGCCAGCGCCCGGCGCCTTTGGCGAGAGACCAGTTTCATGAGATTTCTCAAAAAGTGCACCTGGCAGCGTTGCCACTGACAGCCCTGAAAATGTCGCCTGATGGCAGCCACCAGCCCCTGGTGATCATCGGAGACCACCAGCTGGACGCCTCTGAGCCCTCGCTGGTGGAGCTCTTTAAACAGATCAGACCAGAATACCTCGTTCTCGGTCAGACCCACGTCCACGGCCAGCATCTCCCGATGACCCGACTTACGCACCCCCATCACGATCAACACCCCCTGGGAGAAAACCTCGTGATCCTGACGGACATGCTCGCAGTGGGTGTCCACGATCAGATAGCGATAGTGGCCTTTCAAAGAGCGTTTGCGCCATGAACAGAGCACCTCATCGAGCTGCTGGGTCAACCGAGAGACCTGGGACTTGGAGAACTCAGTGCCACAGAGCCGCTCGGTGATCTCCCGGACCTTGCGGGTGGAGACCCCCTTGAGAACCATCTGCTGCAGGGTCAGCACCAGGGCCTTCTCACTGCGCTGATAGCGCTCAAACAGTTCGCTCTGAAAACGACCTTCCCGATCCCGGGGCACCAGCAGCTCCACAGAGCCCACTCGCGTCATCAGGGTCCTGGGACGCCGGCCGTTGCGATACCCCTTTCTGCTCTGAGTGCGTTCATAGGGACCAGCTTCTAAAAAGCGATCCAGTTCTGTTTGTAAAAGATCCTGACAGACCTGCTGAACAATCTGTCTGAGAAAATCAGGATTGTTGATCAAAGCCTCTTGCACTGAGGGACACGATGCGTTATCTTTCTTCTGGGTCATCGCCATCCTCCTGGGAAAAGGGTTTTTGGTGATTGGAATGACCAAAAGATAACCCTCTCCCTCAGGAAAGCGATGACCTTTTCTATGTCACCATCATTTTACACCAATTTAGGGACACAACCGAACTTACATTAATAATGGCGGTAATTTAGTGGTTGCAAACTGCACTTTCATCAATAATACAAGTTTTTCGACTTCGAGTTATAACCCATCCGGAGGTGGTATTGCAGCGCGTGAAAGCAATGTATCTGTTTCCGGAAGCATTTTTACCAATAACACAGCAGAATGGGATGGCGGTGGAATCTGGATCTCAAATTGCCCGGGATCGGTTACTGACTGTTATTTCAGTGAAAATACGGTTATGAGTAATAGAGGACATGCCATTTATGTGGAGAACTCCAGTCCACTAATTTCCCATTGCATTTTTTCTGATAACGGTCAGATCGGAGGTTTCGGAGGAGGAATTTATGTGGGCGATAACAGCAATCCCACTATTGATCACTGCGACTTTTTTCAGAATTCAGCAGGGATACAGCAAGATGCAGGGATTCACGTTTCATCATAGGATTCTATGACCCTGCAAAATAGTATATTCCAGGAGAATGTGTGGTATAATATTTATTTTGCCAGCGGCAGCAGTACCATGATATCCTACAGCGATTTTCTCCCTCAATCTGGATTAACAAATTTTGGTGGGACTGTACCATCAGGTCTGGGCACACTCACTGGAGTCAACGCCAACGGTGATTCTTGTGATGTATACAGTAACATTTACCTCGATCCGCTATTTGTAGCTCCTATTTTGAGCGATTTCCATTTGCAGAGTCAATCCCCCTGCATTGATGCGGGAGATCCGAGTTCACCTCTCGACCCTGACAGCACCATGGCTGACATGGGCTGTTACTTTTTTAACCAGGGGATGCCCATAATCACCATGTCCGATTCTTTGCTTGATTTTGGGGTGGTGACTATCGGTCAACAGAACCACTTACCTTTGACCATTGGAAATATCGGTTTGGATACTTTAATATTGCATTCCATCATCAATCATCAACCAGCATTTACCCATGACTGGAGTCCTGCAGATAGCCTGATTCCGCCTGGCGATAGTCTCGCTCTGACAGTTTCCTTTACGCCAACAGACACGGTGGCATACTATGACACTCTCTGGGTCGGCAACAACGACAGCCTATGCTCGATTCAGTTATTGGGCAGGGGAGTAATATCTGTGGGAATCAATGAGGATAATTCTTCCGATATGCCAAAAGAATACGCTCTTCGACAAGCATATCCGAATCCGTTTAATCCAATTACAACCATTGAATTTGACTTACCTAAGAAAAGCAACGTCTTATTGAAGATTCATAACATCCTGGGACAAGAAGTCGCTAAACTTGTTGCCGGAAGGCTGCCTGCGGGGAGATACCGACGCCAGTGGCAACCCATCGGTGTCAGCAGTGGGATTTATTTCTACACGTTGCATGCTGACAACTATGTGAGGACAAAAAAGCTCTTGTTGTTGCGCTGATGGGCAACTGCATATAACACCGAAAGAGCACGACACTCGTACATCTGGACAGGCGAGGTGAAAGCTCCCTTCGGCGCACTCAAAAGTGCTCCCTCATCCCACCCCTCGTTTCTAGAATGATGGTCGGATGGGATGCACGCTTTGCGAAGACGTCGTGCGCCTCAGGAAGATTCGAAGATCTGTGTGGCAACGAGCAAGCAAGCCCGGTTCAGCGACGAAGAGAAAGTGAATGCCGACGACTGAAAACAACACATGATCGGATAACTTCGACGCCTGCTCTTCCATCAAACTTTTTCTTCGCTTGTCAACCCCTCAGCGCGAGTGTCCGTCCCTACATCTTTATCAACCTGTTATCCTATTAAAAAAACCAGCCCGATATTGACATCAGGCTGGCTTTTTTATCCTTACCGTGTCGTCTCGATCACAATCTCCACAAGTAGCTGGCTTTTGCGAACACCCCCTCCTGAGTCCGACGATAGTCGTTACCTAGATCGGCGCCGAAGACGTTGCCCCAGCCGATGTAGAAGATGGTTACCGGGTCCAGCTGGTACTTCAGCAGCACATCGACGACGACATTTTTTGACAGCTCATCTAGAGTGCCACCCTCAGCATAATACTTTCGCCGGGAGGCCTCCACGATGGTCCGGAAGGAAAGTTCCCGGGAAAACTGGTAAGCAGCCCGCACACGGGCGATGCGAGCCCTTGCGAAGAAGCTGTCATCGGCTCGGCGGGTGACATCTTGAGCCCAAAGCCACATGTTCAGTTTCAACCGAGAGGTAGGGTAGAGATCCACCCAGGGCTCCGCGTACCAGTACTTACCAGGCACGACCTCATCGTAAATTGGCGTGTCGCCAAAGTGGCTCAAACAACCGAACTGGATCTTCTGCCAGCGGGGCGTGCAGCCCCAGGTGTAAATCTGCGTCTGATCCGGAAACGCGGCGTCCTCATAATAGGTATAGAGCCGATCGTAGCTCATCCCCCACTCCCATCCCCCTCTCAGATTCAGGTTGAACTGGGGCGATACTATCCAATCGGTCTTCCGGTCCAGGTAGCCCGTCGCTTTATGGTTGTATACCAGCTTGTAGAACACCGCCGGACACCAGGATTCCACCAGGCCGTTTTCAGGGCCGAAGTAGCTATATTGGGAAAAGCCGGCCAACTCCACCTGATCGGTCCGAGGAATGTAGCCCAGCTGGGCTCGAAAATCAGGAAAGACGTCCTGCATTCTGAAGAAAATATTAAAATGGCGACTGCTATGGTTCAACTCGGCGAACCAGGCAGGATCGCGGAGTTTTCCATCGTTAACATCATCGGTCCAGCTGCCCAGGCCTTGAAAGCTGAACGTTTCTTGCTTGGTCAGGCGCACTATTCCGTCTACCCCGGCCACGCTGTTGTAATAACCCGTGACGCGGCGATCGGTGGCCAGGAAGCCGAGGTGCGAGTCGTTCATAACGTCCCACTTCAGCCGGGCCACGTTGGTAGCCGCGTTGCCCAAACTGTCGTCGTCCACCGCGCTGAGAAATCCCAGCGATGCCGGGCCCAACTTTCCCGAGATCTTGGCCCCAACTATGGGATCGACTATCCGCCGGGAGTAAAATACCTCATAGGGCGTTTGGTAGATGTCCTTACCCTCTAAGAAAAAGGGGCGTTTTTCGGAAAAGTAGATGGCGAAACGCTCGTTGATATCGACCACATCGGCGTCGGCCTCCACCTGGCTGAAGTCGGGATTGACCGTGGCATCCAAAGCTAGGTTTGTCGACAGGAGGTACTTGAGGTTCAGACCCAATTCCGGTTTCGGGGAGTCCCGCTCGAAGCGGGAACCGAGGTCGTCGGGGTCATCCAGCTGGCCCGTCATCGCTCCTGTGAACACGGGATTGAGCTCAATGTTGCGGGAGTGCTGGACATCCCGGATACCCACCAGATGGCCGGACTGGGCTAAGAGATTGCTCTCATTGCGATCGATGGGCGCCCAGGAGAGGCGAATGGACTGGGATCGTGTCTTGCGAAAAACGTTCAATCCCCAGGTCATGGGCCCGTTGCCGGGGAAGCGCAGGCTCTTGAAGGGGATGGCCACTTCCACCACATAGCCGCCATCGGTGAGGCGACCATCGGAGTATACGGTGAAATCCGGGGTGTAATCTTCGTCGCCTCCCTCGATGCGGACCCCGTCCCCAACCACACCCAGGGGATTGAACACGAACATGAAGGCTCGGCGCTGGTCATTGTAGGTATCCAGGCAGATGCCGACGTAGTCGTCCACGAAGGCCTCATCCCGGTTGGTCAGGGTGGCTTTGACGGTAGAGGGATCCTGGTAATAGCACTTCAAGCCGAAGTAGATGGCCTGGTGATCATAGAAGACCAGCGCCTCTGTCTCCTCACAGGCTGGCACGCCATCTGTGGGCATGAACTGGGTGAAACCACATAGAATGGGAGCCTGCTGCCATACATCCTCATCCAACCGACCATCGATCTTGGGGGGGCGGCCGATGCGAGGAACGGGGATCTCCAGCTGGCCATCCCTGCCGGAGTAGCGAGTACTCGCTTCAGCCGTAACTATCAGGAAGGCTGTCAAAAGCAACGGACCAACAGTTATCACAAGGCTCTTCAGGGAACTTCTCACTCCTTCATGGATCACAAGGATTAGTTGCTGTTAAAAAGGATATGATCCATTATTGCTTCCCCCTCCCAAAAACGATTCCCAAAGAGAGAGAAAAATCGGGACTGCTATAATTCTTCTTCGCACCAATACGCTTATTAAAATCGTTCACAAGATGATAACCGAGGCCAACGCCGAGCGTAAATAATCTGCTGAGTGACAGATCTGCACCTGCCCCAAACCGCGAACCCAATGCCGTTTCCGTATAAGATTCCGTTTCAGTGTTCACTCCAGTTCGGACATTTGAAGAATGTCCAAAGTAAGGTCCCACAGATGCCGAGAAATAGGGTCTCAGAACATCGCTGACGGCTTGCCCGAAGGGTTGGAATTTTACTCCAAACAGCATGGGACTCACTGAAGAGAACTCTACAAATGTATCTGAACCATCCACAGTCGAGGTGGCATCTACGTCAAGTAAGCCTACCAGGACATTGATGGCCAAGTCATTCTCCAGCCAATAATTGTAAGCAATCGATCCCATAAGTCCATTCGCTTCGCTTTTAGTCGTTACGTTGCCCGCCGATACTTCACTAGAAGCGCTTATTTCACTTAAAAGTCCTATGCTGAGTTCAATACCATGTTTGCCACGGAGCGAGTTTGAGACCGATGGACTGGTAGTTTCCGTCTTTTCAGCAAGTGTCAAGGTCTGGGCCGCGACAGAGACGGGAAAAGTGATCAAGATAATCGCTATTACAGCTCTGAATATAGACATGATGAATCCTCCTGTGTTTCTTAAATTGGCTTCGTAACCATAAACTGACTAACATCTATTTTATACGCCATTTCGACACAAGATGTTTCAGAAAGGTTATCCCCTCACTTAGGTTGGAGGCATATTGCCCCACCTGCCAAAAAACTCTTGATTTTCCCCCACTCTCTTGGTTAATTATATTGGGTTATTGCTCGAATTGAAGTGACCCTTCCACTCTGCTTTTATAAGGTCATCATGAGAAAATTTGGCATTTTCTGCTCCGTCTTGCTGACGATAGGCTTCTTGGCCTGCTCGGGTCCCAAACTCCATCTGTTCGGCTACGACTATACTCCACCTCAAGCCCTAAGAATTTGTCGCCAGGTGCTTATGGAGCAGGGTTATCAAATAACCGTCTTCGAGATGACGACAGGTGTGGTGAAAACGACCACTCGGGACTTCGTAGGCGAAAAGGGAGAGACAATCCGGTACCAGATCGTCATCACCCAGACGAAACCGCATGAGCTGCGCATCACGGTGATTCCTCGAACAGTGCTGGCTTACCGGGACCAAATCATGGAATCCCTCATAGGCCACCTGAAGCAAGCTGGCATTTATCCAAGGCATATTCCTCCACCAGTGCAGAAGCCTAAATACTGGAAACAACCACCGTCATCGCCCCCTCCCTTGCCCTGAAAACGAGCAGCGTTCCTTTTTACCTTATAGGTGATTAACAAAAACAATGTGGACTTGGCGACGAAAGAAGAATTCTGGAAAAGCTGATCAACTCTCCTCTGGGAAGACGGATGAAAAGATCTCACCAGAGAACATAAGCTCAATGGCCTATCGGGTCACCGACACCTTGGATCTTCACGGTTTCTTTCCCGAGCAGATTCCCCAGATGGTCCCAGATTTTATCCAAAACGCCCGCGCTTTGGGGCTGCACAGACTCAGGATCGTGCACGGCAAGGGCAAGAGCAGGCTCAAGTGGGAGGTTCATCAAGTTCTCAAGGATAATCCGTACGTGGAGTCTTTTGGTGATGCCCCGCCAGAAACTGGAGGGTGGGGCACCACTGTGGTTTTGTTAAAGACAGAAAAAAAGAGCCCATGATCGTCGCTTGCCACCAGCCCTATTTCATGCCCTGGCCCGGATTCTTCGCCAAGGCTATGAAGGCAGACCTCCTGGTTCTGCTGGACAATGTGCAGTTTCCTCTGGGAAGCTCCTGGATGAGCCGAAACAGAATAAAAACCAAAGACGGCCAGCTGTGGATCTCGGTGCCTGTACTGCGCAAGGGGCGCGGTCTTCAGCAAATCGATCGCGTGGAGATCTTCAACGAGCGTGACTGGGGGAAAAGGCACTGCCAGCGGCTGGAATATGCTTATCATCACGCCCCCTACTTCCCGGACCATCGTGCATTCTTCGAGGAGGTCTTCCGAAAAGAGTGGACTTATTTAGTAAAGCTCAACTTGGCCATCTTGAACTATCTGCGGAGTGCCTTGGAGATCGAAACTCCCTTCCAGTTGAACTCAGAGCTCGAGATGAACACAAAAGGCACCCAGCTATTGGTCGATATCTGCCAAAAGTTGGGCGCACATGTGTATCTCTCCAGCTCCCCCGGCAAGAAGTTTCTTGACGAGAAGATGTTCCAGCAGGCAGGATTGGACATAAAATACTTTCACTACCGACCGCCAGCCTACCCCCAGCTCTGGGGCCCCTTCCTGCCTAACCTTTCTGTGGTGGACCTTTTGTTCAACTGCGGGCCGAAAAGCCGGCAGATTATCGATGCCTGTTGAAATAATATCGTCTTGATTCTCGCACCATAGAAGCCGATGTTCCTGAAAGGTCATCGGCTTTGCTCATCAAGGTTACTTGATGACAAATTTGAGCACTCACTTTGGCCTTTCATCTCCGAATACATCTTAATGATATATACAAATGAAACATTTTTTACTAATTCCGTAAATATTAATAGAAAACGTAAATTTACTCTTGATAAATGTCATACGATTTGTTATAATGTATACGAATATAGTAAAATCTCTAATAAACTGTAAATATTTTGGGCTCAGGAGGCGCCATGATGGCCCAGGACTTCGGTAAAAGAATCTCCAAAAAGAAAAGGCAGATCGTGTCAACGGCCACCGATCTATTTACCAAACACGGACTAAAGCGGGTGACGGTGGAAGAAATCTGCCAGAGAGCCGGCGCCAGCAAGATGACCTTCTATAAATATTTCCCCAATAAGATGGCGCTGTTCAGGCACATCATGAATGGAATGATCGAAGACGGATATAAAAAGCTCTATGAGATCGATGCCATAGACATCCCTTTCAGAGAAAAGATGCAAAAGCTCATCCAATACAAGATCGAGCTTGGATCCAAGATGAACCGGGAGTTTATCAACGAGATGCTGGGCCCCGTCCCAGAGACGATGGATTTCTGGCAGGAGATCCAGGTCAAGAATTGCCAGCTCTTCATTGATTTCGTCACCAAAGCTCAAGGGAGAGGCGACATTCGCAAAATGCGCCCTGAGTTCATCCTGGCAGTTTTCAATAAGCTGCTCGAGCTTATCTTGGACGAGGATTTGCGAAAAATTTACACCGATTATGCCGAATTCATCCGCGAGGTCAATAGCTTCTTCTTCTTCGGCATATTGCCTGTAGAGAAACAGGAGCACAGGGAATGAGACTATCCCTTTTAGAGCGTCTGCTTTTTGTCTGGTTAATTATAGTCGGATGGGCTTTTGAAGGAATACATGCCGAAGCAGTTGAATACGATCTGCGGGGACAGGCCTCAGGCTGGCACCTAGAAGGCAGAGACAGTGGAGATTGGTATTACAACCAGGGTCTCCGATACATTCCCCAGTTCACTTTGGCCCAATCTCTGGCGGAAAACCACTTCCTGGATTTGGAAATATCCCTGAATGGATTCATCTCTGCCAGCAGTTCAGACCATGCCGATGACTCCGATGTGGAGCTCTATAGACTCAAAATTCGCTTCGCCACCGCTCAGACTGAGACTCGCGTCGGCTTGCAGAAAATAAACTTTGGCCCGGCCCAGCTGCTGCGCCCGCTGAGGTGGTTCGACAGGTTGGACCCACGCGATCCCTTGAACCTGACCGACGGCGTCTACGGTCTCCGATTCAAATACGATGCTCTGAACAACGCCAGCCTCTGGTTCTGGGGACTTTACGGCAATGATGAGACCAAAGGTTTTGAGCTCCTGCCAACTGTTGAGGGAAAGCCTGAATTCGGTGGGCGCCTGCAGTATCCGTTTCTCAATGGCGAGCTGGCTTTTGCCTTTCATACAAGGAAAGTACTTGCCCCGCCCATGGACAGCGGCGATTTCCGCGAAAACCGCCTCGCCCTGGATGGGCGCTGGGACATCGAGATCGGCCTCTGGTTCGAGTCAGTCCTACAGCGGCAGAGGTCCGATACGCTGCCCTTCGAGTGGACGGAGATGATGACCCTGGGCATGGACTACACTCTGGGGATCGGCAACGGCCTGCATGTCCTGGGAGAGCACATGGCCATCGTTTCATCGGAGGGGCCTTTCGGGTGGGAAGATGACCGCCAAGTCTCAGCATATTCCATGAACTACCCCTTGGGATATCTCGACAATCTGTCAGCCATGGGCTTTTACTCGTGGGATGAGAAGGAGTATTCACAGTATCTCTGTTGGCAACGCACCTGGGATAACTGGATTCTGAAGCTGAGCCTGTTTCATTATCCCACCTGGGATGACGTCGAATTACCGTATAGAGGTGACATCCTGTCATCAGGCTATGGGGGGGAGGTGTTGGTCGTTTTTAATCACTGAGAAAAGCAAAAACTGGATAGAGAAAAGAACATGGTCATTTATCAAATAGGATTCAAGGATTCCCCATCCTCTCATCCCTTCATCACCAGGATTCGAGGATTCGAGGGCAAAAACCGAACAGTTAAAATCTTTGCACCTAAGAGGGGGGTGGGTGGGACTTGAATCCTAGAATCCTTGGATCCTTGAATCCTTGGATTTATATTCCCCTGGAGTGGTACGGTGGGGTGTGGAATCCTACTTTTCTCTACTCGATTTTCGAATTAATGGAGGTTAAAACATGAACAACGGCGCCCTGATCACCGCTGAAAACCTGGTCAAGCAGTATCCCATTGGCGGCCGTAAATTCACCGCCCTAAACGACGTGAACCTGACTGTCCAAAAAGGCGAGTTCCTTGGGCTGGTGGGACCCAGCGGCTCCGGCAAGACCACTTTGCTGAACATTATCGGCGCTCTCGATTATCCCACCAGCGGCAGTGCCATTGTCATAGGTACAGACACCAAGGAACTCAGTCACCGGGAGTCGGCTCGGCTGCGCAACGAGCACCTGGGTTTTATCTTCCAAACCTATAATCTCCTGCCGGTCTATACCGTGTTCGAAAACGTTGAGTTTCCCCTGCTGCTTCTGGGAATGGATACCGAGGATCGTAAAAAGGCCGTCATGGGCATCCTCGATCGGGTGGGACTGGCCGACAGAGCTGCATCGCGCCCCTCACAGCTGTCCGGCGGCGAGAGCCAGCGGGTGGCCGTGGCCCGAGCCATGGTGAAAAAACCCAAGGTCGTGCTGGCGGATGAGCCCACGGCTAACCTGGATGCTGAAAACTCCCACAACGTTCTCCAGATGATGGCCAAGCTGAACGAGGAGTTCCAATCTACGTTCATCTTCGCCACTCACGACGAAAAGGTCATCGGGTACCTGCGGCGGAAGATCACCCTGAACGACGGCAGGGTCGCCGAGGACATCGAAACGACGCCGCAGTACAATTGATATGAGGTGAAACGATGTTAATCGCTAAGTTGGCATTTCGCAATCTCATGGGTGCGGGAATCAGGACCTGGCTAAATGTCTTCGTCCTCTCGCTGGCCTTCGTGATGATCATCTGGGTTCAGGGCTTCATCCAGGGCATGAACAAATATGCCATGCAGGCCACCATCGACTATGAGGCAGGCGGAGGTCAGTTCTGGCACAAAGATTATGACCCCTACGATCCGCTGACCTTTGAGGACAGCCACGCTCCCCTCTCCCCCGCTCTGGCAGAATTGATATCCCGAGGCGCAGCCACGCCCATCCTGGTGACCTCCGGGGCCATATTCCCCGAGGGCCGCATCCAGTCTGTGGTCCTCAGGGGCATCGATCCCGAACAGCAGATCCTCCAGCTCCCCAGTGCCTATCTTTCAAAAGAAGACGATGACGTCACCCCTGCTCTCATTGGAGCCCAGATGGCTAAGCAAACGAAACTGAGAGTGGGTGATGAAGTCACTATCCGGTGGCGCGATGTTCACGGCACCTTCGACGCCAATGACGTTCGGATCGTGCAGATCATGAACGTTTCAGCACCATCGGTGGACGTGGGGCAGATCTGGCTCCCCCTGGAGGGCCTGCGCGAGATGTTACGCACCCCCCAAGAGGCCAGCCTGGTCGTCCTTGCAGAGGATGTCTCGGATGTCCCATCCGGCAATCACACATGGGTTCACCGGGACCTGAATTTTCTGCTCAAAGAGATCACCGAGCTGGTCAGGATGAAATCGGGTAGCTCGAACATCCTGTACGGCCTGCTTCTATTCATGGGGTTGCTGGCCATCTTCGACACCCAGGTCCTGGCCATCTGGCGTCGGCGCAAGGAGATCGGAACCTTCATGGCCCTTGGCATGGAGCGCGTCAAGGTCATCGGGCTGTTCACCTTAGAGGGAGCTATGCATGGTTTTCTGGCGCTCGTCGTCGGTGCCATATATGGCATTCCAGTGCTGGCCCTGACCTTCGCCAAGGGATTGCCCATGCCAGCGATGCAGGCCGATTTCGGCATCGCTCTTCCCCAATCTCTTTACCCTAGCTATGGGCTTCGCCTGCTAGTGGGCACCACGCTGCTGGTACTCATCGCAGTCACCATCGTCAGTTTCCTACCGGCCTCGAAGATCGCCAGGCTGAAGCCCACGGATGCCCTCAGGGGGAAAACATCATGACCAGATTTCTGCTCAAAGGCTTAATCAGGGACCATCACCGGAGCCTTTTCCCAGTCATTATCGTCACTGCGGGCGTGATGACATCCATCCTGGGATACTGCTTCATGCACGGCATCATAGATGATATGGTCCGCAGCAACGCCAAGCTGGACACGGGGCATGTGAAGGTCATGACACGGGCGTACGGGGACATCTCCCGCCAGCTGCCCAACGATCTGGCCATCTTGAACGTGGGCGACCTCATCGGGGACTTGGAAGGAGATTATCCCCACATGGAGTGGACGGCACGGATCAAATTCGGAGGGCTCATCGACCTTCCAGACGAACATGGCGAGACCCGCTCCCAGGGACCGTCCTTTGGGATAGCCCTTGATCTTCTCGGCCCCAATTCAAGAGAGCGGGATCGACTCGGCCTCAAGAAGGCTCTGGTGAGGGGTCATCTGCCCCAGGCGCCTGGAGAGATCCTGATCAGTGAAGAGTTCGCCAATCGCCTGGGGGCTGATATGGGAGACCTGGCCACCCTGGTCAGCTCCACGGCGCACGGGGGCATGGCCGTTCAGAACTTCACCATCGTGGGGAGCGTCCGCTTTGGCATCGCTCCTATGGACCGGAACGCCATCATCGCCAATCTGTCGGACGTCCAGTACGCTCTCGACATGGAAGACAGCGCCGGAGAGGTTCTTGGATTCTTTCCCAACCTTATCTATGACGACAAGATCGCTAAAAAGACCGCTCGCGACTTCAACTCCAAAATCCATCAACCTGAGGACGAATTCTCCCCAGTGATGCTGACCCTCAGGGAGCAGGGCGGCCTGGGAGAATACCTGGACACGGTCAACTCCAGGGTTGCCATCATCCTGTTCGGCTTCTTCTTCGTCATGTCTTTGGTGCTGTGGAACGCCGGGCTCATGTCCGGCATCCGGCGTTACGGCGAGATGGGTGTGCGTCTGGCCATCGGCGAGTCAAAGGGGCATGTGTACCGTTCCCTGCTGGGGGAATCGATCCTCATCGGGACCGTCGGCTCCATCCTGGGAACGGCCATTGGACTGGGATTCTCCTACTATCTTCAGGAGGTGGGACTGGATATCTCGAGCATGACGAAGGGATCCAACATGCTGATGGCTAACATTATGCGCGCCAAGATCACCCCCGCAAGCTACTACATAGGCTTCCTGCCGGGGCTGCTGGCCACCCTGGTGGGCAGCGCCATTTCGGGCATCAGAATATTCAAACGCCAGACGGCTCAACTTTTCAAGGAGCTGGAGGTATGAAAAAGGCCATCATCATATTGGGCATCCTTCTTATCACCACACCTGCCCTGACCCATCAGGATTCTCTCACGATCGTCTCCCGGGCACCCACGGGAGAGGATATTCTGGAGAGAGTGGACCGCAACCTGGTTATCGATCAAGCCACTGGCGTGTCCACCATGATCATCCACGGCCGCCGGGGCAGCCGGTCCATAACCTCCCGGTTCTGGAAGAAGGGCGACGAGAATACGTTCGTCGAGTATCTCTCCCCGGCGCGGGAGAAGGGCAAGAAGATGTTGAAGCTGGGTGACAAACTATGGACCTACACCCCGGAGCCCACCGACCGCATCATCACCATCGCGGGCCACCTGCTAAGGCAGTCGATGATGGGATCGGACCTGTCCTATGAAGACATGATGGAAAATGAATCTCTCATCGATCTATATCAGGCTCAGGTGGAGGGAAGTCAGGAGGCCGAGGGACGAACGTGCTGGCTGGTGAATCTGACCGCCCGAGTCGAGGATGTCGCCTACCATTCGAGGCGCATCTGGGTGGACATGGAACGCTGGCTGCCCCTCAGAGAAGAGCGCTACGCCAAGAGCGGCAAGTTGTTGAAGACCACTCGTATCACCGAGGTCTTTCGGGTGGACGGTCGCTGGTATCCCAAGAGGATGATCTTCAAGGACATGCTCTCTAAAGGTGAGGGCACCGAATACATCATCGATGACATCGATTTTGACGTGGAAATACCGGATCACAAATTGACCAAAGCAGCTCTGCGAGGATAGACAACCGGAGGTTGAATGTGAAGGTAATTCCAAGATAAGAGATCATAAGGAGTGATATATGGACAGAGTGAAAGCCTTGCTGATATCGGAGAAACCGGTCAAATGGATCTTTTATGGCGACAGCATCACTCACGGCGCACTACATACCTTCGGGTGCAGGGATTACGTGGAGCTCTTTGCAGAGCGCGTTCGTTTTGAGCTGGACCGCACCATGGACGTGATCATCAACACAGCCATCAGCGGGGATACCTCGCGTAGTCTGTTGGAAGGACTCAATTGGAGAGTCGCTCAGTTCAGACCGGATGTAGTATTTGTGATGATTGGGATGAACGATTGCGATCGGCAAAATGGTATTATTTTAGAGGAGTTTAGATCCAACCTCAACAGCTTGGTGCAGCAGATTGGGGACATCGGAGCCCTGGCAGTGCTGCAGACCACCTGTCCCATCCTACCTGACCTTTTCCCTGAAAGAGAAACTCATTTCGCCAGATACATGGACGCTATCCGCCATGTGGCCTGTGATCATGAACTTCCACTCATCGATCATGCCCATTATTGGAAGGAGCAACCAGAGAGCCATTTTTTCTGGATGAGCAACAGCCTTCATGCCAATGCTTACGGGCACAGGGCTTTTGCTATGTGCCTTTTCCAGTCTTTGGACATATATGACCGGAAAAGCCAGACCTGTCGTCTGCACCTACCGTAAAAAGCGATATATGGTTGCCACTTAATGGCTGTCCAGATGATTATTTAGGGCTGGGTGGACTCAGAGGTTAGTCTCCTGCTCCCTCCACGCCTTTCCCATTGCGTTTTCTGTACTGAACGCGACAGCCTACACAAAGGCCGGTCCCCCCAAAAAGGGCACCGGCCTCTTTCCCAATCCCGGTGAGAAAACATCGGTCCTGCCGCTCATCGCTTCCCCAGGCAATCCTCCCGCCACCAACATCGCAGCTGGTCGCAGTAATCGGTAGCTGTCCCAAAGCAATCGAAATTCCCCTCGGCTCGCTGGATTTGGCGGATGAGATCTCCTTTCAGGGTTTTGGAACTCACCTTCAAACCTATCTTTTTGGCAATCTTCCTGGCCTCTGCCACTTTCATGATCCCACCTCCTGCGGTATCGATCTGCTTATTTGATCAACCGCGACACCTGTTTGAATTCCCGCGCCTCCGCCGTCCTGAGAAGCTCAAATAGAGCCATCTCCACCGTGGTAATCACCACTCCCTCCCTGGCCATGCGCTGCAATGCGGTTCTCTCATCCTCTTCATGGCGCGATGAAACGGCATCCCGGGGGAGGTGCACCTGGAATCCCCGAGCAAGAAGATCCAAGGCCGTCTGCAATATGCAGACGTGGGATTCAATCCCGACTACGATGACCTTCTCGATGCCCTTCTTCTCCAACGCCTTGAGCACTTTCGTAAGGCCACAGCAGCTGAAGGTCATCTTGACAAGGGGCTCTTTCCCTCCAAGAACCTGCTTAACGGGAGGGACGGTTACGCCGAGACCCTTGGGATACTGCTCCGTGACGAAAATGGGGATCTTCAGGAGATCACAAGCCTTGATCATGATCACGATCCGGTCCACAAGCCGCTGACGCTCTCGCATAACAGGCCATAATCTCTCCTGCACATCCACCACCAGAAGGGCAACCCGCTCCCGGTTCAGAATTCTGGCATGACGCTCCCACATAACGTTCTCCGAACTTTCTAAAAAGCAAACGTCAAGGGAAAATCTCTTCTCACCCTCATGAAGATCATCCCAGCAGTGTTCTTCCAATCCTGCAGCCGTTTCACATATTCCCTGTATGGTTCATCTACCACCTCGCCAGCGGTTCGGGAGGCGTGACGGAAGATGATCTCACCCTGGCGGCCCTTTACGATGAGGGCCATGTGAGAGGAAAAAATCCCCTCTTTCTTTTGGATCAGACTGGCGATCTCACCGCCTCGCAGGTTCTCCTCCACCTGAAGCAGGTGTTCTTTGGGGATGTACTTCACCGTCATGGTCTGCGGCGGGGGGACGTCCCAAAAATCTGTGACACCCATAGTGGCAAAGTCCTTTGAGCGGTCGATGGTTTTAGCCATGGGAAGGCAGTGCTCTCCGCCGATGAGCTCGGTGGCATCCTCCAGCAGCCAGGAGTTATTGGGCAACCAATCGGCGATGGTATAGTGATTGCGTGTCTTCATCCCGATGATGCCGTCCCGGTAACGGATTCGCTGCAAATTGTTGAAGAACTCCTCGTAGTCTCCGGATATCGTCAGGGCCAGAATTTGCTCGCAGAAGGTCATGCAATCCACCCGGGCGATGTCCAGAAGAGGATCTTTATCGTATTCGCCCGTCGGCCCCTCTCCCAGACAGAAAATAACATAGGGAGTTCCCTTGGCCAGCTCGGAGTAAAACATGACACGCTGGTCAGGGTTTTTTTCCACCGCGGTCACGTTGTGCATGACCGTTTCCAGATCTTTCCAGACCATCTGATACATCTGCTTGGGCGTCAAAGTGTACTGTTTCCAATACTTCTCACGGATTGCCTCGGCCTCAGGGCCCTCCACCAGCAAAACCTCCACGGAGGATTTATTGGTCAGGCCATTCTCGGTAAAAGAATTACGGATATCCTCCTCCATTCCCACAAACAAGTCTAATCTGTCTCCCTTGATGGTTCCACCCACGTCGTGGGCCAGAAAGTAGCCATCGTGTTCGCTGCCATCGGGTAGGGGAACACCCTTGGCCTGGGGGACGAATAGAACGCTGCCCAGGGGAATCTTCTGGGGATCAACCGCGACGGTTCGATGAGGGATCAGCATATAGGGCTCCAGCTTGGAAATCCGCTCAGCATTAGCGGCTCCCAAGCCCCACTTGGCACCCTTTACCACGCGATAGCGGATGCCATCGGTGGCCCTGCCGGCGAAGTTGATCACGCGTCCATCGCTCAGCTTAGCAGACCCCTCTATGTCAGCTTTACGCTTAAACTCGCGGGGAACAACCGCGATAGTCTGCCCGAAGATGTCTCGAACGGGTTCATCTTTAGGATGCCAAGAGAATCGCTCATCGGCCTCATCGACGAGATAGTAGAAAGTAACCCGATAAGGTCCCAATTCCCTCTTCCAGCCCAGTTGTTTTCCTCTCTCCGGATAAGGCGCCACGCCAGCGCACCCTTGGACGAACCAGAATCCCAGGAGTGCCAGAAATAGCAATACCTGAGCCTCACGCCTGTGCATCTCCACCTCCTGTCGGCAAAAGATAAGCCGTTTGCTTCGAAGATCTGCGGAAAATGGCCATCATGAATACAGGAATAATGTCACTTGGAAGGTCCAATGTCAAGGGGAAAAAGCAGCCCCGTTATCAATTGGGAATTGTGCTCTCATGAGAACAGCTACAAAAAAAGGGCGATGCATGAATCGCCCTTACAGAATCACTCCGTAGTCATTTTCGCTATTTCAGCGGCACGCTGATCAAACCCCGGTCAAACTCTCCAACTCTGTTGGAATCTGCCGACTTCCTACCGCCCGGATCGACTGCCTTAACCACATAATAGTGGTTGAAGCTCGTATCGTTCACAGCCGGGGTGAAATCGATGTAGAATGTATCGGCGGTGGTGCCGATGGAATCTGAGGAACTAGGGGAGAAGCCTGGATCGTCATCCCGGTATACGTTGTAGTGATCCACGACGATGGGTTCACCTAGAGTGTCCTCGGTGATCGGCGTCCAGCTCAAATGGATAGCGCCATCCGCCAGCACGACCATCAGATCAGCGATAGCTGCCGGAGGCTCCGGATTATTGATTGTGAAGACCGCATCTGAGCTATCGGAGTCACTCAGCCCAGCAGTATCAGACACGGTAATGCGGACCAGATAATCAGCACCATCAGATAGTCCAGAGATGTCCCAGAAGTGTGCGCCGGAGTTGGCTTGACCCGAATCGATGACCGACCAGTTGGTACCACCATTATCACTGTAATCCAGATCCACCACCAACAGAGCCGAATCACCAGCATCTGGATCGGTGGCCAGCCAGGTGATGGTGGCCGCGTCAGATAACGTCTCTCCACCATTGGGATAGGTGACAGTCACACTGGGAACATTCGGATTATCGATTGAAAAAGTAGCATCAGAGACATCTGAATCTGACCGTCCGGTGGTATCGGTAACCGTGACCCGCACCAGATAGTCTAAGCCATCTGACAGACCGGAGATGTCCCAAGAATAAGCACCATCGTTGACCTCACCAGTATTGATGGATGCCCAGGAACCGCCACCGTTATCGCTGTAATCCAGATCCACCACCAACAGAGCCGAATCACCCACATCTGGATCGGTGGCCAACCAGGTGATGGTGGCCGCGTCAGATAGCGTCTCTCCACCGTTAGGATAGGTGACAATCACACTGGGAACATCGGGATTGTCGATGGAAAAGACCGCATCGGAGGTGTCAGAGTCAAACAAACCACTGGTATCGGTAACCGTGAC
>LJUY01000079.1 GCA_001304015.1 candidate division Zixibacteria bacterium SM23_81 | reverse complement strand
GGGCGGAATATATCCTTTTAGCATCAGGGAAAGAGTAACCACCGTCACGGAGCTCATGGCCATGGCAAGCCCGGCGAATTCTGGTCGAAAGGTAATCCCAAAGAATGGATAGAGGATGCCTGCAGCCACTGGAATGAGGGCCGTATTATAGGCAAAAGCCCAGAATAGATTCTGCTTTATCCGTGATATGACCTTCTTGCTCAACTGCACCGCGGCCACAGCATCTATGGGATCATCTTTCATCAGCACTATTTCACCGCTTTCTATAGCCACATCGGTGCCACTGCCGATGGCGATGCCCACATCCGCTTGCGCCAGAGCTGGCGCATCGTTGATGCCATCGCCCACAAAGGCCACTGTCTCTCCTTTCCTTTGAAGTTCCTTGACATTGGCGGCCTTATCCTGTGGTAAAACTTGGGCTAATACCTTTTCGATCCCGATTTCCTGGGCGATGGCATGTGCAGTTCTGGCATTATCTCCAGTGATCATGACGACGTCAAGGTTCATGTTTTTGAGATCTTTAACGGCATCCTGTGAGGTTTCCTTTACTGTGTCGGCAACGGCGATGATGCCACATGTGCTATGATCAAGGGCAACCAAAATTGCCGTTTTGCCCTCGTTTTCGAGCCCAATGACCTTCTCCTCGACGTCTCGGGCGTAGGTGATGTTTCTTTCCTCAAAAAGCATTCTATTTCCTACGAGCACCTCTTTTCCATCGACTTTTGCTATGACACCCTTGCCACCAAAAGTATCGAAACCTCTGCTTTCCTCAATCTCAAGATCCCTTTCAGCCGCCTTTTTCACAATGGCCTCGGCCAGGGGATGTTGCGAATTCTTCTCGACGCTCGCTGCCAACTTTAGAAGCACTCCATCGTCAATTCCAATGCCAACGACATCTGTAACCTCTGGCCTTCCCTTGGTGAGAGTTCCCGTTTTGTCAAATACGATTGTTGTCAGTTTTTCAGATATCTCTAGAGCTTCGCCATTTTTAACGAGAACTCCCAGCTCTGCCCCCCGACCCACACCCACCGTGACAGCGGTGGGCGTTGCCAGACCGAGGGCGCACGGGCAGGCGATGACCAGAACCGAAATCATGGCCGTCAGGGCGAAAAGAAGGGTATTGCCGAAGACAAGGTACCACACCACAAAAGCAAGAATCGCAATGGCCAAGACGATGGGAATGAAATAACTCACTGCTCTATCGGCAATCCTTTGAATGGGCGGCTTTGATCCCTGAGCCTCTTGGACCAGTTTTATAATTTGAGACAGAACTGTGTCTTTACCTATTTTCGTCGCTGCGAACTTGATGACGCTGTTGGTGTTAAGAGTTCCACCCACAACATCATCCTCGCTCTGCTTCAAAGTTGGGATGGGCTCGCCTGTGATCATCGACTCATCGACGTAACTCTCACCGGCAACCACCTGACCATCTACGGGTATCCTCCCGCCTGGCTTGACCACGATGATGTCGCCGACTTGAAGGTCCTCGATAAAGATCTCAACCTCGGCATCATCACGGATAACAACCGCGGTCTTGGGACGCAAGCCCATCAACTTCTTGATAGCATCGGAGGTCTTTCCCTTAGCTCTGGCCTCCAAATATCGACCCATGGTGAGAAATGTGGCCAGAAGAACCGCCGTCTCATAGAATAAAAACTCCTTGGAAAGGACAACCTCAAAGGTGCCCAAAAGACTGGCCACAAAGGCAACGCCGATGCCCAGGGAGTACATGACATCCATGTTGAGATGGTTATTTTTTAGAGAACGATAGGCGGCCCTGAATATGGGGTGACTGACATAAATAAAAGCTGGCGTCGAAACCACCAACATCATATGGGACATGGGAAATGGTAAGGTAACGCGAAGATGGCTGAGAATCATGAGAGGAATGCCTATGGCAAATCCGACAATCACTCTGCTGATTTTTGCTCGTAGTTCTCTGTCTCGTACCGTTTTTTCTAAATCTTCAGCCTCCTCTCCCTCTGCTCCAAGATATTGATAGCCGGCTTCTTCAATGGCCCTTTTCATGTCAGTCACAGTGATTGCTCTTGGGTTGTAGGTCACATATGCCCTCTCAGCGCTCAGATTCACATCGACGCTGCTGATTCCGTCCAATTTGTTGAGGGAGTTTTCAATCGTCTTGACACAGGTCGCACAGGTCATTCCTCCCACTTTCAGGCTCACCTTTTCATCGATCACCCTATAACCTGCATCTGCAACCGCCTGTTCAAGTTCAGCAAGCTTCACCTTTTCAGAATCATACTCTACAAAGGCAGTTTCATTCCCAAGATGTACCTCAGCCTTGGAAACGTCCTCAAGCTGCAAAAGGGATTTTTCAATGGTCCTGGCACATGTGGCGCACGTCATTCCCGAAATCTTGAGTTCAGCCTTCTTTCTAATCTCTTCAGGCATATAATTCTCTCTCAGATATCGTCCATATTTTTTTATCATCTGTGAAAATATGCTATATACCCACTACAGGTATAAGGTACTAAACCCGAGTTAAAAAGTCAAGTATTATTTTCTACTTTTTTAGTCGGACAAGGTGGCCCCTTTGATTTTCCAATCAACGCCACTTTCCGAAGACGAACGCATCGAAATTTTCCACAGATCCCTGAGCAGTTTTATCCTTGCCCGCTGCTTCAAAATATGCTATACTAACAAACACCTTTGTGAGGTTCCCAGACAAGTCTGGCGGCTCGCTCCAACCGCCATGTACTTTCATAGAAGGGAGGAAGCTTGAAGCATCGTTCGATTACTTCGTTGAGCCTAGTGGTCTTTATGGGCTTAATAATCCTCCTCAGCATGAGCCACCAAGCCCAGAGCCACCCGGTCAAATTGACGGAGGCAAAGGAGGGTTTTGTGGGTCCCGTGTGGTCTCCGGACGGCCGGTCACTGGCCATGACCCGGGGCGACAGGATTGGCATCTGGAGGATGAATTCTGATGGAACGGGACTTGAGCAGTTGACTGCCGATCGGGCATCGGGATATAAATTCGCCTGGTCGCCGGACAGTCGACATATCGCATACCGGGCCGAAAAGATGATCGATGGCAAGAGATATTTCGCCATCAAGGTGGTCGATGTAGAGGACAAGGCTGTCCATCAGATCGAGGATTACCAGAGGTTCCTGGGAACTCCCCGATGGATCTCTGGGGACGGCACCATCGTTTATGAAACTGATCGAGACGGCACCCTGGCCAAGACGCACGCCTCTCAGCTGGCACTCTCTCAGATACAGAACGAGGCTATGGATTTGGTAGCCACCACCTCTCGAGATCTGCAGATTTGGATCTCCCATCCCGACGGCAGAGACAGAATTCTGATTTCCGGACCCGACCAGCGCTGCTTCGATCCCATCTTGTCCCCCGATGGAGGTCGAGTCTGCTACACATCGTTGGAACATGCTGGCAGCATTTCGGTGGTCGATATTGATGGCACACACAGAATCAACCTGGGATACGGGAGTGACCCCTGTTGGTCGCCCGATGGGCTCAGGCTTGTCTACGAGGTCACGGAAGACGATGGCATGGTCATAACCGGATCGGACCTCTATCTCATAAGATTCGACGGTCAGGCAAGAGTTCGGCTCACCAACACCCCAGACCTTATTGAACGAGGGCCCGCCTGGTCTCCCGATGGAACTCGGATTGCGTTCTCCGCTGCGGGAGCCATCTATACTGTGCCCGTCCAGCCACCCACCCTAATCGGAGAATAGGAGGAACGCCATGCAATCTAAAAGATACTTAGTATGCCTCGGCTTCCTCCTGACCCTCTTGGCAACTGGCCATCTGGCCGGGGCTCAGGATCTCTCCGAATATAGCTTCTGCGTGGACCCCGGCCATGGGGGTTCCGAGCCTGGCGCTATTGGGCCTACGGGTCTCACCGAGAAGGAAATCAACCTGACTACTTCTCTGTTCTTCCGGGACTCTCTGGAGGCGGCGGGGGCTACCATCTATATGACCCGGGAGACGGACGTCACCCTCAGTCTGGCCGCTCGCTCCCAGTTGGCCAACGCCATGACCGTGGACAGATGCATCTCCGTCCATCACAACGCCTCCACAAACCAGTATGCCAACTACACCGGCGTCCACGTCTATCTGGATACCCCGGAGATTGACCTGCACATGGCCTCCAAGATCGTCACCCGCCTGGATTCAGTGCTCAACATCGGGGTGGTATCCACCAACTGCGGGACCTGGGGCATCCACGCCGATAACTTCCATATGGTCCGGGAGCCCAACATGCCCTGCTGTTTGGCGGAGATCTCCTTCATCTCCAATCCCGCCGAGGAGACCCGTCTGCGGGACTCCACCTATCTCAACACCAACGCCACGGCCATGCACATCGGCCTGGCGGAACACATGGAAACCTCTCCAGAGCCTCCTCCTCCTACCCTGGATGTACCTGTATTCCATTCGGTCCTCAACGACAGCACCGGGACGCAGGCGGTCATCCGGTGGTTTAAGCACCTGGAGGCCACTCTCATAGGCTATCGTCTGTACCAGAGCATCGACGGGGTCAACTGGGGCTCACCCATCCTGTACGAGGATTCTCTGTTCGCGGGAGATACTACCGTGACCATAGGCGGCCTGGACCCAGAGCAGATCTATTACTTCAAGATGGTGGCCATCGACACCACATTTGCTAACCCAGAGAGCGACTTCTCCAATATCTATTGCCTGTCAACAACCCCAACTCGACCTCCCGTGCTCATCGTGGACGGCTTCGACCGCCGATCGAGCTGGCTGTCTCCGGGACATCCCTTTGCGGGATTCAACGCCAAATCTTTGCACAATCTGGACATTATGTTCGAGACCTGCGCCAATGAGGCGGCCGGGAACGAGGTGAATCTGGAAGGCTATGATGCTCTCATCTGGATTTTGGGGGATGAGGGCACTACGGATGAGACCTTTGACATCCGGGAGCAGAGTATCGTGCAGAGCTATCTGGAGGGCGGCGGGAAGCTGTTCGTCACCGGCTCGGAGATCGGCTACGATCTGGCTCGGGGCACTGCTGGGGACCAGGCCTTCTACCGAGACTATTTAAAGGCCACCTATGTGGGCGATGACGCTGGCGACTACACCGTTACCGGCGTGAGCGGGACCATCTTTCAGGGCCTCTCCTTCAGCTACGGACAGACCTACCCGGAGGACTATCCCGACTACATCAACGCCTCCGGCGGCAGCACCGTCAACCTGATATACAGCGCCACAAGGAACGCCGGCGTGGAATATCAAGGCACATTCGGGTCCGGCGCTCAGGAGGGCAAACTTATCCATATTGGCTTTCCATGGGAGACCATCGGCTCTGAGTCGGTCCGAGATCAGATCATGACGCGGGTTATGACCTTTTTTGACTTCCCGACCGATGTTCCGGGAGAACTGGCTGATGGCTCGCCACTGCCTGGGGAGTTTCAACTCTTCCAGAACTATCCCAATCCCTTCAATCCCGTCACCACCATATCTTACCAGATTCCCTCGAAAACCATGGTCACAGTGTCGGTCTACAACATCCAAGGCCAGAAGGTGAGCAGCTTGCGTCGGGAGGAGCAACCGGCCGGCCATCACACGGTCAACTGGGATAGCCGGAACGACCAGGGGCGCCCGGTGGCTAGTGGCATCTACTTCTGCCTACTTCAGGCTGGATCTCGAAGGTTCACAAAAAAGATGGTTCTTCTTCGCTAAATCCCCAAACTTAAGCCTACTTTCACCCCCTTGGCGAAAATCGAGGGGGTTTTTTATGGCCAAAGATATTGTTGCGAGGGAAATACCGGAAAAAGAAACGGACCTTTTCTCTTGACAACTCACTACAGAATCTGATATAATATTCGTAAGGAGTTTATATCAGAAAAAAAATCCTTCCTCTGGCGGGGATATATGCCATGATCAGAAAACGAGGCTTCATTTGGCGCATAGGAGGTGTGGCTGCCTTTCTTTTCGGCCTAACAGTCTCTGGTACATGGGCTTCTTTGAGCGGGCTGAAGATTGGCATCGATCCCGGCCATGGGGGCTCAGATCCCGGCGCCGTGGGGCCCACGGGACTCACCGAGAAGGAGATCAATCTGGAAACCTCTCTTTTTCTGCGTGATTACGTCGAGGCCGACGGGGCCACGGCGTATCTGACGCGAACCACCGATGTCACCGTTTCCCTCTCCGACCGCTCCAGCTACTTCAACTCCATCCCCGTGGACCGAGCCATCTCCGTGCACCACAACGCCTCTTCGAACCGTAGCGCCAATTATACCGGAGTCCATGTGTATACGGGGCACGGATGGGAGACCTCCGGAGACCTGGCCTACGATGTGGTCCATCATCTGGAAGACCACATGCATATCGGCTTCGTGTGGTCCAACTGCAACCCTTATCGCGAGGGGGTGCACGAGGATAATTTCCACATGGTCCGGGAGACGAACATGCCGGCCATCCTCACGGAGAACTCCTTCGTCAGCAACTGGGCCGAGGAGTACCGCCTGAACGACTCTAACTACCTCTACCAGAACGCCTGGGCCGTCTACGCCGGCACCTGCGATCACTATAGCTCCACTTATCCGGGCTCGCCATCCAACCTGCGAGTGATTGCCTCTTCAGGCGACCTGGTGGTCTCCTGGTCGGCGGCCTCAGGAGCCAGCGGCTATCGCGTCTACAGGAGCGAGGACGGGGAGCATTTCGACGCCGATACCCTGGTGACGGGAACCTCGGTGGCCTTCACCGACATCGCACCAGGGATTCTTCATTACTGCCAGGTGGCGGGCGTCAACGGCACTTCTCCACGCAGCGAGGGATACCCCACGGAGGTCTTAGGGGCCATGACATCGGATTCTGACACTCAGGTATTGGTGGTCAACGGCGTGGATCGCCAGCGCGAGGACGGGGGCAACACCCGCAACTTCATCGCCCAGCACGGAGGATCCCTGGCCAACCTGGGTTATGCCTTCGACTCGGCCAGCAACGAGATCGTGGCCAGCGGCTCGGTGAGCCTAGCCTCTTACGATGTGGTGGATTGGATGCTGGGCGAGGAGTCCACCGTCGACGAGACCTTCAGCTCGACGGAGCAGAGCCGGGTGCAAACCTTCCTGAACGGTGGGGGCAATCTGTTCGTCTCCGGCGCGGAGATCGGCTGGGACCTGGACTACAAGGGCTCTAGCTCCGATCGGGCCTTTTACAACAACTATCTGAAGGCCGATTATGTGGCCGACGATGCCAACGTCTATGCCATCAGCGGCCTGGGCGGTACCATCTTCGCCGGGCTCAGCGCGATCGCTTACTCAGACAGCGTCAGTGGGCCGTACGACGTGGAGTATCCCGACTGCATCAATTCCTACGGAGGAAGCTCCCTCAATCTCGGCTACGACGGCACCGGCTACAAAGCAGGTGTGGAGTACCAGGGTTCTTTCAAGGTGGTCAATTTGGGCTTCCCCTTCGAGGCCATCACATCGGCTAGCCAGCGGGACACCCTCATGGCCCGGGTGATGACCTTCTTGATGCCAGCCGATAATATACCGCCGGCGCCAGTGACCGATGTGAGGGCCTTTGTTTCGGTGAACGATCTGGCCCTCTACTGGTCGGCAGTCACCAGCGACACCACGGGCTCCGAGGAGACCCTATCTTATTACATCGTTTACCGCAGTGAAGATCCCAACTTTTATCCCAGCCCCGGCGACTCTATCGCCGGAGTGGTCGATACCGCATTTCTCGACGGCTGGGCGGCAGGAACGGTGGGCACCAATTACTTCTACGCCGTCTGTGCCGTGGACGATGCCGGCAATAAATCTGGCAATTCATTGAGAACTGGCGAGTTCGATAGATCACTCGATCCCGGTCCATGACCATAAAAACACCATTGATTCCCTTCATCCCCCGATGTCAAAGAAGGAAAGGAGAAAAATTGCGTCCCTATAAAGGTTTATCCCTGG
>LJUY01000038.1 GCA_001304015.1 candidate division Zixibacteria bacterium SM23_81 | reverse complement strand
GGCATAGGTGGTGTCGGGATAGCGGCTGCTGTCGGGCTCGATGAGATTGGTGAGGTTCTGCCTGTTGGAGAAATCCCAGGTGGTGCCATCCTCCGACTCGATCAAAACGATGTCGTTGTTCATCTGGGAGACCAGATATCCCTCGTAGGGTCCCAGATTTAAAAGATTAAAGGCCGATTTAGTATAGGTAAGGCCCACCTTGTTCGAAACGGGTGAAGCAGCCATATCCCCGGAGATGCCGGCTATGGTGTCCACCACCGTCCAGTCGGTATAGCTATAACCGCCGTCCTCGGATCGAGCGTAATTGATCCGCTGCCAGACAGTGGCGGTGTTCTCATGGGCGACGAGGTGGATATTGTCCTGTGCGTCCACCGTGCTGTGTGGCCAAGCGAGGGCATCATAGCCGGGAGGTGGAGGGAGGACGCCGATTTGAAAAGCTCCGGAGCCCTCCATGAAGTCGAAGGCCACCGAAGCGGTCCAGGGGTCAGTCGGGAGGACGTTCTGATGGAGGGCGATAACCGCCTGTCCAGCGCTGAATTGAGACAGGTTCGTGTACCCACCGCGATCACCCTGATCCACAGGACCAAAGCCCACGCCTGGCCAGGCTAGGTCGCCGAGATGGGGATTCCAGTAATTGTAAAAGATATGCCGATCAGTTGCCATGGCCTGATAGCCGTTCATCCAGCAAAAGTGGACTCCGCGGTTTTCGGTCAAGGCCACCATCTTGCTGATGGTGCAGTTATGCTGATAATCATACCAAGTGGTGCCTAGTAGAAAAGCCTCCCCCAGATGAGCTGTTTGGGGCTCTGCGGGCGCAATGTATGGAACGGGGCTGGTGGCCCGAGGTAGCTGAGAATCCGGCCCGATGAGAGGTTTGACCAGCTCAAGTTGCGCAAATCCACATCTGACGGACGTTGCCAGAGAACAGCCGTAAAGGACGGCCAGAAAGATGGCCATGAGCGGGAAAATGAGAACAGCTTTGTAACGCATTGCTCCACCTCCTTTGGAAAGAGTTGCCTCACCGGTGGCTAAAAGTTAGTACTAGTCCAGAACCAGGAGAGTCGAAATCCTTTCGAGGCGCAAGGAAAATTTTTGCAAAGTACGTTCAATGTACTTGATGAAGGTCTCTAGGTCAAGAGATTTTCAAAATTTCTCGTTCTGGCCGGGGGCACCTCAAATGTGATCCTTCTCAGAGTCTATCCAGAGCATTCATTTCACTCAGAGCTTGTTCTGAAGGCAACCAAAGAAGAAACTGCGCCAGGTACCAGATATATTTCACGAGGGGCTCTGAATGATGGAAGAGGACAGGAAATACCCGAACACAGTTCGCGCAGCGCGCATCAAAGAGCGTGATTTTTTCCTTGACTTTTGTTGTGCAGCGCACTATAATTATGGGGAGACTGTGCAGTGCACTATATGGGTTTCAAAAGGAGGTGAAATCATGCCTAGGCTGATCAAACGTTATGCAAACCGGCGGCTGTATGACGTGCAGGCCAAGAAGACAATCACTCTGGAGGGGCTGGCCGACCTCATCAAGAAGGACCAGGATGTGGTGGTTGTGGACAACCGAACCAAGCAGGACATCACCCTGCCCACATTGCTTCAGGTGCTGTCCGTAGAGGCACGGGAATGGAAGGAGAGCCTTCCCTCACCAAAGGTGGCTCGGGAGCTGATTGTGAAAGGAGGGGAAACCATGGTGGACCTGGTCAAGAAAGCCATGTTGGCGGGAATCGGGGCTTTCGCCGTGACCAAAGAAAAGGTAGAGGAACTGGTGGACGATCTTATCAAAAAGGGCGAGATGAGCAAGGACGAACGGGCCAAGTTTGTCCGCGAGCTCGTGGATAAGGCGGAGGCGCGATCCCAAGAGGCCAAGAAGTGGGTGGACCAGAGGGTGAAGGTGTCCATGTCAAAGCTCAAAATGGCCAAGGCCGAGGATCTGGAGACGCTGAGCAAACAGATGGCCGACCTGACCAAAGCCATCTCTCGATTAGAGAAGAAATTGAAGGCACAAGAGGGGAAAAGCAAGTGATCGGCTTTGTTCATAGAACCTTGACTGACCGTCGGCTAGGTGCCGGCGGTTCGTTTTTTTGGAAATTTTGTTGACATAAAGGGTCTTTTGTGGTATTAATTGGGGGGAACTGGAGTTTTCTACGAAGCAAGGGGACAAAGAACATAAAGAGCACGAGATTTAGGGTAGAAGCGCGGCTTGCAGCGGTGGATTGGGAATCGAGAGCGAGGCGAGGGTCGCGAAATCATAAATGCTGATCTTCAAGCCCTCGCCTTGTATGGATGGAGCTGAATCAGCAAACCGCGAAACTTGAGCTCAATACATCCCTTTTGTAATCAACCGCTAGAATTTCCGAGGAGTCTGTTGCATGGCCATCCCCAGAATCGGTAAGGGGTATCGCCACCTCAAGCGGCTTCGTCACATCCTGGCCGTGCTTCTGAAGTACGGTTTCGGGCACATCCTAAATCGCATGAGGATCTCCGTGTATTTTCTCAGGGGGCGAAAGTTGGCATTGCCCAGGCTGAGAAAGGTCGTCGAAGCCTCTCCTTCGGAGCAGGTCAGGCTGGCTTTGGAGGAGCTGGGGCCGACCTTCATCAAATTAGGGCAGGTGCTGAGCATGCGGCCCTTCTTGATTCCGCCCGAGTATGTGGCGGAACTGACCAAACTTCAGGATGAGGTATCCGCCATTGATTTCAGCGTGGTGAACGGGGTGATCAGGGAGGAATTTGGCCGTCCTTCTGAGGAACTCTTTGCGGCCATCAATCAAAAACCGCTGGCTTCTGCTTCTTTAGCTCAGGTCCATGAGGCCAAGACTCTTGATGGGGAAAAGGTCATCGTGAAGGTGCAGCGCCCCAAAGTCCGGGAGGTGATGCAGGAGGATATGAACATTCTGCGGGATCTGGCTCAACTTCTTGTCAAACATGTCCCCGAGAGCCAAAGGTATGATCCTGTGGGTATTGTAGACGAACTGGATCGGACCACGCAGCGAGAGGTTGATTTCATCAATGAGGCCAGGAATATGGAGATCTTCGCCAGAAACTTTGCCGAGGAAAAATCGATTCGTGTCCCCAAGGTCTACTGGGAGCTGAGTTCCTCTAAGGTTTTGACCACAGAGCTGGTGGACGGGCTGAAGATCTCAGAGCTGGGTCGGTTCGAGGAACTTGGTCTAGACAGACGGGTCGTTGCCCGAAACGGCGGGCGGGCGCTCCTGAAGCAAATATTTGAGGACGGTTTTTTTCACGCTGATCCCCATCCAGGCAATCTCTTTGTGTTGACGGACAACGTCATCGCTCCCGTCGACTTCGGCATGATGGGTCGTTTGAGCCCGGCAATGATGATGCAGCTTTCCGAGCTCCTGGTGGCTCTTTTTCGCCGTGATGTGGACGAAATAGCTCGGCTCTACCTTGAGATGGGGATCATCGGCGAACAGATTGATCTGATAGCCTTTAAGCTGCATTTGGCTGACCTCGTGGACAAGTATACGGGCATCCCATTGAGCAGGGTAAACATGCAAACGGTGGTGGAGGATCTCTTCCAGATCTCCAACAGATATCAGGTTAGAATACGGTCGGAGTTCATGTTGCTGGGGAGGGCCTTGGGCACTTACGAGGAGGTGGGACGGCTGCTGGATCCCGACTACAACTTTCTGACAGAGGCGGAGCCTTTCGTCAAGAAAATGCTCCAAAGGCGATATGATCCCCAGAGGATTCTCCGGGAGCTGCTTCGGACCGGAAAGGATCTTCGCCGGCTGCTAACGCTATTGCCTCAGGAGCTGGGTTCCATCTTACAGAAAGTGCGCCAAGGCCAGCTGGCTGTGGAATTCAGGCATAGAGGCTTAGATAGGCTGATCACAGAGCTGGACCGGGCGAGCAACCGCATATCTTTTAGCCTGATCATTGCGGCCCTCATTGTGGGTTCCTCCCTCATCGTGCGGCTGGAGGTTGGTCCATTTCTGTTTGGCTACTCCATCTTCGGCATATTTGGTTTTGTCTTCGCGGGTCTGCTGGGCCTTTGGTTGATCATCGCCATTCTTAGGTCTGGAAGACTCTGAGTTTAGCGGCAGGGTGACTCTCCGAAAGGAGGAGGTTTATGAAGGGCAAAGGGTGTCTGATCGCTGTCCTGATTGTCATCTTGGTGCTCATCATCGTTGCTGCAGTTTTCTACTTCAATCGGGGAAAAATCGCTGACTGGTTTGCGGACAAAATGGTCGATCAGATTTTAGCTAATTTGCCCGTGGACTATGACGAGGCCATGGCCAGACAGACCATGGACCAGTTCATAGCGGCCATAAAGGAAGGTCGTGTAGAAAGGGAAGAGGTGAAAGAAATCCTGGACCTTTTCCAGGCGGCGTGGGCCGACAAAAAGCTGGAAACCCATGAAGTGGATGAACTCATGGAGGCCATGCAGGAGGCAGTCAGGTAAGAGGTCACGGAGGCTGCAAACAACGTGAAATGAAAAATTAGGATGGCCCCAGCGGAACTGCGATGTGAGCTTGCAGTTAAGGACGTCAACAGGAAGGTCAAGCTCTTTCTTCGATACACCTCAGCGAGGCTTCTTTTAGTGGAGAAGTGCGCTGTGGCCTTTTGCGGATTGTTTTTTTCATCGCCGGGCCATAATGGGGTTTGAGGCTTGGCTGAATTTCTATTGACAAAAACGGCGCATGTTATTATTTTAAGAACTGATTTTTAGCACTCAAGGTTCCGGAGTGCTAACTGATGAGGTCTAATAATTTGCTGGAAAATAAGGAGTTAAAAAACGCCCTGGACAAGCGGGGTAGGCGGATATTGGAGACGGTAATCAATCGATACGTCTCTGCAGCCGAACCGGTAGGATCTCCTTACTTGGCTCGTCATCGCCGGTTGGGCCTCAGCCCAGCTAGCATCCGTAACACTCTCAATACCCTGGAGACCTTGGGATTTCTCTACCAGCCTCATACCTCGGCAGGCCGCATCCCAACCGACAAAGGTTATCGCTTTTATGTGGACTCCCTGATGAAGCCTTGGTCGCTGTCTGAGTCGGAGAAGGAGCACATCCGTTCCGAGGTCAAGATAGAGAGCAGAGACATCGACGAAATCTTGGTACAGACAGCTCATGTTCTGGGCTTAGTTTCCAAACAACTGGGTGTCACCCTGACGCCTCGCTTTCAGCAGGGCGTTTTTCAGCGTATGGAACTCCTGCCCCTGGCTGAGAAAAAGATCCTATTGGTTCTGACCATCAAATCGGGATTGGTCAAAACGGTGGTCATGGAAATCCACTCTTCCATTGGGGAGGAGAAGCTTCTGGAGACCTCCAGAGTTCTTAACGAGCGTCTGAACGGCCTTTCCATCAGGGAGATACGGGAGAATCTTCGTAAACGGATACGCGACCTCGCCTTTGGAGATTCCAAGCTGGTTCAGCTCATCATCGATTCGGCACACATGTTTTTCGACTTTTCGGAGGCAGCACACCTGTATTTTGGAGGGACCACCAACATCGTGAGACAACCTGAGTTCAGAGATCATCTTAAACTCCAGACGCTGATGAATCTGCTTGAGGAAGGAAAAGCCCTGGGAGAATTGCTCTCCAGGCGAGGTCAGGAGGGGGTGGCCATCACCATTGGGAGTGAACATGCCCGAGGGGACATGCACCATTACAGCCTCTTGACGGCCACCTATCGTGTGGGCAAAGTCGGTGGTACTGTGGGTATTATAGGTCCCACACGGATGCGGTATGCCAAGCTATGCGCCGTTGTCGACTATATGGCTCATTTGCTTAGCGACATGTGGAGTGAATGAGGTTTTACTATGGATGATCCTGTCGCCAAAAAGGCCAAAAAAAAGGGAAGATCCTCTCCACTCAAGGAGCAATTGAATCTCAGCGAGGAGAAGAGAAGGGAGCTCGAGGATCGCGTACTTCGCCTGGCAGCGGAATTCGATAATT
The DNA here is from genome assembly GCA_001304015.1 of candidate division Zixibacteria bacterium SM23_81. Lineage (GTDB taxonomy): Bacteria > SM23-81 > SM23-81 > SM23-81 > SM23-81 > SM23-81. Next base: position 19,442 of record LJUY01000038.1, on the reverse strand, counting down.
ACAAAAAGAGAACTGCTAGGGAGTTCGAGCAGCTTGTGAAAACAGCTAACCAGAATTTGATCTTTCAACTTGTGGATGTGCTCGACAACTTCGAACGAGCCCTGGATTCTGCTAAGAGCGCCAAGGATTTCGACTCATTCCATGAGGGGGTCGAGCTTATTTACCAGCACCTGCGAGAGCTTCTGGCCAAGGAAGGATTGGAATACATCGAGGCTGTGGGAAAGCCTTTTGATCCGCATCAGCACGAGGCAGTGTTACAGGTGGAGGATCATCACCACCCGCAGGAAACGGTGGTAAGTGAGATACAGCGTGGCTACATGCTGCATGATAAGCTGCTCCGTCCGGCGAGGGTTGTGGTTTCCAAGGCAATGGAGGAAGTGACCGCCAAGGTGAGGAAGAAAACCGGGAAGAGAAAGAAGTAAAATCGAAAGGGGTATCACGAGATGAGCAAGGTCATCGGCATCGATTTGGGCACCACCAATAGCTGTGTGTCGGTGATGGAGGGTGGAGAACCAACGGTGATCCCCAATCCCGAGGGTTCCCGCACCACGCCGTCGGTGGTGGCTTTTACAAAGGGGGGTGAGCGATTGGTGGGGCAAGTGGCCAAGAGGCAGGCCATCACCAACGCGGAAAATACCATCTTCTCCATCAAGAGATTCATGGGACGCAAGCACAATGAGGTGGTGGAGGAGGAAAAACTGGTTCCTTACCAGGTGGTGGAGGCGGCCAACGGAGATGCACGGGTCAAAGCGGGAGATAAGGAGTATGCTCCTCCGGAGATATCGGCCATGATACTTCAGGCCATGAAAAAGACGGCCGAGGAGTATCTCGGGTCTGAAGTGAAGCAGGCCGTCGTCACAGTGCCCGCGTATTTCAACGATTCTCAACGCCAGGCCACTAAAGACGCGGGCAAAATCGCAGGTCTGGAGGTATTGCGCATCATTAACGAGCCTACGGCAGCAGCTCTTGCCTATGGGATGGACAAGAAAAAGGATGAGAAGATCGCTGTCTTCGACCTGGGCGGTGGCACCTTCGACATCTCCATATTGGAGCTGGGAGAAGGAGTGTTTGAGGTGAAATCCACCAACGGAGATACCCACCTGGGCGGCGACAACTTCGACCAGCGCGTCATAGACTGGTTGGCTGACGAATTCAAGAAACAACACGGCATCGACTTGCGCAAAGATAATATGGCTTTGCAGAGGCTTAAGGAGGCCGCCGAGAAGGCCAAATGCGAGCTGTCTACCACCATGCAGACCAATATCAACTTGCCCTTTATCACCGCCGACCAGTCGGGCCCCAAACACCTGGATTTGACCTTAAGCAAAGCCAAACTGGAGCAACTGGTGGGGGATTTGGTGGAGCGGACCAGAGGCCCCTGCCGACAGGCCTTGAAGGACGCAAAGCTCTCAGCACAAGACATCGACGAGGTCATTCTGGTGGGTGGACAAACCCGAATGCCCATGGTTCAGAAAACGGTCAAGGAGGTGTTCGCAAAAGAACCGCACAAGGGGGTGAATCCCGACGAGGTGGTGGCCATCGGGGCGGCCATTCAGGCTGGAGTTCTCGCTGGAGACATCAAGGACGTGCTGCTTCTGGATGTCACTCCACTCTCTTTGGGCATCGAGACCCTGGGCGGCGTTATGACTAGGCTCATCGAGAGAAATACCACCATTCCAACGCGCAAGAGCAACATTTTCACCACCGCCGCCGACAATCAGCCAGCGGTGAGCATCCAAGTGCTGCAGGGTGAGAGGGAGATGGCCCTGGACAACCGCACTCTGGGGAGATTTGACTTGGTGGGCATTCCCCCAGCCCCTCGGGGCATCCCTCAAATTGAGGTAGCCTTCGACATCGATGCCAACGGGATCGTCCACGTTTCAGCAAAAGATCTGGCCACGGGCAAGGAGCAGAAGATCCAAATCCAAGCCTCCAGCGGTCTCTCTCAGACTGAAATCGATCGCATGGTACACGATGCTGAATCTCACGCCGAAGAGGATAAAAAGAAACGCGAGCTCATCGAGGCCAGGAACAGGGCCGACCAGCTGATGTACACCACTGAGAAATCTATCAAGGAGTATGGCGACAAAATAGGGGCCCAGGATAAAAAGAAGATCGAGGAAGCCCTTCAAGGGGTAAAGGAAGCTATCAAATCTGATCAGGTGGACCAGATCAACCAGGCTGTCGAGGCCCTTACCCAGGCTTCTCACAAATTGGCCGAAGAGGTTTATAAGCAGACCACTGCACAACAACAAGGCCAGGCGGGAAAAACCGCAGCTAGCGAAGAGACCGCGGAGAGACCCGAGACGACCAAAGAGGGCGAGGGGCCTGTAGACGCCGAGTTTGAAGTGGTCGATGAGGACAAGGATAAGGGGAAAGAGAAGGACAAGGGCGGGGATAAAAAATAGCTCGCTTAAAGTGGGGATTCGTGAGGGCTGAGAGATGCGCATCCACCAGAGTTCTCTCAGCCCTCAACTTTGATGGGGGGACGTCGACTCTGGAGATGTGGCTGGATTAGATCTCCGTAATGCTCCAGAGATTGCTGTCCAAGGAGAACCATGGCCTTAAGGGATTATTACGAGATTTTGGGAGTTTCTCGTAGCGCTTCCCAGGAAGAAATCAAGCGGGCCTATCGTAAGCTGGCCTTGAAATATCATCCCGATAGAAATCCGGGCAGCAAGGAGGCCGAGGAGAAATTCAAGGAGGCCGCTGAGGCTTACGAGGTGCTCAGCGATGCACAGAAAAAATCAACCTACGACCAGTTTGGACACGATGGCCTCCGGGGGACTTTCGGCAGGGATGGCTTTGATATATCTGATTTTATCTACAGACACTTACACGATTCGGATTTGCAGGACCTTCTAGGCAACCTGGGAGGTCTGTTTGGTGGGGGCTTGTTCGGGGATCTCTTCGGAACTCGGACAGGTCGCCGGAGGGCGGCTCAGCGCAGGGGCTCCGATCTCCAGGTGAGGCTCAAATTGTCCCTGGCTGAGATCGCCACAGGGGTCGAGAAACGGCTTCGGGTCAAACGGCTGGAAAAATGCGATGCCTGTGGCGGCACCGGAGCTTCTGAGGAAGGGTCGTTAAAGACCTGCGCCAGCTGTCAGGGCACCGGTGAAATTCGCCAGGTGAGCAGGTCTTTCTTTGGTCAGTTCGTGAACGTGGCGACATGTAACGTCTGTGGGGGCTCAGGCCAGGTTATCGCCCATCCATGTCCCAAGTGTGGTGGCGAGGGTCGCATGCGTGGTTCCACCACCATCTCCGTCAAGATCCCCGCTGGGGTCAGCGAGGGCAACTATATCCCCATCCGCAGCCGAGGGAATGTGGGACCACGGGGTGGACCCCCGGGTGATGTGCTCGTGTTCATCGAGGAAAAGGAGGACGAATATTTCACCCGTCGGGATAACGATATCATCTGCGAGGTGCCTATCAGCTACAGCCAGGCCGCACTGGGTGATGAGTTAGAGGTGCCCACTCTGGACAGCCATATGAAAATCCGAATTCCACCGGGAACACAGTCAGGTAAGGTATTTAGACTGAAGGGAAAAGGAATCCCTCATGTTCGGGGCTATGGCGTCGGGGATGAACTGGTCAAGATCGTCGTGTGGACGCCCACAAAGTTGAGCGAGGAGGCCAAAAAGCTTTTTGCAGAGCTGGCCAAGACGGAGGGCATAGAGCCTCCCAAACCCGGAAGGAGCTTTTGGGGGAAAGTCAAGGACGCTCTGGGGATGTGAGCATGAACCGCGCTGGCTGGACGCAAATCTGGGTGAAGGTGGAGCGTGATGCGGCCGATGCAGTGGCCAATTTCCTCATGGAGATGGGCAGTCCTGGCTTGGAGGTGGAGGAGGTCGATGGCCACACGCTTTTAAAGGGCTATTTTCGCGGAGAAGCTGAAGAGAGCTGCAGGCAACTTACGCGATATTTAAAAGATTTGAAGGCCATGGGTTTATCCGGTAATCACGAGGGACCGCAGCAAGCCTTTCTGGCAGAAGAGGACTGGCTGTCGAGCTGGCGCTCCCACTTTGGTGTTCTCCGGATAGGCCGAAGGCTATTGATAAAACCAAGCTGGGAGACGGTCACCGCCACTGCCGGCCAGTTAGTCATCGTCATCGACCCGCAGATGGCATTTGGCACGGGAGAGCACCCCACCACAAGATTTTGTCTGCAAGCTCTGGACAGTTTGGTCCACGAGGGGGACCTTGTCCTCGACCTGGGGACTGGATCTGGTATTTTGGCCATTGCCGCTGTGAAATTAGGGGCCAAGAGGGTTTTGGGTCTGGATATTGACCCTCAAGCCATCGCCACAGCCGGGGAAAACGCGCGCATCAACGGAGTCTCCAGGCAAGTGGATTTCTCCTGCTCCTCCCTGCATCCGGGTGTCAGGTCGAAGCGCTTTGATCTGGCGGTGGCGAATATCAACAGCGAGGTGTTGTTGCCGTCACTTCAAGAACTAAAGCGCGTTTTAAAATCCAAAGGGCACATCATTTTGTCTGGTTTATTAGTGGACGAGGAGGGACTTCTCCGTCGAAGTTTGTCAGCAAATGGACTGCTTCTCTTTCAGCTAGAACAACAAGGAGAATGGCTTTCGGCGGTACTCAAGAGCTACGGGATGTGATCCATGACGAATTTCTATATTTTTCCCTCGGATGTGGATGGTGACAGGGTTCTGTTCCGCGGAGATGAGGCCAGGCATCTGTGCGTCGTCTGTCGAAAAACCATCGGGGATGTGGTCAGCGCCGTTGATGGGCAGGGAAACGAGCTCGCCGTGATTCTGGAACGGGTGGGCCCGGAGGAAGCCGCGGGAAGGGTGATTCGCCTTCGTAGAAGAACCCGAGAGCCCGTCGTTCGGGTGGTTCTGGCGCAGGCCATAACCAAGAGCGCCAGGATGGATTTGGTGATCCAGAAGGGCACCGAACTAGGAGTCCATAGGTTTATACCTGTAATTACTGAGCACACCGTTGTTTCTCCGGATGAGCCCTCCTCGGCAAAAAGACAAAAACGTTGGCAAAAAATCGCCATCAGCGCCATGAAGCAGTGCTTGCGTTCTCGATTGCCAAGAGTGGATGCTCCCATGAATTTCAAGCAGGTGCTCCAGGAGGCGGTCAAAGCCGATTTGACCCTGATGGCCTCGATCGTCAAGGATGCCAAGAGCTTAGATCGAGTTTTTGAGGCCTGCAAGGCCCCACGGAAGATCCTGCTGTTGGTGGGACCCGAGGGGGGTTTTACATCTCAAGAGATATCTCAGGCCATACAGGAGAAGATCAGTCTGGTCTCACTCGGGCCCCGGAGATTAAGGGCCGAGACGGCGGCAATACTGCTGGTGGGATTGGTGCTGTTTAAGTTGGGAGAGTTGGGATAGAGGTTTGGGTGCGGGAAAAAGGGGAAATGTCTTGACATGACTTGTTTGATATATTATTTTAAAATGCTAATGACATTGAAAATCTGAAATTGAACAATTGAATTGTGAAAGGAGGTTAGAAAGTGTATGGCGGGTATCCGGGTAAGGGACAAGGAACCATTTGATAAAGCGTTAAGGAGGTTCCATAAGGCCTGTGAGAAAGCGGGTATTCTGTCGGAGATCAAGAGACATCAGCATTTCGAAAAACCCAGTGAGCGCAGAAAGAAAAAGATAGCCGCGGCCAAGAGGAAGGCCAGGAAGAATGCCATGAGGTATGCATAACATGCTGGTGTCGGACAAGTTAGTCCAGGACATGCAGAACGCTCTTCGCGCCGGTGACAAGCTCCGTCTCGGCGTCATTAGATTACTGAGAGCTCAGCTTAAAAATGCAACTATCCAGAGGGGTAGGGAGCTTACCGAGGATGAAGTGCTCTCAGTGCTCTCCTCTGCCGTGAAGATGAGAAAAGAGGCCATCGAGAAATACAGAGATGGTCATCGCCAAGATTTAGTCGAGAAAGAACAGGCAGAGCTGGACATTATCCGCGACTATCTTCCAGAACCCCTTTCGGGAGAGGAGGTTGCTCATATCATCGACAAGGCGGTTCTAGAGCTGGGCGCGACGGGATTAGGCGATCTGGGAATCGTGATGAAACAGATCATGCCTCAGGTCAGGGGTCGGGTCGAGGGGGGTGTGGTCAATAAACTGGTGAGGGAGAAGTTGCAAGATCTTTGATCTTTCAGGTGGGTACTTATCGTCTAGGAATTGGCAGCTAAGAGATACAACGAGGCCTCTGCGAGTCGGGAATTGGAACAGGATTCATGAATTGGTTTGATATTGTTGTTGGACTCTTCATGGTCCTTTTTCTCGTCGCTGGAATACGAAGGGGTTTTATTCGTGAGGTGACGGGGCTTGTGGGGCTTGTGTTGGCGTTTATTCTGGGCATCATCGGCACGCCCATCTGGGCTGACCTTATCGTCGAAGAACTTCATTTTCCTCGCTCAGTTGCCGTTGTAATCAGTTTTATCCTCATATTTGTCCTTGTCTTCCTTCTGTTTAGGGCGGGTGGAGGTCTTCTCTTTAAGGTCGTACATCTGACGCCCCTGGGTTGGGTGGATAGGGTGGTGGGAGGCGGCATCGGTTTTTTAAAGGGCGGCTTAATTGTCAGCTTGATTCTCCTTCTTCTGGGAATTTTCCCGCTTCCCCAGGTCCTCTCCAGTTCATTAGATTCCTCTGTGTCAGCGTCCCCCTTGAGATCACTGGCTCCTGCTGTGTATAACCTTCTCCAGGTTGTTTTTCCCCAGATGAAATCTCTTGGCGAGGTTGTCGGCCAGTCCCTGGAGGGTAGTTTTGCCCGCGGCAAAGAGCAGGTTCTACGGAAGAGCTCAGAGGTAGTCGACATGCTGCAAAAGGCCAAAGCTTCCCGAAAGGATCAGGCAGATAGCCAAGCTCCTTCCGAGCAGGACGAAAGCTCCGTCAAGTGACGAAATTTCACCACAAGATGGACCAGCATACCCTGGGAGTTTTGGAGTTCGATAAGATACGTCAGTTGGTTGCTGAAAAGGCCCTTTCTCCACTGGGAAGAGAGAGCGCGGCCGAGTTGGCCCCTTTGACGGATCGAGGGGAAATTCTCGTTGCCTTAACCCAAGTTTCGGAGCTTAAAGAGCTTTTACAGAAGGGAGAGGATTTCCCCCTGCAGGGAATTAAGGATGTGCGTTCTGGCTTGGCGAGATGTCGGCGTCAAGGTGCGGTGCTCGAACCTGTGGAATTATTGGACATTGGAGGGGTTCTGAAGGTTTGCCATAGGCTGAAGGCCTTCATGGAGGATCGCAGGGAGGAATATTCCCACTTAGAGGCGATGATCCGAGAATTGAATCCGCTGGAGGTTTTGAGGAAAAAAATCGATGAAAAGATAGACGCCAAGGGAAACGTGAAAGATGGCGCCAGCAAGAAGCTCGAGAGAATCAGAAGAGAAAACGAGATATCGAGGGATCGCATCCTTGCTAAGTTGCGATCCCTTTTATTACATATGTCCGGAGGGAAGGGGGTCAGAGAGGGAGTTATCACCATTCGGGAAGGACGTTACGTGATTCCCCTCCGTGGGGATCAGCGCAACCGCGTTCCCGGGATCATTCACGACCGATCAGCCAGCGGCACTACCATTTTTGTGGAACCAGCCTCGGTCATTGAGCTGGGGAATCGCCTGCGCGAGCTGGAGCTAGAGGAGAGAAGAGAGATCCTGAGGATCCTGAGAAGTTTGACTCGATTGGTATCAGAGAATTTAGAGGACCTCTCCGCCGACCTGACGATTCTGCAGAAGTTGGATCTAATTTACGCCAAAGCTCAGTTCTCTCGGGCTTTGAATGCCGCCCAGCCCAAGCTGAACGATCAGGGTATTGTGAAGCTGAGGAGGGCTTGCCATCCCCTGCTGATGCTCTTGGGCAACAATAACGGGGAGGTAGTCCCCCTCGATGTGGAGCTAGGTGACCGCTTTCATACCCTGGTCATCACCGGTCCAAACACAGGTGGCAAAACGGTGACCTTGAAAACTCTTGGTCTTCTCAGCGTGATGGCCCAAGCAGGCCTACATATCTCGGCTCATGGTGACAGCGAACTCCCCGTCTTCCAGAAAATCTACGCGGATATCGGTGACGAACAGTCCATCGAACAGTCATTAAGCACCTTTTCCTCCCACCTCAAGCAGATCGTCAAGGTCCTTGAAAACGCCGACTCCGCCACTTTGGTTCTCTTAGACGAAATTGGGGTGGGCACCGACCCAGACGAGGGAGCAGCTCTGGCCATGGCTGCGTTGGAGGTCTTAGCCTCGCGTTGCGTGCGTACCGTGGCCACCACCCATTACGGAGCCCTCAAGGTTTTTGCTCACGACCATCCGGGCATCGAAAACGCATCTTTGGAGTTCGATCGCCAGACACTGCGGCCCACCTACCGCTTTAGATTGGGCATTCCAGGCAGCAGCTACGCCCTGGAAATCGCTGACCGGTTGGGTATGTCTCCTTCAATCGTCAAGAAGGCCACGGATCTTTTAGGAGAGGAACGATTAAAAACGGCGCAGCTCATCGAGGATTTGAACCGTCAGTTGGGTCTCTACGAGCGCAAGAGCGTCGAATTGCAAGAGCGGGAGAGGAATCTAACCCAGCTGACAGAGGAGTATCGCCAGAAGTTGAGCGTGGTGCGGGAGGAGGAGAAGAGCATCAAACAGGAGGCTTATCGCGATGCCCAGGCCGTCCTGGCACAAGCGAATGCTTCGGTGGAGCGAGTCGTCGCCCAGATTCGGAAGGCTCAGGCCAGCAAGGAGGTCATCAAAGACGCACATCGGGTTTTGGATGCCGAGTCGGATCGAATAGAGAAAAAACTGGAGGCCGTGACACCGCAGCCCAGGTTTAGATCTGGCTCCCTGCGAGCAGGTGACGGCGTGTGGGTACAGAGCTTGAAATCAGAGGGTGAGGTGGTGGCCAGGGTCGGAAAGCGAAGACGATACAAGGTCCGGGTGGGAAATCTCACCGTTGAGGTACCGGGGACCGACCTTAAGCCATTGTCCACTCCGGTGAAGGAGAAAAGAAAATCAGGAATCAGCATAGAGACAGGACAAGTCTCCACTGATGGGGCCACCGACCAGATAGATTTGAGAGGACTGTTGGCCGATGAGGCCATCGCGGAGCTAGAGAGGTTTCTGGATCGAGCCATTCTTGCCAGCCTGAACACTCTGTGGATCATTCACGGAAAAGGCACGGGGACTCTGCGGAGACGGGTTGGTGATTTTCTGAAGGGCTTTCCAGGTGTGAAGAGCTATCGTTTAGGGGCATGGAATGAGGGAGGGGATGGGGTGACGGTGGTGGAGCTGGAGTAGGAGGAAATAGTGCCTGGTAGAATTTCAGAGGACCTCATCGAGGAAATTCGGGCCAGCAATGACATCGTTGGCCTCATCTCAGAATATGTGCCGTTAAAAAAACAGGGAAAGAACTACGTGGGCTTGTGTCCTTTTCATCAGGAGAAAAAACCCTCCTTTTCGGTAAGCCCCCAGCGCCAGATCTTTCACTGCTTCGGATGCGGGATGGGGGGCAACGTCTTCAAATTTCTCATGGAATATCAGAAGATGGGTTTCTTAGATGCGGTGAAGTATTTGGCTGAGAGAGCTCACATCGCCCTGCCCGCCAGGAGCCGAGATCCGGAAGGTCGTTCCCAATATGAGCCTCTGTACGAGGCCAATCATGTGGCTGCTGCCCACTATCATCAGCAATTGTTGGAGGGCATCGAGGCTGAGAAGGCACGTCAGTACATGAAACAGAGGGATTTTTCTGATCAGCTCATTCAGACCTTTCGTCTGGGCTATGCCCCGCCCGGCTGGGACGGTCTGATCAAGAGGGCTGCGCGTCATTCCATCTCCCCCGAGATTTTGTTCAAAGCGGGATTGGTTCTCAAAAGAGAGGCCAGCGAGGGCTACTACGATCGATTTCGGGACCGCCTTATTTTCCCCATCGCCAACGTCAGCGGAAAATTCATCGCTTTCGGCGGGCGGATCCTGAGGGAGACTGAGGAGGTCAAGTACATCAACAGCCCAGAAACGCCCCTTTACCAGAAGGGACAAACCCTTTATGGCCTGTTTCAGAGCAAGGAGGCCATTCGCAAAGCTGGTGTGGCCATCATCGTTGAAGGATACACCGATCTGTTGAGCCTCTTTCAAGCGGGCATCAAAAATGTGGTGGCCTCCCTGGGCACTTCACTGACTTCTCACCAGTCGCGCCTGCTCTCTCGCTATGCTCAAGAGGCCATCATCGTCTACGATGCCGATGCGGCTGGAATCGCCGCTGCTCAGCGAGGACTCGATTTGCTTTTGGCGGCAGGAATCACCGCCAAGGCGCTTTCTCTTCCCCCAGGTCATGATCCAGACCAGGTGGTCAGGGAGAAGGGTAGAGAGTACCTGGTCGGGAGACTTCAGGATGCTGAGTCCTTTCTCGATTTTAAGCTGCGCCATCTCGTTGGGCGGGTGGACTTCTCCTCCGTGGATGGGAAAGCCGAAGCCGTAGAGGAGATGGGACGGACCATCGGCCTTATCGACGATCCCATAAGAAGAGGCCTGTTTTTGCGAGAGGTCGCGGAGAAGATGGCCGTTGATGAAAGGCTCGTAGCCCTGGCCGTAGAAAAATCCTTTCCCCGAAAACGAGGCAAATCTGAGATTGAAGCCCAGGTCGGAGAGGTACTTCCTCGAGGAACGGAATCAGTGGAACGAAGTTTGCTAGCTTTGTTATTGCAGAATCCGAATTTGATTTCGCAAGCGCAAACGCGCCTGTCCGCGGACGATTTCAGCAACGAGGGCCACCGTAAAGTAGCTGAACTGTTCTTGGAGGCTGACGGGAAAGGTTTCGTGGAGCCGGCGAAACTGATGAATTCCATGGCCACGTCGGGATTAGAATCCTTGATCTCGGAGTTGTGTTTTGTAAAAGCGGCCGGTCAGGTTGAGCGGATGTTAGAGGACTATTTGCGCTACTTTGAGGGAAAAAGGTTGTTGAGAGAGGAGCAACAAATCAGGAAACAGTTGCAAGCTGCCGTGAATGGGGGCAACGAAGCGCTTGTGTGCCAACTAACCCAGCGCCTTAATGAAATAGCTCAACAAAGATACAAATCTATATCTACATCGCTTTAGTGGGGGCTTGCCTAAAGAGAAGTTGCTTATGAAAGATAGCGAATGGTCTGGTCACATCAATAGACTCTGTGATATTGCAAGAGCACAGGGGCATATTACCTACCTCCAAATTTGCAGTCTCTCGGAGGACCACGGCTTTTCGGAGAAGGTCGATGAGATTATCTGCCGGCTCCGAGATCTGAATATTAAACTCCTGGGTTTGGAGGATGAGGATACCCAGCGTTCAAAGAGGGCCAAATCTCGTGGGAGAAGGGCCCGCCGGGCTAAGGCAGCTCGTTTCGACGATCCGATCTGGATTTACATGCGCGAGCTGGGCAGGGTTCCCCTTCTGGATAAAGATATGGAGGTGATCATCGCCCGGAGGATCAAAGAGGCTGACAAAAAGGCTCGGGCGATTCTTTTTAAGTCCATGAATTCCATCGACGAGATCCTCCAGTGGGGCCGCAAGCTCGCTAATGGCCGGGCCAATCTGGAGAGTTTTCTGCCCGTTGAGTTGGGGGAGTGGGCGCCGCCATCGCATCTGAAACGGTTGAAGGGCAGAGTTTTGAAGATCCTGGATCGGGTCAGGAAGGAGAGCGCCGAGCTGGATAAATTGTTGCTCTCTGAATTACGCAGGGGGAAGAAGAAGGACGATCGGTGGACTCAGAAAATCGTGGCCAGACAGGCCAAGATCTGCCGGGACCTGGAGAGACTGAATCTGCATCCCAATCAGATCAAGCGGCTGCTACGTTCTATGAAAAATCTGGACAGGCGGATTGCCCTGGCAGAGCGAGAAATCAAAGTTTGTACGGAACAAGTAGGACTCTCTGTCGAGCAGATTAACAAATATGTTAAAAGGATTTCCATTGCACCAGCAGAAAGAAGGAAGGTCAAAAAAGAGTGCGGGCATGAACCAGAACTTCTCTTGGATCTATGCAGAAGGATAAAAAACGCGCAGCGAAAAATCCGGCGTGTGGAGCGCGATGGTAGAACCAAAGTTGCGGATTTAAAAAAGGCCCTGGAGGAGCTGCAGAGATGGGAGATGGTCAGCGCCCATGCGAAACGGGAGATTATCGAGGCCAATGTGCGCCTGGTCATCAGCATCGCGAAAAAGTACACCAATCGAGGACTTGAATTTCTGGATCTGATTCAAGAGGGCAACGCCGGGCTTATTCGGGCTGTTGAGAAATTTGACTATCAGAAGGGATACAAATTCAGCACCTATGCCAGCTGGTGGATCCGCCAGGCCATGACCAGAGCCATCGCCGAACAGGCTCGCACCATACGAGTTCCCGTACACATCATCGAGGCCATCAACAAGGTCATCGGCGCGCGCAGTAAATTGGTCCAGGAGTACGGCCGAGAGCCTTTTCCCGAAGAAATCGCTCAGATGGTCGATCTCCCCCTGGACAAGGTCAAGAGTGTTTTGAGATTGGCACAGAGCCCGATTTCCCTAGACAAGCCCCTCACCAGCGAGGAAGACACTCAAGTTCGGGACTTTATCGAGGACACCAAGTTCACCTCTCCTGCTCAGTCAGCCGCCTTCGTGATGTTACAGACCCATTTAGAGAAAATCTTAGGGACCCTCAGTCAGAGGGAAGAGCGGGTGATTCGACTTCGGTTCGGCATCGGGGATGGGTGCCCGAGAACTTTGGAGGAGGTGGGGGCCATCTTCAATGTCACCCGTGAGCGTATTCGTCAGATTGAGGCAAAAGCACTGAAGAAGCTGAGACATCCTAGTCGTAGCGGCAAGCTTCGGGGATACGTGAATCTTCCGTGATCAGGCTTCGATTTTCTTGCGACCTCCACCGTCTTCAATCAGGCCGTCCTGCGTATGTTTTCTGTTTGGAGCATAGGACGGTTTTTTTATCTGGCCAAAGATTGAGGGATGGGTACATACTACGTGAAAATACGTAATTTCTCTGGTCCAGCGCGTTTATTTTCGAAAAGGCTTGACACGGCACCATTATTTGTGATAAAATGAAGGATGGTGGATTGGTTGTTCATTACTCGCGAAAATAGCTTTTAGGTTCAATGCAAAAAAAAGGGCTCAGCTAGCAAGCTAGTGAGCAAGCAAGCACGAGAGTGAAAACTCTGCCACTTATCTTAGAACAACAAATCAAACGAAGTTCCTTCAGGAGGTGATTGCATGGAAGTTCAGCGGTTCATATCCTTTCTTGTCGCTGTTCTTATGGCCTTGGTGGTTACTCAGGGGGTCTTGGCAGCTCAGGAGACCACGGTGATCCTCTCTTTCGCTGAGGAGCAGCTTTTGTTTGACCAGGTTCGTGGTTATGATCGGGTTCGTCTAGCCGATGGGGACGTACTCTCTCGGCTTGGGCAGCCGGCTTTGCCGACCCAGCAGGTCCTGGTGGCCATTCCCTCGGGCACCGCGGCCGTGGCGGTTCGGGTACGCTTGCTAGCCAGCCAGGAGCTGCCTGGTGCCTACTACATCTTTCCGGGGCAGCCACCCCAGCGACTGGATGGTAGCCCGACGCCTGCGTTTGTGGAACCAGATGAGAGGGTTTACAGATCTGCTCAGCTGTATCCTGGGAAGTTAGGTCAGTTGGATGGGCAGACCGATCTAGCTGGGCAGCAAATGGCTGTGGTAACGGTGTATCCCCTGCAATACGTGCCGGTCACTGGTCGTTTGGTCTTGCATCAAAAACTGGCGGTGACGGTGGAGAGCCGGCCGGACCACGTTTCCCGAGAATCGTATGCAAAGTTCACGGAAAAGCAGAGGAAAGTGTACCAGAAAAGGGTGCGGGGGATGGTAGTCAATCCACAGGATGTGGTTCTGGATCCACCGCCGAGAGAGGCCTCTAAAGCGCTTCCCGCTGGCCAGTTCGACCACGTGGTCATTACCAGCGAGTCTTATCTTACTTGTTTCGATGACCTTGTGGAGTGGCACAACAAGAAAGGTCTTCGAGACACGGTGGTGAGCACCGCATATATCTATGCCAACTACAGCGGCTCGGACGACCAGGAGCAAATCCGCAACTTCGTCATCGATGCCCACAGCACCTGGGGGACCCTGTATTTCCTGATAGGCGGTGAAGATGGCGCTGTGCCCTTCAAATACCGGACTTACTACCTTGCGAACACGCCCAGCGATAACTACTATGCCGACTACGACGATGACTGGACCTGTGAGGTGTTCGTGGGTCGCATCCCAGGGGCGAGCTCGACCCAGTTCAGCACAGCCATTGATAAGATCTTGAAATACGAGAGGGACCCGCCGGTGAGCGACTATCCCCTGGACGTTTTGCTCATCGGAATGGATTTGGACTCCTCCACACCCGGGGAGCAATTGAAGGAGACCATCGATGGCTATATTCCCGCCCGTTTCAACGTGAACAAGGTATACGACAGCCATAGCGGCAATCACCTGGATGTCGCCCGCGCCTACCTAAATGCCGGCCAGAACCTGGTCAACCATAACGATCATGCCAACAGCACCGTCATGGGCATCGGTTATGTGAATCATAACTTGAGCCTCAGCATGTTTCACGTGAACGGCTTGACCAATGACGGCCAGCCATCCAACATCGTCTCAACAGGCTGTTGGCCCAACGACATGACCCACAACGATTGTATCGCCGAGCATTTCGTGATCTATAATCCCAATCAGGCCGGCGTCTCCTTCACAGGCAACACTCGGGATGGCTGGTATTATGTCGGTTATCCAGAGGGGCTCTCAGGTCAGCTGGACAGAGATTGGTGGAGAGGGATTTTTCAAAACGGCCAGGATAACCTGGGCGAAGCTCTCGTGTGGAGCAAACACCAATTTAATCAAAATGCGTCGAATACTCATAGACACTGTGAATGGACCTTCTGTCTTTTGGGCGAGCCGTCTATGCCCATTTGGACTGACACCCCTGAAAGCTTGGACGTCAACCATATAACCACTCTGCCGTTGGGAAACTCTTCCTTTTTGGTGCATGTGGAATCTGGTGGCAGCGGCCTGAGCGGAGCCTATGTCTGTTTGTGGAAGCCGGGTGAGGTGTATTTGACCGACAACACTGATAGCAACGGGGATGTGACCTTGAATCCCTCCCCGACCACTCCCGGCACCCTGTTCGTTACGGTGACGAAAAACAACTGTCTGCCCTATGAAGGAGCAGCCCAGGTGAATTCCAGCGGACCTCCACCGGCAATCGGCAACCTGGAGATCGATCTGTCTCAGGGCGATCTGGTTTTGACCTGGACCCCGCCGAATGAGAAAGAGGTGGTCCGTTACGTGATTTACCGCGACCACCAAAGCTCTTTTTTACCCGCCCCAGAGGATTCCATCGCAGGGACCACAGATACTACTTACACCGATGTGGGCGTCACAGGGGTGGTGGGCACAAATTACTACTATGCCGTGAAAGCGGTGAATGGCTTCGGGGAGAAATCGGATCCCTCCAATACCGTGGGTGAATATGACATCGAACTGATCACAGAACCGGCTGAATAGTAATATCCGCCAGCGTAGTAAGCACCCAAGGCCCAGCTTTTCATGCTGGGCTTTTTTTGCCCTGAGAAGCTGGCCAGGATTGCCTCTGGGCGGGCTAAAAATAGACTTGACATGGTGAGGCCATTTCATTATCATGGTGAGGCTATTTCATTGTGGTGTGGCGGCACGTCGTGGGATCACAGAATCTCCTTTTCCGGAAAGCATGCATGGGCCTTCCCGGTACCTCAGGAGCTACTTTTCCACATAATGTTCCCAGAAGGAGATGGCGTAAAACTTTCTCTCCCTTCCTGTATCTTCTTCCCGCTGCAGCCGTTATCGTCGTCTTTCGGCTTCTGCCCATTCTCTCTTCCTTCTACATCAGTTTTTTCCGTTGGGGTTTGGTGAAGGGCTCCTTCCTCGGCTTGGGAAATTACTCTACCATGTTCCAGGATCCCAAGTTCTGGCAGTCTCTCTTAAATACCGTCTATTTCGTCTTTGGGATGGTGCCCGCCAGCCTCTTCTTGTCCCTATTCATCGCGGTTTTATTGAGCAAGAAGATCAAGGCCATGGGCTTCTTTCGGACCACCTATTTCCTGCCCGTGGTCACGTCTCTGGTGGCGGTCTCCCTGGTGTGGAAATGGATCTATCATCCAGAGATGGGCTTGGCCAACTATTTCCTCAAGCTCACTGGCATCAATAAGTTATTGTGGCTCTCAGAATCCACAGGAGTGATCAAGCTGGCCCTGGGAGGTCTGGGGATTCAGGTCCCCGAATGGTTGGGTGGCCCCAGCCTAGCACTCTATGCCATCATCATCATGAGCGTGTGGAAAGGGTTGGGCTACAACATCATCATTTTTCTGGCCGGCCTACAGAATATCCCGGAGCAGTACTATGAGGCCGCCCGCATCGACGGCGCCGGCGCCCGGGCTTCCTTCTGGCACATCACCTGGCCCATTCTGTCGCCCATCACCTTTTATGTCCTGATGGTGACCACCATCACTACCTTCCAGGTCTTCACTCAAATCTGGATGATGACCACTCCCCAGGGAGGACCTCTGGGCACGACCAAGGTGATCGTTTTCTATTTATACGAGCGGGGATTTATGGAGGGCTTTGACCGTGGCTATGCCAGTGCCATCGCCCTGATTTTGTTTATGATCCTTCTGTCCCTATCCATTTTGCAGCGCAGAGTGCTGGAGAGGAGAGTGCATTACGCATGATGCGCGACAGGGTGGCATCATACAGATTGTCCCGGCTTGCTGGCAGGATCATGCTATACCTGATCTTAGCCTTGGGCGCGGCAACCATGATTCTGCCCTTCTTCTGGATGCTGTCGACCTCTTTGAAAACCCCACCCGAGGCCCTTCGCTTCCCGCCCACCTGGATACCCCAAGTTTTCGATTTCTCCAACTACATCGATGCTTGGCGGGCGGTGCCTTTCCCGCTATATTTTCTGAACACCATCTTCGTGGCCCTCTCGGTGATGGTGCTGGTGCTCATCACCTCTTCCCTGGCGGCCTATGCGTTCGCCCGAATGCGTTTTCCGGGACGCGAGACCATCTTCCTGCTGTTTTTAAGCATGATGATGGTCCCTATGCCCGTCTATTTGGTCCCCAGTTACGTAATTCTCTCTAAACTGGGCTGGGTGGATACCTACTATGCTCTGATCATCCCCTGGGCCGCCCATGTCTTCAGCATCTTCTGGCTGCGGCAGCACTTTCGGACTATTCCCAACGACCTTTACGACGCCGCCACCATTGATGGCTGCAGCCGATTTGGCTTTCTCTGGCGGGTGATGATTCCCCTGTCCAAATCGATCCTGGTGGCCGTGTCCCTGTTTTCCCTCATTGGAAGCTGGAATAGCTTTATGTGGCCACTGGTGGTGACCAACAGTGTCAGCAAACGGATCATTCAGGTGGGATTGGCCTATTTTTCAACAGAGCAGGGCACTCAGTATACATTGATGATGGCCGCCGCCACCTTCTGCATCTCGCCGCTGCTGGCCATTTTCTTCGTGGCGCAGAAGCAGATCATCTCGAGCTTTGCCCGCAGCGGTTTAAAGGAGTGATGTCGTCGAGAACAGATGGGTGATAGTTGCAGGAACTTTTTCACGGAGGTTTGATCATGTGTAAAAGAGGCCTGGCGGTGTTTTTGATCTTGGCCTGTTTTTTCACTTTGGCTGGTTGTGGGGGAAAGAAGGAAGGGGCAAAAGGCGAAACACAGGTGACCTTCTGGTATGGCTTCGGTGGGCCCCTGGGCGAAAGTCTGGAGAAGATGATCGCCCAATTCAATGCCCATCACCCCGATGTTAAGGTAACCGGTGCGAGTATGGGGCAATACGCAGCGCTGAGCCAGAAGATCATGGCGGCCATCGCCGCCGGCAACCCGCCCACCCTGGCCCAGGTCTATGAGAACTGGACGGTCAACTTCATCGACGCGGGGGCCATCGTGCCTATGCAGAAATTCGTGGAGGGACCCAACGGGCTCAGCCCGGAAGACCTGGCGGATATCTTCCCGGTGTTCCTGGATGGGGGCACCTTCCAGGGACAGCTATGGACTTTTCCCTTCAACAAGGGGCTGCCGGCCCTGTATTACAACAAGGAGATGTTTCAGAAGGCCGGTCTTGATCCGGACCAGCCTCCGCAAACCTGGGAGCAGTTCCGGGATATGGCCAGGAAGCTGACGGTGGATGCCAACGGGGACGGTAAGCCCGAGCAGTGGGGCACTTCCTTCTCCATTCCCACCATTTTCGCCATGTATCAGCTCATCATGGTGCAGAACGGCGGACAAATCCTGAGCTCTGACGGCAGCCAGTTCCTATTCAATTCCCCCGCCGGCGTTAACGCCCTGCAGTATCTGATGGATTTGGTCAAAAAAGATCATGTAGCCTATATCGCTCCCGGTGCCTATGAGCACCAGACGGACTTCGTCTCCCAGAAGGTGGCCATGATCCAGGGACACATCGTCTCCCGGAAGTACATGGAGCCACAATTGACCTTTGTGCCGGGGATCGCTGCCATTCCCCAGGGACAGGAACCGGCGGTGATGCTCACCGGAACCAACCTGGCCATCTTCTCCAAGGCCACCGAAGAGCAGCAGCAGGCGGCCTGGGCCTTCGTTAAGTGGCTGGGCGAGGTTGAGCAGCAGGCCCGCTGGTCCGTGGAGACCAGCTATGTACCCATCCGGAGATCGGCCCTTGATCTAGACTTGATGCAGGCCGAGTTCGTGAAGATCCCCGGCCTTGAGGCGGTCATGCGCCAGATGGAATTCGCCGTGCCGCAGCCCAAAAGCGCCGAGTGGTACGCCGGGCGGCGTCAGCTGGAGGAGGAGGCTATCGAGACGACCATGAGGGGCAAGATGGGCGCCAAAGAGGCCTTGGACGCTGTGGCCGAGAAGTTGAACCGAGAAATGGCCCAAGTCCAGTAACGTTTGAAGATTGTATTTTCGTTACGGCCATTATTCGATTGACATTATACGGTAAATTCACTATTTTAATTTTTCGAGCGAGTTTGCATCTTATGACTGATGACGATCTTGTGCGCAAATTCTACAGGGAGGTACGCACGATGGCGTGTCGCCACTCAGTTGTCTTTCTTGTGGTTGCCCTCTTTGCCCTAGCTCCTGCTGCCGGGCTGGCGACCTCAATTGATGGGGAACGAGCGGAGGGGTTGCAGATCGTTCCCATCGCCAACATCCAAGACAGCTCCAGTTACTATGATGGCAGAATCGTCACCATCCGGGGTGTGGTGACCATTGGGGCGGGGGTGCTGGATGATCTGTATACCCGAGCCTACGTTCAGGATGAGTCCGGTCGGGGCATCAATGTGTTCGACTTTGACATGGTTACTGAGCTGGTCAGGGGGCGTCTGGTAGAGGTCACTGGTGAGATCGATGACTATCTGGCCTCCGGGGCGTCTTATCCCACCACCGAGATTAAGGATGTCACCGTCACCGTGGTGCAGAGTGGTCA
>LJUY01000037.1 GCA_001304015.1 candidate division Zixibacteria bacterium SM23_81 | reverse complement strand
AAAGAAAACAGTGACTGTTGAGGTGAAGGGAAGGCCCGCGCCAAGGATTCCAGACTTTTTAAGGTTCGTTTCGCTTCTTGCTTATAAAAAGCCTCACTTTGAACTTACACAGGAGGGCCATAAAAAATGGGCACAGCGTGCTGTGCCCCTGGAAAAAAGGGTCTGATACAGTCATTTCAATATTTAACTGTGCTTTACATCCTCATCTACTGGGCTTTTCTAATCCAGTTGTCTCCAAGCACCGTTTAAGTAACAGTAGATGTGCCGGCCGCCTGCGCTACCTACGACGCAGATATCACCATCGCTTGGGCTGGAAGGATATGTAGAACGTGGCTCCAGCCTGAGAACGTCGTTGACATGTAATTTCCTGGCCGGACTTGCGGTGCCTATTCCCACATCACCGCCGTTCTCGTTGAAGATCACATCTCCGCCGTTCCTGTTGATATGGAGGTACCGCCCTGTACGTGAAGCGGTACCTCAGGACTGCTGGTTCCGATTCCTACATTGCCAGAATTGTAGTAGATGTCACCACCACTTGCTGACCAGTATGAATCGCTAGAGGTTCCCACAGGCACACCGCTGATGGTGAAACCTTGTGCGTCAACATTTCCAATGACTTGCACTTTGCTTGTTGGATTGGTCGTTCCGAAGCCCACATAGCGAGTTGAGAAATCACCATAAATTAAGCAATTACCTGCACTATTCGCGATGCACAGTTGATCGGAGCCCGTCAGGTTTTGTCCGGCTTCAAAACCGATAAAGACGTTGCCGGTGTCTGAAGTGCTGGTCACACCTGCACGTGCTCCTAAGAACGTGTTCCTCCAACCTGTTGTGTTTAATTGTCCTGCGAAAGATCCTATGAATGTATTCCAAGGGCCTTGGTCGTGGCTGTAGCCCGCCGCGTATCCTAAGAATGTGTTGTAGTCGCCCGTGGTGTTAGAGCGGCCTGCCCAGGCTCCTAAGAATGTGTTCTGATAGCCTTGGTTATTATACCCGGTGCTGTCTCCCACAAAAGTTGTGTAATATCCGGTATTGTTTCCTCCCGCCCCGACACCCACCATGGTGTTCATGGGGCTCGACACCGATAGTACCGCGTTTCCCCCTATTTTATAAAGGGCATCGGTACTGATGTCGCCGCTAACATCGAGCTTGCTTGACGGACTGGCTGTTCCGATACCCACTCGGCCGTTTTGCTGGATGACGAAGTCCGCCTCCCAGGTGCTGCCGTTGTTCTCGCTGGTGGCCACGGTGAAGATGTCCTCAGAGCCGGCCCCATCGGTGAACATGATCATCTGATGGTTATTGCCGGTCTCGCTGCCAATGCCGATGCCTCCATAATCGATCAGGGCCGACCAACCCGACGGATCGCCGGGCTCCACCTCCTGGACCTGAAAATCGCGCTCTCCGGCGCCCAACCGAATGGCCCCGTCCACGTGCAGCCTTGAGGAGGGGCTGAGGGTCCCGATGCCCACCTTTCCAGAGGAGAAATCACCATACACCAGCACATCGCTGGTGTCGGAGCCATTGGCGATATAGAGCTTGTTGGAACCAATCTCGGTGTAACCCGCTTTATAGCCTATGAAGACGTTGCTGTCTCCGGTGGCATTTTGGTAGCCGGCGGATTTTCCCAGAAACGTGTTGCAGCTTCCCGAGGTATTCGACAGACCCGTCACCTGTCCCAAGAAGGTGTTCTCAAAGCCGGTGGTATTATTGTAGCCCGCTCCTTGACCTACAAAGGTGTTCTTAGAGCCCGTGAGATTGGAGGTGCCGGCAGACAGCCCCAGGAAGGTATTGAAGTTTCCCTGATTGTCCTGTCCGGCATAATGCCCCACGAAGGTGCCATACTCACCGGTGTTGCTGGCCCCGGCAGCGGCGCCCACCAGAAGGTTTTCTGTGCCCGCGATGGAGAACACCGGTGATGCCCCGATCAGATAAGCGTTTTCGGCTCGAATGTTCCCATGGACATGCAGCTTCTCAGAAGGGCTGCTGGTCCCAACGCCCACGCGGGAATCCGGTCCGCCCACGAACAGGGTGGCCGTAGTATCGTTGAAACCGACCATGAGGGAGTTGGCGATGTTGTTGACCAGGCGGTTGGAGTTGCTCATCCCCCGGCCCAAGATCATGGTGTTGGCCCCCGGCCCTGCCGTGAGATACTGACCCATGGCCAGCGAGTAGTTACCGCTGGCGGTGGTGCGATCTCCCATGGCTATGGCCAGGTCCGCGCTGGCCGTTGTCAACAATCCGGTGGCTATCGAAGCGCCCCCGCTGGCAACTGTCTCTGTCCCCATGGCCATTGAAAAAGGACCGCTGGCGGTGGTGTTTTGTCCCATGGCGGTGGCGTAGAGATTGCTGGCCAGGGTTTGATAGCCCATGGCAGTGGCATAGTTGGCATTGGCCGTGGTGAGGGCACCCATAGCGATTGAGGCGGTTCCGCTGGCCATGGGGTTATATCCCACAGCGAAGGATCTCGAGCCCACGTTTGCCGGAGCCCAGTGGCTGCCGTCGTAGTCCCAGCCAGCCCTGAGGGCCATCTTGTTCTCGTCCCAAAACAGGCGACTTCCACTGTACTGCCCGTAGAAGTTCACGTTATAGCCGCTGTCGTTGACGCCCACGTTGAAGGTTCCGCGCACATCCAGTTTGGCCGCTGGGCTGGTTGTCCCGATGCCCACAGAATCGGTGTCCGTCTCAAGTCGAAGGACTGTGCCGTCGTCCACCCAGCCACCGCCATCACTTTGGGCGTATTCTGCCGTATCGGCTTTGGCTGCCCGGAAGGCATATCCCAACGCCGCGATCCGCTGCCGGGGGGCCAGCTCGGGATCCGATCCTACCTGAACGCCCAGCCAGCGTACAGGATCGCTGAACACCGTGTCGGCCATCTCATTGACGCTGCCCAAAAGGACATTGAACACGCCACTGACAACTGCCACGGCCGACTGCGTCTCCGTCCAGATTTGACTCCCACCAACAGAATCCGTGTAGATGCTGAAGGTCATGGCCACGGTGGTATCCAGGGCCACACCATCTCCGTCGGTCAATGTGCCCTGGTAACTGATCAGACCGGGCACACCGGCAGACGCTGCTGTCGACAGCAAAGCCATCACCATCATAGTCACAAAAGCAGTCGCTTTCATGGTAGAACCTCCTTTTGGATTGAGAGTTATGAAACAAGAGAGCACTGAACTCGATGAATCGGTACCTCTTTTATCCATTGCTCAGAACTAAGGTCGTTTATCTTCATTGTATCACAAGTTCTCATATCTGTCAAGGAGATATTGAAGAGCTCAGAACAGTTCCCGAGCTCCCCCCACTGGCTATTCGTCTGTCGGTTTGTGGTCTCCATAAGCGTACCGTATGTCGGATTTCGTGTGGCGTTTGTCGTCCAAAAAACTAGTGGCGACAAGAAGGCTTACAAGTCAAAAGTTTTCCAGAAACGATCCCCGATTTCCTCTCTTTTCTCATTGACACAATCATGCTTTTGCGTTATAATAATAGGCTAAATCAATTATCTGGCAGTCGGTCCTATCCTATAAGAAGGTGATTTCATGAAAGTCATCGACCTGCGCAGCGATACCGTCACCAGGCCCTCGCCCGGGATGCGGGAGGCCATCTTCAAGGCGGAGGTGGGAGACGACGTTTTCGAGGATGACCCCACCGTCAAACGCCTGGAAGAGATGTTGGTCACCATCCTGGGCAAAGAAGCGGCCCTGTTCGTGCCCAGCGGTACCATGGCCAACCAGGTAGCCATCAATGCTCACACTCAGCCGGGGGATGAGGTGATTGTAGAGCGGGATTGCCATACCTACAACTACGAGGTAGCCGCCCATGCCGTCCTGTCAGGAGTGCAGCTGGCCGCTCTGCAAGGTCACCATGGTATTTTAACCGCCGAGCAAGTTAGCGAGGCCATCCGGGCCGATGATGTGCACCTGCCGCGCACCTCTTTGATATGTCTGGAGAACACCCATAATCGCGCCGGGGGAGTTGTCTATCCCATCGAAGAGATCAAACGCATCTCCCGGCTTGCCAAGGTCAGGGACCTGCGCATGCATCTGGACGGCGCCCGCCTGTTCAACGCCAGCATGGCCTCTGGGATTCCCGCCAACGAATATGCCCGCCATTTCGACTCGGTGAGCATCTGCCTCTCCAAAGGCCTAGGAGCCCCGGTGGGATCGATGATAGTGGGTCAGAGGGATTTCATCAAGCGCTGCCGCCGGTACCGCAAGATGTACGGCGGGGGCATGCGCCAGGTGGGCATCCTGGCTGCCGCCGGCATCTATGCTTTGGAGAACAACATCGAACGCCTGAGCGAAGACCATAAAAACGCCAGGCTCTTCGCCGAGCAGGTCAGCCGAATCCCGGGCATCGAGATCGACATAGACACGGTGCAGACCAACATCGTGGTCATGGACATCGCCGCCCTGGGCATGGACTCCTTCCAGGCAGTGGAAAAGCTCCAGGAGAACGGGTGCATGGTGGTCGTTTTCGGGCCCACAAAGATCAGGGCCGTGACCCATCTGGACGTGGATGAGGAGGACGTTTTGGAGGCCATCGGTGTTTTCCAGAAGACTTTCTCAGACCCCAAATTGTGAGGTTACTGTGGCCAAACAGTGGGTTATCAACGAGATAGATGAAGAGAAACGCGACTGGATCAGCCGCCAATTGGGCATTTCCCCCTTGTTGGCCACCATTCTGATCAGCAGAGGAATAGAGGAGCCAGGGGAGGCGGAGAAATTTCTGCATCCCCAGATATCTCATCTCAACAACCATTTTCTGTTACCGGATATCGAGCTGGCTGTGGGAAGAATCTGGAAGGCTATCACCGATCACGAGAAAATTGTGGTTTTCGGGCATGATGATGTGGATGGTGCCACCAGCACCACCATTATGATGGAGACTCTGAGGCGTTTGGGTGCCAGCGCCGATGACTATATCCCCAATCGGGCCACTGAGGGCTATGGATTTCGACGGAAAGTACTGGAGGCGTTTGATAAGAGGGGAGTCAAGCTCATCGTTTCCGTGGACAGCGAGACCAGCGATTTCCCCGGGGTCGACATGGCTCGGGAGCTGGGCATTGACGTGGTGATTACCGACCACCACGAGATTCACGACGGGTTGCCGCGAGCCCTGGCCGTGGTCAATCCCAAACGGGGAGATTGTCAATATCCCTTTCGCAATCTGGCGGGTGTGGGAGTTGCTTTCCAAGTAGCCAGGGCGCTTTCCGGCGAATCCGATTTTGAGTTTAAGCAATTCTTGGACTTGGCGGCCCTGGGAACCATTGCCGATCGTGTGCCCTTGGTCAACGATAATCGGATCTTCAGCCGCCTGGGTTATGATATCCTGAAGAGCTCATCGCGAGTGGGTATTGCTGCTCTGCGCCGCTTGATGACGGGGAAGGATTGGCAACAGGAATTGATCGGTGCCCTGAAATTTGGAATCAGCCATAATGGCAAATATTCATCTGCTCGGCTCCTGTTGACAGATGAGCCGGAGGAAGCTGAGGGGATTGCCGTGAATTTGCTGGAACAGAGCCGAC
This sequence comes from candidate division Zixibacteria bacterium SM23_81, assembly GCA_001304015.1. Classification (GTDB taxonomy): domain Bacteria; phylum SM23-81; class SM23-81; order SM23-81; family SM23-81; genus SM23-81. The sequence goes on along the minus strand of LJUY01000037.1, from coordinate 20,459 downwards.
GTCAACGTCAGGAAACCCAAAGCGCGTGCGAGCAAGTGCTGGCCAGGGTTCATGAAAAGAGGCTGTTCGAATCTACGGTCATCGTCATCGTCGACCGAGACACGCCCCTTCGAGTCCTGGGGGCTTGTGCCAGCGCCATTCGGAGACATTATAGTCAGGCAGCGGTGGTTATCGGATTCAAGGGGGAGCAAGTGGTGGGTGAAGGCCGCGCTCCGCTGGGCTTCGACATCTTCGCGGCCTTCAAATATTGTCAGGATCTGTTCATTCAGTATGGGGGCCACAGGGGGGCTGGGGGATTCTCCATGGATCCCAAGAACATCAACGAGTTTCGCCTGAGAATAAATCAGTACGCCCAGGAGATTTCCGGCTGGCGATTTTCCCCTCCCTTTCTGAGAATTGATGCCCTTCTGGATCCAGCTAGGGTTGATGGAAACCTGCTGGCTGAGCTAAGCCAGCTGATTCCTTTCGGGCAGGCCAATGCAGCTCCGCAATTTTGCTGTCAGAGGGCACACATCGAGATTTTTCCAGAGCCCCAAGAGGATGACTCCCTGGGAACGGTCAACTCCGTCGCTTTTCAATTTGCCAACAATGATTGGATACGACCAGGCATCCTGGAAACCCTGGCTTCGGCAAAAGCGGCCGACGTGATCTATACTCTGGGAACATCACAAGACAAGACGCCCAGGGTCATCATCGAAGATGTGAAAGTAGTTTAGAGTTACAGCAGCCTTGACATCGAGAACCGATTTGGTTATTTTGAGTTTGTGATCACTTGAACACCTCGATTTGACCTGAGCGATGAAAGGGGAGGTGTGTTCGTCCCAAAAGCGAGAGCGATGAGGACAGGTCCAGATCCCCGTGGAACTGGTAGTTGAGGCGTTGGCCTTCGGCCAGCGCCTGGTAAGCCGACTGCCCTATCTGGAGGAAGTTAAGGAAGATGGGGATCTCCAGAAGGTTATTTCCTTTTTCCGTGATCTGAACCCTCGTTCCCGTTTCCCCCGATGCCCAGGGCTGGCCGTTGATGTTGAGCCGATATTGCATTCCCTCCATGATCATTGAAAAAACGTTGGGATTATTGACTTGGATTCCCAACAGAAGGTCTGCTCCGGAGAGTTCTAGACGTTTGAGTTCGATCTTGGCCACATTTACCGTGGGAAGCTTGGGTAAGGGGAAATCGCCTCCTTTGCTCACCGGAATTTGTACCAGGCCCAAGCCTGGAAGGTCGAAGGACAAGTCGCACTTCAATTGGTAGGACGCACTATCCTGTTGGAGCAACGACTGGAATACCTGGTAGAGATGGCTGTAACTGAGCGTCAGGGGGATCTGGAAGATAGTTTCTCCCTGGGCTTCAATATTGAGCTCTTTGTTCTCTCTGCCCTTCAGGAAAGAGTTGCCGTTGATGGACAGGTCGTAACCGAAACCGGCCAGCTTCACTCCTAGGGAGTTCGGATTCCGGATTTGGAGATCAAACAGAAAGCTGGCTTTATCAAATGAAAGGCCGGTCAACTTGGCCCCAATGAAATCGATTTGAGGGCGCTGAATCGTGGCTTGGCCAAGGAGACCACGCAGTGTAGAGCAAGCGCTGAAAAGCACAACGCTTAAGATCAGGCACAGGCCAATAACTCCTGAATTTCTTCTTTGTATGACGTTTTTCATCTTCGCTCCCTCCATCAAGTTGGGCAACGACCTTATGAAGTTTTGACACCGATGTATTAACTTATCATTTTTCCATACTCAGGTCAACAGATTCTTTTCGGGAGCAGGATTTTCAACGGGCATGTCAAAGTTCACTCAATGAGCCGAAGAGACAGATACATTGTAGCCGAAGAGGAGATGTAGATGAGAGAATTGCTGCGAACTTGTATTCTTGTGTGGAGTATGCTGTTGCTGCTGGTAGCCTGGGCTGCCCTTGCTCAGGCCGAGGATGTCCTCACATTAGAGGAGATACAGCGGGCCATTGTGGAGAAAGGAGCTCAGTGGGAAGCTAGAGAGACCTCCGTTTTAAGGCTTTCGCCAGAGGAGCGGCGGCGTTTGTGCGGCGCTCAGCGTCCCGTTCCTGACCCCGGGGATATCAAATCTCCACCCTTATTCTTTCCTCAGGCCGCCAGTCTCACCAGACTGGACTGGCGAGACTACGATGAGCATAATTGGACCACCTCCGTCAGGGATCAGGCCGGCTGCGGTAGTTGCGTGGCATTTGGCTGTATGGCCGCGTTTGAGGCCTCCATCAGCATTTATTTCGGGGCACCAGAGCCAACCTTCGATCTCTCGGAGCAGCACATCTTCTCATGCGGAGGAGGAAGCTGTGAGTATGGCTGGAGTGTCGCACCTTGCTTAAATTTCCTCACGTCGCAGGGTGCCCCCGATGAGGATTGCTATCCCTATCGGGCCATGGACAACTCGTCCGGCGCCCCCTGCGGTGAAACCTGTGGGGACTGGCAGATGAGGGCAAGAAAACTTTCCAATTGGGGACTGGTCACCCCGTATTCGGAGACTGCCATCAAGAATGCACTTTTGAGCAGCCCCTTAGCTGCCTACCTGCTGGTATACAACGATTTCTTTGGATATTCCTCCGGTGTGTATGAGCGCACCACAGATGTGGTGGCGGGAGGGCACATCGTCGCGATCGTTGGATGGGACGACGAGGAAGGCAGCTGGATCTGTAAAAACAGTTGGGGGGCCGACTGGGGGGAAGGGGGCTGGTTTCGCATCCGCAAGGGCACCAACGAGAGCGAAATAGAGTCCTACGTGGCTTGGGTCGTTCCCGAGCCCGCCGAATACCCCAGTTTAAAGTTTCACGAATACGCCGTTGAGGACATCCAGGGTGATGGCGATGGGGTTCTGAATCCTGGAGAGACGGCTCGGTTGCAGGTCAGCCTCCAAAATCAACAGTCCTGGGACCAAGCCACGGACGTGTCCGCGACTCTCTCCTGTTTCGATCCACGGATCACAATTTTAGACAGCTTGGCCACTTTCCAGGGGACCATCCTTTCGGGCCAGATCGCCTGGAATACAAGCGATGAGTTCAGCCTTAGCGTGGACGAAGACATAGGTGTGGCTGAGATCCCTCTGTTCCTAGATGTCTCGGCGAACGCCGGGACCTATACTATCGCCTTGGATTTCAATCTCCATGTGACCTACGATCAGCGCGGCTGGCCGGTGGATGTGGGCACCACCGTGCGCTCTTCACCTCTGGTCATGAACTTGGACGGAGATGCGGCAATGGAGGTGTTGGCCGTCGATTATCTGGGCTCCCTTCACGTGTGGGATCGGCTGGGCCAAGAGGAGCCCGGCTTTCCAGTGGATGTCTCTGGAAGCGTTTGGGGTTCTGCGGCGGTGGGAGATGTGGACGGCGATGGGCACCTGGAGATCGTCTTCGCCAGCAGCAATGACACGGTGTATGCCTTCACCAGCTCTGGCTCCCGCCTCTTCGCCAGAGGAGTGGGGGGAGCCGTGCTGTCCACCCCCGCCTTGTCCGATCTGGATGGCAACGGTCATCTGGAAACCATCGTGGGGGCTCTGGATGGTTATTTATATGTGCTTCAGGATGACGGCACCGATTACGGACCCTTTCCGGTCAGCTTGGGCGGAGCCACTTTCGCCGCCCCCGCTGTGGCCCATCTAGATGCTGACGGCGCCTTGGACATCGTTATTGGAGATGTGGATAAAAAGGTCCACGCCATCTCCTCCAGCGATGGTCAGTCGCTCCCGGGATTTCCCCTGATCACTGGCGGCATGGTCGTATCCGCGCCGTCTCTGGCCGATCTCGATGAGGACGGCCATAAAGAGATCGCCATCGGCTGCGATGACGGATTTCTTTACGTCATCGACCATTTGGGTGGCCTCCAATTCGCCTTCTCCAGTGGCCATATGGTGCGCTCATCGCCGGCCATCGGAGATGTTGACGGCGATGATCACCTGGACATCGTCTTCACCTCCAAGAACGGGAAGGTCTACGCAGTGGAGGGCGGGGGTGACGTGATTTCCGGCTGGCCATTTCAGGCCGAGGGTTTCATCGAATCATCTCCGGCCATCGTGGATCTAGACGGCGACAACCTGCCAGAGGTGATTTTCGGGACTGCCGCAGAGAAGCTGTATATTCTCGCTGGGGATGGATCTCTCCTGGAAGAATATCCCACGCCGCCTTTGGGGGCAATTTTTTCTTCTGCCGCCATCGTCGACTTGGACGAAGATGGAGATTTCGAAATCGCCCTGGGGACCCCGTCGGGCCTTTCTATCTGGGATTATAAATCGGCGGCGGGCTCGCAGATGCCCTGGCCTATGTATCGGGGTAATTGCCGCAGGACAGGCTACTTTGGCGACAACATCAGCACGAGCATAGAAGATAACTCGAGACATGCAGCGCCTCCTCGGCAATACGCTCTGTCGCAGAACTATCCCAATCCTTTCAACGCCGAGACCCAAATTCGCTTTTCCCTACCGGAGAAGGGTCAGCTCACCTTGGAGATCTACAACATCCTGGGGCAGAGGGTGACCACCCTAGCCCGCGGGTTCTATGAAGTTGGGGAGCACCGGGTGACATGGGATGGCAGAGACAGCGGTGGAGCCCATGTGGGATCGGGCGTCTACTTTTGTCGACTGCAGGCTGGGCAGTTTCGAGAAACCAGGCGGATGGTTCTGCTGCGCTGAGGATCTGCACATCGACCAGAGGATATCAATGAGCCCCCTTGTCTCTCTGGGGGCTTTTTGTTTACTGTGAGCTCAACTCTGTGCCAGCAATTCCTGGAGGTCATCGAGGAATTATGTGAAGATTAAGAGGCGTTTTCAGGAAAAGGGCATCGAGTTTGCCTTTCCCACTCAAACCCTCTACCTGCGGCCTGAAAGCCAGGGATTCAGCATGGCGGCGATGCCACGGAACTAACAAAGACTTGCCCGCTTTGGGTTGACACTAAAAGTTTGAGCGACAATCTATTAGAGGCAATTGGGGGGCTGTTCGCATTTTGCAAGATATGATCAAACGGACTTTTTGTGAGGAAAATCCTGGACGGGCTCCTTGGGTAGAGACGTTTCTAGATGAAGGAACAAAGTATTTAAGGCATTATTCCATAAGACGTTAGTGATACCACCGAGGCCTTAAGATTTCTGTACAAAACTGGCATGGCTTTTGCTCAAATTAAATTCACGCGAGGCCGATGCCACGGAGTTCACCATGGCTGGGCTCCGGCACCACAAGTTTTAGCTTTTGGGTTTCAAGAAGCCAGGTGATCATATGGCGACGACAGGTAAGAAAAAAGTGACTAAATCGAGGCCTTTCCGACGGGTGGATCGAAAAAGCTTGGAGGCCAAAATCGAGATTCTCGATCAGGAGATGCAGAGGGCTATTGAGAAGGGCGAGTTCGATGTAGCCAGAAAGCTTGCCGAAGAGCAGGAAAAGCTCTTGGAATACCTGATGCTTCTTAACGAGAAGCTCTAATAAGAGCTTCATGCAATGTCAATTCAGCACCTGGAAACACAGACCTATAAATTCTTTGACATAAAACAGGGTTGACAAGTTGCCGTCAGCAGATCAAATAAAAAAGGGGCGCTGACCAGAGGTCAATTTGTCGACCCTGTTTTATTTTGGGGCTGATCCGAAAGGATCAGCCCCTTTTTTCTTTGTGCCCATTGTTGTTTTAGCCAACGGATGATTTCAATTAGAGGCGTGAAGCTGGGTTAAGATTATGGAAGCTGATAAGACTCTGGATTCCCGCTTCCGCGGGAATGACAAGGAGTGTTATGTGGATGCGCCGTTGGATAAGACCGCCCGACGGCACGAGAAAATGTCATTCCCGTGCAAACGGGAATCTAGGGACTTTATAAAGACCTATTATGTTTACATTCTACCAAGTAAACGAGGCGGTACACTTTGCACAGCAGGCCTCCCGCCCCTGCAGAAAAATGTAGGAGGGGTCTCCCGACCCCGAACTCCGCCTATTCGAGAGCGTCTACAGCGAAAGAATTTATGCAAGATAAGGAGTTGAAGTCAGTTTTGTTCTTCTTTCCCCTTGAGGCTATTTAAACCTTGCGAAGGTTCTGAACCTTCGCAAGGTTGCTTCCCCTCTTTTAAAAACCGAAGCTCGTTTGTCGGTGTTGATACTCGTATCGTGAATCGTGGATCGTTAATCGTGAAGGATACAAAAATTCACATTGCCTGACGAGTTTCGAATATCCACTGACGTAACTAGCTTCGAAACCGATCACAGACTTACGACCAACACATGTGCTGTCGGGTAGGGTGGTCCGACACCAATCGAAGAGATAGAGATCACTGGGTTGGGAAGGAAGACCCAGTGGTTTTTTATTGACCTGTGGCGGGCATCCGTTTTATATTGAGGGATGATCTGATTATCCCAAAATGACTGTAATTATAGGTCCATAAGCGCACGAGCCTGCAATTGGCGGTTATGAGCATTTTATGCAGATATTCCCAAGTATCTCGATGTGAGGAGAGAGCATGTCTCCGGCGGCCATCGTGATCAAGGGAGCTCGAGAGCACAACCTCAAGAATATCGACCTGGAGATTCCCCGCAACTCCCTGGTGGTGGTGACCGGGCTGTCAGGGTCGGGCAAATCCTCTCTGGCCTTCGACACCATCTACGCCGAGGGACAGCGTCGCTATGTGGAATCCCTGTCGGCGTATGCCCGACAATTTCTCGGGGTGATGGAAAAACCCGATGTGGACTACATCGAAGGTCTCTCCCCGGCCATCTCCATCGAACAGAGAACCGCCTCAAAGAATCCACGGTCCACCGTGGGCACCATGACCGAGATCTACGATTACCTCCGGCTCCTCTTCGCCAGGGTTGGAGTGCCCTACTGCCCGAACTGTGGGCGCCAGATCTCCCAGCAGAATCCGCAACAGATCGTGGACGCCATCATGACCATGCCGCACCAGAGCAAAGTCCTTATTTTGGCTCCCCTGGTTAGAGGCAGGAAGGGGGAGTATCGAGAGGTTTTCGATGAGATTCGCAAGGAGGGCTACGTTCGTGTCCGCGTTGATGGCCGCATCCGGGATGTAGAGAGCAAATTCCGCCTAGAGAAGAACAAAAAACACCACATCGAGGTGGTGGTGGACCGCATCAGGATCGAGGAGGCTGTCAGAGGTCGTCTGGCCGATTCGGTGGAGACTGCGCTGCATTTGGGCTCGGGAGTGGTCCTCGTCGGGGTGGTTGGGGATAAAGAGTACCTGTTCAGCGAGAAGTACGCCTGTGTCCACTGCGGGATCAGTTTCGAGGAGCTATCGCCCAGAATGTTCTCCTTCAACAGCCCCTATGGCGCCTGCAAGGCGTGTGGGGGGTTGGGCTCCAAGATGGAGGTTGACCCCCAGTTGGTGACGCCGGACCCGAGTTTATCTCTCAATCAAGGGGCCCTGGCGCCCTGGGGCAAGCCCATGGGACGCTGGTTTGATCATCAACTGCGTGCCGTGGCCGAGAAATATCGCTTTGCCCTGGATACTCCCTTTGAGAAGCTGAAGCCCGAGGTGCAGCAGATTCTGCTTTATGGCTCCGGGAAGGAGGAGTTCAGGTTCAGATATAAACCCAGGACCCGAAAAGGTTTCTGGGAACATTACGGAGGATTTGAGGGCGTCATCCCCAACCTGACCAGGCGGTATAGACAGACTGAGTCCACCGGCATACGGACGTGGATAGAGAGATTCATGAGCGTCCGTTGCTGCGCACAGTGCGGTGGAGCCCGGTTGCGCAAAGAGAGCCTCTCGGTAAAGATAGCCGACCTGTCTATCGCCCAGGTAACCCAAAAATCAGTACGGGAAGCGCTCGATTTCTTCTCTCATTTGCGTTTAAGCGAGAAGGAACTCCACGTGGCCCGCCAAATTTTGAAGGAGATCCGGGAACGGTTGGGCTTTCTGGTCAACGTGGGCCTGGACTATTTAACCTTGGATCGAGCCACCAGTACCCTGGCCGGCGGTGAGGCCCAGAGGATCCGGCTGGCCACCCAGATTGGCTCTCAACTGGTGGGCGTGCTGTACATCCTGGATGAGCCCAGCATCGGCCTGCATCAACGTGATAACCGGAGGTTGTTGGACACGCTCACTCGCCTGCGAGATCTGGGCAACACCGTCTTGGTTGTGGAGCACGACCGGGCTACCATCTTGGCCGCGGATCACGTCATCGATTTGGGCCCTGGCGCCGGCCTGGCGGGCGGAGAGGTGGTCGCTCAGGGGACACCTCAGGACATCAAGAACTGCAGCCACTCTCTGACAGGGCTGTATCTGAAAGGGGAGAAGTCAACTCCCGTCCCTGACCAGCGCCGGCCCCAGCAGAAAGGCAGCTTGAGAATCGTCGGGGCCAGGGGCAACAACCTCAAATCCCTAACCCTGGATATACCCCTGGGACTGTTTAGCTGTGTGGCCGGCGTTTCCGGCTCGGGCAAAAGCACTCTGGTGGACGAGACTCTCTATCGGGCGTTGGCCAAACGGTTTTACAAATCCAGACTGACTCCCCGGGAATACGACAGCATGGAGGGATTGGAGCAAATCGACAAGGTCATCAACATCGATCAATCGCCCATCGGCCGCACTCCCCGCTCCAATCCCGCCACCTATACGGGTTTGTTCACCCATATTCGCGGGCTTTATGCTCAGCTCCCCGAATCCAGGGTGCGTGGATACCGACCTGGCCGCTTCAGCTTCAACGTCAAGGGCGGACGGTGCGAGGCCTGCGCCGGGGACGGCATCATCAAGATCGCCATGCATTTTTTACCCGACGTGTATGTGAAATGCGAAGTCTGCAAAGGCAAAAGGTTCAACCGGGAGACGCTGGAGGTGAGGTACAAGGGGAAAAACATCGCCGAGGTTCTGGATATGACCGTAGACCAGGCCTTGGTATTTTTCGAGAATATCCCCCAGATTCGAAAAAAATTACAGACCTTGGTCGATGTGGGCTTGGGATACATTCACCTAGGGCAGCAAGCCACCACACTGTCCGGTGGCGAGGCTCAGAGGGTCAAACTGGCCACTGAGCTCTCCAAGAAAAGCACTGGCAGGACTTTCTATATCCTGGACGAGCCTACCACGGGCTTGCACTTCGAGGACATCAACATGCTGCTGAGAGTTCTCAACCGATTGGTGGACTTGGGCAACACCGTGCTGGTCATCGAGCATAACATGGACGTGCTCAAGACCGCCGACTACATCATCGACTTGGGGCCGGAGGGCGGCCAGAGGGGGGGAGAGGTGGTGGCCCAGGGGACGCCCGAGGAAGTAGCCCGGAACAAGAAGTCGTATACGGGGCAATTTCTCCGGCAAGAGCTGGGGTTGTCATGATCTTGGCCTGCACAAACCCTGAATCAGGCGCAGAGCGACCTCTCTTTGGCGGCTCCGGCCAGCTTTTCCCTTGCATAAACGGGCTCCCGGTGATATATTAAGAGAGGCTTTCGGAGAGAACGCTGACCATTAGTTCAGAAGGATTGAGAGGGTCGAGAAGGACGTGAAAGACTCAATTTCTTAAGGAGTTAACCATAAACGCCTGGCACGCCGATGTCTGAGTCCCGAGACCCCTCGGTTCTGGAGATGAGGATGACCAAGGAGGAGCTAGGAAAAAAAACTCCGTTCTATGACAGACACGTGCGGCATGGTGCTCACATGGTCAATTTTGTTGGCTTCGCCATGCCCCTTCAGTACACGAGCATCGTGGGTGAGCATATCCGGGTTCGCTCTACGGTGGGCATGTTTGATCTTTCTCACATGGGCCAGATAGAGGTTCGCGGCCCTGGTGCCCTGGCCTTTGTTCAGAAGATGACCGTCAATGACGCCTCTCTCCTTAAGGTTGGCCAAGCTCAATACTCGGCCATGTGTACTCCAGAGGGAGGTATCGTCGACGATTTCCTGGTTTACCGGCTGAAGGTTTCCTACATGTTGGTGGTCAACGCTTCCAACATCGAGAAGGACTTCCGGTGGCTTCTGGACCACAAAGACGGCCGGCTGGTCGTGGAGAACAACAGCGAAGCCTATGCCCTTTTGGCCATTCAAGGCCCTCGATCTGAGGATGTCCTGGCCAAGCTGACGGATACCAAGCTGAAGGAGATCGCTTTCTATCGCTTTGCCCACGGCCAGGTAGTTGGCCGTCCCGCGTTGATCTCGCGGACGGGCTACACCGGCGAGGATGGTTTTGAGCTGTATTTTGATCCCCGTTATGCGCATCAGATTTGGGACTGTGTCTGGGAGGCGGGCCAGGAGTTTCACATCCAAGCGGTGGGGTTGGGGGCAAGAGATTCCCTTCGTTTGGAGATGAGATACGCCCTCTATGGGCAGGATATCGACGAGACCACCAATCCCTTTGAGGCGGGCCTTTCTTGGATCACGAAGCTTCAAAAGGGGGACTTTGTGGGAAGGCAGTCACTCTTGAATATTAAGGAGAAGGGGCTCGATCGTAAACTGGTGGGCTTCGAGATGAAAGAACGGGCTATCCCTCGGTCTCATTATGATCTGTCTGTGCGAGGACGTAAGGTAGGCCAAGTGACCAGCGGAGTTTTCTCGCCTTCGCTGAATAGGGGCATCGGCACGGGTTACGCCTCCATTGAACATACCGGAGTAGGCACCCAGCTGGATGTCCATATCAGGGGCAAGGCCGTTCCGGCGCAGGTAGTGAAAGCACCCTTTTACAAAAAGGGTTCGCGTAAATAAGTGCTTATTTTAAATGGCATTTTATATTCGCAGCGGTCTTTGAGGACGGAGATTATGCCAGAGAAAATAGGAACGTTGGATGACATTGTGATTACTCGGGCCATTGTGGAGCGGTACTTCCAGAAGCTGCTGGACCATGTGGATGTGGATGTGGCTGTAGCAGGAGGGGGACCCGCGGGTTTGACAGCTGCCTATTACCTCGCCAAGGAGAATGTGAAGGTGGTAGTACTGGAGAGACAGCTGCGCATTGGAGGTGGGATGTGGGGTGGTGGGATGATGTTCAACGAGCTGGTGGTTCAGGAGGCAGGCAAGGGAATTTTAAACGAATTTGGAGTATCGTGCTATCCCTATCAGGATGGTTATCATACCGCTGATTCTGTGGAAGCTATCACCACCATTGGCTCCAAAGCCTGCCAGGCAGGGGCCAAGATCTTCAATTTGATCAGCGTCGAGGACGTCATGATTCGGGGAGAGCGGGTGACTGGCCTGGTGCTGAACTGGACGGCCACAGAAGTGGCCAAGCTCCACGTGGACCCTCTCACTATTCGTGCCAAGTGGGTGGTAGACGCCACCGGACACCCTTCAGAGGTTCTGCAGATTATTCAGCGAAAGGTCGGACCGAAGCTCTTTACCTCCAGTGGAAAGGTGGAGGGGGAGAAGCCCATGTGGGCGGAGGTGGGGGAGAAGACCATTCTGGAAAACACCCGGGAGGTGTACCCCGGGGTTTACGTGACCGGGATGGCCGCCAACGCCGCCTTTGGCGGTCCTCGGATGGGTCCAATTTTTGGTGGCATGCTTCTATCCGGGCAACGGGTGGCCGAGTTGATCCTGTCCAAGATCAAGAGCCCTGCTAAAAAGAAGTGCTCTGTATGAAACAGACGGCTTTGTATCCCAAAATATCGATGAAAGATGAAGGAGGAATGAGCTGATGGGAACAGAGAGCGATTTTGACAGGAACGTACGTCGTGTCCAAGAGGGAATGGATTTGCTGTTTCAACAGCTTTCTGGATGGCGCCATACACCGGTTATAATGGGTGAGAGGAAATGGCGGCCGTCAACCGATGTGTATGAAACGAACGAGTCCCTGATTATCATCTGTGAGATCGCCGGCATGGAGGAGAGTGATTTCGAGATCACCATCGAGGAAAACGAGCTGACCATCAGAGGGGAGCGCAAGGAGGATCATATGGAGGGCAAGACCACATATCACAACAAGGAGATCGACCATGGCCCTTTTGAGCGCAGTTTTCGCATTCCACAATATGTGAATACAGTTGGAATTGAGGCCAACTACCACAATGGATTTCTGGAGGTTACCTTACCCAAGAGCGGACCATCCAAGCAAATACCCGTCGAATAAACACTTGAGAGAAGGTTAAAAACCACTAGTAGCGGGCGAGGGGGAAATGACCAGAAAGAATTTAGCAGGAGGACAAAATCAAAGGTCGAAAATCCCAGGGGAACTACCCATACTTCCGCTCAAGGGGATTGTAGTTTTTCCAAATATCATAGTTCCTCTGGTTGTTTCACAAGAAGAGCACGCTAGGCTCATCGATGAAACCCTGGTCGGGGGAAAAATTGTCGGGCTTTTTCTACAGATGGGTGAGAAGAGCGAGGAACGGGATGATCGAAGTCTGTACGACGTGGGTACAGCTGGACAGATCATCAAGATGTTGCGCTTCCCCGATGGAAGCGTTCGTTTTCTCGTTCAGGGAGCTGCCCGAATCAAAATTAAAAAGTTCCTTCGGACAGAACCCTATCTGGTGGCCAGAGTCGAGAGAATTAAGGATCACACCGAGACCTCCATCGAGCTTGAAGCCCTTGTCAGAAACCTTCTGGAACAGTTTGGAAAGGTCGTATCGCTGGCTCCTTATTTGCCCGATGACCTGCAGATTTCAGCTATGAACATCGAGCAACCGGGCAAGCTGGCTGACCTGATCGCATCGAATCTTAACATGCCTGTGGAGTCTAAACAGGATATCCTCGACACGGCGAGCGTCAAAGAACGGTTGATGAAATTGACTTCTTATGTCAACAGGGAGCTCAATGTCCTTGAGCTGGGCAAGCAGATTCAGAGCCGAGCTGCCTCGGAGATGGGACGAGATCAGAAGGAGTATTTTCTCCGGGAACAACTTAAAGCCATCCAGCATGAGTTGGGGGAAACCGATCAGAAAACGGCAGAGATCGAGGAGTTTCGAAAGAAGATCGCCGCCGCGAGGATGCCTTCTGAGGCCCTAGAGGCTGCTAATAGAGAGTTAGACCGGTTGTCCAGAATTCCTCCCGCTGCTGCAGAGTACACAGTGTCCAGGACCTTTCTGGATTGGCTTGTCTCTCTGCCTTGGAGTAAGGGAACAAAGGATAATCTGGACATTCCCCGAGCCAAGCAGGTTCTGGATGAGGACCATTATAATCTAGAGAAGGTAAAAGAGAGGATTTTAGAATACCTGGCGGTGAGAAAGCTCAAGGCTGAGATGAAGGGTCCCATTCTCTGTTTCGTGGGGCCACCCGGTGTGGGGAAAACCTCCCTGGGCAGATCCATCGCCAGAGCTTTGGGGCGCGAGTTTGTCCGCATTTCTCTTGGGGGAATGCGGGACGAGGCTGAAATACGGGGACATAGGCGTACTTACGTGGGCGCTTTGCCGGGCAGGATCATCCAGGGGATTCGCCGGGCCGGATTCAAGAATCCCGTGTTCATGTTGGACGAGGTGGACAAAATCGGTCAGGATTTTCGAGGGGACCCCGCAGCCGCCCTGCTGGAGGTTCTGGATCCCGAGCAAAACAACAGTTTCTCCGATCACTACCTGGAGGTGCCTTTTGATCTGTCCAGGGTGATGTTCATCACCACGGCCAACATATTGGACCCCATACCAGGCGTCCTCAGGGACCGAATGGAGGTCATCGACCTTCCTGGGTACACCGATGAGGAAAAACTACACATCGCCAAGAAGTACCTGGTGCTTCGGGAACGTGAGGAACACGGCCTGAAGGAGGAACAGATCCAGTTCCAGGATGAGGCCTTGCGGGAGATCATCTCCAAATACACCTTAGAGGCCGGTCTGAGGAATTTGGACCGGGAAATCGCCACCGTCTGTCGAAAGGTGGCCAAGCGGGTGGCCGAAGGCGAGGTGATCGCAGCCACCGTCGCTCCTGATAACCTCTCAGAGTATCTGGGTCCAGAGAAGTTCTTCAGGGAGATGGCCACCCATGATACCAAAGTCGGTGTGGTACCTTCGCTGGCCTGGACACAGACGGGTGGAGCCATCATGTTCGTGGAGGCCACCAAGATGCCTGGCCGGAAGAGCCTTATCCTGACTGGCCAGCTCGGAGATGTGATGAAGGAATCGGCCCAGGCCGCCCTCAGCTACGTTCGTGCCAGCGCTAAAAAACTCAAGATACCAGAGGATTTCTTCAGCAAGGTGGATATCCATGTGCATGTTCCAGCCGGAGCCATTCCCAAAGATGGTCCCTCGGCGGGCATCACCATCGCCACGGCCATTGCCTCTCTATTGACCGGCAAGCCCATCAAGCCGGAGCTGTCCATGACCGGTGAGATCACCCTTCGCGGCGAGGTGTTGCCCATCGGGGGGGTCAAACAGAAGGCCCTGGCGGCGCATCGGGCGGGAATCAAGACGGTTGTCCTACCCAAGAAAAACGAGAAAGACCTGGTGGAAGTTCCCGAGGAGATCAGGAAGGGCCTCGACTTTGTATTCGTGGAGACCGTGGACGAAGTTTTCACTAATGCTTTCGGCAGCAGGTCGCGAAGGGTTGCTCGGCCGAGAAAAACGCCCAGAGCCAGGTAGTCCATCGTGTTCTACGACCTGATTTGCATCGCTGGGAGGATGTGATGAGAAGACATCCAGTTCACCAGATCGTCGCCATCTGCGGCGCCCTGCTTGTGATATCCACGGGAGGGCGTTGTCAGCAGAAGGCCAAGACCGACGAGATGAAGTCCTCAACTGAGGTTCGCAAACCAGCGGTTGCAGGGGCGTTCTACCCGGATAACCCCCAAGCGTTGGCGCAACAGGCAGATCGCTTTCTGGCCAATGTGCCCCAACAGCCAGTGCCTGGTCGCCTCGTCGCGCTGGTGGCCCCACATGCCGGGTATGTTTACTCAGGCCAAGTGGCTGCCTATGCCTATAAGCAGATCCAGGGGAAAACCTTCGACACGGTGATCCTGATAGGACCCAGCCATCGAGCTCTCTTTTCGGGCGCCTCCCTTTACGACGGAGGGGCCTATGAGACCCCCCTGGGGCGCGTTTCCGTGAACGTGAAGATGGCCAGGGAGATGATGTCTTTAAACAAAGGACTTCGCCACGTGCCCCAGGCCCATATGGCCGAACACTCCCTGGAGGTGCAGCTGCCGTTTCTGCAGAGGGTTTTGGGTGATTTTCGCATTTTGCCTATAGTGCTTGGTCCGCGATGTTCCTCTGAGGAGCTGGAGGCTTTGGCTGGGACCGTTGCTCAGGTGGCTCAGGGAGACGGAGAGGTTCTTCTCGTGGCCAGCACGGACATGTCTCACTATCCTTCCTATGATGCGGCTTGCCGTGTGGACAAGGGAACTCTGAGGGCCATAGAGAGTTTTTCACCCCAGGCCGTGGCCCAGAATGAAGCCCGCTGGCTCAAGGAGGACATTCCCGACCTGTCGTGCACCCTGTGTGGTCTGGATGCGGTGATGGTGACCATGATGGCTGCCAAAGCGTTGGGCGCGGATGAGGTCGAGGTCCTCAAATACGCCAACTCGGGCGATGTGCCCATCGGCGATCGCAACAGAGTGGTGGGCTACTGTGCGGTGGCTTTTTACCAGAGGGGCGGTGAAATATCTGGGAAGGAGATGATTGTGAGTGAGGAATTAAACCTCCAGGAGCAAAGGGAGCTTTTGAAGATCGCGCGGATGGCAATTGAGCAGAAACTTGAGGGGAAGCAACATTTACCACCGGAAAGTTCTTATCCGAAGTTGAATGAGAGGCGAGGCAGCTTTGTGACCCTCCACAAAAAGGGACAACTGCGTGGCTGTATCGGGAGGTTCCAGCCAGACATCCCTCTCTGCCAAACGGTGGCCCAGATGGCTCAGGCGGCAGCCTTTTCCGATCGGCGCTTTCCTCCTGTTTCCTCTTCAGAGTTGAATGAAATCGAAATCGAGATTTCGGTGCTGTCACCCCTGAAGGAGATCAGCAGCGTCGATGAGATCCAGCTGGGCACACATGGCATTTGGATCACCCGGGGAGGCCAAAGCGGCTGTTTTCTGCCTCAGGTGGCCACTGAGACAGGCTGGTCCAAGCAGGAATTTCTGGAACATTGCTGCCAGGATAAAGCCTTCCTCCCCAAGGACGCCTATCTCCAAGAGGGCACCACAATCTACACCTTTACCGCCCAGGTTTTCCATGAGGACTAGGCTGGGCGCGCTGGGATTTTTCGGGCAGAAGGGAGATACCGATGAGCTCTCCCACATCCATTCCTCCTGAAGAGATACGCAAGCCCGTGGTGGCCGGGCAGTTTTACTCAGACGACCCTGAGCTCTTGACCAGCCACATAGAAGGCTTTCTGGAGGCGGTGCAAAAAGAGGAACTGCCTGGTGAGATTATAGCTTTGATTGCCCCCCATGCCGGGTATATGTATTCCGGCCAAATCGCGGCGTATGCCTATGCACAGGTTAAGGATACACCTTTCAAGACGGTTGTCGTCATAGCTCCCAGCCATCACGTCTCTTTCGTGGGCGCCTCGGTTTATGAACAAGGGGGCTACCAAACCCCACTGGGGGTAATTCCCGTTAATTCAGAGTTATCTTCAGCCATTATCACCCGTAGTGAGAAGCTTAACTTTTATCCCCAAGCCCACTCCATGGAGCATTCGCTGGAGGTGCAGCTTCCCTTTTTGCAGCACATCCTGAAGGATTTCGAGTTGGTGCCCATCGTCATGGGCGATCAGAGTCTGCCCACCTGCCAGTCCCTGGCCGAGGCCATCGCCTCTTCTCTGGGAGAGGAGAAGGTGCTTATTGTGGCCAGCTCCGATTTATCCCATTACCATCCCTACGAGTGGGCCGTGAAGCTAGACGGAACCATTCTGGAGGCCGTGAACGCCTTTGAGCCCCTGAGGCTTTACCGGGCTCTGCAGAGCAGGGAAAGTGAGGCCTGTGGCGGCGGTCCCATGGTCGCAGCCATGCTGGCCGCCGAAAAGCTTGGCGCCAGAGGCGCCAAGGTCCTGAAATATGCCAACTCGGGCGATGTGACGGGGGATCGGGGCCAGGTGGTCGGTTACATGGCGGCGGCCGTGTTCGGACCGGGAAGGCCTGGCGCTGGAGCGTGAATACACCATCAGGCCACGGGTCATTGACATTAACTATGTCCATAGACTTTAAACCGGAAAAGCCGATTTGGCATGCGAACGGGAGAAAATGAGGGGAGGTGGGTGAAGTCAAAGCCCCCCGAGACGCTGGTGGGCACTCTGGTTTGAGCGTGGAGGAGAAAAGACAGCTCCTGCGCATCGCTCGGAGCGTGATCGAACGAAGGGTCCAGAGCAAGGAAATCCCTGCTTTTCAAGTATCGTCGGAGAGCTTAAAGGAAGAAAGGGGTCTCTTCGTGACCCTCCACAAGGGGAGTGCTCTTCGAGGCTGCATCGGCTATATCCAGGGGATCAAGCCTCTGTATTTGGCCGTCGCAGAGATGGCCGAGGCGGCAGCCTTTCAAGACCCCAGGTTTCCACCCGTTTCTCCCGAAGAACTGCAGGACCTGAAGTTGGAGATCTCCGTGTTGACGCCTTTACATAAGATTCGTGAAGTCTCTGAAATTCAGGTGGGAACACATGGCATCTACATCGTTCGGGGTTCGCAGTCAGGCCTGCTGTTGCCTCAGGTTGCCACGGAGTACGGTTGGGACCGGACCAGCTTTCTCCAACAGACCTGTTTGAAAGCTGGCTTACCCCCGGAGGCTTGGCAGGATCCGCAGTGTGAACTTTTCGTCTTTTCAGCGGATATATTCAGCGAGTAGGGAGCTCAACCTCTTTGAGGGGCTTGGATAAATTTCTTCTCATAAGTGGTGCATTCCTCATCGTCGCCAACCTTGCCGTCCGCAATCTCCACAGGGGTGAGGGCGGGCGGGAGTTGGAGTTCCTGAAGGCCGTTTTTCCCCAAGCGGAACGTTTCCTTCCCCAGACAGAGCCCCTTCCCCACTATCAGGCCTTAGCCAGAAATTGGCAGACGGGCGATGCCCAGCTCGTCGGGTACTGCTTTGACACCGCCGAGATCGTACCGCAGGTGAGAGGATATGGCGGTCTGATCCACATTCTGGTGGGCTTGGACCTCTCCGGACACCTGGTGGGCGTGGAAATCGGGGAGCACGCTGAAACCCCCTTCTTCGTAGAGGGATTTCAGGAATCGTGGTTTACAGAGCAGTTTGTGGGAAAAGGGGTGGAAGATATTCTGGTGATGGGACAGGATCTGGACGGCCTTTCCGGAGCGACCATCTCCTCCAGGGCCGTAGCCAGGGGCATAAGAGAAGGCCTGGCCATAGCGATGCCCGCCTTGCTGCGTACCACTCAGGCCCAGAGGGAAGGTGTCTCTGTGGTGCATAGGTGGTGGCTGGAGGGGGGGGCACTCCTGGCGTTGATGTCCTTGAGTCTGGCGGCTTTTTGGCGGAGAAAGAGGGGTTTGCGCGTCGTCAGCCTGATCTTGAGCCTGGGCATCGTGGGCTTCTATCTAAACGGCTCCCTTTCGGTGGTGCACTTGGTCAATATCATCAACTTACGGTTTCCGCCATTTCCCGTTCATGCCCCCTGGTACCTTCTGTTGTTCTTCGGGGTGGTGACGGCACTGATGGTGGGAAGAATCTATTGCGGCTGGCTCTGTCCCTTTGGCGCCCTGCAGGAGTTCCTCAAGAAACTGGTTCCCTATCGCCTGCGTCTCTCCCCCGCCCTGCATAGAACGGCCAGCCGTCTGCGAACCTTGCTGTTGTGGTTGGTGATCTGTCTGGTGATCCTCAGCGGCAGCCAGGAGGTGCTCCGGTATGAGCCCTTTGCCATGGCCTTTAGCCTGAGGGGCACTCACTTGATGTGGGCCTCTCTGATTCTCATCCTGGCAGCCTCTGTGGTCATCGATCGATTTTGGTGCCGCTATTTCTGTGTGGTGGGTATGGCCCTGCATCTGCTGGGCAAGCTGGGATTGAGGAGAAAGCGGTGCGAGCGCTCGGAGAGCGTGGAGATGGTGGGTGATTTCTGAGGTCAGAATGCTTTTAGCACATTGAGGTGATTATGGCCACATCTATTTCCATCGGCATTGCGGGAGGTACTGGTTCCGGCAAGACGACCATCGCCGAGAAAATCATCGAGCAGATCGGAACGGACAACGTCGTGGTGATACCTCTGGATGCCTATTATCAGGATCGGAACAATTTGCCTTTGGAGGAACGGGAGAAGATCAATTACGATCATCCCTCCTCTTTCGATATCAGCCTGTTGGTTAAACATCTCCGAAAACTCAAGGCGGGCAAGGATGTGCCAATGTTGAGCTACGACTATGTTACTCACACTCGCAGAATGCTGCCGGGAAAGGTGCCCTCCAAGCCGGTTACCATCCTGGAGGGGATCATGGTTTTGGAGGACGAGGGCCTGCGCGACATGCTGGACGTGAAGCTGTACGTCGATACCGATCCGGATGTCCGGCTTATCCGCCGTCTGAGGCGGGATATCCTCGACCGGGGTCGCACCTTCGAAAGCGTCATCGAGCAGTACTTGGGCTCGGTCAGGCCCATGCACTTGGAGTTCGTGGAGCCTTCCAAGAGATACGCCGATGTGATCATCCCAGAGGGAGGCTGGAATAAGGTGGCCATCGACATGGTCGTTGCCAAGATCAGAACTCTACTGGCTGACATGAGGTAGGCGGATGTGCCGATGAAAAAAGGTTTGCGACGAAGTGACATTGCCCCTCTGGTTCTGCTGTGTGTGACCTGGCTTCTTATTGTGATGACCTGGGGCGTCAACCTCCTTCCTGGGGAGCAGCCCCACGTGCCCCAGGTCGATGTGGCCAAGATAAAGAGGGCCATCCAGGAGGCTGGGCTGGAACCCAGGGAGGCCCGCTACTATCGAGTCTTGCCGGATGGCTGGGAGGAGAAGTAGTCGATGGCCTCCGCCATCGACCAATTTAGTTCTGGCCTTGAGAACACCAATTGCTGGAGGGTTGGGGGGGTGGAGATTTTCCGGTTCACATCAGCGCGGCTGGGAAGCTTCAGGCTCTTTGGAAGGAAGCGGTTTTTAGCCATGCAAGCTTATGGCGGAGCCTCAAGTGAAAGGTTCTGAGAATTCAGCGCAGTTTCAGTTTTTCCATGTTGTTCCACATGTTTTCTTCCATCATGTTTTTTTCCATGATTCATTGTCTTGTTCATGAACTTTTCCATGGTTCGATGTGTGCTCTGACCTCAGGTGTGCAGACTTCCCAAGGGTCAGGGGAAGGTTGTCTAGTTCGCATGTCTTAGGAGCAAAGCGGTTCGGACATAGTATATTGCGCCGGTCTATAATTCGGGAAAGAGCCAGAGATTCAGAGTAGTTTCAGTTTTTTTCCTTGTCGTTCCATATGTATTTTTCCGTCATGTTTTTTTCCATGATTCATCATCTTAATCCATAAAGTCTTCCATGATTAAATGTTTGCTCTGTCCCCGGGAGTGCCTGCTGGCAGAGGGCCAGCGGGGGGATTGCCGGGTGCGCATTCACCTTGACGGGAAACTTCAGACCCTGGTGTATGGCAATCCCTGTGCCGTTCACATTGATCCTATAGAGAAGAAGCCGTTGTTTCATTTTTTGCCGGGTAGTCGTTCTTATTCTGTGGCCACCG
>LJUY01000078.1 GCA_001304015.1 candidate division Zixibacteria bacterium SM23_81 | reverse complement strand
CCAGACGAATAAACTCCAGCAACATTTCCACATGTCTCGTCTCGACTACCTTCCTTAGCTCCGTGAGCCCCTTGTAGACCCCGAAAACCACACTCAGAGCCGCTGATACGATGGAGATGGTCTGTATGTCGACCAGACTAGATAGCTCGACCAATCAGGTCCACCCGAGCATCATTACATGGATATGAAGATAAAACTATAGACCATCAGAGTCAATAGACTCCCATCAACAGGAAAAATTCTATATAATTTCAGTTAAACATTAAAAAGGGAGCATTACATTATGCGCAAATTAAAGTCCTTGAAGGGAGTCGACTTCATATTCACGCTGGGAGTCCTGTTCATAGCCTCATCGACGATCCATGAGTACGGCCACCTTGCCACCCTCCGCCTCCTGGGCGGCAAGGGCGTCATCGACTCCGGGGTTCTCAACGGAGTAATTTTGATAGAATCATGCCAGTATCAACACGGCAACATCCTCGTAGCCTTCATGGGAGGATACCTGTCAGCGATGGTGTTCCTGGTTCTATGGGTTCTAACCGAAGATCCAGAAGTCAAGGTCTCCAGGTTCTGCATACTCACATATCAGCTGATCTATGGGACATTCGAGGGTCTCTGGTATGCCACGGGAAACGACATCCTCCTCGCAGTAGGAGTGATCGCGGGCATCGTGGTAATGTTCCTGGTGATGCTCAACGCCCTGTTCAGAAGGGGTGTAGTCTTCAGGTTCGTCACGCGACAATCCAATGACAACAACATCTCGCTCTGAAATCAGAATCTTCCCAATTCAAAAAATGTGATTGAGAAGTCTGGTCACTGGCGCTCGCGTGGGCGTACAGGCACGTGATGTATTCCACGAGGAAACCAGCTGAGAAGGAGAAGGGAAATGCCGAATAAAAGCTTCACATAGGCGTGCAATCCACATTCACTTTCGGAGCGTACATCGCATGTGCAAGAAGTACTCATGAATACATATCGAGTCGTGTGCGCTCAAACATACGCGAAAATCTATGTTTCCACTCTCTATTCGCACGTACCATCTGCTCTCTTTTAATTCCCACAATAATACTATCGAGAAGATTCAGTAACCGCATACCTAACACCTCATCGGAATCCACGATCTCTCTGAGGCCAATCCTTAGCATATCAGTTTTTTCGACGTCGTTAAGCATCTTCATTATCATAATCAAGGCTTCCCCCTCGTGAATATGTCGATCCTCATCCATTTGGTAAAGAACCGACAAGGGATCCTCTTCCCTACCTTTTTTCGATGCTCCGACGTTCTTCATTCTTCTCACGTGTCTACATGTATGAAATAGTGACCTGCGCAATCAATCTTGATATTTTAAATTTGCACTTATCCATTATTTTCCGTTCACAAACTAAGACCCTTTTTTAAATATATATCTCAAAAACATTATGAATAGAAATATTGATGATAAAATGTGTAAAAAGAAGTATCAATTTTCCATAAAGATTAAGTTAAAAACGAAAACACAGTCTTCAACAATATTTATCCTCACTATAGAGATCATCCCAAGAACCGCAGGTTTGCTCTAACCCAAATCCACCTAAAGTGCACGTAGTACGGTTACGCGCACCACATCAGTATTAATCTTCATTAACATTCAAATTCCTCCAAATAGGAACACAATGTCTCAAGAAAAGACGTTCAATTGTTACTTCCCTAGAATATGAGAAATGGCCCAAGCGGTCTTTTTATTATACAAACCTTGTCGAGATGGGACTAACTATAAAATCCAAGATTATACTGATCACGCGCACATAATAGTTACACATCGTTAATGTATTTGGAGTTGTACCAGTATCCAAACTTAGGGTATAATTTTGTGTCGGATCTCTGTTTCTAAGATTAGTTCCCTTTTTGGGAAAATATCTCAAAAATGGAAAAAATAGGCAAATATTGGATTATAACAGAAAATACTTTCCAAAATCGTTAGAGAAGCCTTAAATCAAACCAAAAGCAGCTATAGGACTAAGTGGAGGATTAGAAAATGGTTGAACTAAACACATGCCCGATCTGCCTGTCCCAAGTATCCCACACCAACGACAATTATCACTGTGAAACATGTAACTCAGACTTCTCCATAATGACGGATAATGCAGTTCTCATAAAACACGTGGGCTCTATCCCCAAGAACGAATGGGTCATCCAATCAGATTAGGAGTTGAAAAATAGTGTACCAAATGAACGTAGCACAAAAAATTGGAATATCCGACATTACACACAACGTGCTAGGAGGAATCAGGAGATACCTTTCGAAAGTAATTCCACCTTCTAAGATGGATCTCGAGCTAGATAAGAGCGAGGTATGGTCGGATCTATCGGCTATCTACTACAAGTATGAGGATAGCGATCAGAAGCGGGCTTTCCGAGAGGTCATCAGGGAAATATCCGATAATGTGAAAGAAGGCAAGTGGCAATCTGTCTACAAGAAACTCTATAGTGTAGACAAGGTGGGGAGTTCTCAGATTAGCGTTCAAGGTAATGCGCGTGCGCAATCAGCAACAGGTAATTCCAGGGGGCTAAGTTCTTGAGAAGAAACGATCTTGACATCTGCGCCGACCTTCTTAATGTGGCAAAGGAAGGGGCCATAAAAACTCAAATGGTCTACAAGGCCAATCTGAACTTCAAGATAATCAAGAAGTACATCACCAGACTATCGGAATACGGGTTCCTGGATTCTGAGGGGGGGCGGTATTTCACAACAGATAAAGGAAATAGATTCCTTACCCAATATCATGAGTTTACGGAGCCATTCGGGTTCTCCAAAGGGATTGAACCACAAAAGTAGAAGGATGTCATCGAAGACCACTTAAAGTTCATTCTCCTTCGAGGCCCCTCGAAAGGTTTACAGAGCATTAAAATTTTGTCCTAGAGGATGTTCTCAGCTTCCCGTTGGGATCCTATCCACATCTATTGTCTGAAAAAATGAATTAGTTGATAAAATCTCGCGCGCGGGCGATAGTCTTCTGAATTAGAGAAGCGATACGTGCACGCTTATTATTTATGCTAGCTGAGTACTGGAGAGGTCTCCGTAAGTTCTATAACATCATCACTCACGCGCGAACTCCCATCTTCAATTAGATCCTTCAGCACTTCAACAGCCTTCAAACACTTTAATAGCATCTCTTCCTCCAGATTGATTTTACTGTAATTTGCTATCTCGAAACACGTCACAAAATATATCAAGGCGGAGGTTCCTTCGGAGGGGATCTTACCAGAAACGATATTCACGAATTCCCTTGGCGTAATATTATCGGCAATACCCCCTAATCTCCATTGAGCGAATCGGTAGAACCAGTTGTAAAGCTTGACGACCCCGTCCTTGTTGCCCTCGAAGCTCCGGGGTATCTCCTCTTCTACCCCCTGCACGACCTCCACGGAATGTCCTTCTAAGTTGACCTCTCGTGTGATCTTGGGCATCGCTCCACCCGCTTTCTGCGTGGGTTGGCTCTCCACGTCTACCTTTGGTGTGTTGGAGCGTGCTGGTTTCCTAGTGAAGGACAGAATGATCCCAACAACCAAAACCAATGCTATAACCAGTATAACATTGAAGGGGAAGGTCATAATTATCTGGAAAAGACTGGACTCGAGGGGTAAATCTAGGGCATCAACTGATTTCCGCGCGAAGTATAAATTTACTGAGTATGAAAGTTTGGAATAGATCGCCATTCATCCAGATACTCTTTCTTTATGTTTTTTCCTTTGTGTTCGCGTGTTAAATATCAAAGACACATGTTGTACCTCCACAATCGCACATGAAAAGTATGAGTTCGTCATTTATCGCGATGATATGAAAAAGGGTTTATCCGGACGCGCGCGCCATCGAAGGAGTCGACCTCAAGGCTGTCAATGAACGAATCGATGGACAGCTGGCATTCGTTAAATTGCTCAAGGCACACAAGCGCCCGTTGAGTTGTATTCTCATTCCTTAAAACAGCTGATAATTTCGTCATGTCTATAGCAATGTACAAGATGATCGTTCACTAGACCGACAGCCTGCATAAACGAGTAGCATATTACAGGCCCCACAAACTTGAATCCTCGCTTCTTGAGGTCTTTGCTCATTGCTTCCGAAGTTTCTGTTTTCGATGGCATTTCTTTGAACGATTTGAACCGATTATTGATCGGCCTTCCATCCACAAACCTCCATATGTATTCACTGAAAGAGCCGTACTCTTTCTGCACCTCCAAGAACCTTTGAGCGTTGTTGATTGTTGATGTAATTTTGAGCCTGTTCCTGATGATGCCTTCGTCGTTCATCAACCTCTCCACATCTTCGTCGGTGTATTGAGAGACCTTCACAGGATCAAAATTGTCGAAAGCTTTCCTGAAGTTCTCTCTCTTCCTAAGGATCAGCTCCCAATTGACGCCTGCCTGGAAACCTTCGAGAACTAGAAATTCAAAGAGCGTCCCATCATCCATGACAGGAACTCCCCATTCTTTATCGTGATATTCGATGTATAGAGGGTTGGTTGTATTCCAGCATCTGACCTTCGAATCTCCTTCCATGTGTAACTCATACCAAATGAAAGAGATAAACGATCTTCCTTGCATCAGCCTTTGACCAACCCCTACTCTACACACCCTTTTTATTGTATGCTTTGGAGGAAATACAATGCATAAAACGAGAGCCGGCAGAGGATAAAAGCGTGTTCAACGGACGTAACTCGATCGCCCCATTCGTCGCGTCGCCTGTGAGTGTAGTTAGGAAGATGCTCGAATGCGCCGAGCTGAAGCCCGGGGAGAGGCTCTACGATCTAGGCTGCGGGGATGGTAGGATCGTGATCATGGCGGCGGAGGAGTTTGGGGCGAGAGGCGTGGGAGTTGAAATCAATAAACGTCTAGTCCAAGAAGCTAGGATGAAGGTGAAATCCTTGGATCTGGCGGATAGAGTCCAGATTATCCACGGCAATATCTTCGACATGGATCTCAAGCCCGCCGATGTGGTGACGATGTACCTCACAACGGGAGCGAACGAGAAGGTCAGGCCGAAGCTAGAGCAGGAGCTCAGGCAAGGCGCCAGGGTGATAACCCACGACTTCTCCATCCCCAACTGGCAGCAGGCTAGGAACCTGAAGTTCAAAGAGGGGTATCGGAGCCACTCAATACACATCTATGTGATGAAATGACAGATCTAACTTTTAGGGTCAATTTTCTCAAGGAACTCTGGTAGCTCGCAGATACTCGAAATCGCGTAACCGGCCCATGGACTCTCCTCAGGGTTCTTGATCCACACGGGCGTTATTCCTGAGTCCACAGCTCCCTCCATATCTGCCTCTATGCTGTCCCCGACGTGCACCGCCTCTTCCGGTTCGACGCAGAGCCTCTCCAAGACATATTCGAAGATCTTGGGGTTGGGTTTCCTGATGCCCAGATCCCTGGAACAGACGATCACGTCGAAATACCTGTCCAAGCCTGTCTCCTCCAATAGCAGCCTGGGCTGGTCGCTCATGGTGTTCGAGATCAGGGCAACATTGTAACCTTTGGCAAGCCTTTCAAGTACATCTTCGGTGCATGGGTAGAAAGTTGAGATATAGTGCCTCTTGAAGAGGTTATGGATCATCTCAAGGATATCCTCCTCGGGCGGTAGCCTCAGCTTGCTCAGGGCTGATCCGTAGACCTCTTCAAGGGTCATCTCCTGGCCCCTGGACCTGATCTTTTCGAGCTCACCCAGGGAGGCTCCGATAGCCTTCTTCAGCTTCTTGAGGCTCACTGGGAATCCCATGCCTTTCAGCAGGCCTTGGATGGCGAGATGGTATTCACCCCAGTCGATCTGGCCCGAGGCCAGAGTTCCACCAAAATCCAGGATGACCGCTTTTACAACCATTGGGGTATAGTTCCCCTAAGCTCATATTTTTCATTTTTTGGCTTTTCGCAACCGTGCGCTTGAACTTGTGATGACAGCGGAACTCCTTTAAAAAATGGTCCATAATTAGAGGTATGACCTCTCGTGGGGCTTACTGTCTCTGTATAAGAGTCGAAAAAGATCTGGTTCTTGATGTCGGGGCCTTGGGCCAGCTGACATTCCCCCAGGGTATGTATGTTTACGTGGGATCAGCCATGAATGGTCTCGACGCCCGGTTGAGGCGACATCTGAACACAAGCCGGGGGTCTTATGGGGCAATCCACTGGCATATTGACTACCTACTCAAGGCGGAAGAGGTTAGCGTTGACTCGATATTCGTTCGAGAGTCTGATGTCAAGACCGAGTGTGCCATAGCAGATGCGGTTTCAGAGAGAGGAGTTCCCGTGAAAGGGTTCGGCTGTAGTGATTGTAGGTGCTCCAGCCACCTTTTCAGGGTGGAAGGATGTGCACCCCTGATTGGTCTAGGTTTGGAAATTAAGCACCGGTCAGAATAGTCTGCTTGAGGGCGCCACCTTACAAGTTAAATATTAGGCCTCTCCCAAAGGAGTAGAAGCCTACGATGAGGTGTGTTTGCTGAACCGCTTCAGGGATGACCTGGACATCATCCTCGGGAAGATGCGGGCAGGGCTGGACGATGCTGAATACGCCCAGTTGGTGGAGCTCAGGGACAAGCTGATCAAGCTCAACAAGATGAACAAGGCGAAGATCAACCACTCTGTCCTGGAGCTCATCTGTGCCATGCACCTCATCAAGAGCGGCTTCGAGGTGGAGCTCGAGCACACCGTCGACAAGGTCCTCTGCGACGTTTACGCCATAAAGGGTTATGGCACAGCGATCGTCGAGGTGGAGACGGGTTTTGTCTCCCCGGAGAACGCCCTCGACCCTCTGACGTATCTCCGTGCCAGAATTGCCAGCAAGGTCACAAGGTA
Organism: candidate division Zixibacteria bacterium SM23_81; assembly: GCA_001304015.1. GTDB lineage: Bacteria > SM23-81 > SM23-81 > SM23-81 > SM23-81 > SM23-81. The sequence continues at coordinate 3,500 of LJUY01000078.1, read as the reverse complement.
TAGCGGGTTCGCAAACAAGTTCATCTTGGCTACTCCGCCGTACTATATCATGCAGATCCACCCGGCGCTGACCAAACCTCCCAGATTCAGAACGGATGAAGAGATATCCACGATCAAGAAGCTCTGTGACCTCTATTACACCAGCCCACCTGTTTCTTATGAAGAGATAAAGAACGCAAGGCTCCACTCTATCTTTGCTCTGGATGTGGACAATGTCTCGGTCAAGGAGTGGGAGGTCAACGAGTATCTAGGTAAGGCCGCCCTTTGGACCACCTAGAAAATAAGATTTAAGACATAGTTGATTCTCTAGGAGGGAATAACTTCAATGAGCTTATCCCCCCCTTTCTAGGATTGGGCCTCGCCATGACGCGCACGGGCGAGCACTGAAAAAAGGCAACTGGGAAGGGTTTTTATTGAGTTACGTAAATCGAGTGGTCGATTTACATTGCCAAGGACCTTTGATTTGGGCGAATACTCAGAAAGATTAAAGGGCATACATCTAATAATCGGTGAAGGCCTTTGCAGCAACATCTATGTCGTCGGGAAAGACGAAGCCGTGATATTTGACACTGGCGTTGGCAATTACGCTAATCCTGTCTGGCCTCAGCTCGAGGAACTCGGTGTGACCCCAAACATGGTGAAAGGGATCGTCCTCACCCACGCCCACCATGACCACGCAATGGGAGCCTTCATCATCCTCGAGAGAGCCGACCCCAAGGTCTTCGTCCACAAACTGGACACCAAGTACATAGCCTCAAGATTCGGTCAAAACCTCGTGATAGTCGAGGACGGGGACCTAATCGAGACGGAGATCGGGCCGTTTGAGGTCATCTGGACCCCGGGGCACACAGAGGGCAGCGTGTGTCTCTACAACGAGGATCGCAAGATACTGTTCTCAGGAGACACCGTGTTCCCTGAAGGTAGCTTTGGAAGATGTGACGGGGAGTCGGGCAGCCTCAAGGCAATCATCAATTCCCTGAGGAAGCTCACCGAGCTAGAGGTGGACATAATGCTCCCCGGGCATGGCACTCCGGTCCTCGAGAACGCCGGCGAGCACATCAAACAGTCACACCTGAACGCATCCCGGTATAGTTAAACATATTAAGTAACCTCCGCGCCCATTCTAGAGAAGGCTGAAACTCATGGTAGAGAAGAACCTCGACTTCAGGAGCGACACGGTCACTAAGCCGACCCCACCGTCAATGAGCTCGAGCGCCTATCCGCCGAGATGCTTGGAAAGGAGGCCGCCCTCTTCGTCACCAGCGGTACCCAGGGGAACGCCGTGGCCATCCTCTCCCACACCAACAGAGGCGACGAGATCATCCTAGAAAGAAACAGCCACATCTACTTGAACGAGGTTGGAGGACTCGCCGTCATGGGAAGCCTCATGGCCCGCACCATAGAAGGCGAGATGGGCTGGATCAAGCCCGAAGACATCAGGGCTTCCGTGAGGGGCGACAATATCCACCACGCCCCCACTTCCCTCCTCTGCGTGGAGAACACCCACAACACCTCAGGAGGCATCCCCCTAACCGTCGACCAGATGAAGGCCGACTGGGACGTGGCCAAAGAGCACGGCCTAGGAGTGCACCTCGACGGCGCCAGGGTCTTCAACGCTGCCATTGCCCTTGGAGTCGACGTCAAAGAGTTGACCCAGTACGCCGACACCGTTCAGATCTGCCTTTCCAAGGGCCTATCCGCCCCAATAGGATCCATGGTAGTTGGACCAGAGAACCTCATAAAGAAGGCCCGCAAGTATCGGAAGATGCTGGGTGGCGGGAGGCGGCAAGTGGGGATCATAGCAGCCCCCGGCATCGTCGCACTTACGAAGATGGTGGATAGGCTGGTAAACGATCATGCTAACGCCAAACGACTTGCCGAAGGCCTGAGCGAGATAAACGGCATAAAGATACTCAACCCCGTGAAGACCAACATGGTTTACATCGACCTCTCAGACCTCGGATGGACCGGAATCGAATGGACCGAGGCATGCGCCAAGCTCGGCTGGAAGAGCCGGGGCACGACCTCCAGACTGAGGCTCGTCACCCACTACGGCATCGAAATGGAGGACATCGAAGCCTTCCTCCAGGGCATAGCCGAGCTCGTGCCAAAGGTATAAAAGTGCTCCTCTGCCCTCACACCTTTATACTCCTCGCCTCATTGTCTATCGACATGTTCCTCCAACCCGCAGACATGCTTCTGAAACTGGGCACCGAAATATTCAAGGCCCAAGGGCTGACGCAGGAGAAAGCTAAATTCGTCGCAGAGACCCTGGTCGAGGCAAGCCTCACGGGCCACGACTCCCACGGCGTGCAATACTACGTGACCTATTCTGACCGCATCAAAGGCGGTCACATTCAGGTCGACGCAGAGCCCAGGATCGTCCAGGAGACGGCCACCACGGCCCTAATCGACGGCAGATGGGCCCCCGGCCAAGTCACCGCCAAGTACCTCGTCGAAGCTGCTGTAAGAAAGGCGAAGGAAAACATGGTGAGCGCCATCGGCGCCTTCAACTGCAACCACATAGGCCGCATCGGATTCTACACCGACTGGGCGGCAAGACAGGGCATAATAGCCCTCATGTTTGTCAACGTCGGCACACCCTCTGTCTCGGTCTTCGGGGGCCTCGGCAAGTTCTTTGGGACAAACCCGTTGAGCGTGGCAGTCCCCACCGGAGAAACCGAACCCTTCCTAACAGACTACGCCACATCCGTCGTCGCCGACGGAAAATTATCCGTCGCCAGGGCGAAAAACGCGAAGATACCAACCCACTGGGCCAGGGACAGTGATAATAACCCCACTGACGATCCATTCGCAGTCAAAGAAGGGGGGTGGCTCCTTCCCTTCGGGCTGTACAAAGGCTACTGCCTTCAGCTCGTCTCTGAGCTCCTCGGCGCTGTCCTCACGGGATCTAGGACAGGGCCTAACCCAAACCGTATACCTCCCTCGGCGAATGGCGTGTTTGCGATAGCCATCAACCCTGAGGCTTTCGTGGGGCTGGACAACTTCAAACGGAACACAGACCAGCTAATCGCCCAGGTAAAAGCCGTTGAACCAGAACCGGGCAACAAAGTGCTCATCCCAGGTGAACCTGAATGGGAGACGAAAGAGAAACGGATGAAAGAGGGCATCCCCTTACCTGAGGAAATCTGGGACAGCATAGTCAAACTTGCGAAGGAGCTGGGGCTGGATCAAGACAGTCGATGATGGATTTTCCATTGACACCGATGAATCCGTGTCTAAGAGATTCTCTCCACCATATTAACTACGATGAATGCATTACGGCACAAGGGGGACACCACACCTCCCACAGAAATTCATCCTGGAGTGTACCTCAGCCCCGCACATGGGGCAGGTTGACACCCCTACTTTTGAGGCCAGGTTGAAGCCACACTCGCCACAGTACCTCATTTCGGGAGACGTTTCAGCTCCGCACCTGGGACAAATCTGTTGGCCTTCGACTCCTACCTGCTCAACTTTTTGGACAAAAGGCTCCAATG
>LJUY01000036.1 GCA_001304015.1 candidate division Zixibacteria bacterium SM23_81 | reverse complement strand
AGCTCCACCAAAACGCAGCGCTCCACCGCCCGGGCCGTGGGGATGGCAAAACAAAAAGCCAAGAGGATCAGGACTATGCTGCCCTTGATACAGCCTCGGTGCATGGCTCTCTCCGAACGAAGAGAAAGTCCCTTAACTTTTAATCAAATGGGGAGTTGGTCGGCTTGGTACCCTCCCATTATGGTATTCTATCACAATCGCCCTAACTTGTCAAGGATTTTATTTCTTAGCTTTATGGCCTTTTTCTATTCAACTCAGTTGAATCACCCTTCAAGGACCTCAACATGGTCGATGTGACCACCACACCGGCCGCCTTCAGGGCCAGAATCGTGGCTCCCTGAACGGGACCCAGGCGAGGTTGTATGAATTCCGGCTGAACCACCTGGCTCAATACGGTTTGCATAGGCGCCAGGAGCAAGTCCTTATCCCTAAACAGGCTTCCCACCAAACCTATGGTCACATTACCGCCCTTCATCCCCAGCCTCGAGATCACGGCCGCGGCCATCAATCCCAGCTCTCTACCAGCCCGGTCTAGAATGCCCTGAGCCACAGCATCGCCTTTCCGGGCAGCATCGAAAACCAAAGGGGCCAGAGTGGCCATCTCATCATGGCTCATTCCCTGGTGATAGACTCTGGGAATGATCTCCTCCACTGTCTGTAAACCTAGCTCCCCCAGGAGCCTCTTCGTCAGCAACGTCTCCCCTGCACGACCATCGAAAGCCTTTAACGCCGCCATCAAGGCCTGGCGAGCTACGAAATAGCCACTTCCCTCATCTCCTAACAGGTACCCCCACCCACCGCAGCGCGCCCTCTGGCCCTGGGCATTCCGGCCCAGTGCGATAGAGCCGGTACCCGCGATGACGATCAGGCCTGGTTGGTCGCCAAGGGCACCCACCAGGGCAATTATGGCATCGTGATCCACCACCACTTTCCGGGCCAGATGAAGGTCCTCCACAATGGCGGCCACTTGCTCGGGCTCTCCCGGCCTCCCCACACCGGCAAGCCCCAGTGCAATGCAGGCCAATTTCTCCTCAGGCACACGAGCGCTGGCGAACAGAACGTGCACCAGCTGAGGAACCTCATTGGTGATTCCCGAGGAACCCACGACCTGGTAATTGGTGGGGCCCGCAGACCCCTGGGCCAAGACATGTCCCTCCAGGTCAGCCAGCAGACCAGCAGTTTTAGTAGCACCACCATCTATTCCGACCACATAGTTCATGCCATACCATCCTTATTTATATGTGGCGACATCAGGACAAATTTCTCGAGACTCACTCTCTCATATCTAACAATAAAAAAAGTCCCCGCTGTGGGCAAGGGATAAATCTGTGCGCCACTCATGGAGTTCAAGGTTGGCATCAGCGGAGCACAAAAAAAGGCGAAAACAGAAGTTTCCGCCTTACTTTAGCTGTTCAGTTTTCTCCCGATCCTCGGGAGCACAGGCTTTGCTCATTCAGGTATATACTCCAAACTTAGGCAACACGAAACGCATCAAGACAAACCACAGAACAAACAACAATATGATGAAGAAACTCCCTCTGCTCATCAGGCCACTCTCCTCCTCTCAGCTGGGCTACTCAACCGCCTCCAAAATCTTATCCACAAAAAGAGCCTCTGGCTGGGCACCCACGAAACTGGTTGTCTCGTTGATGACCACCATGGGCACCCCGCGCACATGATATCTGTTTGCCAGATGCGGGAATTCAATGGCTTCGAGCACATCGGCCCGGATGAAATCGTTCTCCTGGGCCAGCTTATAAGCCGTTCTCACCGCTCTGGGACAATACGGGCAGGTAGGAGTGACGAACACCTGGATATGCACATTCTTGGCCAACGTACGGAGCCTCTCCCGCGTTTCGTCTTCCAGATCCGTGGAGCCAAGGGAGAGGTCCCGAATGGTCTCAAGCAACGCGGCTAACTCGTATCCGGCGGGCACCCCATAATATCTGATGCCCACATCCTCATCTCCTAGCAAAACGATGGCCGGTATTTTGTCCACCCCATAGCCCTCCGCCTCCTCATTATCACGTACGAAATCCAGGATTATCAGCTTCAACCGGTCCGAAAAAGAGGCCAGTTCCGTCAGGAGCTGCCGCGTCTGAGCACAGTACTGACACTCCAGCTCCTGAGTGAACATGACCATCGTTACCTCACCGGAAAGATCTCGTAACTCTTTCCGTAACAGCTCCCTATCTTTCTTTTTGATCACTTCCTCCGCATCGGCTGTTCTGGAACTCAAGCTTCCCAAAAGAACCAAGGACAGCAGCGCAGTGACTGCCAACAGATGGCATCGCTTCGCAATCATCACCGCCATACCTCCCTATCAAGAGCTGTCTTTTCTCTCCATTTCCTTGCTCAGAGGTAGTCCCAGAGAGGCTCCTCAGTAAAGGCGCCCAGGGCAAAGGAGTAACTGACGCAACGGCAGCCCCTTGTCGACTCAGGTCGGCCGCTTTTAAGATCTGACGAGCCCCTCACGGTTGTGGTGGTCAGGATAATCTTGGCTCTCCGGAGCCTCAGTAGAGACCGTCCATTTTAAACTCGTCCACGTCAAACCAGAATCCCGCATTGGTGACAGAATCAATCTGGGCTTGAATGAGATCGTAATGCGAGACCTCCTCTTGAGCTATGATCTCAAAAATCCGGCTGGCTTCGGGATCGCTTGCCTGTTTTGCCACCTCCTTAAAAAAATCGATGGCCTTTCGCTCCACATCCAATGCCTGGCGAAGGGCCTCCACCTCACCGGCACCTTTCTCGGCAGGACTCCTGCTTTCGGCCTTTTCGGAAAAATATGGCATTCGCTCTCGAGGTGGCCCTTCCTTGAGCAGCTCCTTCCAAGTCTTAGGATCGGCAATTGACTTGAACATCTTCTCGAAGGTCACCAGGTGACGAACTTCATCGGAGGCCAGCTTGAGGAACATCTTCTTGCCAAGTTCGTTCTTCGTCTCTTCAGCGGCCTTCTCGAAAAATTGCCGGCCATCCTTTTCCAGTTGAATAGCAACTTGAATGGCCTCCTTGACCTGAGGAGTTATCTGCGTCATCTTTTCACCCCTCCATGAGTGACACGATTCTCTCGAATTCTCTTAACGGACAATTTGAATACAAGTTCCGTGAGAAATTCACCTCCCTCTCAGACAAAATAGTGCCGGCCAGAGATCTGGAATGTGTTATCTCTCCAAATCCCGCCGCCGAGAAAGATCATCACGCGCTCTGTGACTCACACCGGAACCCGGTCTGGCGCATCTCCCGTTGATCCTCCGGACTGCCAAATTCTCGGAGAATGTTGTTTGGAATATTAACAATAGAATAATTATTATTACTTATAATTCTCTCAGAGTCAAGAGGAATTTGTAAAAAGTAGGTGTTGTAAGATGCTTTTCATGCGTTTCGAAGGGTCAGAAAACCTTAAAATTCTATGACAGAAGGATCTTCATCACCTCTAATTTCTGAAAATTAGAACTCTAAAAAAAGGAGATAATGTGCCCATCTCACTCCGGGCAGAGGCTTGCCAATATGCCTTGTGCTCTCCTTTCTTGGCCGAAAATGTCCTTGACTTTATAGGGGAAGTTGCTATATTAGATAGCTGCTTTTTAATCTAAAGACTATCCGACGATTTTTATCTTTTACCCAGTTCATCTCACGGTCTGCTTTACGCGTTTAGGGACGATAGGAAATAGGCTCGATGGAGGAATTTCGGTGATCGTTCCTAAGACGACGCTCTCATTGTGGGGCAGTAGCTCAGCTGGGAGAGCGCATCCCTCGCACGGATGAGGTCGGCGGTTCGATCCCGCTCTGCTCCATTTTTTCTTCCCAGGGTGGTCTCTGCAGGTCCCAAATGAAAAGGCCGTCCTGGAGGCTATTGGGATCTGTCAGCTCCACCTCAGAAGTTGGGAAATGCGTGAGGTCGTGCTAGACGGGGAGCTAGCGGTGCCCTATACCCGCAATCCGCTATAGCGGGGTTGAATTCCCATCTGAGGTTTCTTCTCCCCTTGGAGGGTTTGAATAAGTGGCGTTGATGAACAAGTCCTGCGCGACGAGAACTTGCCCAATCCCGTCAGGACCGGAAGGTAGCAGCGGTAAGCAAGCCCTCTTGGGTGCCGCAGGGGCACTTGATCGGAGTTAACTGTTCCCGCTCTCATTGGGGTGATGGATCGACGGTGGGTGCACGACCTTTTCACTTTCTTCTCAGGAAAGGTTAAGACCACCTCTTTGACTAGCACTCGGGCACATTGCATAATTCATAGGACCTAGGGGTATAGGATCCGAGCTTTCCTCTCTATCCTCCCTTAAATCTCATTTCACAGCTAATGTGGCTTGAGCTTTCGGGGCTTTCCTTGGTTTTCCAACCCCTGGAATGCTCAAATCATCGTTGCCCTTTAACTGGTTGGAGTCACCATATGAGTTATCAGGTGATGGCTTTGAAATGGCGTCCTCAAAGTTTCGATGAGGTCATCGCCCAAGAACATGTCACCAGAACCCTCCAAAACGCTATCCGCTCTGAGCGCATAGGACACGCCTATCTGTTCTCCGGCCCTCGGGGGGTAGGTAAAACCACCACTGCTCGCATTTTGGCCAAAGCCCTCAACTGCCAAGAAGGTCCCACACCCACCCCGTGCAACAAGTGCATCCTGTGTAAAGAGATCACCGACGACCGCAGCATGGATGTGCTGGAGATCGACGGAGCCTCCAATCGGCGCATCGAGGATATTCGCGGACTCCGGGAGAATGTCAAATATAGTCCCGTAGGAGGAAAATACAAAATCATCATCATCGACGAAGTACACCAGCTCACCTCTGAGGCCTTTAACGCTCTGCTGAAAACCCTGGAGGAACCCCCCAGCCATGTGGTATTCATCTTCGCCACCACCCAACCCCAGAAGATCCCTCTGACCATCCTGTCCCGCTGCCAGCATTTTGACTTCCGGCGCATCTCCACCAAGCAGATCGTTCAGCGCCTCGCTTACATCGCCAAACAGGAGAAAATCCAGGTGGAGAGAGGCGCTCTGTCGCTCATCGCCAAAAAGGCCGAGGGCAGTCTGCGCGACGGCCAGAGCCTTTTAGATCAGGTCATCTCCTATGGTGGTCAGAAGATCACCGAGGAGATGGTCTCCGAAGCCCTGGGGCTGACCAGTCGCGATCTTTTTTTCCAGCTCATGGAAGCTGTACGCGCCCAGGATCCCAAGAAAGGACTCGACCTTGTGGCCGTTGTGGATGAGCGGGGCTGGGATATGGAGGAATTCGTGGACGGTCTGCTGGATCACCTGCGTCACCTTCTGCTGGTGAAGACGGCCCCCGAATCCCCAGAACTTCTGGACCTTCCCGACTCCGAGGCTAAGAGGTACGGAGATCAGGGGGCTGAGATGGAGGAGGAAGATCTGCTCAGGATGATTGCCATCGTCTCGGAGACAGAAAACGCTTTGAGATACAGCAGCAGACCCAGATTTCTGCTGGAGATGATGGCCGTCAAGCTGGCCAAGATGGAAGCCACTGTCCACCTGAGAGACTTGGTGCAAGGTTTGAATCGAGTTTTAGGAGAAGAGGGTCACTTGAGTCCCCAACGGGAGGTCCCGACACAGCCAATTCAGAAAGAACTTGTGCCCGAGGAACCAACTTCGCCGAGCATAGAGCCAAAGGGGGACGTTCAAAATCTCTGGGGTCATATGCTGAATGAGGTGAAGAATAAAAGAGCCTCTCTGGGAGCCATATTGCAGCACGGTGAGCTTTCGAAGCTTCAGGATAATACTCTGACCATCTCTTTTCCCAAGTCCTGCAATTTTCATCGAGAACAGGCACAGAAAGAGAAAAATCGCTCTGTCATCGAGGAAGTGGCTTCGACGATTCTGGGAAAGGATTCCCAGGTGAGGTTCACTCTGGCAGAACTACCGAAATCCCCTAAAAAACAGAGGCCTTCCGCTGAGCCACCCGACCGAAAGCCTTCCGTAGAGGAGGTGGTGAAGATTGAGCCTATTATCGGCGACATCTTAAAAACCATGGATGGGGAGCTCATCGAGTAAACCAAGAGGAAAGACATGTCCAAAGCATTGAACGAGATTCTCAAACAAGCCCAACAGCTCCAAAAGCAGATGGAACAACTTCAAGAGGAGCTGGCGGAAAAAAGGGTGGAGGGAACCGCCGGAGGAGGAATGGTTACCGTGGTTGTCAATGGGAAGCAGGAGCTCATCGACATCAAGATCGACCCGGAGGTCGTCAATCCCGATGATGTAGAGATTCTGGAAGATCTGATCGTAGCCGCGGCAAACCAGGCTCGGGAAAACGCCTCAGAAATAGCCAAGCAGGAGATGAGCAAGATTACAGGCGGCCTCATTCCCCAGGGCCTGGCCGGTTTGAAAATCCCCGGCCTGTTCTGAGAGTCAAGGTCCCATCTCGTCTGGGTGTCCATTTCATTGAGATGTTTAAAACTTCACAGTCCATATCCAAGCTTATAGATGAGCTGGCTAAGATGCCTGGGATTGGGCCTAAGTCGGCTCGAAGGCTGGCGTTTTACATACTGAAAGTATCTCAGGACCAGGCACTCTCCCTGGCCAGCGCCATCAAAGCGGTTAAAGAGAAGGTCCGACACTGTTCTGTCTGTTTTAACCTCACCGAGGAAAACCCCTGTATCATTTGCCGAAACGAGACCAGAGACTCCACCACCATCTGTGTGGTGGAGGAGCCCAACGACGTGCTGGCCCTAGAGAAGATAGGCGAGTACCGAGGACATTACCACGTTCTGGGTGGGGCTCTTTCCCCCCTTGACGGTGTCGGCCCAGATGATCTGCATATCAAAGAATTGCTGGACCGGTTGAGCCAGGGAGTCAAGGAGGTCATCTTGGCCACAAACCCCAATGTGGAGGGAGAAGCCACTGCTCTGTATTTGATGAAGCTGATCAAACCGCTGAAGGTCAGAGTTACGCGCGTGGCCAGAGGTTTGCCTGTGGGCGGCGATTTGGAGTATGCTGATCAGGCGACATTGACCCGGGCGTTGGAGGATCGGATAGAGCTGTGATTGTCGCGTAAGTCGGAGGTCGTTTGGCGGTCTCGAAGCACGTAACGTGATTCGTCTTTCGTGAATCGTGGATCGTGAAAATGACAAGCAGGGCATAATATATGCAATCCGAGATTTAGTCGAAACAAAGGAACGAATGTGAAACAGCTTGATCAGATCAGAATATTGCTCGATGAAATAGAGAAAGCAACCGCGTCATCTGACGACAAAGCTTTCGTTCAGAACTTCAGCGCACTGGAGCTACCGGAGATCATTTGCTCGATCGTCGACTTTCTGCAACCTTCCCTATATCCATATGAATCAGCCGTTTACTGGCATCTGTTTCGCAATTCTATCCTTGCGACTGGAACGCAGTTCACGCGCGCGAGCGTCCGTGGCATGATGCAGGGCGTTATTACGTCCTCAAGTGGCCAGTCTGATGGTTTGAGTTATGCTGCAGTCCAGAAAGCCCTGCAAGGTCTGGAACAGAAGGGTGCCATCACCAAAGCAGGAGACACGAATCGAAATGGCACTCTATACAAGATTCACCTGCCGGAGGAGATTTCTCTCTGTCAGGATCTGATGCAGAAATCAGAAAAGGCCGAACCCAAACCTATTGATACCAAAAAGGAACTCGATTATTACAATGTTCGAGAAAACCGTCTGAAAGTATTCGAAAGAGACCAATTCAAGTGCCGCTATTGTGACAAGCAGCTCACCCGCTTCACAGCAACTCTCGATCATCTGCAACCCATATCTGAGGGAGGAGACAACTCTTTTGATAATCTCGTCACCGCCCGCCTGCACTGCAATTCCCAGAGAGGTAGCAGACCTGTTATGGACATTGTAACAAAAAATGGATCTCAACCAAAAGAATCGCCAGATAGGGAATAGCATGCGGTGTGTCATTTTTCTCTGATTATAAATAACGAATCTCACATCAGAGCGCTGCATCCGGAATGGAATCAAGCAAACGAATTCGCAGCTTTTGGGATTTAGAAGTTTATAAGAATTCCTATGCTGCCTCTATCGAGGTCATCACAAAAATAGTAACCAAGCTCCCTCGAGAAGAGCGCGATGATCTTGCCGATCAATTGCGCAGATCAGCCAAAGCAATTCCTCGTCTCATAGCTGAGGGATACGCAAAAAGGCATCAGAGAAGAGGATTCCAGAAATATCTCTATGAGGCTTTGGGTGAAAGTAACGAGATGATTGTATCATTAAGTCACACGCGAGATCTCTATTCTTCACGGGTTGACCAGGTTTTATGTGAGAAACTTATTGACACTTACGATAAAACAAGTAGGCAAATCTACCTTCTGGCTAAAAAATGGAAGGATTTTCGGAAAAGATAGTTATCGAACATCGAACTTCGACAAACGAATGACGTAACCAGCTTCGAATCCGCCAAACGACAATCATTAAGAAACACCAACTCGAATCTCAACAATCAGGAGGCACATGCATGACAGAGATGACCGAAATCCGCTGGCACGGGAGGGGCGGCCAGGGAGCTGTGACGGCAGCCAAGATCTTGGCACAAGCCGCGTTGGGCGAGGGCCGACACATACAGGCTTTTCCAGAGTACGGTGCCGAGCGAAGGGGTGCACCAGTGAGAGCTTTTACTCGCATCAGCGAGGAACCCATCTACATCCACTCCCCTATCCACACCCCTGACGCTGTGGCCGTTTTGGACTCAACCCTCCTCGACGCCGTAGATGTGACCGAAGGGCTGCCCGAGGCCGGCATTCTGGTGGTGAACACATTGGAGAGCCCTGGGACGATCAGAAAAAGACTCACCTTGAAGGGTAGGAAAATCTTCACCGTGGATGCGACCCAGATTTCCATCGATTGTATCGGCAAGCCCATTCCAAATGCCCCAATGATAGGTGCCGTCATGAAGGCCACGGGGATTTTGCCCCTGGAAGGCTTGGTTGATGGATTTCGCAACAAATTTTCTGAAAAGTTCCGCCCAGAGGTGATAAAGGGTAACATAAAGGCCATCAAGAGAGCTTACAAGGAGGTGAAGACCGAGTGAGTCAGGCCAAGGAACCAGGATACAAGGATCTACCTTTGGGGGCGCTGATCCTCGATGCGGGAAATTCTGAAAAATACGAAACCGGTGGTTGGCGAACCTTCATGCCTGTTCATGACCCGAAGAAATGCACCAACTGTCTGTTATGTTGGATATTATGTCCAGATGGCGCCATCATTGTTAAGAACGAGAAGTTTGCCGGTTTTAATATGAAACACTGTAAAGGCTGCGGGATCTGCGCCGAAGAGTGTCCCCCCAAGATCAAAGCTATTACCATGGTCAAAGAGAAAAAGTGAAGCCCCCAGATGGTTGGGAGGTAAGATATGGCAAAAATTTTAGCATTAACGGGAAACGAGGCTGCCGCTTATGCCATGATGCAGATCAACCCCGATGTGGTGGCCGCTTATCCCATCACACCTCAAACGGCCCTGATGCAGAAGTTCGCAGACTTCGTGGCCGATGGCGATGTGGACACCGAGCTGATCCTGGTGGAGTCGGAGCATAGCGCCATGAGCGCCACTGTGGGCGCATCCGCTGGGGGAGCTCGGGCGATGACCGCCACCGCCGCCAACGGATTGGCTTTGATGTGGGAGATTGTCTACATTGCTGCATCCAATCGGCTGCCCATCGTTATGCCCGTGGTAAACCGAGCCCTCTCCGCGCCCATCAACATCCTGTGCGATCACAGTGACTCTATGGGTTGTCGAGATGCGGGGTGGATCCAGATTTACAGCGAAAATGCCCAGGAGGCTTACGATAACACCATACAGGCGATGCGAATCGCAGAACATCCTGATGTGCTTACTCCGGCCATGGTCACCTTGGATGGATTCATCATCAGCCACGGCATGGAGGACATCCGCCTCCTGGAGAAGAAGGAGGTTCAGAAATTTGTCGGAGAATATAAGCCTCCATATCCCCTATTGAATCCACAACATCCAGTAACCTATGGCCCCATCGATTTCCACGACTACTACTTTGAGCACAAACGACCGCAGGTGGATGGCATGGAGAATGCCAAACGGGTCGCCGTCCAGGTAGGCCATGAATTTGGTCAAAAAAGCGGACGCACCTATGGTCTTTTCGACGCCTATCGCATGGAAGACGCTGAGATCGCCGCTGTCATTCTGGGATCCACGGCGGGTACAGCTCGGCCAGTAGTGGATGAGCTTCGCCAGCGGGGAATCAAGGCGGGTTTGCTGAAACTCCGCGTCTTTCGCCCCTTCCCGGCCATGGAGATCGCCAAGGTTCTCAGCGGCAAAAAAGCCGTAGCAGTTCTTGACCGATCTCTCTCCTTTGGCGCGCAGGGAGGACCTCTTTTCTGTGAAGTGTGTTCGGCTCTTTATAATGAAGGCCATCGCATCCCGGTGATCAACTTCATCTATGGCCTGGGAGGACGGGCCGTGGAGATTGAAAATATTCAGGAAGTCTACCAGAAACTTGGGAAGGTCGCCAAAACGGGAAATGTTACTAAAATTGTGAATTATTTGAACTTGCGAGAATAGGAGCGCAAATGCCTAGTCTCAAAGAACTATCTAAAAAAGAGGAACTGCTTTGTGGTGGACACCGGATGTGTCCCGGCTGCGCGGCGCCTGTGATCGTTCGACAGATCCTGCTTAGCACCGACACCCACGTGGTGGTGGGCGCGGCCACCGGTTGCCTGGAGGTTTCCACATCCATCTTTCCGTATACCTCTTGGAGGTGCTCCTGGATTCACAACGCCTTCGAGAATGTGGCCTCCACCATCAGCGGCGTGGAGACCGCTTACCGAGCCTTGAAGAAACGGGGCAAGTTGGATGCCGAATACCGGTTTATCGCCTTCGGTGGCGACGGTGGAACCTACGACATAGGGCTCCAGGCACTCTCCGGTGCTCTGGAGCGCGGGCATAGAATGCTGTATATCTGCTACGACAACGAGGCCTATATGAACACTGGCATTCAGCGGTCCAGCTCCACACCCCTCGGCGCACACACGACGACCAGCCCGGCGGGGAAAGTAATTCCCGGCAAGAGAGAGTTCCCCAAAGACCTGACGGGCATCGTTGCTGCACACAACGTGCCCTATGTGGCCCAAGCATCACCCAGCCGCTGGCGTGACCTAACGGACAAAGTGGCCAAGGCCCTGGAAGCTGATGGACCCAGCTTCATCAACATCATCTCCCCCTGCCCTCCGGGCTGGATATACCCCCAGGAGCTAAGCATTCAAATGGCTCGCCTGGCCGTGGAGACTTGCTTCTGGCCCCTGTATGAAGTGGAGAATGGCGTTTGGAAAATCACCTACAAGCCCAAGGAAAAGAAGCCTCTTGACGAGTGGACGAAGCAGCAGGGAAGATTTCGGCACCTGTACGAGCCCAAAAACAGACATATATTAAAGAAAGCCCAAGCTGAGGTTGATCGCCGCTGGGAGGAGCTTCAGCGCAGAGCCACATGACCCAGCGCGTCGTCCATAGAATTTGAGTGATAGACCACGGCGAAAGCCCTCCGAAGGTGGGAAGCACAAGATGAATCTGCCTAATAAGCTCACCTTAACCAGGATCATTTTGAGTCCCATCTTCACGGTTGCTTTTCTTATCGAGAGCATCTACTCCCGTTACTTCGCCCTGTTTATCTTCGCCGTCGCCTCACTCACCGATGTGTACGATGGCCACCTGGCTAGAAAAACGGGCGTGGTCACGAGCTTCGGCAAGTTCATGGATCCCCTGGCGGATAAGCTGTTGACATCAACTGCCTTCATCGCTTTCGTGGCCCGGGGATATGTGAAGAGCTGGATCGTCCTTCCCATCATCGTCAGGGAACTTTTTATCACAGGCTTGCGAGCCATGGCTGCCTATCGAGGCGTTGTCATCACATCCAGCATACTGGCCAAGTGGAAGACGGCTAGCCAAATGGTGGTCATCGTCCTTATCCTGTTTTTCACTAACTTACAAATGACCTGGTCCGCCCTGGGTCATCATCATTCCCCGATGCCCACGGAGGTCGCCTTCAAGGCATTCAATTGGCTGGTCTTGGTGACCATGGTCCTGACCCTCGTTTCGGGGATTGATTATATCGTCAAAAACGCCGCGCTCATCAAGGGCATGCTCAAGTGATGGGTGGCAAAGGTTAACTAGAATTGTATGCCAGCTTCCGGAGGTGTTGGATCGGCACTTTGCCCACTAAGGCCGATAGGATCATCGCCACGGCGGGTTTTGTGGGACATTTCCCCATTGCGCCGGGAACAGCGGGAACCTTTGCAGCCGCAGCTATTTACTGGTTCTTGGGATTGCACGCCCCCCTGGTCAGTGGGGGGTGCATCCTGGTGTTCTTCTTCCTGGGGATACGGGCCAGCACCGCCATGCGAAGGCACGTGGGGCCTGATCCTTCTCGCGTCGTCATAGATGAGGTGGTTGGATTCTGGATCGCTCTGTTTGCCCTGCCCAAAAGCTTGACGCTGGTGGCCATAGCCTTTGTCCTCTTCCGAATTTTTGACATCTGGAAGCCGTTCCCCATACGAAAGCTCGAGACCTTTCCCGATGGATGGGGAATTATGGCCGACGACGTCATGGCTGGCATATACACTAATGTGCTACTGCACTTAGTCTTGGCTCTGCGTGGCTGAGATTGTCCTACGGAACGACCCATGATGGTCGAGATCATCACTATCGGGGATGAACTCCTCCTGGGGCAAACGGCTGATACCAACGCTGCCTTTTTAGGGCGAAGGTTGGCGGAGATGGGCCTGGAACCCCTATGGCGGACCACTGTGGGGGATCATCCAAAACGGATCGGGCAAGCCCTATCCCTGGCCCTGCAGAGAGCGGATCTCATCTTGATAACCGGCGGCCTGGGGCCCACCGAGGACGATGTCACTCGAAGCGCTTTAGCTCAGGCCTTAGGACGCCGATTAATTCTGGAGCAGCGGGTCCTCCAGCGTATTCAGGAACGCCTGAAAAAAAATGGCCAGAGGCTCCACAGCAAGCTGGAATCTCTGGCGCTCCTCCCCCAGGGGGCAAAAGTTCTGGATAACCCTGTGGGAACAGCGCCGGGCTTGCGACTGGAGAAGAACGGAAAGTCCCTTTACATCCTGCCGGGAGTGCCCCAGGAAATGCGAGCCATCTTCGAGCAGCAGATAGCCGTGGCACTTGGGAACACCGCCGCAGAGAGGGTAGTGAGACGTCGCCGATTGCGGACGGTTGGCATCGGTGAATCAGCTCTCAGCGAGAGATTGAGGAGAATCTCCAGAGAGGGCATACGGCTGGCTTATCTCCCTGGGCCCTGCAACGTAGATCTCTGGCTTACAGCGCGCTCGAACAGAGCGAAAGAAGCCCAGGCCCTTTTGTCCCGGGCGACGCAGCAAATCGAGGAGCGACTGGAGGACCAGATCTACGGCGTGGACAATGACACCATGGAGCGCGTAGTGGCCACCCTGCTGATCATGAA
Organism: candidate division Zixibacteria bacterium SM23_81; assembly: GCA_001304015.1. Classification (GTDB taxonomy): domain Bacteria; phylum SM23-81; class SM23-81; order SM23-81; family SM23-81; genus SM23-81. Next base: position 12,300 of record LJUY01000036.1, on the reverse strand, counting down.
GCGGGTGACCATCGCGCTGGCTGAGTCCTGCACGGGAGGGCTTCTGGCCGATCGTCTGACCGATGTGCCGGGCAGCTCGGCCTATCTCGAGAGGGGAGTTGTTGCTTACAGCAACCGGGCCAAAAGAGAGATCCTCAAGGTTCCCCGGCGGATTCTGGACCGACATGGCGCCGTGAGCCAGGAAGTGGCAATAGCCATGGCCGAGGGGGTGCGAAAGATCAGCGGGACGGACCTGGGTTTGTCTACAACGGGCATCGCCGGTCCCACCGGAGCTACGGCCGAAAAACCCATAGGCCTGGCATTTGTCGGATTGGCCCACCATGAGGGGTCGTGTGCACAACGCTTTGTCTTCGGCCAGGATCGGAGGACCAATAAGGAATGCTGCGTCATGGCAGCCCTGAATCTGATCCGAAAGCATCTGCTGAAGCTCTGATTTCTAAAATGCGAGTTAGTTCTGCATGGCTGAGGTAAGAACTTTTGTGGCCGTGGACATTTCCCCGGCTGTTAAGGCGCAGCTCGGCCAGATTATCGAGCAGCTGCGGCCGCTGGGTTCCATGATCCGCTGGGCGCGACCCGGGAGCCTCCACTTGACCCTGAAATTCCTGGGAGAAATCTCCCAGGAGCAGCTGGTCATGGTTTATCAAGCTGTAGAGAGAGGCGTGACGGGGATTTCCACGTTCTCCTTCGAGTTGGCTGAGATAGGCGGCTTTCCTAACCTGCGGAGGCCGCGCGTCATCTGGATAGGCGTGCCCAAGGGGAAAGAACTGCTGAGAAAACTTCAGGAGCAAATAGAGGCTCAGTTGGCCGGATACGGTTTCCCCAAGGAGAAGAGAGGCTTCTCCCCACATCTGACCATCGGACGCGTCAAATCGCTTCGTGGCATCCAGCCTCTTCTGGAAAGGCTTGCGTCCATCGTCTTCAAGAGTGGGGAGATACCTGTAACCGCAGTGAAGGTCATGCGCAGTGAGTTGAAACCAACGGGAGCTGAGTACAGCGCCCTGAAGGTGATCGAATTAAGATAGAATGGCTTTTATACCAGTTTGGACGATGTCGCAGAACGGTCTCATATTCGTGCCCGTTCCGCGCTGAGGACTCCCAAACCCATTTTGTCTTGTAGACAATCCGTCTGATTTTTGGACTCCATGAACCCCACACCATACGGAGGTGAGAGCAATGGCGGAGGAGGTAAAGACTGAGAAGGCCAAGGCCCTGGATTTGGCCATCTCTCAAATCGAGCGTCAGTTCGGAAAGGGCTCCATCATGCGGCTGGGCGAAGACGCGGCGAGAATCCAAGTGCCGGTGATCTCCACAGGATCTCTTGGTTTGGACGCGGCTCTCGGAGTCGGAGGTGTCCCACGGGGCAGAGTTGTGGAGATTTTTGGTCCGGAGGCCTCCGGAAAGACAACCCTAGCCCTTCACATCATCGCCGAAGCTCAGAAAAAAAAAGGAATAGCGGCCTTTGTCGATGCCGAGCACGCTCTTGACCCGGTTTATTCCCGCAATTTGGGAGTAGACATCGACAACCTCCTGGTCTCGCAACCAGACACCGGTGAGCAGGCGCTTGAGATCGCCGAGACCCTGGTCCGCAGCGGAGCCATCGATGTGGTGGTCATCGATTCGGTGGCCGCCCTGGTCCCGCGGGCCGAGATCGAGGGAGATATGGGAGACGCGCACATGGGCCTTCAGGCTCGCCTCATGTCTCAGGCCCTGCGCAAGCTCACCGGAACCATTAGCAAGTCAAAAACCTGTGTCGTCTTCATCAACCAGATTCGAATGAAGTTGGGCGTGATGTTCGGCAACCCGGAGACGACTACCGGCGGCAGGGCCCTCAAGTTCTATGCCTCTCTGCGTCTGGACATCCGGAGGGTAGGCTCCATCAAATCAGGGGATAGTACCATCGGTAACAGAACCAGGGTGCGGGTGGTCAAAAATAAAATGGCTCCTCCATTTCGAGACAGCGAGTTCGACATTATATACGGGGAAGGCATCTCCCGGGAAAGCGAGCTCCTCGATCTGGCCACCGAACACGGCGTGGTTGAGAAAAGTGGAACCTGGTTTTCCTTTGGCGGAGAACGGCTGGGTCAAGGCCGCGAAAACGCCAGGCTCTTTCTCAAGGACACGCCCGCAGTGGCCCAGCAGATCGAGAGCAAGGTGAGAGAGACCCTGGGCATGGCGAAAGTAGAAACGGAGAAGGCCCAGGAAATAAAAACGACCTCCCCGAAGGAAAAAGTCTGAAATTCATCCTCTCGCCCCCATCCGGCCATCTCCTACCAACAGATGAGCCGTTGAGCCTTGTGAGCAAAAGAGAAAAACTCAGAATCACCAAAATAGAGAGCCAGAAACGCAATCCCAGAAGGGTGTCTCTCTATTTAGACGGCCGTTTCGCCATGGGCATTGACCTCCAGGTAGCCCAAGATATGGGTTTGCGCCAAGGCCTGGAACTCAGTCAAAGCCAGCTGCAGAAAGTGACTTCAGCTGCAGAAAAGAGCAAGGCTAAGAGCTTCGCACTGGATTTCATCGGCTATCGCGCCCGAAGCGTCTGGGAGGTGGCCGAGCGACTTAAAAAGAGAGGACACTCACAGAACGTTATCGACCAGGTCATCCGAGAACTCCGCCAGAGTGACTTGCTGGATGACGTGCAATTCGCTGCCCAATGGGCTCAAAGCCGTGTGGCCACCAAGCCGCTGGGAGAGCGTCTTCTGCGCCGGGAACTGAAGCTAAAGGGCATCTCAAACGAGATTGTGGAGAAAACCGTCGCAGAGACCTTTGGCCAGGTCTCCCAAAAAGAGCTGGCCGCCAATCTGCTCAAGATCAGGCGAAAACGCTATCTTGCACTGGACGAAAAGAAGGCCAAACAGAGGATGGCCGCCTTTCTCTTGAGACGAGGATTCCCCCGAGAGGTGGTGTGGGAGGTCGTCGAACAGGCCCTGCACAAAGGAAAAGAGGACTGAGGAGATGCCCCCGCGGCCACAAAATCCTGGTTATAAGCCGATAGTATTATGACTTCAAACGAGATCAGACAGGCATTCCTTAGCTATTTTGAGGAACGCGAACACAAAATTATTTCCAGTTCACCAGTTGTGCCTGAGGACGATCCCACCCTCCTGTTCACCAACGCTGGCATGAACCAATTCAAGCGTATCTTCCTGGGCCAGGAACATCGGGCTTACAAACGGGCTGCATCGGTACAAAAATGCATTCGGGTCAGCGGCAAACATAACGATCTTGAGGAAGTGGGTAGAGACGGACTCCACCATACCTTTTTCGAGATGCTGGGCAATTGGTCTTTCGGCGATTACTATAAAACAGAGGCCATCCAATATGCCTGGGAGTTCCTAACGAACAACATGAACCTGCCCAAAGACCGGCTCTGGGCCTCCGTTTTTATCGAAGATGATGAGGCCGCGGAGCTATGGCCTGAGGTGACGGATCTGACGGCTAACCGGGTTGTTCGCTTCGATGCCTCTGAGAACTTCTGGGAAATGGGCGACACCGGTCCCTGTGGTCCCTCCTCGGAAATTCACTTCGACCGCGGACCAGAGTTCGGCTGTGGTAAGCCCAGCTGTGGTGTAAATTGCGGCTGTGAACGTTTCCTCGAGGTCTGGAATCTGGTCTTCATTCAGTACCATCGGGATGAATCCGGCCGTCTGACCGAGCTCCCGAACAAGCATGTGGACACCGGCATGGGGCTGGAAAGGCTTGCCGCGCTGATGCAAAATGCACCCTCAAACTATGGTACCGATTTGTTCGCACCAATCCTAGACCGCATTGCGGATTTCAGCGGCAAGAATCCCGATGATCCTCAGGTACGGACCTCCATGTGGATCATTGCCGATCATATCCGTGCCCTGAGCTTCGCCATCTCCGATGGAGCCATGCCCTCCAACGAAGGCCGCGGCTATGTGCTCAGACGCATTCTTCGCCGCGCCGCCCGTCACGGACGCCTCCTGGAGATGCACGAGCCGTTCATCTACAAGCTTGCGGCGGGGGTGGTAGACATCATGGGCCAGGCTTACCCCGAGCTGCGTCAGGGGCAGGAACATGTGGCCCTGGTCATCAAAGCCGAGGAGGAGCGATTTGGCCAAACCCTCGACCAGGGTATCGAGAAGTTCGAGGAAGTTGTTACGGGGCTAAATCGCCAGAGTTTGACCATCATTCCTGGCGATGAGGTCTTTCGCCTCTACGACACCTATGGTTTTCCCGCGGATCTCACCCAGGTAATGGCCCGGGAGAAGGGAATGGATGTGGACCTTGAGGGATTCGAGCAAGCTATGGCTGAGCAAAGGAAACGATCCAGAGAAGTCTCTGTGACAGTTGACACGACACAAAAAGCAAGAAATTGGAAACAATTGTCAAAGGGAAAAAGCTCTGTCTTTGTGGGTTACGATACGTGTGAATCAGAATCAACAATACGAAAATGGGACTCCATCGAAGATGACCGCGTGGAAGTCATTCTGGATAAAACTCCCTTTTACGCCGAAGCAGGTGGTCAGGTGGGCGATCAGGGCAAACTCATCGGCGATGGATTCACCATCGAAATATCTAGCACCGTCCGTAGGACCGTGGGCACACACGATGAAACCGTCCACATAGGTACGTTGGCACAAGGGCAGATCGGCCCAGGCAAGGTCAGAGCTGTGGTCAATCCCGATAGACGGAAATCGACGGCCAGAAACCACACCGCCACCCACCTCCTGCAAGCGGCCTTGCGTCAGGTCTTGGGCTCCCACGTTCATCAGTCAGGCTCCATGGTATCCCCACATCGGTTCAGGTTCGACTTCACCCACTACGCTGCTTTGACATCTCAGGAGTTGGATCAGGTGGAGACGCTGGTCAACCACAAAATCCGGGAGAACCTTCCAGTGACCTCTTATCAGACCTCTCTTGAGGAGGCTCGAGCCAAGGGGGTCATGGCTCTGTTTGGAGAGAAATACGACGAAAAGGTGCGGGTGGTAGAGGTTACAGAAACCAGCCAAGAGCTTTGCGCAGGCACGCACGTTCAGGCCACCGGAGAAATAGGCCTCTTCCGTATCATAAGCGAGAGCGGTATCGCCGCTGGAATCCGACGAATCGAGGCTTTAACGGGAGAGGCGGCTTTCCAGCACATTCATGACCAGTTGAAGACCATTCGCAATGTAGCGGAGGTGCTAAAGACCACCCCCGAACAGCTCAACGAGCGCGTAAAAAAGCTGCTGGACGCCAAGGGGGCGCTGGAGAAGAAGCTTCAGGATATGACGGCTCAGTCAGCCATCACACAGCTGGACGACTTACTGGCCGGCGCACAAGAAGTAGACGGCTTGCGAGTGGTGGCGGCTCAGGTCGAGACTGTGGGGCGGGATGCCTTGCTACAAATGGCTGACACTCTCCGTGAAAAACTCTCAGCTGGGGTGGGAGTGTTGGGCACAGTGGTGGGACAGGATGCTCTGTTCGTAGCCGTGGTGGGTGAGAAAGCCATGTCTGAGCGTGGGCTGCGTGCCGGGGATATCGTCAAACGAGTGGCCGCGGTTGTTGGGGGGAAAGGAGGAGGGAAACCACACCTTGCCCAGGGCGGCGGGGGGGATCCCTCGAAGTTACCGGAGGCCTTGGCCGCTGTGCCCGAGGCTATACAGGGGCTCTTACAGAAAGGATGAGGGCCAGGTATGACCGTCTATGAGACTTTGCGAGAGGTGAGACAGCGTCGGGGTGCCGGATTTCTGGTCCTTCTAGATCCAGATCGCCTGGAAACGGAACGGCTCGCGAACCTGGGGGAGCAATGTGCTCAGAGCGATGTGGACGCGCTTCTGGTGGGCAGCAGCTTGCTTTTGTCATTGCGTTTCCAGGAGGTTCTGGAAAAGATCAAGGAGCGGGTCGAACTTCCGTTAATTATCTTTCCCGGTAACATGGCTCAAATTTCGCGACACGCTGACGCTATCTTATACCTTTCATTAATCAGCGGGCGTGCTTCACAACATCTTATAGAACAACAAGTTCGTGCTGCTCCTCTGATCAAAGAAATCGGCATCGAGCCCATCTCCACGGGCTATCTTCTGGTCGACTCGGGCCGGCTGACCTCTGTTCAGTACATGAGCGACTCTCTACCCATTCCTCGAGACAAGCCGGACATCGCCAAGGCTCACGCTTTGGCAGCACAATACTTGGGTATGAAGCTGCTGTTCATGGATGCGGGAAGCGGCGCCGTGCAAACCGTGCCCAAAGAGATGATCCAGGCCGTGGATGCCTATGTTTCCCTGCCCCTGGTGGTGGGCGGTGGCATCCGAGAGCCGCGGGTCGCGGAGGAGAAGGTTCGGGCCGGAGCCGATTTCGTGGTTGTGGGCAATGCCTTCGAGGTGAAAGGGAGCCCAGGTCGCCTTAAGGAATTCGCCGCAGCCATCCACAATCGGTGAGCACCTATGATCGATCTTCACGCCCACCTTCTTCCGGCCGTAGACGATGGTCCCATGGATATAGAAGAGTCGGTGGCCATGGTCAGGAAGGGATGGGAAGAGGGCATCAGCACTATCTGCGTTACTCCGCATCTTTTAGGGGTACCCAACCAGGAGCTCGTCGATTTTCTCGTTACCAGCTTTGAGAGTTTCAAAGAGCGCATCTTGGCCGATGGTCCTCCTGTGAAGCTGGTTTTTGGCTCTGAGATTTACTTTCAGCCGGAGATAGAAAAAGTCCTGGCCTTCCCTTGTCTGACCTTGAACGGGACCGGAAAATACCTTCTGGTGGAGTTCCCCATGCAGGGCATCCCGCCAGGCGCTGAGAAGATGAGCTTTCGTCTCATCACACATGGTATCGTCCCCATTGTGGCCCATCCGGAGCGAAGTTCGTCCGTGTTGAGAAACGAGTCGACCCTCTACCCCTTCATTCGCTCTGGGGCGCTGATTCAGGTGAACGCCGGCAGCCTAGAGGGAAAGTTCGGGAAACAGGTAAAAAAAACGGCTCTCTCTCTCCTGAAGAGGGGGCTTGTCCATTTCATCGGCAGCGATGCGCACAACTCCACTGACAGACCGGTGAGTTTGAGGAGGGCAGTTGAGACCGCTGCACAGGTCATCGGGCATGAACAGGCCCAGCTTCTCGTGACGGCCAATCCAGAGATCATTTTGGAGGGAAAACCCTTCCCCACGAAGCGCCTGCTGCCATCAGAGCGCGAAGAAATCGGTCTTTGGGGGAAAGTGTGGCGAGAAATAACTGGCAAATAGAGAAAAAATCATGTCACAACAGCACAAAATTATCAGCCAACAGCTGGCCGAAAGTGCCACTGTAAAACGAGATCTCGCGCAGAGAAGTATCGGTCAGATCGCAGAGTTTTATCAGAGGATCAGCCAATGTTACCGCCAAGGAGGCAAGATTCTGTTTTGTGGCAATGGGGGTAGCGCCGCCGATGCACAACATTTGGCAGCAGAATTGGTGGGCCGATTCGGGAGGGACAATCCTCCCCTGGCCGCCATCGCCCTGACCACTGACACATCGATTATCACCTGTCTGTCAAACGATTACGGCTTCGAGGAGGTGTTCGCCAAACAGGTCGAGGCTCTCGGCCAAAAGGGAGACATTTTGGTGGCCATCAGCACGAGCGGAAAATCAGAGAACGTCCTGAGAGCCGTACGCCGCGCTCGCGAATTGGGCTTGTTCACCGTGACCCTTGTTGGCTCGGGTGGAGAACCATTAGCCGAGGCCTCCCACCTTTCCGTGGAGGTTCCCTCTGAGAACTCTCAGCGCATCCAGGAGGCTCATATCACCATCGGTCACATCGTCCTGGATCTGCTGGAAAGAGAATTGGCAGCTGAAAGTCCGCAGAAATGACGTGCCGCATGAGTAAGAGACGAGTGATAAAGACGTCCGTTGGAATGGCGTCTTTCTTTGCTTTGTTCTTCCTCCTTTTTGATCCTGGGCATCTCGCAGCTCAGGGGAATGAGATCCGGGTGCTGGAATCCGGGCTCACCACGATGGTGCTGGAGGCGATCACCCTCCATTACCAGGTGGAAGCTCTTGATGGTGCTGGAGAAGGATATTCACGGCTGAAAGCCTCCAGCTGCGGATATACCTCGAGCAGAGGCAGGCCGCTGCTTCCCGTCAGAGGATTTCTGGTGGGCATGCCCCTTGAGAGCGAGCTGCAGGTGCATGTGCTGGAAGAAGAATGGACCACCCTAGATGTAGGACTGCTCTGTCCGGTACCAACGCCCAGTGCAGACCAACAGGCTTCTGGGAGGTCAGTGAGCTGGACCTTCACTCCAGCAGAAAAAGTTTACGGCCGAAACGCATTCTACCCCAGCATCCTGGCAGAAGCAGAACCTCTGGGCTTTTTCCGTGACCAGAGAATTGGCCAGATCCGACTCTTTCCCTTCCAGTACAACCCGGTGAGCGGTCAGCTGAGAGTCTGCCATCGTTTGGTGGTCATGGTGCATTTCATCCAACGGGCCGTTTCAACCCCTTCAGCTGCTCGCCTTTCTCAAGATACACCAGTTGCGGAACAAGTGCTCTCAGACCTACTTTTGAATTATCCCACGGCCAGGTCCTGGCGACAGGCGAGGACGATGGAGACCCTCCCCCAGATCATGGGCCATACGGAAGGTTCCCAACGCTGCAGAATCACCGTTGTAGAAGACGGCCTCTATTCCATCAGTCGCCAGGAACTTACTCAGGCTGGTCTTGATCTGGGAATTATCGACCCGCGCACCTTTCAGTTGAGTAACAAAGGGAAAACGGTCCCCCTTTACGTTATCGGCGAAAAAGACGGCTCCTTCGATGAAGGTGATGCCATCGAGTTTTATGGTCGGAGCAACACGCAAACCTATTTACCAGAGCACGAAGACATGGTGCAGGATCCGTATAGTTTAAAAAATGTTTACCACCTTTCTTGGGGTTCTGAGGAGGGGACGAGAATGGTGGAAGAGGACGGGGGCATCAAAGACATTGGCAATCCTGCGCCCCGAAGGCCTATTTGTTATGAGTTCACAGTGCACGCTGAGGAGGACAACCATAGGGATCATCTTAATGAGCAATTCTCATTGCGCGATCACTGGTTTTGGGACTCGGGTGTCAGCGCTCAGCAGATGAGTGAATATCCCATCAACCTCCCTCGGCCGGATAGGGATTCTCCCCTCCGACCTCGGGTGCGCGTTATGTTGCACGGTCGTACCTCCTCCGAGCAACACGATCCCGACCATCACACTCTCATCTACCTCAATGACCAATTGGTGGCCGACCGGATGTGGGACGGCCAGGAGAAACTACTCATCGACAGCGCTCAGGATGGCTTTGAAGTCACCAGCAGCGCCATCCGGAAGGGTGATAATATCCTCAGCCTGATCTGCCCTGGTGACACCGAAGCTGGTCTCATCGACAGAGTTCTGCTCAACTGGATTCAGGTTGAGTACCCCAGGCTATACTGGGCAGAAGACGACTTTCTGGAGTTCAACAAACCCAAGGGGGGCCCAACAGGGCTATATCAGTTTACCCTTAAAGGATTCAGAAGCTCCCCCGTCTGGGTCTACAAGCTGGGCACCAGCGTCATGGTCAATGGCCAAGGAGAATGGACGGAGATTGGCGGGAAATCCTATTATCAACTGACCTTTCAAGACGAAATTTTCGACCAGCAAGCGAAATACCTGGCAGTGAGCTCCAGGGCCAAAAAAAGAGTTGAGTCCATCGAGCTCCGGTCTCCGTCAGACCTGAGGGCTCCCGGGAAGGGAGCTGATCTTGTCATCATCGTACACCAGGACTTCTATGAGCACGTTCTGCCCCTGGCGGATTTTAGAGCCAGTCAGGGATTGCAAGTGGAGGTGGTTGAGGTAGGGCACATCTATGATGAATTCAGCCACGGACTCTTCACGCCGGAAGCCATTCGGGACTTCCTGAAATATGCCCATCAAAATTGGGACCCGCAACCTCTTTACGTGCTCCTGGTGGGGGATGGAAGTTGGGACTATAAAGATACCATGGGACTCGGCGGAAATTACATTCCGCCGATAATGGCTCAAACCTCTTTATGGGGAGCCACTCCTTGCGACAACCTTTATGCCTGTGTCAGCGGAGAGGACCAACTTCCCGATTTGTTTCTGGGAAGGCTGCCGGTGCGAACAAACAGCCAATTGGACGGCATCATAAACAAAATCATAGGCGGAGAGGATGAGCCCGAGTTAGGAGATTGGCGTCGACGATTGTTATTCATCTGTGGAACAGGTAACTATGGTTCCACCTTCCGGTTTCAGTCTGAAAGACTCATTCAGAACTACGTGACACCGGAGTTCATGCTCTCCAGAATCTACGCCTTCAGCCCTTATCCTGAGACTGATCCTTTCTACGGTCGCACCCAAGACCTCATCGACGCCCTGGATGCGGGAGCGTCGTTGGTGAACTACATCGGTCATGGAGGAGGGGGAATTTGGTCAGACGCCGGCCTCATGCGTCTGGATGACGTGGAAAGACTGCGAAACGCTTCTCGCTGGCCGATGGTGCTTAGCATGACCTGTTTCACCACCGCCTTTGAAGAACCCATAAGAGACTGTCTGGGTGAACGACTCCTGTTGGCCGAGGACAAGGGTGTGGTGGGATTTTGGGGCGCCTCAGGATTGGGATGGTTATACGGCGACTATCAGCTGGACAGCGAACTCATGAAGATTATTTTCTCGCGAGGATACGAAATCATCGGCCAGGCGGTAATCCAAGCCAAGCTGCAATACATATCTCACTATGGTGGGCAAGTCGCCCGGGATCTGGTCAACACCTATACGCTCCTGGGTGACCCCGCCGCTAGGATAGGCTTTCCCGAAAGGAAAGTATCCCTATCCATCCAACCTCGGGCCGTCAATCTGGGCGATACCCTGAACATTCAGGGGACCACGGGCGGGAGGAACGGAGGACAAGCGCAACTGACCATTCTGGACCATGCCGGGGTGCCTCTTTGGGAATCTTCCCTTCCTGTCGTTGATGGCGGATTCCAAGCCCAAATTGGCCTCCCAGACACTGCCTCTAGGGGAACCGGCATAGCGAGATGTTACTTCTGGGATTCGCAGAACCTGACCGATGGCGCAGGAGCTGTTTCTTTCTCGCTGGGCGAAGCCTATTTCGACAGTATCCTTACCGATCCAGCGGAGCCCACCGAGGGTGACAGCGTGCATATCTGGGCTACTGTGGACGCTCCCCAGGGAGTCGACTCTATCCTATGTCGATGGACCAAAAGCCCCATAGATACCACCCAAATGATGGTCCTTCAATCATCACCCCACCAATATCGTACCAGCGAGGCCATTCCCCCCTTCTCTGCCGGCGCCCTCGTCCGTTACTGGGTAATCGTCGTGGACTCCTCCGGCCAGCGTAAGTCCAGTGCCCAGCATTTTTATCAACTCCCTTCCCCACCCGATCTGCAAATCCTCCAGAACAGCATTATTCTGACGGGAGAGGAGACGGTGGGTATTGCTCTTGATGTCGAAAATCTCGGGGGTATGCAGGCCAACTCGATTTTAGTCCGAGTCACCATAACGGAGTCTTTTGAGAAATCTGATACCAGGGAAGGGCTCATCGAACACATTCCCGGTGGTGCGAGAGCCACACTTTTTCTTCCCTGGGCACTTTCATCCCACACTTATGCGGTTCTGGTAGAGGTGGATCCCGAAGACGCCATCCAGGAAACCAACGAGAACAACAACGTTGCCAGTGCGCAAATCGATGTGGACAGGTTTAACGTGACCCCTGGTGAGGGCACAGTAGTGAACGGATACCATGCGCCAGCCTATAGCCCAGATGGCAATTTCAACTGCGACATCCCGGCCGGCGTAGTGCAGTCTCCTCAGGTCGTGAGCATCCAATCAATGCCTCCCCATATCGAAGAACAGCCGGATCTGCAACCCGCCAAGTTGAGAACGGGGGTTCAACTGGCCTATCAGGTGGCACTCGTCGACTCCTCGATCTCCGTCTCTGACTCCCCCCAGATTCTCCTGGCCTTCAGGCTGGATGGGGGGGATTCCCTGAATATCAGTCACAGGGACAAATTAGCAATATACCGCTGGAATTTAGCGATACAGCGGTGGATCAGGCATGCGGAGGTCTCATGGCCAGCATCTGACTCGGTCGTGGCCACCGTCTCTAAGCTGGGTTTGTTTTGCCCCATGATCAATGGAGACCAGACTCCCCCCAGCATTGAGGTTAACGCAGAAGACCAACATTTCGCCGAGGGAGCCCTGGTTGCCAGCAATGCCAAGATCGTGGCCATCATTCAGGACGCCAACGGCATAGACGTGATGGAGCGACCCATCGAGGTGCGTCACAACGGGCAAGACGTGGAAGCCCATCAGATTGTCGTCTCCGCTTCCCCAG
>LJUY01000035.1 GCA_001304015.1 candidate division Zixibacteria bacterium SM23_81 | reverse complement strand
GGTAGGATGACCGGGCTTTTCAGCGGCGTGATGGGCTTCTTCGTGGCCATCTTTTTAGCCATTTTCTATGCCGTTATGGGCTCTTTGCTGACCGCTCTTTTCGCTGGGCTATATAACCTTCTCGCTCGGGGGTTTGGGGGCATTGAGCTTCATCTAGAGCCCCGAGATTCTCAGCTTTCTCAGCCCAGCGCACCAACTCTGAGCACGGAGTGAGAGCATAATGGGGAGACAGGTGCGAGTTCGTGTCGCCCCATCGCCTACCGGCGATCCCCATCTGGGGACTGCCTATCAGGCGCTTTTTAACTGCGCCTTTGCCCGGCGGCGAGGTGGTAAGTTCATCCTTCGCATCGAGGATACCGATCGGGTTCGATCGAGCGAAGAGTCTGAAGTGGCCATCCTGGAATCGCTTCGTTGGCTAGGGCTTAGCTGGGACGAAGGGCCTGATATCGGGGGCCCCCACGGTCCCTATCGGCAGAGCGAGCGGACAGAGATCTATCGCCAGCATGTGGACAGGCTCCTCGAGACAGGTCATGCGTATCGTTGTTTCTGTACCAGAGAGCGACTCGAGGAGATACGAACCCGTCAAGGCGCGGACACCGGATACGACCGACACTGCAGGAGCATCTCATCGAAAGAATCGGACAGACGTGCGGCTGCTGGCGAGCCATTCGTCGTCCGGATGAAGATCCCCCCGGAGGGTCAAAGTCTATTCCAAGATCTCCTGCGGGGGGAGATTTGCAAGGAATGGTCCCTGGTCGACGATCAGATTATCCTGAAGTCGGATGGCTTTCCCACATATCATTTGGCCGTCGTCGTCGACGATCACCTCATGGGCGTCACCCACGTGATTCGGGGCGAGGAGTGGATCAATTCGGTTCCCAAGCACGTCAAGCTCTATGAGTATTTCGGGTGGGAGCTCCCCGTTTTCTGCCACCTTCCGCTTCTTAGAAACAGGGATAAATCGAAGCTTTCGAAACGGAAGAACCCGACATCAATCAACTATTATCGCCAAGCGGGATACCTTCCAGAGGCGCTGCTCAATTATTTGGGTTTGATGGGATGGGCCATGCCCACCGGCGAGGAGAAGTTCACCCTCGAGCAAATGTGCCAGAACCTCGAGCTGGAGAAGATCTCTCTGGGAGGACCGGTCTTTGATGTCGCCAAGCTCCGCTGGCTCAATGGACGATATATTCGAGAGGACTACGCTCCCGAAGCACTACAGGAGAAGCTCGAGGAGTGGGCGCTCAACCAGGAACGCATCGGCAAGATCGTCCCGCTGGTTCAGCCCCGGCTGGAGACGCTGGCGGATTGGGGTGGCCTGACCACAGCTTTCTTCGCCGATGAGGTGTCTCTCGCAGCGGAAGATCTCAAGATGAAAGGCAAAAAGCCGGAGGAGCTGGCTGCCATCCTCCAGATGCTGGTTTGGAGATTGGAGCAGCAACGTGATTTCACAGCGCCAGCTCTCGATGCCCTCTTCCGGGAGATGTCCCAGAAGTTTGGAATAACGCTCCGGGACCTGACCGGCCCCTGCTTCGTGGCGTTAAGCGGAAAGCCTGTCTGGACGCCGCTGTTTGACTCCATGGAGATTCTCGGATCGGACATGGTCCGTATGCGGCTACAGCGAGCTATAGAGGTTTTAGGCGGCATCTCCGGAAAGAAGCGTAAGGAACTGGATAAGCAGTACACGGCCCTTTTTGGATACAGGGATTGAAAGCAGGCATTCATGATCGTACCGGAAAAAAACACAGATAAGCTCGATAAGGATGTCAAGGGGCCTCTAGAGACTCCTCAGCTGGACTTCATCCGCGCCATCATCGAAGAGGACATCAAGGCCGGTAAACATGATGGTCGGGTTCACACTCGGTTTCCTCCCGAACCTAACGGATATCTGCACATCGGTCATGCAAAGGCCATCTGTATCGATTTCGGCGTCGCAGCGGACTACGGCGGGAAGTGCAATCTGCGCATGGACGACAGTAACCCCGCCAAGGAGAGCATGGAGTTCGTGGAGGCCATCGAGGAGGATATCCGCTGGCTGGGATTTGACTGGGAGGATCGGCTCTACTTCGCCTCCGACTATTACGAGCAGCTCTATGAGTATGCCGAGCAGCTGGTTAAAAAGGGCAAGGCCTATGTCGATGACCTGAGCGCCGCTGAGATCCGCGAGTATCGCGGCACCTTGACGAAGCCGGGCAGGGAGAGCCGCTACCGCAACCGGTCGGTGGAGGAAAATCTCGATCTATTCCAGCGCATGCGGGCCGGAGAGTTCCCGGATGGCTCAAAGGTGCTGCGAGCCAAGATCGACATGGCCTCCGGCAACCTAAACATGCGGGATCCGATTATGTACCGTATCCTTCGCGCCAAGCACTATCGAAGGGGCAACACATGGTGTATCTACCCAACGTACGACTTCACCCATGGTCAATCGGATTCCATCGAGGGGATCACGCATTCTCTCTGCTCCCTTGAATTTGAGGATCACCGTCCGCTCTACGACTGGTACCTTGACCAGCTGGGCATCTACCACCCTCAGCAGATCGAGTTTGCGCGGCTCAACCTCAGCCACACGGTGCTCAGCAAGCGCCTCTTGAAGCAGTTGGTGGACGAGGGGCATGTCAGCGGTTGGGATGATCCCCGGATGCCAACGCTGAGCGGTATGCGCCGTCGGGGTTACACACCCGAGGCCATTCGGGATTTCTGTGATCGGATCGGTGTGGCCAAGAGGGATAGTCTCGTCAACATAGCGCTTTTGCAACACTGTCTGCGGGAAGATCTCAATAAACGCACGCAGCGGGTCATGGCGGTGTTACATCCGCTCCGGGTGGTCATCGATAACTACCCAGAAGGGAAGGTCGAGGAGTTGGATGCCGCGAACAACCCCGAGGACGAGTCCATGGGATCACGTAAGATTCCTTTCTCAGGCACGATCTACATAGAGCGTGAGGACTTCCGAGAGGATCCGCCGAAAAAGTTCTTCCGTCTGGCTCCGGGGCGGGAGGTACGGTTGAAGCACGCTTACTACATCACCTGTGATCGGGTCATGAAGGACCAGCGAACCGGTGAGATCGTCGAGCTACACTGCACCTATGATCCGGAGTCGCGCGGTGGCTGGACGTCAGATGGGCGAAAAGTCATGGGAACGCTTCACTGGGTTTCGGCGGAGCATGCTGTGAATGCGGAGGTGCGCTTTTACGATCATCTTTTCGTCAAAGAGGACCCCTTCGACCTGAAAGAGGGAGAGGACTTCAAGCACTATTTGAATCCCAACTCCTTGGAAGTCCTCAGCGATTGCAAGGTGGAATCCACTCTGGCCGAGGCGAAGCCCGGGAGCCGTTACCAGTTTCTCCGACAGGGATACTTCTGCGTCGATTCCGATTCCATCGAACAGAGGCTGGTGTTCAACCGCACCGTCTCGCTGCGGGACACATGGGCTAAAATCGAGAAGGCACAACAGTAGATAAGCGCGGATTCCTCTTTAGTGAAAAGTCTGTTCCTGGTTGTGGATGTTGGTGAAAGATATCGTTTGGCGGTTATCGGTTTCGAAGAGCGTTACGTTTGTCGGCTGTCGGAATACGTTTGACGTGAAGAATCCGATGGCCCATTCAGTTGTTTTTGACGAGGCCCGTCGGACGATATACGATTGACATAACGAGCCTCGATACCGATAAGCGAGTTTCAGTAGCCGAAACGTCCACGCTCTTCTTAACCATCGAAGTTTGAAAAATAACTGGGGTGTCGTCCAACGGCAGGACACATGACTCTGGATCATGTTATCGGGGTTCGAATCCCTGCACCCCAGCCAAATATGGCGCCATCGTCTAGGGGTCTAGGACACCGCCCTCTCAAGGCGGAGGCACGGGTTCGATTCCCGTTGGCGCCACTCGCGCGCCCATAGCTCAACTGGACAGAGTACCTGACTACGGATCAGGGGGTTGGGGGTTCGACTCCTCCTGGGCGCGCCACTTCTTCTCCGGGAGAATGATCCTTGACCGAGGACGAGAAGTGGATGCAACAGGCCCTGGCGGAGGCTGAGGCGGCTTACCGGGAGGGCGACGTACCTGTGGGGGCGGTGGTCGTTTCGGGGGGAAGGATCATTGGTCGAGGGCACAACAGAACGGAGCGTCTTCAGGATCCCACGGCTCACGCGGAGATATTGGCCATAGGGGCTGCTGCTACCCACAAGAAGTCTTGGAGGCTCCCGGAGGCGAGCATCTACGTGACCATGGAGCCTTGTTCCATGTGCGCAGGAGCTCTGGTGCTGGCTCGGATCAAGCGCTTGGTTTTCGGCGTCCGGGATCCCAAGTTCGGCGCTTGCGGATCGTTATTTAACATCGTTCAAGATCGTCGCCTCAATCACTGCGTTCAACTAACCGAAGGGATTCTTGCCGATCAGGCCTCAGATCTTCTGAGGTCCTTTTTCAAAAAGTTGCGCCTCAAGGAAGAAGGTGAGAAGGGAGAGCAGTGATCGGTCACATCGTCACGCGGAGAGGTGCCGGAGTCTGGTTTATCGGGGCGGTCTCGAAAACCGTTGTATCTTCGGATACCGGGGGTTCGAATCCCTCCCTCTCCGTTTTTAAAGACCGTGGATCGTTGATCGGTAATCGTGTATCGTGAAAGACCGAGACTCGTTACATCGGAATTCAAGATACGGAGCTCGGGAAATCACCTATTGCCAATTGCCATAGCTATTGCCATTGATCTTTCGCTAAACTCTCCAAACTCTCAGAACTCTCTCAACTATCGCTGCGGAGAGATGACCGAGCTGGTCGAAGGTGCACGACTGGAAATCGTGTGAGGGGTCACAAGCTCCTCCGAGGGTTCGAATCCCTCTCTCTCCGCTCTTGTCTCGAAGAATTCATCCCTTGTACAAATCGATCATGCGGAGGTCGAGAGATCTTGCACGTTCACGGACCTCCTGCTTTTATCTTGCCACAGGAGGCGCGCTCACTTACGCCAAAGTTCCACCTGTGGTTTTTTTGTATCACTGAGAAGGAAATTATTATGTCGAGAGTTATTGTTTTCTTTGTCGTTGGCCTCATATTTCTTACAGTAAGCCCTGCTCCTAGTCATCCCCCACCGGTATTAAGCTGGAGTTCGATATCAAAGAACATGAGCTTGAGATCATTACGTAGCACACCGTTAAAAGCAGTTCGAAGCACTTTGTGGACAGAATCGTGGTGAAACTTAATGGCGAAGAGATCATTGGACAGAAGTTTCGGTCTCAAGGGGACTCGCAAATCCAGAGAGTAGAGTACACGATTATCGATGCCAGGTTGGGCGATGAGATCGAGGTGGTCGCAGGCTGTAGTATCTCCGGAAGGAAAAAGGCGACCATCATAGTGGAGGAAACTGTTCGGGAAGAAGAAGAGATGCCGCAAGAGGAGGACTGAGTCGGCATTGGTGAGGTGCGAATAATTTGAGACCTCGCCCTTAGCGGCGGGAGGATCCATGGCTCCAATTTCCGGTGCTCGGAAGCCTTTCACGACAATCCTGCGCTTTGTCGGTTTTGTGATATTTCTCTATCTATTCTTGGTCAGCGTGAGGCTTTTGGGCACCGGGTTTAAGATGTTCGGCGCCGGATTCGCTGAACGTCTCATCAGCACCACATCGAATCCCTTCATCGGGCTTTTTGTAGGAATCTTAGCCACCAGCCTGGTGCAAAGCTCCTCCACCACCACCAGCACCGTCGTGGGCTTCGTGGCCTCAGGGATTCTCACCATAGAGAACGCCGTTCCCATCATCATGGGCGCCAACATCGGCACGACCGTGACCAGCACCATCGTCTCCATGGGGCACGTCACCCGGCGGGAGGAGTTTCGCAGGGCTATGGCTGCTGCCACGGTGCACGACTTCTTTAACATTCTTACCGTAGCCGTCTTTTTTCCCCTGGAATTGGCCACCGGCTTTCTGCGCCGGGTGGCCCAGGCCATCTCCACGCTCATGGTCGGAACCGAAGGGGTCACCTTCGCCAGCCCGGTGAAGAGGGTGGTCAAGCCCGCGGTTGAGCTAGTCGTTTCCTTGACCACCAGTATTGCCGGGAGGCACGCTGCTATGATCGTGGCCATCTTTGGGGTCGTCTTGCTGCTTATCTCACTCTATTTCATCGTAAAATATGCCAAAAATCTGGCCTTGAAACGGGCCGAGATCGTCCTGGACAGGTTGATGGGCAGAAGCGGAATGACCGGCATGGCTGTGGGGTGTGGAGTGACAGCGGTCATCCAGAGCAGCTCGGTCACCACCTCTCTCATGGTTCCCCTGGCCGGAGCAGGTATCGCCCGGCTGGACCAAATCTTTCCCATCACCCTGGGGGCCAATGTCGGGACCACCATCACAGCTCTGATGGCCTCACTGGCGGGTGACGCCAGAGGGTTGATCATCGCCATCGTACACCTTTTGTTTAACATCTGTGGCATCTTGTTTATATACCCATTCAGGCCATTGCGGCGAATTCCGATGTTCCTGGCAACGAGGCTTGGTGATGTTGCCGCTAAAAAGAAGAGGTATGCCGCCCTCTTTATCATAGGCTCGTTTTATGCCCTGCCTGTGATGTTAATACTGTTAAGCAAACTGCTGTAGGAGGTGAAGTATGTTTAAGGAACTCATCGAGGCATTCAGACGGCGTCCCCTCCTCAATCAGATGATATCCGAGATGGAACAAATGCTGGCAGAGGCCGTCCATATGTATCATCCGACTGCTGATGTGCTTACTGGAAAGCAGCAGTTGTCGCCCGAGGTTCACAAGATGATCTATGAGACAGACCGTAAGATCAATCATCTGCAGCGTAAGATTCGAAAACAGCTAGTGGAACATCTCATCGTCGCGCCTGGGTCCGACGTCCCGATAAGCCTTATCCTGATGAGCATCACCAAAGACGCAGAGCGGGTGGGCGATCTTTGTAAGAACTTATTGGAGGTAGCAGAAGAACTCGGGGGTACGCTGGACGGGGGCAAATATGAAGAGCGTTTCGGGAAAATTCTTCGCGAGACGGAGACACTCTTTGTGCCCACAGTGGAGGCCTTCTGTACATCAGACAAAGGTCTTGGTCACGAAGCGGTGGAAAAAGCACGGCATCTGGCGAAAGAATGTGATGAGGTGATTTCGGAGCTATTGGAGGATTGTCTTGGGTGTCGCCACGCAGTTCTCTTCACACTCCTGGCTCGTCATCTCAAGAGGATTTGCTCTCATCTCTCCAACATCGCCACCAGCGTGGTCATGCCGCTGCACAAGCTAGACTACTTCGATGAGAAGTGGGGAGATATCTTCTGAAGCTCGGAAGATTGGCACTTTGAAGAAATTGACGAAGTCGGCAAGGAGAGAATCGATGAAGAGTGAGAGGTCTAAGCCGATCAGAGTTCTGTTCATCTGCGTGGGCAATGCCGCCCGCAGCCAGATGGCCGAGGGGTTTCTGAGGGAGTTGGGTGGTGATCGTTTTCAGGTTTCCAGCGCCGGAACGAGCCCGCACTGGCGGGTGGATCCTCCAACTGTGGCTGTCATGCTGGAGGTGGGGGTGGACATCTCTCGCCAGCATCCCAAGGGTCTAGAAGAAGTTGATGTGATGGACCAGGACGTGGTGGTGACCATGGGCTGTCCGGCCGATGCATGCCCCGTCGTCCCCGGAGCCGAGAGGCGAGAGTGGGAGCTGGAGGATCCTCACGAGCAGCCCATCGGGGTCTATCGAGCCGTCAGGGATGAGATCAAGCGCAGGGTGGAGGAGATGGTTGAGAAATTTGCCAAGTAGCGCTATTTGTCCTTGGGGGAGAATTCGCCGCCTGGAAGAAGGGCGGCTTTTTTAATTGTCAGGAGATTGCGTGATACGTGATGTGTCTTGCGTGTTGCGTGAAAGTTAGAGATTAGAGACTCGGGATTCGTGGATCGTGGATTGTGATTCGTGAGAATTCGAGACCGGAGACTGGAGGCTCGAGCCTAGAGAATCGTGCAAAACCGGGATCCGGGAATTGGGATCCGTTAAAACATCATTGTAAATCGTAAATTGCAAATATCAAATTGAAAATTTACCCCTCCCCTCACTGCTTCCTGCTTACTGCCTCCTGGGTAAGGGAGCTGGTGGGATTGCTATTGCCATTCCATTGGGGTGATTGTGGTCAATCTTCAATCTGCAAAGGCTTTCTGGTAATGCAAAGGGCCCTCCCGAAACATTCGAGAGGGCCTTTCAGTTTATCGCCAGACAGGGCTCAATATATTGAGCCCCTACCGGATCAATGCCATCTTCTTGGTGTCCACAAAATCTCCCGCCTTCATTCGGCAGAAGTAGATGCCGCTGGGCACTGGATATCCATTGGTGTTGTGGCCGTCCCAGCGCACCTGATAGGAGCCTGCCTCTCGATATCCTGCCATCAGTTCTCGTACTAACTGCCCGGTAGCGTTGTAGATGCGCAGACTCACCTGGTTCCCTTGAGGGATGTGGAACCGAATGGTGGTCTCCGGATTGAAGGGATTGGGATAGTTCTGATGGAGGGCATAGCACGTGGGCAGGGTCGCCATGGATGTGGTCGGCTCAACCGGAACGTAATCGCCGCCTCCCAGGAAAGTGGAGTAATCGAGAGTATCTGCCATGAAGTTGAGCTTCACAACAAAGACATCCCGGTCACCATTGTAATCGGTGTCGAAAGCTGCTTGCGTGGTGGGAAAGTTGGGTGAGCCGGTAATCCCCGTCAGATAAGCGCAGCGTGAGCTGTCCAGGACGATATCATAACCGATATCGGAATCGAGGCCTCCCAGGAAAGAAGCATAATCGAGAGCACTTCCGGCTGGGTTTAACTTGGCGACAAAGGCGTCTCCGTTATCGTTATAAGTGACATCGAAAGCCCCGGCGGTAGTGGGAAAACCCGCTGAGAATGTCTCCCCGGTCACGTAGGTATAGAGGGAGTCGTCCAAGAAGATGCCATAGCCGATGTCAGAATTGGCGCCTCCAAGAAAAGAAGCATAGTCAAGGTCGCTTCCCTCTGGATTTAGCTTCACCACGAAAGCGTCCAGGTCGCCGTTATGGGTCTCATCGAAAGCCCCTGAGGTGCTGGGGAAGTCGTTTGAGATGGTCTCCCCGGTCACGTAGGCGTAGAGGGAGTCGTCCACGACAATGCTGCGGCCATAGTCAGAGTTGTTTCCCCCCAAGAAGGTGGCGTAGTCGAGGTCGCTTCCCGTTGTGTTGAACTTGGCTGCGAAGACGTCGAAATCACCATTGGGGGTGGTGTCGTACGCTCCTGTAGTGACAGGAAAGTTATCTGATGCGGTATACCCCACTACATAGGCATAGCTGGCTCCCGCCAGGGCGATGGCCAGGGCCTCATCCTCAAAATCCCCTCCCACAAAGCTAGAGTAGGAAAGATCGCTTCCTGTGGGATTGAGTTTGGCCACAAAGGCGTCGCTCTCGTCGTTATGTTCGGTATCAAAAGACCCAACGACGACGGGAAAGTCCGCTGACCAGGTCACCCCAGCCGTATAGGCGTACCCGGAGTTGTCCACGGCTATGTCGTTACCGTAGTCGAAATCGAAGCCACCTATGAATGTCGCGTAAGTAAGAGTATTTCCATCTGGGCTGAGCTTGACCACGAAGGCGTCCATCTGGCCGTTATGCGAGGTATCTAAAGCTCCGGTGGTGTGAGGGAAATCGGAAGACCAGGTCTCGCCCGTCACATAGGCATTGCCGGAGTGATCCACAGCGATGCCATAGCCTAAGTCGTCAAGCATGCCCCCCAAGAAGGTGGAGTAGCCCAGGTCGTTTCCCGTATGGTAGAGTTTGGCCACAAAAGCATCTGTCTGACTGTTATGGCTTGTGTCAAAAACTCCAGAGGTGGTGGGAAAGTCCGACGATTCGGTCCACCCCGTCACGTAGGTATTGCCGGAGACGTCCACGGAGATGCTGAAACCGCCATCTGTGGCGTCAACCTTTAGAAATGTGTTCCAGGTCAAGTCGGTCTCCTCGGCGTCAACCAGCGTACACAGGAAAAGTGGCAGGATCAACTTGAGAAACATAAGAACTTTGATATTTGGCTTCACTTTGCTACCTCCTTTCTTATTGCTGAGCATTCATGGTGCTAAAGGAATTTATTCTTGACTCAATCGGCCAGCCTTTCTTTTGTGATGGTGTCGAAATCTCACGTGTTGGAGGAATTCGCCAAGAAGTTTTTAAAATTACCAACAAAGTAGACGATAGAGGACCCTCAGTCAAGAAGATTTGTAAATTTTCTCAAACTTTTTAATGTTCAGACGCCCAATAGAATTGCAATTGTGAGCCGATATGCGTCATTGTATCAATAAAGATGAGACCAGAGAGTGTGGGGATACTATGTCCTCAATGGTGGCGAGAAAGATGATGCGTAAGCCCTGCTAAATGAGAATTACCGTAGCATCGCGAGAGTTTTTATAATTGGAGAAAAAAGGCTTGACAATACTGCTTAATACATCTATATTCTTAATGCATATAGAGACTGGAGGCTGTTATGTGCGCAAAAGACTGTTGTGCCCCGAAGGATGAACGGAAGGGAGTTGAAATCGCCTGCAAATGTGAGACTCGCGTGCAGCGATTTCTTCAGCCATGTCTTCTCCTTTTGTTGAAGGTAAAACCCTCATATGGCTACGAGCTGGTGGAGAATCTTCACCAATTTGGATTTGATGAGCTTCCTGATCCGGCGACAACGTACAAGAACTTGCGCATCATGGAACAGGAAGGTTGGGTGGCCTCGCAATGGGATACAGGAGGGCCGGGGCCGGCGCGGAGAATCTACCAGGTGACCCCAGAGGGTGAGGATTTGATACAGAGTTGGACGGTGGCCATACGAAGGACTCAAGAATCCCTGAACACGTTTCTGTCTCTCTATGAGAGGGAATTTAAAAAATGACGGGAGGTGAAAAAACATGTGTTGTGGACAACCTCATCATGCTGGCCTCTTGGGCTGGGGAGCACACCGATCGGAGTGTCTCTGTTTTTCGCGGCGCTTTATCAGCTCTGCTGAAGAAAAGGAAAGACTGGAGAGATATCAGGAACAATTGAAAAAGGAGCTGGCCGGCATTGAGGAACAGTTGAAGAAAAAAAGCAGGTAGGACGAAAACGCCCCGGACATCATGGCCCGGGGCGTTTCTACATATTTTGTGATTCTCAACTCAGCGTATCTGCCCAACTCAGAAGATCAATTCCCCCTCAGGACCATCTCAGGCCAGGTTTTCCTTGACCGTCTCAGCCAAGCGCCGAATGCCTTCCGTAATTTCCTCCTCCGTTGGAAATGAGAAATTCAACCGCATGGAATTTTCTCCACTGCCATCGGCACAAAAGGCCGAGCCGATCACGTAGGCCACGTCTCGATCCACTGCCTGAGCGAACATCTTCTGAGTATCAATGCCTTTAGGAAGGGTCACCCAAAGGAATAAGCCGCCCTTTGGGCGCGTCCAGTGAATACCGGGAACCTTGGGCATGTAGGCATCCAAAGATCCAAGCATGGCGTCCCGTTTTTTGCGGTAGACTCCGATGATGCGCTCAATTTGTGGTTCCAGGAGACCGCGTTCCATGTAGCGACGGACGAGGGCCTGGGTAAATGAGGGCGTGCACAAATCCATGGATTGCTTGGCCAATTCCAGCTTGTCGATGATCTCCCGGGGCGCTATGGTCCACCCTAAACGCATGCCCGGAAACAGGATCTTAGAAAATGTATGTAGCGAGATGACATGCCCCTTGTCGTCCATTTTCAGTAAATCTGGCGGGGCCTGACCCTCGAAGCGGAGCTCGCGATAGGGGGTATCCTCCACGAGGGGCAGGTCATATTGGTAACAGAGATCTAGGAGCTGGCGTCGTCTCTCGGTGGACATGGTCACCCCGGCCGGGTTTTGAAAATCAGGCACCACGTATATGAATTTGGGCATTTTGCCCTGACCCTGGAGTTCTTTGAGCTTGTCCGATAGCAAATCCACCTTCATGCCTTCGTCGTCCAGGGGAATGCTCACCAAATTTGCCCTGTAGCTGGTAAAAGCGTTTAGACCCCCTAAGTAACTGGGGAGCTCCACGATAACGATGTCTCCGGGATCGAGAAACATCTTGCTGATCAGCTCTAAACCCTGTTGGGAAGCGGTGGTGACGATAACGTTCTCCTCCGTCAGGTTTAATCCTTGGGCAGCTCCCCACTTGGCAAGAGCCCTCCTGAGGCGCGGTTCGCCAGCCGTAAGTCCGTACTGGAGAGCAGTGTCTCCCTCCTGGGCCAGAACCTCAGCGGTGATTTGAGAGATCGCCTCCAAGGGAAAGACACCGGGGTCGGGCAATCCGCCGGCGAAGGAGATAAGCCCTGGCTTATTGGCCAGCTTGAGAAGCTCCCGGATAGCGCTGCGCTTCATGTTCTTCATGTTCGCAGAATAAAGCCTTTGTAGGTCCATGGCAGCCGACCTCCGTGTGGGGGGTGGGTCGTTTTTACATAGATGGAATTCGCAAATTCTGAAGGGGAGTTTTACGTGATGTCAGGTTTCCCAAAAGCCGAGGGCTAAAGGGATGGAGGGAAAGAAAATTCGGGCTACTGAAGGTACTGTGGTCGGAGCGAGAAGAGACCTTTCCTCCCTTAAATTCCCCTCCCAAAGGCCAGAATAATTAGCAAGGCGTGTTTTCACACATAAATGTTAGCATTTCTGGCCTCTGTTGTCAATAAAAAACCGCTAAGCAAGTGAGATTTAGCGGTTGTGAGAAGTGTGTGCTGTTACATTCTCTTGGTGTTTGGCGATCTCTCATCATCACTGGTATAAGTGCTGGCGGTGAATATAGGTAGCTACCTCCTTGGGCACCAAATATTTGATAGATCGTCCCTCTCGAACTCGCCTGCGGATTTGGGAAGAAGAGATCTCGATCAAAGGAGTCTGAACCAGCGTGACCTTCTCGGCTACTCCAGGATCCAAATCGCGCAGGTCGCAGCCCGGCCTGGGCACAACCACGAGAGAACGGGAGGCCAAAAGCCGTTCCGGCTCATGCCAGGTGAAAACGTCAAATATGTTGTCGGCTCCCATGACAAAGAGAATACGATACTTCGAGCCATACCGGGCTTTGAGCTGATCCATGGTCTCCGCAGTATATGATGGGCCAGCCCTCTTGATTTCAATGTCCGAGGCTTGAAAACGCGGATTGCCTTTTAGGGCTATTTTGAGCATGCGAAGACGATCCTGCCAGGAGGCTGTGATGGCAGAGTTCTTGTGTGGAGGGCGAGCTGAAAGAAGGAAGAGCACTTGCGCGAGATTGAGTTTTTCCATGACGTCCTGAGCCACGATGAGATGTCCGTTGTGTATAGGATCGAAGGTGCCCCCTAAAATGCCCAGTTTGGGAAGGTCTTTTGCACTTTGGATTTTACTCATTATAGGGCAAGGCTACAAGCAGGAAATGCCGAGTGGTGAGTCGAGAATGATTCTTTAAATTTTCAACTGCCTCATTCTCTCAATTGGAAATGGTTTTCGCGGCGATTTGGTGGATACGAGAAGGTCTCCCCACTAACCGGCATTATTCTGATGCTTTTGGAGCTTCCGCTAGCTCTTTCTCGATTTTATCGATACGCTTTTGAGCTCGTTGGACTACTTTCTTGGAGCTGCTCATCTCCAAAACCTTTTGGTAAGACTGTAAGGCTTGTTCCCATTTTTTTTGGCGGTGCTGGCACTCACCGATGGCATATTGGGCATCATCAGCCCATTTGGTGTCAGAGTAATTCTTTAATAATTCCTCAAAGTAGATGATGGCAGAGTCATAGGCACCCATTTTATAATAGAGTTGGCCGTTGAGATACTCCTTCTTTGACAGTCTCGTCCTGGCGGACAGCAGGTATTTTTTGGCTTCAGAAACATATTCACTGTTGGGATAATCATCCAGGAAGGTCTGCAACGCTCGAGCGGCCTTTTGGGTGTCATCCTGATCCAATGGTGCGGGCAAACTTTGTTTGTAATAGGAGACCCCTACCTTGTATTGAGCATCGTCGACAAACGGGCTTTGGGAGTAGTTACGCAGCAAACGTGTGTATTCATGGATGGCGGATTGATAATCCTCTTGGCCAAAGAAGCACTCCGCCAGATAATACTGGGCCTCATCCACGTAATCGCTTCCCGGGAAATTCCAAATCAGTTTCTGGAATTCCGTCTGAGCATCAAAATATTTCCGGTTGTCAAACTTCTGTTTGGCCAGCAGAAACTGATCTTCGGCGTCCAATTTCGCCTTGGGAGGGCCAGGTCCGCAGCCAAACACAAAGACGAGCAGGCCCGATGCAATCAGAAAAATCGCGAAGTGTTTCATGACATCACAACTTGGCTACTGGGTAGTATAGAACAGATAGATGAATCCCCCGATGACCACAGACAACAGTGCTGGCTCGGCAAAGCGGCTCCAGCCGTCCGTCTTTAATTGGGGGGAGATAAAGGGCACCGACTCCTGTTCTGCGTAATCTAGCTTTTTCGCAGGGATCCAATCTCCCCCGGTTCGTTTCGCCTCTCCCGTCCACAGGACCTCTCCGTCTTCTCTGGAGAGCTGCAAGAGAAGATGAAGGCGAACTTGCCTCTCTACCAACCGAGAGCCGAAGAGGTGCTTACGCCGGGATGCAGGATAGAGAAGATTCAAATTCATCAAGCGATAACGGAGGAGTTCTCGGTCAGCACAAGCCATATTGGGCTGTGCACACGAGGTGTCTGGTGCTATGACTCGATAACTTCTGCGCCGCAAGCTTTGGATGAGCGCCCGCTCCACTAGCCAATTCCCGGGAGCATCGGATTCGGACCCCAAATGGAGAACTTTCGGCTCATGCGAAGGGAGGCGATCGCACACTTCCTCGATCGCCTCCTCAACTACTGACCTCAGTAAATCGAAATTAGTGGGAATGACCTCGGAGTCAATCCCTTTCTCCACACCATCGCCGCTGGCCATGGAGAAGAATCCCAAGCCAAATGCGAAGACGCCAATCCACAAGGAAACTTTGGCTGCTTTGTGCACGCTATGACCGTCTTTCCCCGAAAAGGCCGAAAAGAACTTAGGAATTAGGGCGACAGCTCTTCGATCTTCATCCTGGCCACATCTGTGTACTCGCTATCCGGGAAGAGGTTTAAGAGCTTTGAAAACTCAGCTATTGCCTGGGTTGCATCGCCTATCTTAGCGTAACAGAAACCCAGCTTCAGCTGAGCGTCGTCGTCCTTTTCGGTATTGGCGTAGGGAAAAACTTTCTTGAACTCATGGATCGCCCTGGGGTAATCCTCTAGACCATAATAGCATTCGGCCAACCAGTATTGGGCGTTATCAGCCAGGGTGCTCTGGGGATGTTGAAGTATGAGGCGTGTGAATTTATCAATGGCCTTCTCATAATAGCGGCCGTGGTAATCGTCCAGGGCTTCGTTGTACAGTGCCTGAACCTCGCTGGTCGCAGGTGTTGGAGGAATGGCCGCCCTTGGTGCTGCAGGCACCGACGGCGATTCCATACGCCTATTTCTCAGCTCTTGGCCCAGCAAGGATACGCGGCTATCGAGATCGGCAGTTTGTTTGTTAAGTCGCGCCGTTTCTTGGGACATTTCCTCTACAGTGCCTTCCAGGCGAGCGACATCCTCCTTGATTTCCTGAATGACCGGATACCAAGGTTCATCCTCTATGGTTCCTTTCCTAGAGGCTGAAGTGGCACAACCCATCATGCCCAGAAGTGAGAGACCGACGATGAACCAGCCGAGTTTCCTCCACATAGTATCCTCCTTATGTGAGTGGGCATATAAGGACAATTCCGACGTGCACATCAAGCAAGAATATATACCAGATCTTTCCAAAATGTCAAGGGTAAAATCCGATCTATAAACAGAACTTCAAATACAGCAGATGCCAGAAGCGTCGATCTCCATCGCCCTCCTCAACCAACAAGGTGTAATTGGCCAAGCAGCTGCTGAGGTGGCAGTGAGGTATTCCCCAATCCCTGATATTGCCACCCAATAGGCCCAAGCCGAAAGAATATACGTCTCTCTCCTTGGGCTCCGCCTGGAAGTATCCCAATCTGAGGGACAGACATTCCCAAAAGGTGCGCTCAAACCCAAAACGAAACCTGTTCCAATCGATCTTCTCCTCACCAGCGGCATCACGGAGGTCCATGGCCACGATGGTGCTGCCATCGGGGTAAAAAGAGATGCCCGCGTTCACGCTTTCATCCTTGAGGCCTTCCATTTCCCAACGAAGTTGTGCCAGAGAAGAGGGGAAATCAAAGTAGGCCAGGCCCACCTCCAGCCCTCTGGCGGGCTTCAATAATACTCCATAGTTGGTTCCACCAGCCAACACCGTTTTGCCCCGCTCATTTCGTATCCGATAAAGATTGGCAGTGCTACCTAAGGATACGGTGGAAGCAAGCCGGGCGCGAAAACCGAGGGTGTGTATGCAGTGGTTAAGGATATCGTCTGCGTCGAAAAAAGGGCCATCCACGGGGGCAGCCGGATTATAAAAGGGTTCCTCCCAAAGAAGCAAGCCCAATTCTGCCCAGCTATGAGAATAAGTGATTCCACGTAAGGTTGTTCCTAAGGCGGCAAGAAAGTCCCCCACGTTCTGGTGGTCTTTGTGCAGAAGAGCAGCGGGAATCACCGGGTTGATGTGCACAGACAATCGGTGTGAAACATCTTTCTGGTAGAGGATGAAGGCCGCTGGATTCCAAATGAGAGCGGCCAGATCGTCTTTCACCGAAACGAAGGCCCCTCCCATAGCCATGGGACGCGGGCTCATGGTGCTCACCGTTCGATATGCATGAGCCCCCAGGGCGGCGGTGGTTGAGAAGGGCGCAAAGAGCACCAGGAGGAGAATGCTCCAGCTGGTCTTGACTATTTTCTGGAACTGGCCACTAACTCGGCCAGAGACCACTTTTTTCCTCAACTTGGAGGTCATTTTCTCCGCTGGAACCAGGGCTCAAATCCCCAGAGAGAGAAGGTTCCCCGGACGATTTTTTCCTCGGCCCCTACTGAAGAGGCATCTCCTCTCAAGCCCAGCTCCAGGGAGGCATCCAGTCGTGCCCCAAATTGACCGAAAGGCAGGCCAAACCCGATGGTGACAAAATGGGCGTAAATTTTCTTGTCACCGGCTGTTTTCTGATACCATGGCTCCAAGGCGTATCCGAGACGAAGGGGTACTCTGCGAAGAAATGCTGAAGACCCCTTTTTTCGAGCCACAAACTCGCACCCGGCGGCCACCCTGATAACGTCCGTGAAGTTGGGTTCAGGCTTCTCGTCGATTTTGAAGTCACTCCATGTGGTGGCCGTCACATCTAATTCGGTCATAAACTTTGGATTGGGACGATAGGTGAAGCCCAGGCCGATAGTTTTTGGATAGGTGAGAATGCTCAGCTCAGTGGTGGTGGGTGTGAAAGAGGAAACTTGTACCTCTTTCTGTTCAACCTCTTGCGCTGGGGTAAGGATAGCACCAACGGAAAATTGGCGGCTGAGTTTGAAAGCTATCCCCAAACTCGCTTGAGTTCCGGTATGTTCGCTGTTGAAGGTGGTCCTGCTATCGCGGTAGCTTGTGTCGCTGAAATCTCCGCTCCAGGATTTGGTCGTCTTGCCGAACACATGGCCCGTTCTTATTCCAATGTAGAGGGAAGACCCAAAGGTTCTGGCCACACTAATGGAGGCCAGGCTCGTTCCCCCTGTGCCGATGACGCTCTTGGTATAAGCATTGCCGAAAACGGAGGTTTCCTCATAGAGCTGGAATTTGAAATCTCTTACCTGCCGCAGATCAATAGCGAGCGCCAATCCTTTGCCCAACGGGATATACAAGGCGAAATTGTGGGCTCGCACGGTGGTCAAGACATTTTCTTGAACCGCGTCTCTTACATAGAGAGCTTCGGGCCGAAAGGAGCAGGTGATGCCGGCCCACTTCAATCCCCCCAGCAAAGCTGGGTTCACCAGGCTGCCGCTCATCCCCTCTGTTAAGGCAAGCCCAACTCCACCCATGCCCCGAAGACGAGCATCGGCGGTGAAAACCACCTCCCCCAGGCCATTAGCAGAGAATATGGAGCCGCTCTGTGCCGTTGAAGTGACCAACAGAAGAGGCAAGACGAAGAAGATAATCCTCTTAAAGAGATTGAGCCTCATGGAATTTCATCTCCCGTGGCAGATCTGGCCAGCTGGCTAGGGGATGTGGTGTACAAGATGGTGAGCCGGGGGCGCTGGAGGCTATCGGCCAACGAGGTGAAAAAGAGGGCCCTGGAAAGATCGTTGTATTCTGTGGGCACTTTGAGGATCAGGCCTGCGTTTTGGATTCCCTTGATCCAGCTTTGAACCAGCCCGGTGAGGTTGATCTCCAGGAGTTCCTTTCCGCTGAAAAGGTTAGCCGAACCTGCCGCGCCGGGGCTGAAGGCCAGGGTTTCTAGATCGGTGACCTGGTAAGCTGCTATGGTCATGCTGTTTAGCGGGGCGCTGAATTCGCTCACGGATAAAGCAAGGCTGGCCTTGTTGACGAAGACGCTTTCGGGAACCGTGGAGACATCAAAATGAATCCAGCTGCGACGAACGGTCCCGTCGCTCACGCATAAAAGGTCTTCGTCCTGCGATGCCGCGAGCTGGACGATAAAAGCATCCTGGCTGGCCTCGGCGCTCACGGTAGTGTCGCTGGTGTCGCTGATGGAGAAGGTCAGCTCGAGCCTGGGGGAGTAAACCAGGGTGTTTGTGGTGTAGAAGTATTTTAGGTTGTTCTCCTGGAGGTCAGCGGCCCTGAGGATGAGCCCGTTATTGGTTTGGCCCTGTAGCCATCCCTGCACCAGCTGAACTCCCGCCCCGGTGAAATTCAGCTCTAGTCCATCGGCCGAGATGAGGGCATAGCTCCCCTCAGCGATGGCTTCAGATTCGAAATCCCCTCCAGCAGCGATCCAGGGGTGTTCCCATGTGACATCCTCCTCCTGCCATCCCGATTGCAGTGAATGGGCCGTGATGATCAAAGAGTCCTCATTGGCTTGTGAATAACTCGTGAGGATTAACTTAGCTTCAATGAGAGGCCACAACAGAGTGTCGGGCAGTTCCTCGAAGAGCAATAGGCTCCTGGTTTCCTGGCCCTCCCAAGAGCCTATCAGGAGGTGATAGCCATCCCCGGCTCCGGTGGAGAGGGTGAGACAGCTGTCGGCCAAGACGTCCTCTATGACCACCTGACTTGTCTGCCAATGGTTGTCATCTTCCACCAGGCCAAAACCAACGGGATTTTTAGCCTTTTCCGAACAGCCGGTCATAGTGAAGGCCAGGGACGCTATCGCCAGAGAAGAAATCAATTTCCTCATAGAAGAAGGCTCGCCTTCTGAGAGGTTCTTTAAAGCACAAGCCACCGGCCGGCGCAGCAATTCAAGGGAGCTGCTTCTCGGCGGTGGCAGAGCTAATAAGACTCGAATATAACCCTGCTCGGCTCCATTGTCAACAGAAAATAAACCGGCCGATAGGGCCACAAGAAAGGACTTGATCGCTCTGATGAAACCCATAACCACTGGGGACCTAGAAAAAAAGAGCAGGATGAAGTTCTCTCATCCTGCTCATCATGGATAGCAATGATGGAAAAGCGATTAACACGCTTGCCGGGCACAGTGTTCTTTCACAACCTGACATTTAATGCACAAACGGGCTAAGGGCAAAGCTCTTAATCTGGCCTCGGGGATGGGAGCTTCACAGCTGGTGCACTGCCCGTAACTGCCATCAATCATCTTTTGGAGAGCCTCATTCACACCACGGAGGTTCTCCTTTTCAGCCTCGATTTTCTGCATGATTGTTTCTCTATCCATGACGTCATTGATCACCTCGGCCCAATCCTTGGGCTGATTGTGTTGCAGGCCTTCAAGATCCTTTTCTAGCGCAGAGAGCTTGTCCAGAATTCTGCCGCGCTTTCTGAGAATCTTCTTGCTGAAATAGTCAATTTTATTTTTTGTCATCGGAAATTGACCTCCCGGCCTCCTTGCCCCCCGTTTTGTCCGATTGCCCTTCTTTTTCGGCTTTGGCGGCCTTTTTGTAACTTTCGCTTCGATAATCGGTCACATAAAACCCAGAACCTTTGAATATCACCCCCGCTCCAGTTCCCAACAGCCTCCTGACCCTCTTCCCACAGCGAGGACAACGTTTCGCAGGTTGAGCGAGAATCGATTGGAACTTCTCGAAGCGGTGTCCACAGTGGGTGCATTCATATTCATAAGTTGGCATTGCGGGCTCCCTCGTTTCCTGGGCCGCTTTTGGATTTAGGGCTCCTGTGACCACTGAACCACAGCTTCTTCTTTGCTGAAGGGGTCTCTGTCGATCTTGAGATGGCCCTTAAAGGTTTTCTTAAACTGTTTGCCCAGGTGAATGGCTAGCCACTGGTTAATGGTGGTGATCGTCATCTTCCGGCCGCGATGATCGATGTCCAGGATTTGAGAGAGGTGATTCTTGGCCAGCTCGATTTGCTCCTCGTGACGAATAAGCCTCCGAACCTCATCTGGTTTTTCGGCCAAGATCTTTCCGGAGAGGTACACCACTCCATGGACCACCTTGTCCCGCTTTCTACGACAAGCGGAACAAAGCACCACCCTTGTAGTTGTAGTTCCCTTGAGTTGCTGATATAGGCTTTCATCCCAGCGCCATTTTTTGCCGTCATGGATGGCACGGCATTGTCGGCATATTCTCAACGTTTTCCTCTAAGGGACACCCTCTGGCTCCCAATTGTGCTGGGAATAGAGGATAAAATATTCCTTAAAAAAGGTCAATAAGCGGAAATACGTATTTTAGGATAATAAACTACGCATTTCCATCATGAAAAAAGTTAACTATACGGGCAGTTTTTTTTAAATTTCGAAACCGTAAAAAATATCCATCTCCTGAGCCAAAGTCAAGCTTTTTTTGACAACGCATTCGTTGACAGGATATTGTATCCCTGTTCATTTTATCACGCCCCCTCACGGTCGAATTCCTCAATCAGTTTTCGCTGTTTCTCACTGAGGCTTTTGGGTACGCGTACGTCCACAGTGACCAGCTGATCGCCCCGCTTCCCGTTGACGGACAAGCCCTTTCCCTTCAAACGAAAGGTTGTTCCAGGCTGGGTTCCAGAAGGTATCTTCAGCTCCACCTTGCCGTCGATAGTCCGGACTCGGATGCGGCTGCCTAAAATTGCTTGAACGACGCTGATGGGAATCCGGCAGAGAATGTCGCGGCCCCGCCGGCGAAAGAAATGGTGCTCACCTACACGCAGTGTCAGGATGACATCTCCCGGAGGACCCCCACCCATGCCTGGAAGACCCTGCTGGCGAAGGCGAATTTTCCCACCATCTGAAACGCCCGCCGGAACCTTTAGGGAGACTTTTCTGGTCCTTTTAACCTGGCCGATGCCTGCGCAATTGCTGCACGGTTGAGAGATAATAGTTCCTCGCCCGTAACAACGGGGACAGGGACGGTTGATGGCAAAGCCTCCTTGTCCTATGGTGATGACCCCACGGCCCTGACAGTCGGGGCAGACCGATGTTGAGAATCCCGGCTGTGAACCCGTGCCTGAACAGTTAGGACAGACCTCTTCTCTAGGAAGGTTGATGACAGTCCGTCCCCCAGAAATGGCCATATCAAAAGGCACCTTGATATCAAAATGGAGATCCTCGCCCTTGCGGGGACCGTAGCGTGCCTGACGAGTTCGGCCACCTAGGTCGAAAAGGTCTCCGAAGAGATCCGAAAAGCCCCCTAGTCCACCCAGATCCTGGAAGGAGAACCCGCCACCATGGGGCTGTCTGAACTCCCAACTCTGAAAGCCTTTGCCCGCATCGAATCCACGAAAGCCACCGGGACCGAATTGCCGAAGCTGATCGTATTGTTTTCTTTTCTTGGGATCGCTCAACACCTCATACGCAGCGGAGATATCTTTGAACCTCTCTCCGGCGGCTTTATCCCCGGGATTGGCATCTGGATGGTACTTCTTGGCGAGGTCTCGATAGGCCTTTTTGATCTCGTTGGGGCTCGCTTTCTCTTTCACCCCGAGGATTTTGTAATAGTCTCTATGGGCCATCGGATCTGCTGATCTCCTTCTCGGTGCCCTTCGACACCTTCACCTTGGCCGGGCGCAGCAGGTTGTCTTTGAAAAGATATCCCCTCTGTAGCTCCTCGGTGACGACATCTCCTGTGACAGATGGATCTGTCTCAACCATAACCGCTTCGTGAACGTGAGGGTCGAATGCCTTCCCCAGGGCAGAAACAGTGGAAAGGCCCATTTTTTCCAAAAGACATGTGAGGCTTTTATAGACCAGCTCGATCCCAGTCCTCAATGCATCGTGGTTTTGGTCGGCATGTGCCAGGGCACGCTCCATATCGTCCAGAATGAAGAGCAGCTGCTTACAGAAATCTCCCCGAATGTGATCCGCCAGGTGTTCTCGTTCCCTCACCACGCGTTTGCGGTAATTGTCGAATTCTGCCTGTAACCTTTGGAGCCGCTCGATGTATTCATCGATCGTGGGCTTTTCTAATTCCTGCTGGGTCTCTAGCGTCTTCTCTTCGGCTTCATCGTCTTGCACGATCACTTCGATTTCTTCAACCAAGCCAACCCTCCCGGAGCTGTTGTTGGGGGCATCTCGGAAATCAGAGATGCCCCCAGCTTGTTTTTTACTGTTTCTTGCGCACGGGTATCCTCCGTGCCGGCTTCTTCTTTCGCTTAGGCAGGTTCATGAAGAGAACGCCGTTTTCCAGATGAGCCGTTGCGTTGTCGATATCCACCACGTCCTGGGACAATCTGAAGTTGCGCTGAAAAGCCTTGTGTTTGACCTCTCCGTAAAGGAGCCTTCCGCCCTTGGTTCTCGTCGACTCGGGGGTGCCCATGATAGATAGTTGGCCATCGCGAACCTTAATATCCAGTCGCTCTTTTGGGACTCCCGGCAGATCTATGAGAAGCAAGAAATGCTCAGGAGACTCCAACAGATCAGCGGGTGGAATTGTGAAGGTGTCCTTCACGGAAGTAATGGTCTGCTCTTTGTCCGCCAACATAGTCCGTACCTCCCATCATAATGGTCTTATTCGACGACCTCGAAGTCTGCGTCAACGGTCTTCTCCGAGCCCTGGTCCCCCTCGGATGGCTGCGCTTGCTGTGGACCGCTTTGGGTGGAACCTGATTGAGGTCCTTGTTGGGTCGAGGCCTGTTGATACATCGTGGAGGCCGCCTGCTGCCATATCTGTGTCAGCGCCTCGGCCGCAGATTTGATCTCCTCGGTGTTGTCGCTCTTCAAGGCTTCTTTGACTCGTCCGAGAGCTGCCTCGACTTTCGAGCGGGTGTCGGGATCTATCTTGCTGCCCAGCTCTCGGAGATTTTTCTCCGTCTCGTAGGCCAGCTGATCGGCACGGTTTCTGGCGTCGATGTGCTCTCTTTTTTGTTTGTCCTCACCGGCATGGGCCTGGGCCTCCTTGACCATCTTCTGGATCTCTTGCTCATTCAGCCCGCTGGAGGCCTCGATGCGAATGCTCTGCTCCTTGCCAGTGGCCTTATCCTTGGCGGAGACATTGAGGATGCCGTTGGCGTCGATGTCGAAGGTCACCTCGATTTGCGGAATACCTCGTGGCGCGGGAGGTATGCCAGTGAGATGAAAGCGGCCGATGGTTTTGTTGTCGATGGCCATCTCCCGCTCTCCCTGAAGCACATGAATCTCCACTGTCGTTTGGCTATCTTCAGCGGTTGAGAAGATTTCGGTCTTTTTGGTGGGGATAGTGGTATTTCTCTCGATCAATCGGGTCGCAACGCCGCCTAGGGTCTCGATGCCCAATGAGAGTGGTGTGACGTCAAGCAACAAGACGTCTTTGACATCGCCTGCCAACACGCCACCCTGAATGGCCGCTCCCACAGCGACGACCTCATCGGGATTTACGCCCTTATGGGGCTCTTTCCCAAAGACGGTTTTCACCGTTTCCTGAACCTTGGGCATTCGGGTCTGACCGCCCACCAGAATGACCTCGTCGATGTCAGAAGCCGAAAGACCCGCATCCTTTAACGCCTTTTTGCAAGGATCCACGGTTCTCTGAACCAGGTCGTCTACCAATTGTTCCAGCTTGGACCTGGTCAGGGTGATATTCAGATGCTTGGGCCCACTCTGGTCGGCGGTGATGAAGGGCAGATTGATGTCTGTTTGCATCGAGCTAGAAAGCTCACATTTAGCTTTCTCGGCCGCCTCCTTCAGTCGCTGCAGAGCCATGGGGTCCTTCCTGAGATCGATGCCTTCCTGCTTCTTGAACTCGTCGGCCAGCCAGTTGATCACTCTTTCGTCGAAGTCATCGCCGCCCAGATGGGTGTCGCCATTGGTGGACTTGACCTCAAAGACGCCGTCTCCCAGCTCCAGGATGGAGATATCAAAGGTGCCTCCGCCCAGGTCATAAACGGCGATCTTCTCGTCTTTTTTCTTGTCCAATCCATATGCCAGAGAAGCGGCTGTGGGCTCGTTGATGATTCGCTTGACGTCGAGCCCGGCGATTCGTCCTGCATCCTTGGTGGCCTGTCTCTGACTGTCGTTGAAGTATGCCGGGACGGTAACGATGGCCTCGGTGACCTTCTCCCCCAGATAATCTTCTGCGGTCTGTTTCATCTTCTGCAGGATCATGGCTGAGATTTCTGGAGGAGAATACTCTTTATCCCCGGCCTTCACGCGAGCGTCTCCATTAGGGCCTTTGACGGTCTCGAAGGGGACTTCCTTCTTCTCCTGAGCGACCTCATCGAATTTTCTGCCCATGAACCTCTTGATGGAGAAAACGGTGTTCTTTGGATTGGTAATGGCCTGTCTTTTTGCCACCTGACCCACCAGGCGCTCACCGGTTTTTGTAAATGCCACCACTGAGGGTGTCGTGCGTCCCCCCTCAGCGTTTGGGATGACCACAGGATCTCCGCCTTCCATCACGGCAACACAGGAGTTTGTGGTTCCCAGATCGATGCCGATTGTCTTTCCCATTTTCTTTACTCCTTTCATATTCTGAGTTAAAATAGCAGCAGGCAGGAATCCTTCTGCTACCCACGTCAGGTTTTCGGGGAGAATGAGATCCCTGCCCGCTTTAGCTACTTCTTGGTGGCACATCTTCTTGGATGTGCCGGCTGGTTTTATTTGACCTCGATGGGGATCTCCTTGGGCTTAACCTCTTCGGCCTTGGGGAGTTCAACGTGCAAAACACCGTTCCTGTATGAAGCCTTGATCTTATCGGCCTGAACGGGCATTGGCAGCTCGAAGGATCTCACGAAAGAGCCATACTGCCGCTCCACTCGGTGGCAGTTCTCCTCCTTGAGCTCCCTCTCCTGCTTTTTCTCGCCCTTGAGGCTGAGCACGCCGTTCTCTAGCGAGACCTTGATGTCCTCCTTCTTCATCCCCGGAATTTCAACATCGACGTAGATCTTATCTTTGTTTTCGGAGATGTCTACCGCTGGGCTCCAGCGCATTCCGGACTCGATCCATCTCGCCGGGATTCGGCCAAAGGAATCGTCGAAGAGTCGGTTTACTTCATCCTGGATGCTGACCAGGTCTCCCCATGGTCTCCACCTCATGATCGCCATTTTTGTTCACCTCCTACTAGTTCCTCTGATAGTTAAACTTGGGTTTTATGCTTAGAAGTGGTTATTTCACCTCGATGGGGATCTGTTTCGGCTTGACCTCCTCTGCTTTGGGCAGAATGACATGCAGAACCCCGCTTTTGTACGAGGCGTCGATCTTATCGGACTGAACGGGAACTGGCAGCTCGAAGGATCTGGAGAAAGAGCCATACCGACGCTCCCAGCGGTGGTAATTTTCCTCCTTGATCTCCTTCTCCAGTTTCTTCTCACCCTTGAGGGACAGCACGTTATGTTCCAACGAAACCTTGATGTCCTCTTTCTTCATCCCCGGAATTTCCACATCTACATAAAGGTTGTCACCGTCCTCGGAGATATCTACCGCTGGAACCCATCGCTCCGCAGCTCCAGCTCGTCTCGCTGGGACCCGGCCGAAGAAATCGTTGAACATCCGGTTCATCTCATCCTGAATATCGACCAGGTCACCCCAGGGTCTCCACCTCATGATCGCCATCTTGGTTCACCTCCTAAAAGATTGAAGTTTTT
>LJUY01000010.1 GCA_001304015.1 candidate division Zixibacteria bacterium SM23_81 | reverse complement strand
GTTGGGCATGGTGGGGGGAGTGGCGGCGGGATTGTTTATGGCTTTTAGTGATACCTATTGGTCGAACACGGTTGAGGCGGAGGTGTATGCGCCGGCCATGTTTTTGATGGTCTTGGCCCTTTGGCTGGCGTTGAGGTGGCAGGAGGTTCATGGTGAACGTGGTGGGGACAGTATACTGTTGGTGTTGGTGTATGTGTTGTTTTTAGGGATAGGAGTACATCAGACGGCCTTTTTAGCCTACTTTCCGTTGTTTTGGCTATTTGTGGTCATCGTAGATCGGGAGCGTTTGTTCGATTGGCGGTACTGGTTGGTGACGTTGCCGTTAGGGATCGTGATCGTGATTTCGTTGGCAGAACCATTTATGGTGGTGGCTGGAGTCTTATTGGTAATCAGTTTTATGGGCATGGAGGTGGGGAGTAAAGCGTATCGTCAACGGTGGCGGTTTTGTTTTTGGTTTGTGCTATTAGCGCTTTTAGGCTATACGCTGCAGGCGTTTATTCCTCTGCGTTCGGCTTTAGATCCGGCCATTGATGAGAACAATCCGGACAACTGGGAGCGTTTCATGGCGTATCTGGAGCGCAAGCAGTATGGTCAGACGAGCATGTTAGAGGGGATGTTTCGTCGCAAGGGAAGTTGGTTGTCCCAGTTCGGGGTGCACAGGCGGATGGGATATTGGGGTTTTTTCCGTCAGGGCTGGGCACCTGTGAGCTGGTGGCCGCTGGTTGTGGGTGTGGGATTGTTGGGGATGGTGGTGGGTTGGCTTCGGGAGCGCCGTCGGTGGTTGTTTTTGATGGCCTTGATGGTGTTGTGCAGTTTTGTGGTGGTATTGTGGATGAATTTTTCAGATGGGACGCGCGGGGTGCAGTTGGAAGTGCGTGATCGGGATTACTTTTTCACGCCGACCTACGTGGCTTTCTCCTTGTGGATGGGGTTGGGGGTCAGTGGATTGTTATGGTTAGTGTTGCGATATCTGAAGGGTTGATTATGGGTATAACATCTTGAATTCGTGTGATCAGAACGGAATCTTGTTTACCAATGGTGATAATGATACCTTTCCGTTGTGGTTTTTGCAGGAGGTGGAGGAAGTTCGTAAGGATGTGCGGGTGGTTAATCTGAGCCTGCTGAACACCGGCTGGTACATCAAACAGCTTGAGCACATGGAGCCCAGGGTTCGCACCGGCTATACGGATGAGCAGGCGGATAGGTTGACGCCCATGCGCTGGACTGAGGACAGGGAGATCGATTTGGGCGGCTTTTCCTTTCTCTTAAAGAAGGACCAGATTCTCAGGATTCAGGATAGGGCACTGCTGAACATCATCAGGGCTAACAGGTGGAAGCGTCCCATCTACTTAGCTATCACCGTCTCGCCTGAGAACAAATTGGGCTTGGACAAGCATCTCAAGATGGAGAGCATGGTTTTGAGGCTGGTCAAGGAAGAAGCCGCGAACCAGATCGACCTAGAGCGTAGTCGAGATCTGGTGTTAAACCACCACACTTTTCGGGGTCTCAATGACGAGACCATTTTCAAGGATGATAATACCAAAAAATTGCTCAGCAACTATGCGGCCGTTTTCTCTGCGATAGGCCAGGCTCACTGCAACGAAGGGAAATTCGATGAGGCCAGGGCAGTGCTGGAAAAAGGGCTGGAGGTCCTTCATCCCTTCTGGGGGATCTATCAGGTTTTAGCCAGAGCCTATGAGGGATTGGGCGAGACCGAGAAGGCGTTGGAGCTCGGGAAAAAAGGTTTGGCGGTGGCCGCAGAGAATGATAAGCCCATGATCTATGCGAGCCTGTTGCCCCTGTATCAAAGAGCTGGTAAGCTGGATGAGCTTACAAACATCTTAAACGAGCGCGTTGAGACAAGTGTTGACGAATTCAGCGCCTATTGGGCTCTGTTCAGGACGTATCATATGCAGGGAAAGTTCGTCGAGGCGAGCAAGATCTTGGAGAGATGGTTGGCTTTCCATCCTCAAGATGAACGCATCCGAGGGTTCTTAGCGAATTATCTCAAAGAAATCAAGTCTCGTCAAGGGGAGACCGAAAAGCGATGAGGGGTTTCTGAGATCCTGCTGGAGAGAACAGGAGATCGTGGATGTCTCGAAAATATGTTTACATCTTTTCAAAGAAACCTTTGGGTGAGCTGTTCTCCCAGTGTGGACCCATCGTCTCATGAGTGGCGGTTTAAGAACTCACCGAAGCATATCGTGAAATTCTATCATTCTTTCAAAAGGGGCAAGAATGAGATTCTGTCCTCACTGTCATTCTCAGCTTCTCACAGATGTCAAGCGTTGTTCCAATTGTGATAAGGAGATTTTAAGCAGTCCCCCCCAAATGGTGGCCATTCATCCTCTGCCCAGCAAGCTTTATGCGGAAATGGTCAAGGAAGTCCTGGAAAAACGGGGTATCCCTTGCGTGATCAAGACTGATCCTTTGTCCAGCGCCTTCGGGTCCGATGGGACCAGCGCGGTTGGCACTCAGGCCACCATTTACGTGCCCGAGGATCGCCAGGAAGAAAGTGAGGAGATCCTCCACCAGATGTTAGACCACATCTGACATATATCTGTCCATGGAGGACGAGCCATGTCCCTCCGAGATGCAATCGTCTCTCTTCGACCAACCCAATGGGTGAAGAACCTATTTCTTTTCGCAGCCTTGATCTTTTCTCAAAACTTGGCGGTATTATCTAAAAGCCTGCGGGTCTGCTGGGGATTTGTGCTATTTTGTGCATTGGCCAGCAGCACTTATCTCATCAATGATCTCTTCGACCTCCAAAAGGATCAAAAGCACCCTATCAAATCCAGACGCCCCTTAGCTTCGGGACGACTAAGCCGATCCCAGGCTGTACTCATTGCCGTATTTTTAGGCGCGATATCGCTTGGTTTTTCCTTCAAACTTCATACACAATTCGGGATGTTGGCTCTGGCCTATTTCTTGATGAATTTTGCCTATTCGGCATTCCTCAAGCACGTGATTATCTTGGACGTGATGCTATTGGCCTTCGGCTTTGTTTTGAGGGCTGTAGCTGGAGCAGTGGTCATAGAAGTCGAAATCTCTTCGTGGCTTTTAATCTGTACTATCCTCATCGCTCTCTTTCTGGCACTGAGCAAAAGGCGACACGAGCTGGTCATCATGGCCGAGGGATCTCAGGATCATCGGAAAGTGCTGGGAGAATATAGTCCCTATTTTCTGGATCAGATGATCGGCGTGGTCACCGCCTCAACCCTGATGTCCTATATGCTGTATACCCTCTCACCCGAAGTCATCCGTAAACTTGAAACTGCGAACCTGAAATTCACCATACCATTCGTTCTGTACGGTATCTTTCGGTATCTCTATCTCGTTCACCAACAGTCCAAAGGCGGCAGCCCCACCAAGGTTCTGTTGACGGACAAGCCGTTGATGCTGAATATCCTGCTGTGGTTTGTGGCCATCTGGGTGATTCTTTATCTTTAGAGGTCACAACCTTCTCCAGCTTTCCTCTATATTCCCCCCGAAAGTAGTCTCCCTCAATACCTGTTCAATTCATAGTTTATCCTGGCCACTTTCGCCATCTCGTACATCAACTCAACAGCCTGTTCCATTTAGCTGCTGCTATCCTTCTGGAGTGCTCCCTTTCTAGCATGGCTGCATCCTCATTCCCTCCGCTCGGAGCAGCTTCAGGGCTGAGAAGATACGGTGCTGAAGTTGCACTCGGTTTTTTGCATTTTGCCATATGCCCCTCTGGCTATGGGGGCATTTTTTAAGGTGCGCCCTAGCCCAAAACAGTGCTGACAACATCTCTTCAGGTTTGAAGAGGTTACAATGACAGGTCGTCAAGTTTAAGAACATTCACTTTGGCATATTTTTTGCCTTAAAGAAATCGAGGCGAAAAGAAAGCTCGTCGGAGAAAGGAAATACTCCATGCCATCGACTTATAGGATCACCAAACAACGTCTCGGCTCCATTCTCATTGCTGAGGGAATTGTCAGCAATGAGCAGGTGGAAGAGGCCCTCAGGGTCCAAAAGGCGAGCAAGGAGCGTCTTGGTGCCATTCTCGTCAAATTAGGATTTATCAGCGAAGACGAGCTGAACAGAGTCTTGGCGGGACAGCTGGAAATTCCTATCGCCAAATCTGATGCTCTTTCCAATGCGGATCTCGAGGCCGTCGGCAGAATTCCTCAAGACCTGGCCAAAGAGCACGTTCTAATAGCCGTCGCTCAAGAGGGGAATGAGTTGGAAGTGGTCATGTCAGACGCTTTCGACCTGGAGATTTTGGACACCTTGGAGAAGATAACGGGGTGTACCATCAAGCCGTTCATCGGCAAGGCCAAGGAGATAAAGGAAGCTATCAGCAGGTATTATAAAGAAGTAAAAGCTTTTGAGGGTATTGAAGAGCTCATTGAGGGCATCGATTATGTCAAGGGAGTGGGCGAAGATGAGGACGTGGATGTTGAGAAGGTCAAGGCACAGGTAGATGATGCCCCCGTGGTGAAGATGGTCAACATGATCTTAGCGGAGGCCATCAAGGACAGAGCTTCTGATATCCACATAGAGCCACTGGAGACGGCCGTCAACGTCCGCTTTCGCATAGATGGGGTGTTGCGTGAGGTCATGAGTCCACCCAAAAAGCTACATGCGCCTTTGGTCTGCCGTATTAAAATCCTCTCGGAACTGGACATCGCAGACAGACGAGTGCCCCAGGACGGTCGCTTGACCATCAAACTTCCACAGAAGAACGTCGACGTCAGGGTTTCGACCCTTCCCACGGTGTTTGGGGAAAAGGTGGTTTTACGGCTTTTCGACAAAGAGGCTTTTGGACGGGACCTTCCCAACTTGGGATTTGATAAAAGGATGTTAGAGACCATCCGCCGTTGGATTCGAGAGCCATATGGGATGATTTTAGTCTCTGGGCCTACGGGAAGCGGCAAGACTTCGACGCTCTACGGGGCTTTGAACGACATTAAATCGCCCGAAAAAAATATCGTGACAGTCGAGGATCCCGTGGAGTACAAGATAGCTGGAGTGAATCAAGTTTACACCAATCCCCAGGCCGGCCTGTCTTTCGCCTCTGCCTTGAGGTCCATTCTGAGGCAGGACCCGGACATCATTATGGTTGGCGAAATTCGAGATGGAGAAACGGCCGATATTGCCGTCAAGTGCGCTTTGACCGGTCACCTGGTTTTCTCCACCGTTCACGCCAACGACGCTGTGAGCACGGTGACCCGAATGATTAATCTGGGTGTGCCACCCTACCTGGTTGGCTCTGCGGTTAATTTGGTCCTGGCCCAAAGGCTAGTGCGCACCATCTGCCCCGAATGTAAGGAAAGTTTCGAACCACCCTCGGAACTTTTGGACAGCTTGAGGTGGGAACGAAAAAGAGGTGAGAAGATTCAATTCTATCGGGGAAAGGGCTGTATTCATTGCAAGAATACCGGCTTCCGGGGTCGGACGGGCCTTTTTGAGATGCTGGAGATGAAGCCCTCGGTGAGAAAACTGGTGTTCGAGAGGGCCAGCGAGGAGGAAATACGTCAAGAAGCTCAACGGCTCGGTTTGAGAACCTTACAGGCAGACGGATTTTGCAAGGTTCAAGAAGGTGTGACCACCTTTGAGGAGATCATGGGTTCCCACATTCATGATTAGGGATGTGGCACCGAAGCCTCGCGGGACAAGCAGAGTTTCTTGAATGATTAAGAATATTAGCCAAGATTTACGAGAAGAGGCTGGCTTCTGTCAGGTATATGAAGGAGAGCTTGAATAGGTTGGCATATATTTTGCTCTCCTGCCAATAGGCATTATGGCACAAGCTGATCACATGGTTTGCCATATGCACTGGTTATAATGGC
This sequence comes from candidate division Zixibacteria bacterium SM23_81, assembly GCA_001304015.1. GTDB lineage: Bacteria > SM23-81 > SM23-81 > SM23-81 > SM23-81 > SM23-81. The sequence goes on along the minus strand of LJUY01000010.1, from coordinate 89,684 downwards.
GATAAATAAGAGGGAGGAAAAAGTGTCAGAGTTCATCGTCACCGTCAAAGACAGCCAGGGCAAGAGGATCCAGGTGCGACGGGAGGCCTCGGGACGTGGGGAGTTGATGGAGAACTTGCAGCAAGAGGGCCTTTTCGTCATTAAGATCACAGAGGGGAAAAGCGAACGGTTCGGTGAAAGATCAAAGGTAAAGCCGGGTATAGCTCTTACTAGAAAGAAAAAAGGTGTGCGTGTGAAGGGAGATCGCCTGGTTTTCTTCACCCGACAGTTGGCCACAATGGTCGCTGCGGGGCTTCCCATAGTCAAAATTCTACGAGGTTTAGCCTCCGAGGAAAAACCGGATTTTCGGAAAGTACTTCATCAGGTCTCAGACGATGTGAAACATGGAAGCACATTTTCAGATGCCCTGCGCAAGCATCCCCGGGTTTTTGATCGGCTCTTCACTGCCCTGGTGACATCGGGTGAGGAGAGCGGCCAATTGGATGTCATTTTGGATCAATTGGCCGATTATTTGGAGACGATGTCGGAGATCCGCATGAAGGTGAAGTCGGCGCTGCGCTACCCGATTTTCGTCTTGTCCTTCATCAGCATCATCATCGTCATTTTCTTTCTGAAGGTTATCCCTAAGTTCGCCAAAATCTACGAGAGTTTTGACGCACCACTTCCCCTACCTACCCAGTTGATCCTATCATTGAGCGCCCTCATCCGGCAGAACCTTCTGCTCACTTTCCTGGTGGTGGGCCTGATCATTGTGGCCATAAAGTTGATCGTGCGCACCGAAAAGGGCGGATATTTGTGGGATCAGCTGAAGTTACACATCCCTGTTTTTGGCAAATTAATGAAGAGATCAGTAGTGGGCAGATTATCTCGCACCTTGAGCGTCCTGTCCTCGAGTGGCATGCCCATCGTTCAGGCCATGTCAGTGGTCTATCGGGTGGCCAATAACCGGGTTTACGAACGAGGACTCATGGACGCAAAACGCCGGCTGGAACAAGGCCAGCCGCTGGCCGCGGCTTTATACCAAACTGGACTCATGCCGGAGCTGGTGATTCAAATGGTGACCACTGGCGAAGAGACAGGCACCCTGGATAAGATGTTCGCCAAAGTAGCTGAGTTCTATGAGAAACAGGTAAAGAGCTCGGTTGATGGCATCGTGAGTCTCATCGAGCCCGCGGCCATCGTGGCCCTGGGAGTGACAGTGGGAGGTATCATTCTGGTCATGTACCTGCCCATCTTCAAGCTGGGCATGGTCCTGAGATGATGGCCAATGAAAGAGGCTTTTCGGCAGAAAAATGCGATTCGCATCCTCAGGCGAAAGGAGGTGAGGAAGATGTTGAGATGGAATAAGGCTCTCAAGAAAGACGCTAAGGGATTTACATTAATCGAGCTCATGGTGGTGGTGATCATCCTCGGCGTGTTGGCGGCCGTGGCCATTCCTTTGTACACCGGTTACATCAAGAACGCCAGAACCTCGGAGGGTGTGGCCAGGCTGGGTGCCATCATGACGGCGGCCAAGGCCTATTATCAGAGGTTTAGCCAGTGGCCGGCTGATCCCAGCGATGATGGTTTCTACGCCGATTTCACGAATACGGAGCATTTCTCTTACTCCATAGACAGTGGCGGTGGAGGTACCGGCTCCTTTGGCCTTGCGGCCGACGGTCTTGATGTGGACGGCATGAGTGGCGTGAGCATCACCATGACCTGCGCCAGCGTCTCCTCTGAGGCCGTGGTCTCGGTAGAGGGCATCTGAGGCTAAGGGTGGAGTCTCAGGCCGAGAGGAGCCTGAGACTCTGCCCCCTTGGAAGTTCTGCGTATGAGGTTAAGACCTCTACAACTTCTTAAAGAGAATCGATTTCATGAACAAAGGAGGCGAGGATTGCGGATCAGGACATGTGCTGGGAAGCGGCGCGATCGAGGATTCACTTTGATCGAGCTCATCGTCGTGGTGATTGTCCTCAGCGTGTTGGCGGCGATAGCCTATCCAATTTACACAGGCTATCTGGAGAAATCCAGGACCTCTGAGGCGGTGGCCAGGCTGGGTGCCATCATGAAAGCAGCCAAGGCCTATTATCAGAGGTTTAACCAGTGGCCGGCGGCACCCGGCGATGATGGTTTCTACGCTGATTTCACCAATACGAAACACTTCTCTTACTCCATCGACAGTGGCGGTGGAGGTACGGGCTCCTTCGCTTTGCAAGCTAATGGTCTCGATGTCCATGGCATGAGCGGCATAACCGTCACCATGACCTGCCCCGATGCCCTCTCTGAGGCTTTCATTTCTGTTGAGGGTATCTAGAAGAAGGCGTTAAGCCTCAGGCCGTGGCTCCTTGCTCATCAGAAGTTCTTTTCAAGAGGTGATTATCTTGTTAGGCTTATGCAGTCATAAAAAGCGGCTGCGCTCCCAGCGGGGGATCAGTTTGGTGGAGATTCTGGTGGCGGCCATGGTATTTGCCATCGTCGTTGTGGCCATGGTCGATTTCTTTCATTGGGGCCGAGGACACATCATGGAGGTTGGTGTGAGGAGAAACGGACTGGCTCTTGCTGAACAGAAGTTAGAGGAGTTACGGACAGTGAACTTCATCGACGCACCTTTATCGGTGGGAAATCACGGCCCGGAGTCAGTGCAACTGTCGGAGAACCTCATGGGGAATCGAACTTGGTCTGTGGCCTGGAAAGACGATCCAGCCAATGGCCTTTCTGCCTTTGATCAGGACTGCAAAGAGGTGCTGGTCAAGGTCGCCTGGTCGTGGGAGCTATCTCATGCGGACACCGTTTTCCTGAAGGGACGTTTTTATCCTTGAGCCTGACTCCTTTGCAGCTTAAGGAGAGAGTCTTGTATCACATCACAGCGAAATCTTTTGGCGTGTCACGGGGATTTACCTTGGTGGAGGTGATGGTCGTCGCGGCTTTGGCGGGCGCGTTCTTCTTTGCCCTGGCTAGCGTCTATATGCTCGTGGACGACTCGTGGAACCGAGGCAGCTCTTTGGTCAACTTGCAAAGGGATGGATCATATGCGCTGGTGGAGATGACCTCAACGATTCGTTCGGGCGCGACAGCGGAGGTCCCCCAGTCGACCCGGCTGGTTATCAAAGACGAGGCCGACAGCACTGTGGGACAATATTATTGGCAGATCAGCGATAAGACCCTCAGGGATCTCTCAGGAGCAAAAGTAGTTCCCAGCTTGGTAGACAGCCTCCATTTTGCGCTTTCCGGAAAGATGGTGTTCGTCACTCTGGTGTTGACCGATACCGAAGCGCAAAGGGCACTCTTTTCGACAGCTGCTTCTCTGAGGAATTGAGTGCAGGAAGAGCATACCATGGATCATTTCGCACATCGAAAATCGAGACCTCAAACTCAGAGGGGAATAGCCTTGGTGGCCGTACTGATCTTCTCTGCCATCTTCATCATTTCCGGGCTGGCCTTTTTCTCCCTGAGCTCTTATGAATCGGGTCTTTTTGAACGGCGCAAAGAGGCGGCTCAGGCTTTTTGTAATGCGGAATCTGGCGTGGAGAGGGCCCGCTGGGTGTTGGTCAACACTCTGTCGAAGTCCAAGGCTCAGGCGGACAGCGCCGGCATGGAGGTAGAAGTGGTGGAGATCGACGAGAATGGCGAGGTGGTGCGAGAGGGCCAGGATCTCATCGATTTTTATCACGATGTGCGGGTGAGCTCTCGGGGCCTTGAGAGAGGACAGGAGCGTGAGCTTCAGGTGGTTTTTACCCCGGCGCTGGAGTATGCTGCGGGCAGCGCCCATAATGTGAAATTTCACGGAGGTTCCAACGATGGGAGCTGGGCGGATTTCTTTGATCGGTTTAACGATGTGTACATCGATGGAAAGCTTCAATACGGCAATCAGCTCATAGGCGAGGACCAATATAAGTACGATGTGGCCCTCCAGGCCGATGTGTCCTTGCCGGATTGCTTCAACTCAAAATCCGACTTTAAAGATCATTTTCAAAGCATGGCAGACACCGTATACGATGAGGACAAATTCTTTGGGAAAGATGGCGGCACTTGGCACACCGTGGGCGATGATAAGATTGTTTTTGTAAAAGGGGACGTGGAGATCAGGGAAAATGTCGACAGATGGTGGGAAAAAGCGGTGGATGTGACCGTCATCGCCACTGGAGATATCACGGTGAACTCGGGCCATAGCGGTGAGGACGACAGGCTGGTGCTCATCGCCTATAAAGATGTGACCATGAAAAGCAACCAGGCCAGTGATGTCCTTAACTCCGTCATCTTGGCTGGCAAAAGGTTCCAAACTCAGGGCTATTGGGGTTGGGCAGGTGGGAGAGGTACGATCAACGGTCTGGTCATGGCCGAAAACATAGATATGAAGGGCTATGACCCGCTGGAGCAATCTGGGGGCTGGAACATCATCCAAAACATAGAGATCCTATTGATGAATGGCGGTATAGAGGTCCTGGAATCAGAAACCGGGGTTTTACCGATGGATTTGGACCGAAAAGACTGGGCTGAGGTGGTTGGGGAGGAAGGATAACAAGGTTCTCTCTGGCCCCCGAATCAATTGCCTGATGGAATATGGACGTATACAGTCTGTGATCAGTACCACCGGTTCTATGGCAAAGAGGTCCACTGACTTTTTTAATAGGAAGATGGATTCTTTTATCATGCGTTTTCTCACACAACTGAAAAGTAGGGAAAAGGCACAAGATGGCATGGCCGTGATGACCATCTTGGTCTTCCTGGCCATGTTCATCATTTCCGGACTGGCCTTCTTTTCTCTCGGCTCCTATGAGGCCGGTCTTTTTGAGCGGCGAAGCGAGGTGGCTCAGGCGTTCTGCAATGCTGAGTCTGGGACTGGCAGGGCGCGATGGGTACTGGTTGAAACTCGGTCGAAGTCCAAGGCACAGGTGGACAATGCTGATATGCAAGTGGAAGCGGCAGAGATCGACGCGAGTGGGCAGGCAGTGCGTGAGGATCAGGATCTGATCGATTTCTATCACGATGTGAGAGTGAGTTCTCGAGGTTTTGAGAGAGAGCAGGAGAGTAAAGTTCTGGCTGTCTTCACGCCGGGGCTGGAATATGCTTTGGGTGCCGCCCATAATGTGAGATTTCACGGAGGTCCCAACGACGGGAGCTGGTCTGATCACTCCTGCCAGGTCAACGACGTATACATCGATGGGGGAGTTCGTTATGGTAATAAGCTGATAGGGGAAGATGATTATAAATACGATCAGGCCAATCGGTCCGATATTTCCTTGCCCGATTACTTTAACGATCTTTCATCTTTCAGAAATCACTTCCAGAGCATGGCAGACACCGTGTATTGGACGAATAAGAGCTTTGGGGTCAGCAGTAACGGCGATGATACTCCCATCATCTTTGTTGAGGGGGATGTGGAAATCAACAAGAACGTCGATAAGTACTGGGAAAAGTCACTGGATGTGGCCATCATCGCCACCGGAAACATCACGGTCACTTCGGGAACCACCGACGAGGACGACAGGCTAGTATTAGTCGCTTTTAAGGACGTGACGATGGTGGGCAACGGGCTGGCTGATGTGCTCAACGCCGTTATCTTAGCAGGCAGGCAGTTCAAGACCAGCTGCATGGGTTCTCCTGGGGGGACGGGCGTGATCAACGGGTTTGTGCTCGCCTGGGACATGGACCTTAAGGGCCATGATCCGCAGGACGGAGGGCCGGTGACATTTGGATGGCATGTCAACGCGAGTTACGAGATTGTGTCGTTGCACGGTGGCTGGCAGGCGTTACAGTCACTCATTGGGGAAGTGCCCTTGGACTTGCACCAAAAAAACTGGAAAGAGGTGACACCAGAGGGACAGGTATGAAAACGGCTATCGTCAAGCCAAACCCCAGCCGAGCAGGATATCGTCCTGCACAGTGTGAAACTCGTGCCACTTCTTCTCCAGGAAAGAGATCCAGAGACTTAGCTCTGGAAGGGGAAGGGACTTTTTCATCATGTGTTTTATCACGCATCTGAAATCCAGGGAAAAAACGCAGAAAGGCATAGCCCTGGTGACCGTCCTGATCTTCTCAGCCATTTTCGTCATTTCCGGGTTAGCCTTTTTCTCCTTGAGCTCCTATGAGGCAGGCCTTTTGGAACGGCACAAAGAGGCTGCCCAGGCGTTCTGCCACGCTGAGTCTGGGACCGAGAGGGCTCGGTGGGTGCTGGTCAACACTCTGTCGAAGTCCAAGGCGCAGGTGGACAGTGCTGGCTTGGAAGTGAGGGTGGCAGAGATCGACGCGAATGGGCAGGTGGTGCGTGAGGGCCAGGATCTGATCGATTTTCATCACGAAGTGAGGGTAAACTCTCGGGGCCTTGAGAAGGGGCAGGCGCGCGAGCTCCTGGTGGTTCTTGCTCCGTCGATGGCTTATGCCGTAGGCGCCGTCAATAATGTGAAATTTCATGGAGGTCCCAACGATGGAAGTTGGTCAGATTTCTTTGACCGGTTCAACGATGTGTACATCGAGGGAAGGCTTAAATACGGCAATCAGCTCATCGGGCAAGACGAGCACAAGTACGACGAGGCCAGTCAGGCTGATATTTCGTTGCCCAATTACTTCGATAAAAAAGACGACTTCATCGATCATTTTCAGGGCAAGGCAGATACGGTCTACACGGGGGATAAATTCTTTGGCAAGCAGGGCGAGACGTGGAACACCGTCGGCGATGATCACATAGTCTTTGTTGAGGGAGATGTGGTAATCAGCCTGAACGTCGATAATTGGATGGAAAAATCGGTGGACGTGACCATCATCGCCACTGGAGATATCACGGTGAAGTCAGGTGTGAATGATGACGATGACAGGTTGGTGCTCATCGCCTATAAAGATGTGACCATGAGAGGAATGGGAATCTGGGATGAGCTCAACGCCGTCATCTTGGCAGGCAAGAAGTTCAAAACTGAGGGCTATTGGGGTGGAGCCGGTGGGGGAGGTATAATCAACGGATTTGTCATGGCTAAAAATGTGGATATGATGGGCTATGATCCGATTGAGCAATGGCAGTTTAAGCGAGGCTGGGAGATATACCAAGACCTCGATGTTGTGCTGATGAATGAGGGCATAGAGGTTTTAGAGTCGGAGATGGCCACTCTGCCGTTGTGCTTGAACCGAAAGAGCTGGGCAGAGGTGGCTCCAGAGGAGGAGGGATGAAGGCGTTGAACCGTCGAGACAAGTCCGTCGTCGGATTGGACGTGGGATCATATAGCGTCAAGCTGGTACACCTCCTGCATCAGGAAGAGGGTTATAAGCTTCTTTCCGGCCTTGAAGAGGAATGTTTTGTCCCTGAGGGTGATAACCTGGAGAAAGTTGTCGAGGCCATCGAAAAAGTTTTTCACCGGGCTGGTCTCAAGCTCAGACGATGTGAAGAGGTGGTGACCTCCGTGAGCGGATCGGGGACCACCATCAAGCAAGTGAACTTTCCTCTGCTCACAGATGAAGAGCTCAGGTCCTCCATCAAATGGCAGGCCAGCAAGCATCTTCCCTTTGGGCCCGAGGAGGCTGTATTGGATTATCAGGTCCTCAGCCGGGACGAGGAGTCCGAGAGTATGTCCATCCTGTTGGCCGCTGTGACCAAGACCTATCTGGCAGAACATCTTGAGCTTCTCAGGAAGGTGGGCATTGAGCCACTGATTATCGATTTTAGCCCCTTAGCGCTGCTCAATACCTTGCTGGCCACGCAAGAATTAGTGGAGGACAGAGCTTTGGTGGTGCTGGATATGGGAGCGAAGAACACCATTTTAAGCGTTTACCGACCGGGTGGGCTCTTTTTTACCCGCGAGATTTCGGTTTCCGGCCACAAAATGACCTCTGAGGTGCAGAAACAGTTGGGCGTCACCTATGAAGAAGCGGAGGAGATTAAAAAGGACGGCAAATCGAACCAGAAGCTGCTGACCATCCTCAAGGCGCCTTTGGACCAACTTGTCTTTGAAATTCGGCGTTCTCTAACCTATTATGAGAATCGGACCGGCAAAGGTGGTTTTGACAAACTCTATCTGGCGGGAGGTAGTTCTCGCCTGGTCAAGATCGACACGCATCTCCAATCCAATTTGGGAGTGCCCGTAGAGGAGATGAATCCCCTGAAAGGGATTGAAATTGATGGGAGCCAGATGGAACTTCGGACCGCAGTCCCTCAGTTAACCCTAGCTGTTGGTCTGGCCTTAAGAGACCTGGAGGACTAACGGTGTTTAAGATAAATGTACATCGCGAGGCCCTAGAGAAAAGGCACAGGGCTCAAAAAAGGCAGGTGAAAATCCTCATCGTCCGGGCTCTATACGTGGTGGTCCTCGCTCTCATTACCGCAACCTTTACATTTCATCTACTTCTTCTTCAACAGAATATAAGCGCCAAGGAAGAGGAGTTGAGCAAGATCCAGGAGATGCTGGTCCGCTATGAGCCGGTGGATGGGAATGTTTCTGCGGATAAAATTTTCTTAGTATCGCAGATAAAAAGTGGCAGGCCAAGGTGGAGCACGAAGTTGAAAATTCTGAGTTCCTTGCTTCCGTCGCGAATGTGGCTGACCGAAATCTCATTGGCGAAAGCGACAATAGACGGTAAGCAAAGAGACGCTCTCCAGGTGGAAGGGGCCACGTACATCAGGGAGGGACATGAAGGACTTGGTGTGATCCTGGAGTTTTTAAAGGCTCTTAGAGAAAATGAGAGTTTCTCCCAGAATTTCGAAAGCATCGAGCTCCTCTCCTCGAGGCGGTCCAGGGATTTGGAGAGAGAAGAATTGAACTTTGAGTTTATCTGTCTTATACCTTAAGAGGAACTCATGAGGAAGCATTTATTCTGGATAGCAACGGCTTTTCTGTTCCTGTCTTTTGCGGTGGAGGATTGGGCTTTCTACCGGCCTGGGAACAAAAGGCTGAATCACTTGAACCAGGCTATAAGTCAATCTCGTGGGCAGGTTCTGGGGCATCAGTTTCCGGTAGAACAGCTTCAAACTGTCAAGGAGTTACTTGAGCGGAACTCCGCAGCTGGCGGAACTATCCACGGAAATCAGGATTACGCTGCCCAGTCTCTTGGAAAGCTAACTGGCATTTTGAAAGAGCTGCAGATAGAGCTGCTTTCAATTGTGCCCAAGGACATCCGGCAGGAAGGATTCTTCGTGGTGAGCCCTTTTGAAATCGAGTTTCGCTGTAGATATTATCAGTTTGGAAAGCTCTTGGAGGCCATAGAGAGGTCCCGCGATCTTATTGATGTCAGGGAGTTTCATCTATCTGTCGTCGAGGGAGAGGCTGTGGTGAAGCTTTCAGTGGAAATTTATCTTTTCAAGTAAAGGTATGTAGATATGATGAGAGATAAGTTGACTGTTGTAGGTCTCACCGTTCTTGGGCTGTTTGTGGTCCTGCTATATAGCGGGGCCAGAACGCTGACGACGGTGGGGGTAAGCGAGGGAAAGGTTGTCGCCCTGGGGACAGGTGCTGAAGATCTTGGGCTAAAATCTATTCTTCAAAATTTGCAGCAGGCTTTTGCGGAAGAAGTCGATTCCGGGTCTGATTGGAACGAATCCAAAAATCCACTGGTGGCCAAGGGGTCACCAGTGAAACCCGAAAAGAAACCCAAGGCGAAGGCGAAACCGCTGCCAGCGAAGGCGGTTCAGCAAATCCCACAGGATTCGAAGCCGAAATTAACCGGTTTGGTGCTGGATCAGGACCCGGTGGCCATCATTGAGATTGGCAAAAGGCACTTTGAGGTCAGGAAGGGGGATCTGCTTGAAGGGCACAAGGTGATCGATATCGACGAACGGGGCGTGCATATGTTAGTCGGCAGAACGGTCGTCACATTACAATAAACAACTTCTCAAGATGAAGAGGAGGGCGTTACAATGATGACGAAAGGCTTGTGGTTTCCCACAGGACTTCTATCCAGCCTAATTCTGTGTATTTTGATAGCCACGCTGACGATCGCACCAGCGAGAGCGGAGGCTAAGAATATGCTGGAGAATCTGGTAACCCTGGAGGTGGACAATGCCTCGCTTATTTCGGTGCTTCAGATTCTCACTGAAAAGAGCGGATTAAACATCGTCACCGGTCCCAGCGTAGAGGCGAGAACCATCTCCCTGCGGATTGTGGATGTACCCGTGGAGGAAGCCCTCGATCTGGTGGTCAAGGCCGTCGGTTTGGGATACGAGAAAATCGGCAACTCCATCGTGATTGAAACTCCAGAGGTATTGGGAAAAGATGCCAACCTCTCCTCCCTGGTGATCCAACTGGACTATGCCGATGCCTGGGAAGTGCAGGACATGTTGCGGGACCTCTACCCCCACGTTCAGGTGGATTTGGGAGGAAATCGGCTAGTCATCAGAGCCAGTCCAAAAGTGCGCGGAGAGATCTTGAATATCATCGACGGGATCGACAAACCCTCCCAACAGGTCATGCTGCAGGCCAAATTGACAGAGGTCTCGGTGGATGCCCTGTTCAAGCTGGGCATCGATTGGGATAAAATCAACTCCATCACGACCATCGTGACCGAAGGTAAACCGGCCCCAGTTGAGCCGGACGCTTTCCCTGAGGAAATGCCCTTTGAGATAATGGATCATAACGACTTCGTAGACAAGGCTCACACTATACATCGACAGCTGAAGGCCTTTGAGGTCGTCTTGGACCTGCTCATCAACGAAGGGGAAGCGCAAATCCTGGCCGATACCAAACTGGCCACCATGAATAACAGAGAAGCCACCATTCACATCGGAGACATCATTCCCTATGTCGTTACCACTTACGCCGCAGGAGCAGGTGGCGTCACGGAGATGGCTCAGGTGGAGAAGGAGAAGGTGGGGATCAAGCTCAAAATCACTCCCCATGTGAACGACGATGGCTTTATCATCACCAAGATAGAATCAGAAGTCAGCTCCATCGTTGGCTTTAGGGGTCCCAACGATGAAATTCCATGGGTCAAAACGCGATTGGCCTCCACAACGGTGAGAGTCAGAGACAAGGAGACCATCCTCATCGCTGGTCTGCTGAATGAGGACGAAACCCTCGAGATTAGCAAGTTGCCGCTGTTAGGACATATTCCAGTGCTGGGCAAGCTTTTTCAGCACACTGTGGAGAGCAAAAGAAAGACGGATCTCATCGTGGAGATCACACCTCAAGTCATTAAAGGCTGAGTCGCAAAAAAGGCTTGACTCGGGGCTCCTGATACCGGTATTTTATGACTGTGCGTACGTTATGGAAAATAATCAGGAGCCCCATTCTATTTCTAGGCCCCCTGTTGGCGATCCAGAGTGCTGCATGGGGCTTTTCCAAATACGCTGGGGAATTCCTAAGCCTTGGTGTGGGGGCCCGGCCCATGGGCATGGGGGGAGCCTACGCAGCCATCAGCGACGATGCCAGCGCCATCTATTGGAATCCCGCTGGCTTAGTCCACGTGTCCCAGCGCCAGGTGATGTTCATGCATGCCGAGAGCTTTGGCGGTCTGGTGGGCCACGATTATCTGGGCGTTGTCCTTCCCTTGGAGCCCAACCGCAGCGCTTTGGGTATAGGCCTATTGCGCCTGGGAATTGAGGACATTCCCTACACCGAATGGAATCTCCAAACGCAGCGGCCTCGGATTGTGAGAGAGGTCAATGACGCGGAATATGCTTTGTTTTTGTCTTATGCTCGCAGCGGATGGAAGGGGCTAAGCCTCGGCGGCAGCGCCAAGCTCATCAGAAAGGGCGTGGGGGATGATCATGCCCTGGGTTTGGGTGTGGATGCTGGCGTTTTTTGGTATCTGCGGCCAAGCTGGGTGGTGGGTGTGAAGTTGGCCGATATGACCACAACACCCTTGGTCTGGAACTCGGGACAGAGAGAGTATATCCTGCCAATGCTGAAGTTGGGCACGGCCTATAAGCTGACTTCCCGTCTTGTGCGAGGCGCGATTCTCATAGCCCTAGACGCGGACACCAGATTTGAAGACAGAGATTACGCTGCATGGGCCTCCGTGAGTGGGGTAAGTTTCGATCCCCGAGCAGGTTTTGAGTACTGTTACCAGCATCGGATTGCCTTGCGAGCGGGGATTGAGCCTGACGGATTCTCGGCGGGAGCCGGCATTCGCCTGGGCATCGGCGATGTAGACTATGCCTTTTTGGGCCACAACGAGCTGGATAACAGCCATCGCCTCTCCGTCCTAGTGACATTTTGATCTGGCCCTTAGCATGGTCGCTGAAAAGTTGACCAAAACGAAAATTTTTTTAAATAAAATCTTGACAAAGGATTGCTTGTGCCATATATTCCAACGAGAGCAATTGGGCTCTCAGCTTTTTGTAAAGGAGGGTAGTAGAAAGCATGGCAAGAGGAAAAGTGAAGTGGTTCAATGAAAACAAGGGTTATGGTTTCATTGAACAAGAAGATGGTCCTGACGTGTTTGTCCATTTCACCGCCATTCAAGAAGAGGGATTCAAGACTCTGATGGAAGGTCAAGAAGTCGAGTTCGAGATCGTGTCAGGTGAAAAAGGACCGCAGGCAGCCAACGTGGTTAAAGCGTAACGACTTTTAATAAAGGCGTTAGAATGTAACCCGGTGAAAAACCCGCCCAGTATAGTTGGGCGGGTTTTTTATTAATTGTGGCCCCATATCGCCTTCGGTTCCGGTGCCGTGAGCATTTTTCCCTTGCCGATGAAGGGGAATTTGTCTATTTTGAAATCGAACAAAGAGACCATTTTCATTCCAGTTGATTCATCTAAGGGGTAAGGTCGTGCTCGATAAACTTTTCTCCAAGGTCCTCGGCGGTAGCAAACACGAACGGGACATCAAGAAAATCGCGCCTGTGGTGGAGGAGATCAACCACTATGCCGAGGAATATAAAGGTCTCACAGACGCTCAGCTGGAGGCCAAAACGGAGCAGTTCCGAGATCGGCTCAAAGAGGGCCAGACCTTAGATGACCTTCTTCCCGAAGCTTTCGCTGCCGTAAAAGAGACGTGCCGCAGGCTTCTGGGAAAGAGTTGGCAAGTTTGTGGCTTGCCCATCACCTGGGACATGGTGCCCTTTGACGTACAGCTCATCGGAGCCGTTGTGCTGCATCAGGGCAAGATTGCCGAGATGGCCACGGGAGAGGGGAAAACCCTAGTGGCCACTATGCCCCTCTATCTCAATGCCCTCACGGGACGGGGCGCTCACCTTGTAACCGTGAACGATTATCTGGCCCGTCGCGATCGCGAGTGGATGGGCAAGATCTACGAATTTCTGGGTCTCACCGTGGACGTCATTCAGCACGATATGGATCCCCAGAGGCGCAAGGAAGCCTATGCAGCCGACATCACCTATGGAACCAATAACGAATTTGGATTCGACTACCTACGGGACAATATGGCCGTTCGGCTGGAGGATCGGGTGCAGCGAGGCCACCATTACGCCATCATCGACGAGGTGGACAGCGTGCTCATCGATGAGGCTCGGACCCCGTTGATCATCTCCGGTCCGGTGGCCCAATCCACTCACCGGTTTCAGGAGCTGAAGCCCCGGGTTGAGCAGCTGTATCGGCGACAGATACCCCTGGTGAACCAGTTTGTGGCCAAAGGGGAGAAGCTTCTCCAGGAGGGAAAGGAATACGAGGCGGGCATCCAGTTGCTCCAGGCACAGCGAGGAGATCCCAAAAACAATAAGCTGATGAAGCTCATGCAGGAGCCCGGTGTGAAGAAGCTGATCACCCGGGTGGAGCTGGATTTTATGCGGGACAAGCGAATCAGCGAGGTCGACGATGAGCTCTACTACGCCATCGATGAACGCAGCAATGTCGTAGATCTGCAGGAAAAGGGGCGCAAGCTGCTCTCTCCTCAGGATCAGAAGCTATTCACCATGCCAGATCTCAGCGAGGGTCTGCAGGAGATCGACAGTGATCAAGCCCTGTCACAAGAGGAAAAGGCCAAAAAGAGAGAACGGTTTTATCGGGAGTATGGCGAGAAGAGCGAGAAACTTCATAACATCAGTCAATTGCTCAAGGCCTATACGCTCTTCAAACAAAACGAGGAGTATGTTGTCTCCGATGGGAAAGTGCTCATCGTGGACGAGTTCACCGGCCGCTTGATGCCTGGAAGGCGCTACAGCGATGGTTTACATCAGGCCATTGAGGCCAAAGAGGGCGTCACCATAGAGCGAGAAACCCAGACCCTGGCTACCGTTACGCTCCAGAACTTCTTTCGACTTTACGAGAAGCTGGCCGGGATGACTGGCACCGCCGAGACGGAAGAAGAGGAATTCTTCAAGATCTATAACCTGGAGGTGGTGGTCATCCCCACAAACGAGCCGGTGAGACGCTATGATCAGGACGATCTCATCTATCGCACCCGGCGAGAGAAATATAATGCCGTTATCGAGGAGATCACCAGTATCCACGAGCAGGGTTTGCCTGTCCTGGTGGGCACCGTCGACGTGAAAGTCTCCGAAACCCTGAGTCGCATGCTCAAGCGAAAGGGAATCAATCACTCGGTTTTGAACGCAAAATATCACCAAAAGGAAGCCGAAATTGTAGCCCAGGCCGGCCAACCCGGGTCTGTGACCATCGCCACCAACATGGCTGGCCGGGGCACCGATATCAAGTTGGGACCCGGAATTATCAGGTTTCCCCAGGAGAAGACGCAAGATTTAGCTGAACACGTGAAATCTCTGGCCTCAAGCCAAGAACGCGTCGTGGTTCATGAGGTCTCTCAGGAGCAGTTGGCTTTATTTGAGGGAGCCTTAAAGGAGATTGGTATCTCCCCAAAAGTCCTGCAAACGGCCCAGGAGAAAGAAGCCATGCTCTCCTCCGGTGATGGCCCATCACCGGGAGAGGTGGTGATTATCCCCCGCCCGCTCAGCGCTCCCAAAGACAGCCGGAGGCGGCCTGAGGATCTTCGCCACGTTAAAGCCAGGGATTATTCCGAAGGCGGGCTTCACATCATCGGCACCGAGAGGCATGAGGCACGGCGCATCGATCGACAGCTCCGGGGACGCTGCGGACGGCAGGGCGATCCCGGCTACACTCGGTTCTACCTATCTCTGGAGGATGACCTCATGCGGCTGTTTGGCTCTGATCGCATCTCTGCCATCATGGATAAGCTGGGTGTAGAGGAGGGTGAAGTGATTCAGCACTCTATGGTGACCAAGGCCATCCAACGGGCGCAGAAACGGGTTGAAGCCCAAAACTTCGCCATCAGAAAACATCTTCTGGAATATGACGACGTCATGAACCAGCAGCGGGAGGTGGTCTATGATCGCCGACTCCATGCCCTGGAGGGCGATAACCTCAAGCCCGAGATTATGGAGATGCTGGAAAAGACCATCGAGACGAAGGTCCTAGCTCACACAGATGAGAGCCTGGTGGCCGAGAAATGGGACCTTGAGGGACTGCTGGATGAGCTGCGCAGAACCTTTTTCGTCGACCTGACCCTGTCTCCTGAAGTGATTTCCGGTCTAAACCAGGAAAAATTGCAGCAGATCGTTTTAAAGGCTGTCAAAGCTGCCTACCAGCGCAAGGAGGAGGACCTGGGAGAGGAGATGATGCGGCAGCTGGAACGTTTTGCCGCTCTCCGGATCATCGACGAGCGCTGGAAGGAACACCTCTACGAGATGGACCTGATCAAAGAGGGCATCGGTCTCAGGGCATATGGGCAAAAAGATCCGCTGTTAGAATACAAACGCGAGGGTTTTGAGACCTTCAGAGAGATGCTGGACCGCATTGACGAGGAGACGGTAGAGCTCATCTTCCGGGCCCAGGTGACCACGCGTCCCCCGGAAGTTCCCACGGCCGCCCAGACTCAGAGGGCTTATCGACCTCCAGTTCCGGAGATGGCTCATGCACCCCGGGGAGATTCTCGACCTCCTGCCCCGGAGGTGGCTCCCGATCCAGTCCAGGTGCGGGCCGCGCGATCAGGAAAGCCCCAACCCGTCAAAGCGGCCCAGAAGGTTGGCCGCAACGATCCTTGTCCCTGCGGCAGTGGTAAGAAGTACAAGAAATGTTGCGGGGCTTAAGACTCTCTCTTTTCCGCCATAGTCAATGGTGAATAAAAGTCCAAAGCCATTGAAAGATCTCATAGCTCGATGTTTTCGGTGTGGCCTGTGCCGGGCGGTATGCCCGGTTTTTTTAGAATTGGGACGAGAGCCAGCCGTGGCCCGGGGAAAGGTTCAGCTGGTCAAGGCCATGTTGGATGGCGACATTGAGCCTTCGGCAAACCTGGCGCATTTGCTGTCCCGGTGTCTCACTTGTGGTGCCTGTCAGGAAGCCTGTCCTGGAGATGTCCAGGTCACCGAGATCATCCTGCGAGCCAGGGCAGAGCTGGTCTCAGGTCAGGTTTTGGATATCGGGCAGAGAGACTTTCCGTCCCTGGCCCGGTGGGCGCAGTATCTCCAAACAGCCCAAAGCTCTGCACAGCGGCCTCTGTCGGCCATCCTGAAGCTGTTGGATGAAACACATGGCCAGGCCATGGCGAGGGTTCACGGGGAATTGTTGTCTGATCATGGAGACAGGCAAAATGAGCCCAAAAATCCAAGGATGCGTGTGGCCTATTTTCCCGGGTGTGCCCAGGAGATCTATCCCGTAGTGGTAAAAGCGGTTGTGAGTATTCTGGAAAGGAATGGCATCGCCGCAGTTATCCCCGAGGGATTGGCGTGTTGTGGGTGGCCCTTTCTTGAGGCTGGCGATTTCTCCACCGCCCGAAGGCTGGCCCAGCAGAACATAGAGATTCTCCAAAAACAGGGCTTGGATGCGATCTTGACCGGCTGTGCGGTGGGGGTGCGGATGTTGAAGCGGGATTGCCGGGAGCTTTTGGGATTGGAGGGATTTCTAGTCCCCATTTATGACGTGGCGGAATTTCTCACAGATGTTTTGCCCGACCATGTGGACTTTTCGGCTCTCCCTTTAAAGGTGGCCTACCTGACTTCCCCTGGACTAAATGGGGATGAGGATTGGCACCATAAGTTGTTGACCCAGATCCCGGAGCTTGAGCTGGTCGAGCTGGAGGTTCCCGAGGCGCGTTGGGCCGGATCTCTCTTCTTCTGGGCCGTTCAGCCTGAGCTTTTCGGGAAAATTCTGGATGGCAGGCTTGAAACCATAGCGAAATTGGGTGTTGACGCGGTGGTTACGGGAAACCCACTCAGCATGTTGCAGCTGGAGTGGGGGCTGAAAATCCGGGGTATACCGCACAGGATCATGCATACAGCGGAAGTTTTAGCTGGGGCATGGGGCGTTGGTCAAGCTTCGTCCCTAGGGGCCAAACCGGGGGCAGCGGCGAGCAAAAAATCTTGACAACCAGCCTGCAGTTTTGTATTTTGAGCCAAGAACAAGAAATCGTTCCGGCGTAGCTCAATCGGTAGAGCGGGTGGCTGTTAACCACTAGGTTGTAGGTTCAAGTCCTACCGCCGGAGCTTTTCTTTTTAAGTCAAGGCAGAACTTTCTGTTATGAGAGTTCTGCCTTTTTTTGAGCCGACCTTAAAAAGGTCGGTATTTTTAGTATCTATGAGATTGGAATGCAAAGATTCAAGGTGTCAAGCATCTCGGATGTCGGCTGTCGAGAGGGAGGCTGTGGATGATAACATCCACAGCGAGCGAGGAGACCTCCCCCTCATAATGCTCCTTTTCGTCGCATTCCCCGCCTTTCCTTCTAAAACACCCATTACGAAGTAAAAATGAACGCTCCAAATTTTAAGATACCTCTCCCAATCCTGATAGTAATACCATGTTGTCATTCTGAGGGCAGATTCACCAAGTTATACCGGAGTCCTTCGCCTGGCATTAGGATAAACTTTGCCTGAGAGTTCAGGGAAAAGCATGCCCGAAGAATCTCAGCCGTTAAGCCAGCCAGCGGCCCAATGGACATTCTTTCCTGTACCTGCCAACCTCTTGGGTAACTTCTCCAGAATGCCGGAAAAACGGTTTTTGCAGCACTCTTTCATGCCGCGTTTGATCTTTCGCCTGAGATTCTTCGGAGGCTTCGCCTCCTCCAGAATGACAGAAGAAGAGGCGGCATCGAGCATCACCCGGCCCTTTTTATTCTCCTGACCCCGATAGCAGATGCCAACAGGCCGTCTGATGAGGTCGCTTGATGGCATAAAATTCTTTCTGCACCAATCTTTTCTGAATAACCATATTCTATTTTGCTATATCCAATTTTGACTTGACAAATTCGTTCAGTTATGATATAATGAACCTGGAGCGTTTTGGACAGAGTGGATCGACGTCATCTGGGTGTTGACCGATATGGTGTGAGGCCAAAGGCTATCGCCGTGTATAAATGGTGAATCCAAAAGCCCAAAAGGAGGGTGCCATGAAAAAGCGGTTGTCTGTTGGTAGCCTTTTACTTTCTGTGCTGCTGGTGTTTCTGCTCTGCCTTGCAGCCGAAGCGGTCGTCCATCGACACCTGGAGGACTTTTCCACCACACAATACCAGGACACCCTGAACACCACGGCCTGGTGGGATACGGTGGGGGGGGAGATCAAGTGATCGATGGTGATGCCGGTCTGGTGGTGGTGGACATCAGCGATCCCGCCGCTCCGGTTTGGGCCGGCTACTATGACACGCCCGGCTGGGCCAATGGCGTGGCTATTGCCGGCGATTATGCCTATGTGGCCTGTGATGATGCCGGTCTGGTGGTGGTGGACATCAGCGATCCCACCGCTCCGGTTTGGGCCGGCGGCTATGACACGCCCGACCGTGCCCATGCCTTGGCCATAGCCGGCGATCATGCCTATGTGGCCTGTGATGATTCCGGTCTGGTGGTGGTGGACATCAGCGATCCCACCGCTCCGGTTTGGGCCGGCGGCTATGACACGCCCTACCGTGCCCATGCCTTGGCCATAGCCGGCGATCATGCCTATTTGGCCTGTTATGCTGCCGGTCTGGTGGTGGTGGACATCAGCGATCCCGCCAATCCGTCGCTGGCCGGCAGCTATGACACGCCCGGCCGTGCCCGTGGCGTGGCCATTGCCGGCGATTATGCCTATGTGGGCGATGGAAGTACCGGTCTGGTGGTGGTGGACATCAGCGATCCCACTACTCCGGCGCTGGCCGGCAGGTATAACACCTTCGGCTATGCCTATGGCGTGGCCCTGGCCGGCGATCATGCCTATGTGGCCTGTGATGATGCCGGTCTTGTGGTGGTGGACATCAGCGATCCCACTACTCCGGCGCTGGCCGGCAGCTATGTCACGCCCGGCTCTGCCTATGGCGTGGCCCTGGCCGGCGATCATGCCTATGTGGCCGATGGTTATGCCGGTCTGGTGGTGGTGGACATCAGCGATCCCACTACTCCGGCGCTGGCCGGCAGCTATGACACGCCCGGCCCCGGCCATGCCAATGGCGTGGCCATTGCCGGCGATCATGCCTATGTGGGCGATGGAAGTACCGGTCTTGTGGTGGTGGACATCGGTGATCCCACCACTCCGGTTTGGGCCGGTGATCGATGGTGATGCCGGTCTGGTGGTGGTGGACATCAGCGATCCCGCCGCTCCGGTTTGGGCCGGCTACTATGACACGCCCGGCTGGGCCAATGGCGTGGCCATTGCCGGCGATTATGCCTATGTGGCCTGTGATGATGCCGGTCTGGTGGTGGTGGAGGTCTTTCAGCGAGCATTCAGTCTGGAGAAAAATACCGGGCGATCACTGGTGGTGTCCGCATCGGGCGAGGAGATTCCCAGAGCCCGGCTCGCTGCCACGCAACT
Source organism: candidate division Zixibacteria bacterium SM23_81 (assembly GCA_001304015.1). GTDB lineage: Bacteria > SM23-81 > SM23-81 > SM23-81 > SM23-81 > SM23-81. Next base: position 70,078 of record LJUY01000010.1, on the reverse strand, counting down.
TGATTCCATCGGCTGGGAGTTGAGCGCCGATGGCGGCACCAGCTGGGAGGGATTGACGCCTGGAGGGGGGTGGTGTGCCTTCGCCACCCCGGGCAGCAGTCTGGTGTGGAGATCGGAGCATGTCTATGCCGGCCAGGGCGTCAACCCGGCCTGCAGCGACCTGGAGATCGAGTGGTTGTATAACTTCGCTGTCATCGATTCCATCGTGGACGTTCCCGATGATCAGGGAGGTTGGGCGCGGGTCCATTTCACTCGCTCCGGGCGCGATTTTGCCGATGAGCCGACCTATCCCATCAGCGGGTACTACATCTTCCGGCGGATTGAGGATCTTTTCCAGAAAGCGAGGATGATTGGGGAGGCGAAGATCGTTGAGAAGGGAAAGAGAGAAACCTCAGGTGCGAGGCAGAAGACCCCTGTGATTCCGGCATCAGCCAGAGGTTCAGGGAGTTTTTATCTGAACGATGGCCATTCTCTGATTTCGGAAGGGAAATCGGATGGTCTTCCGCCGGGGACCTGGGAGGTGGTGGACAGCCTGCTCGCCCTTGGGGAGGATCAGTACAGTTGCCTGGTCCCCACGGTGGCAGACTCCTGCTCGACACTGACCTATTCGGTGTACTGCATCCAGGCGCAGACAGATACCCCTTCGGTCTCTTATTTCAGCCCGCCGGACAGCGGCTACTCGAAGGATAATGTAAATCCAGCCAAGACCCAGGTGAGTGTCATGGCCGCCGGTAGCGCCAAGGGATCTGTAGGCACCATCTGGCTGACCTGGGACCAGGTAAGCACCGGGGTGGATGGTTCCTCGGAGCCGGGACCTATTAGCTACCGAGTATATTGCGACGAGGACCCGAACTTCACACCGGGGCCGGGCAATCTGTTGACCACGACGGCTGATCTCAGCTATGCCCATACCGACGCCCGCATCGGCGATCCGGCAGCAAATTTGTACTATGTGGTCACGGTCCTAGATGGAGTCGGTAATGAATCGGCTGTCTCGAATGTAGTCGGGGAGTTTGACAAGAGTTTGGCGAGTATGGAATAGTGCTTGGCTGTTAAAGGGATCATCCTATAGGGACAAGGATAAGTCTTCAACCTTCGTGAATAAGGCCTCCAATTCCTCTGACGGCATGGCCATCTGAGTTCGAAAATCGTCCCGCCAGGGGAGCTTTATTTTTAAGTCAAGGCAGAAGTTTCTTTTATGAGAGTTCTGCCTTTTTCTTTGCTCTGCGAAGGACTCTCTTTGTAAACCATGATTTTGCACTTGACAGAAATAGAGAATCGTGGTAAAATAATTTTGAAGGTGTATAATGTTTTTTTCTAAATGAGCAAATTATAACTATTTATTTTAGTGTCTTTTTATTCCCCAGCCCTTTTTTCCAATAGGAGGTGCAGCTATGAAGGCGACCGCTTATATGATGGTGCTGTCGTTGCTTCTGCTATCGACGGTAGCAATAGCCGATGTGCCCGGCCTGATCAACTACCAGGGTACTCTCACCGATGAGTACGGTGTGGCTTTGGACACTACGGTGGCCATGACTTTTTCCATATACACCGATTCAACGGGCGGATTGACTGAATGGTCAGAAACGCAACCAGATGTGCTAGTGAGCAGTGGTGTATTCAATGTTCTTTTGGGCAGCGTGAATACTCTTACGGTCGGGGTGTTCAGAGCTCCTGTTCGCTGGCTAGGTGTGCAGGTGAGTGGCGACCCGGAGTTGGAGCCCAGACAGAGAATAACCGCGGTGGGATATTCATTTTGGGCCGCTGAGGCCGATACAGCAGAATATGCCTGGAGTGGTGGGAGCGGCAGTGGATGGGTCGATGATGGCAATGTGGTCCGGCTAGAGACCGAGGCCGATTCGGTTGGCATCGGGACGAGCACGCCCTCGGCCAAGCTTGATCTCAGTGGGGATATCAACATAAACTCGGTATACAAGATCGGCGGAACCACTGTGCTGTCCGTTCCGGATACTGAGAATGTCTTTGTGGGTCCTGGTGCGGGAGAGAATAACACGGGAAGTTATGGAACCTTTGTGGGACAGGATGCCGGCCGTGATAATCAAGGCGATGAGAATGCATTCTTAGGACCATCCGCCGGCTTTTCCAACACCACCGGCTCTTCCAACTTATTTTTAGGACAACGAGCGGGCTTTTCCAACACCACAGGCCATAACAATGTCTATATGGGCTATGAGGCCGGCTATCACAATGTCGAAGGCAATAGCAACCTCTTTCTGGGCCATCAGGCTGGATACTTTGAGACCGGTTCTAACAAACTGTACATCGCCAATGACAATGTCCCCAGCGCCGTGATCATTTATGGTGATTTCTCGACCGGCCGGGTGGGCATTGGGACAACCAGCCCTGCAGTAAAACTCGATGTTCAGGGAACGTTGAACGTTGGTGAAAACTACAGCGGCCATGACGTGAACTTTTATGGGGCTTCTGGCGGAGGAAGACTTTTTTGGGCTGAGTCGAAGATGGCCCTTCGAGTCGGCCGTGACTCTGATGGAACCCACTGGGCGCCTGATAGCATAGGAAGTTATTCGTTGGCCACGGGATACAATACACAAGCCAGCGGGGACTATTCAACCGCAACGGGGGGTCTCACGACCGCCAGTGGGCACTATTCGACCGCAATGGGGTGGGATACACGCGCCACCGGAAACAATTCAACCGCAATGGGGGTATACACTTATGCCGTCGGGAACGCTTCAACCGCAATGGGGTATGGCAGCTTAGCTAACGGGCACTCTTCAACCGCAATGGGGAGCAGCACGGCTCTCGGAAACTATTCAACCGCAATGGGGCGTCTCACGACCGCCAGCGGAGATTATTCAACCGCAATGGGGCATTTCATGGCCGCCAGCGGAGATTATTCAACCGCGATTGGCAGGTATGTAGCTGCAGACACAACCGACGCCATCATCCTTGGCAGAGGGATAAGTAATAGCGACCGTCTTATCAATAACATCCCGAATTCCCTTATGGTTGGTTTCAACGCCACAACGCCCACTCTGTTCGTCGGTGGAGCCGATCAGCGGGTAGGCATCGGGACGGCGAGTCCTGGGGCAAAGTTAGATATTCAAGGAACATTGAATGTGGGCAAAGACAGCACAGGCTACGATGTGAACTTTTATGGAGCGGACGGTGGAGGCAGGCTTTACTGGGCCGAAGACAAGATGGCCCTCAGAGCTGGCAAAGACTCTGATGGAAGCTACTGGGCCCCAGACAGCATAGGTCATGTTTCGTTGGCCTTAGGAGAAAATGCAAAAGCCAGCGGGACCAATTCCACCGCAATAGGGGCGCGCGCCAATGCCAGCGGGGGTCTTTCCACCGCAATCGGATTTTTCACAAACGCCAGCTCCAATTATTCAACCGCGATTGGCAATCATGTGACGGCAGAGGCACCCTTCGCCATCACTATTGGCAGTGGAATAAGCTATTTGGATCCTCTGGTTAATAACATCGAGTATTCCCTTATGGTTGGATTCAACACCAATACAGCGACTTTATTCGTCGGCGGAGCCAATCATCGTGTCGGCGTCGGAACGACCAGCCCGGCGAGAAAACTACACATCAGCGATGTGATGAGATTGGAGCCGCGCAGCGACTTCCCATCAAGTCCCAGCGATGGGGATCTTTGCATCAAAGGCTCTGCGGGTAGTCGTCATATCTATTGCTACTTGAATGGTGTTTGGAGTCAGCTGGATTAGAGAAGCACTGATGAACTGAAGTAATAAACATCGTGTTGTTTGCTGCTGATGAGTTTAGCTGCCTCCTGGAATAGGACTTCCATCTCCTATGACGGCACTGCCAACTGAGTTCGAAAATCGTCCTGCCGCCGGAGCTTTTCTTTGTTAGTCGAAGCAGAACTTTCTGTGATGAGAGTTCTGCCTTTTTTGTTTTCAGTGATTTCTTTGGTCTGGCCCCAAGCACAAATTTCGCAACTTTTTTCTTGACAGAAACGACTGTCCGTGCTAAAATGGTTTTGGAAGTTGTGCATAAAATTTTGTCAAAGAAACCCTAATAAACCTCATTACTTTTAACCACCATCTCTTCTAACTCTTTCACCTTTAAAGGAGGTGCGCCATGAGAGCGACCACTTTAATGGTGCTGTCGATAGTCCTGTTATCGACAGCAGCGATGGCCGATGTGCCCGGTCTGATCAACTACCAGGGCACGCTTACCGACACGAACGGCGTGGCATTGGACACGACCGTTTCCATGACCTTCTCCATCTATAGTGATTCAACGGGAGGAACTCAAGTATGGACAGAAACTCAGTCGGGGGTGGTGGTGAGCAGTGGTCTATTCAACGTCTTGCTGGGAAAGGTGAACAGCATCCCGGACACGACCTTCGATGATCCCTCCCTCTGGTTGGGGGTCCGGGTGGGCACCGATGCGGAGCTGCAGCCCCGAGAGCGGATTGCCAGTGTGGGGTATGCATTTAAGGCGGCTGATGCTCAATCCAGTGGTGGCTGGACTGACGATGGGACGGTGGTGAGGCTCACAACGGTAACGGACAGTGTTGGCATCGGAACGGCAAGTCCAGCGGAGAAGCTGCATGTGGTCGGGAGTGCCAAAATCGATAGTACATTATTTGCCAACCGCGTTTCCAGTAACAGTCCATTACAACTGCAGACGGTTGGAATGACCAGAGTATATATCGACGACACAACAGGCAACGTCGGCATTGGGACGCTGAGTCCGGCTGAGAAGCTCGAGGTTGCGGGCACAGCCCAGATGACCGGGTTCAAAATGCCCATGGGTGCAACTGCCAGTTATGTGTTAACTTCAGACGCAACTGGTGTGGGAACTTGGCAGCCTCCAGGCGGTGTCGGAGACGGCGACTGGTCAGGAGCCAGCACTGGCTTTATGTATGCTTCCAATGTTGGCGATGATATTGGCATTGGGCTTACATCACCTGTTTCTGGGTCGAAAGTAGAAGTTACCAGGGGCAACATTAATGTTGACATCATAAGTTCCAGTGATAACGGCATAGGTGTTGCCAATGTGGGACCATTAGGTCACGGCATCTTTGTCAGTTTATACAATCCAGCAAATGCCCTTAATGGGATTGACTCGTGGACGGCTGGCACCGGTTTCGGTGTCTATGGCGAGAGCCAACATAACGACGGTGTGCATGGGAAAACCCAAAGAGCCCAGACCTTCAATATCCTCACCGATATTAAAGGAGGGGTTCATGGTAGCCCCAAGATGGCTTACTATGATGATGCGGATAACTTCGCCGTCGTTGGGACTCCTGACGAGAATTCCGCGACAGGCGTTCTTGGCATTGGTGGCATGAAAGGACATGGTGTTGTCGGCATACCGGGTGATGAACCTGGTTTTACCACTGCAGGCGTCCGTGGCATTACCTATGAGGGAGGTTGGCCACCGGCCCACTTTCCGCTCACGCCCGCCATCATCAAAGAACAAGTGGGTGTTTTAGGGCAAGCTGCTGAGTATGTGGGAGTTTGGGGCGAGAGCATCTACAAAATGGGTGTCGTTGGGACCGTAGGCAGGCAGCTACAATATCCTGATCTTCTCGATAGCGCCGGCGTCTATGGCTACTCGGACATCAGCTATGGGGTAATTGGGGAGGCGGATTTGGACGATTCTTCCAAAGCTGGAGTCCAAGCTATTGGGGACGGCGTCAACGCGCTCGGAGATCCCCGGGCAGCCGCGCTGGAAATCCGAGACGGAGCTGTCACGGTCAGCGGACCAAATAGACCCGCTGGTACGTTAGTGTTTACGCCCTCATGGACATCGCAAACAAACGAGTGGGTCATAGTGACCTGCACCTGCGGATGCGAGCATGACCCCCACTGCCACATATATTACTATTGGACTCTAACGACACTCATGAATCCTCTCATCGTTCAGGACAGCATCATCCTTTTAACCGTTGAGGCTACTGAGCCCATGTTCGCTCAGGTGGTCGCTAAAGGTACTGGGGTTGCCAGCATCCGGGTCACCTGTGTGACCCCACCATTTCCTCCCCCGGGCGATATTCAAGTGCATTACCTAATCATCAATCCGTTCCCACCGGGGCAATGAGATGAAGGGAATTCCATGGTCTCATCTTTACCAGAATAAAGGCGAGTCAAGAAAATCTAGGTTATAGCTTCGTATAAAGGAGCTTTTATAACGTTTTCCCTTTCTATAAATTCATGCAAATTCTGTTTTTTCGCTGGGGGTTGACAAGAGACCTGAATTCCGTTGGTTGATAATGTCCTAAGTGAGGGCTTTCCGAATGCGCCAGGGTTTTAAAACATCCTAGTTGAACGTGAGAAGCCGCAGGATTTAAATCGCCCGGGAGTGGGGAAAGCCTGACTTCCGGGCCAGACAGGCAGGATAAGAGAAATCCCATTGTTAATCATCCTTCGCCACTCCTCGGCCAGGATGTTGTGATTGCAATAGAGCTTGAACGGCTTGACTTGAGGGCCTTACGCCTTTTATCAACGCTTGGGTATTCAAACACCACCTCGAAAGTCTATCTATGGTCCAACCTGGGGGGCCAGATATCGAAAAGGCCGTCTTTCTGTGGAAAGACAGCCTTTTCTTTTTGACAAGCACTATTGGCGACAGCGATTATTTCAGATGGTCTACGGCAATGAGGAATGAGCTTTATGTGCTTCCAGGTAGAGTTCGAAAATACGACATCCAAAACAGGGCATTCTTCGCTCATGAGCGAGAAACGGTGATCGACACTGTTCCCTGGTCCGGAGCATCGGGCTGCACGTTTGTGTAATCTTGGATGCGGATTGGGTCCCCCAATAATAAGGGCTTAAGGGTATCCACAACCTTTTGAGACAGGGCGTTGGCTTGGTCGTAGGTGCGCGCAGTCACCTCCACGCGGATCAAGTGATCCGGTCGGCTGAACAGGTTTATCCAGCTTGCGGCCTCCAGGAGGATGGGTGCTGGCAGCGCTTCGCTGTCGTTATGACTGAGGGATGCTGACCTCGAAAGTTCGCGGCCCGAGAGCAGTAAAGCAAAGCCATCTGGAGTCTCTCGCCGGTACGAAGGCAGCTCGAAACCCTCACCCACGAAGTTGCGCTTATTCCCAGCACGATCAAATGCCTCCAGGACATACGAATAGGTAAGTCCTGGTGGTACTAGAGCTCCGTCCAGCGAACGGCCGTCCCAACCGATTTCTTTGGGAGGTTTTCCTTTTCCCTTAAAGATGGCGACACTGTGCCCCTGAGAATTGGCAACGGTCAATTCCCAACGGTCGACGCCTTCCACAGCGGGGCGAAAGTGGACTATATCGCCGGAGGCGAACTGGTTTAGCCAGGGACGAGGGAGATAGGGGCAGCGTTCGTAGGCGGATTTTTTAAGCAGTGGCGAGACGAGGTCGAGCCCATAGTGATCGAGAAGTTCGTGAGTGCTCTCCCACTCGAGACCTGGAGCCAACTTGGGATCCAATTCGAGATCGAGTGAGGGGCGGCTGAACTCGATCCTAATTTGATCTTCACCCTCCACCGTCAGGCTCTTAAACACGGTGCCTTGCTCACCTCCCCGCAATATCATGCCGCTGTCGGGCGAGACCATGTCGTCAGCAGCCCAGGTAGACGAGAACAGCAGCACTATCCCCGTTAAAGCAGCCGTGCAAACGGAACAAGTGTGGCGAGAAACGGTAAAAAACATGGCTAATTCCTTCTTATTGTCAGTTAGCAAACTTACGCATCGCTCAGCTTGTAGTGAAAAGTGATCAAACCCCACTGTTCACCGGTAGCGTCCCCCTGCAGGGGCTCGAAACGCCAGGTGAGGAGCGCGGAAGTTGCATTACGGTCGAAGTCCTCAAAGGCAGAGGTTTTCTGAATCAAGACGTTCTCCTTCACCCGCCCGTCGGGGAGAACTACAAAGTAAAGTGTTACCGAGGCCTCTATGGCTTCTCGCTTGGCCCATTCAGGATACCTAGGGGTGTTATACGAGACTAACGGTCTGTCGACGACAGGCCCAACTAGGGATGCTCCCGCAAGAGTGCGCCTCGCCACGTAGTCCGTCTTTTTTTCCGATGCCGGGGTGATTGAGGGCGCTGGGTTCTTGACCATGGCCATGGTCGGCCTGGGAAGTTTCGACTCGGCGTAGCGGAGCTCGATGGGTTGGTAATCAGTGACTGGCTGGCGGGCGAGCTCAATCGATCCGTGAGTTGTACTCCCCTTGGTGGGAATGTTCGCTAAAGGTGAACTCGCTATGGGGCTGGATGTTATCGGCGCAGCCACATAAGTATGCTTTTCGGTGGCATTTCTCTGCAGTGAAGCTAATCGTTCGCTTAGCTTATCCTCTATTGCTTCCTTATTTTGCGGGCGAAGTGCCACATCAGCCTGGGGCGTTTCCCGAGGAAAATGAACCTGAGATTGTTGGGACGAAGGTCTCCAATCTACCAATTTCTGATTGGTTTCCGTTATGATCGCTGCGGCAGTGATTGGCGCCGCGACAGGTTCAGCCTCCACTGATTCGATCCAGGTGATTTCGATAATCCCGGGCGGTGCGGGAACCAAATTCCTGTACAGAATGAGCCACACGAAGAAAAGGATGTGAACCAGGAAGCTAGCTCCCATGCCCTTGCGGGTATGTGACCGGATGGCGGTCAGTTCAAGGCTCATGGTGGATGTATTCATCGGTTTTCTCTCCCACTCTGGCGCGTCGCTATGGCGAGGCGCTTTGCTCCTGCAGCCCGTGCTGCCCGGAGGATTTTGCGTACGGCCTGATAAGAGACGTCCTCGTCGGCACGTACCACAACCAGCATGTTCTCGTTGTTTTGTTTAGAAAGGCATGAGCAGAGAATACTGGTTAAGTCGTCAGGCGCGATGGGTTGCTCATTGATAGCCATCTCTCCAGTCTTGCTCAGCGTGATGCTCAATCGGACCGCGTCTTCTACGCCGCGCGTTTGCGCCTGGGGCAAGCTGACGCCCATATCTGTCACCGAAAGCATCGGCGCTGTGATGAGCAGGATAATGACCAGAACAAGCGCCACGTCGATAATAGGCGCGACGTTAATCTTCGGGATATTGGAATTGGGGGTTACGGTGAAGAGTCGCATGCTACCTCCCCATCACGGCGATCTCTGTTGCGCCGCATAATTTGGCCTTGTCGAGGACATCCACGAAAGCTCTATGGGAGACGTTATCTGCACACGCCACCACCACTAGAGCAGGTGAGCTAGCCTCTAGGAGAGGCTGCAGCGTTTCCACTAAGACCTCACGATTCACAAGGTTGCGATTAACCTGTACCTTCTCCTCCGAGACCACACGTAGTTCAATGCGTTTCTCATTACTCACGCTATCGGCCGTTTGGGCGCTGGTAGCAGACTTGTTCACGGCGATGCTTGATTCGAAGGTGAGGGGCGTTGCCAGCAGGAGCATCACCACCAGCACCAGAGAAACGTCGATAAGGGGGGTCATGTTGATCTCACGCTCCCCTTGTTCGTTTTGGTGTACCTTTTTGTGGAACATGATGCGCACCTCGTCAGCGTGCCTTCTGATTTCTCCCGTCAACCTTCCGTGCCCACCGGCTCCAGAGGACGCACGTCTACTCGAGAGTCGCTGATCTTAGGTTGGGGAGCTTCGTTTGTCATCGCCTCAATCAGAGCCATGCGAAGGCTACGGGCGTGGTTCTCGGCCACTGTGAGCATTACATTCATGCGGCGGGATAAGTGGTTGTAAAGAATCAGGGCGGGCACGGCGATAATCAGGCCGGCGGCCGTGGTCATGAGCGCTTCCGCTACACCTGCAGCCACTATCGCTGGCGCAGCCGACCCAGTCAGGGCCATGTCGTGGAAAGCGCGCATGATGCCCCATACCGTTCCCAGGAGTCCAATAAGAGGCGCAATAGCTGCCATTGTTCCCAGAAAGCCAAGATTGCGCTCAAGCAAGATCTTCTGCTGGCTCAAAGTGATATGGAGACGCTCCTCAAACGATTCTCCCTGGGGGTTCTCGCTCTGGAAAACCTGGCTTGCCACCGGTCCCATTGGATGGGGACTGTTCTCGCAGGTCCAAGAGGCCTCTTTTATTTTTCCCGTGCGTAGTTTCTTCAGCGCCAGCGTGAGCGTCTCGTCTGGATTGCCACGTCGCTTCCAAAAATAGTAGGCTCGTTCAATGGCAATCCCTAAAGTAACGACGCTGCAGACCACCAAGACCAGGAAGATGGGGCTATTAAAGATCGCGTCCATCCAATTGAAGTCTGAAAACATTTTCATTCTCCTTCTGGTTGACTTTCCTGTGTATCACTTGATAATGGTCTCGAGCTGAGAAGCGCGCTGCTCAGCCGCAAATACCAGCTCGGGATCTTCGGCATCTTGGATGAGAGAATAGTAAGCAGAGAGAGCTTCTTTGAATTTGCCTTCTTCCTCGTAAAGAGCTGCGCAACGGGCCACCGCGGAGAGGCGGAAAGCATCGGCTTTATCTTTTGCGGCGCCGGCCTTTTTGTAGGCATTGATGGCACCGTCGTGATCGCCGAGTTGCTCCCGGCACTGACCGAGACGATAGTAGAGCTCTATGGTCAGATTCGCGGAGGGCTGTGAGGCAAGTGCCCGCTTAAACTCCTCCGCTGCCAGTGCAGTCCGACCTGCAGAATCATGGATTTCGCCCAGTTGATAAGCTACATCAGCCGCACGTTCATCGTCGGTGGAATGTTGCTCTCGGTAACGCTCGAGCGCCTCTTGGGCCTGAGCAGCCTCCCCCATCATGCGATGGCATAGTGCCAGGTTATAGAGGGAGGCCGACGACAGTTCCTCAGAGGCATTCGCATCCAGGACACTTGTGAAATCAACAGCCGCACGTATGTAGTCACCTTCACCGAATCGGAGTGATCCCAGACGGAACCGCACCGTGGTGCGAAGTTCGCTTTCGGGGAAGAACAGCAGAAACTGCTCATAGGCGAGGCGAGCTTCCTGAGCCGAGCCAACCTGGCCGTGGGCGTCTGCCATAAGGAAATGGGCTCGATCAGCCGCGGAATAGTCGGGAAACTGGCTCACAACACGGCGGAATTCCTCGGCTGCTTGACGGAAATGCTTCTCCTTGTAGTGACGCATGGCGATCTCGAACTGCGCGTCCGCCGCGAAGGCACTGGTGGGATAGCGCTCGACCAGCTGGGCCAATACTTCGCTGCCGTCCTCCCTTTGCCCTAAGCGGTAAAGAGCCAACTCCATACCCCGCTCCGCTTCGCGAGCCTCGGCCGAGTCAGGGAAACGGGCCACTACAACTGAGTAGAGCTCCAGAGCCTCTGGGTCCCGGCTCGCGTTGTACTCGCACTGTGCCAGGCGAAGTAAGCCCAAGGCGGTGATGCGACTGTTGGTAAAATGGTCGAGCAAACCTTGGTAGCAGCGTTTGGCATCTTCGAAGCGCTCCGCCTGGAAATACAAGTCTCCGGCGCGCACCCAGGCGCGCTCCGCGATTTCCGCATCTGGCGCCTTGGCGACAATAGCTTCCCAGCGATCCACCGCGTCACCAGCCAGGTTGAGGCGCAGGTAGCAAAGTCCTGCCTGATATAGTGCCAGCAAGTGTTGCGGATTATTCGGGAATCGATCTAGAAACTCATCATATGTCGCGGCGGCCTCCTGGTAGCTTTTCCTATTGAAAAGAATATGGGCTTTGTTGAGGTATGCCGAACTCAGGCTTTTCATGTCACCGTGGGATGCGTATCGCGCCAGCATCCGTTCCTCGGTTTTGATGGCCAGGTCATCGCGACCCTGCTGGGCAAAGGTCCATGCCAAAAGGCGGTTGGCAGAGATCCCCACAGGGTGTTCGGGAAATTCTTGAATGAGATTGTCCAGAACGGCCTGGGCATCGGAATAGCGGGCCTGTGCCGCCAGGGCGTCGGCATCAATCAGGAGAGCATACGCTCGCCACGGCGAGCTACTGTGTGGCATCTTTTGAAGCATGAGATGAGGCACGCCCGAAAGCTGTCCCAGGTCTCCCGCCCTGTGATATGAGAGCTCCAGGAGACACAGCGAAGCCTCGACGAGCTCCTGATGATCGGGCGATGCAAAAACGAGCGTTCCAGTGCTGTCGTCGCGAGCATAGCGGTCCAGCACCAGCTGGAAATAGGGCACAGCTGCAAGAGGACGATCTTGTTCCAAAAGACCGACACCCGCGAGATATGCTGCCGCCGGCGCCTCTGGGGCCAAAGGGTAACCTGAAACAACAGCTTGATATGTGCTGGTCGCGTCGGACTGGCGTCCCAAGGCGTCGAGACATCGACCCACGCGGTATTGGGCTCTTGCGGCGAGCGAATGCTCGAAATAATCTGTCAGCACACGATTGAACTCGGGGATGGCCTCCTTATATAATGATTGGCTAAAGAGCACTTCGCCCAGGAGGAGCTGTGCACGAGCCGCCTGGTCGGTACCTGCATGATTCTTCACTACCTCGCGGAGAAGATCAGCTCCTCCTGTGGCGTCGCCGTCCAAAAAGACCGAGGCTGCATTCCGCAGTGCTGCTTCGGCATGTACGTATGGCTGCGAGGCCTTCTCGACCACGAGTGTGAACTCCTCTGTGGCGCTCCGATAAACACCGCTGGTCATAAAGATATTGGCCTTGGCCAGCATGGCATGGTCCCGAAGCGTCGATTCGGGATAACGCTCTACCACCTCCTGGTATTGGGCTGCTGCCTTCAGCATCGCCCCCTCAGCTTCATAGCACAGAGCGCGCAGATAAGTTGCCGCAGCACCGGTGATTTCATCCGTTAGGGCAGCGAGAGCGTCCGCGGGACGCTCCTCGAGATAGGCCACCGTGGCGATCAACAGAATGGTACGGGGGTCCTTCTCCATCCATGGAAAGCTCGACGTCAACTGTTCCAATCTTTTTGTCGCTGTGGCGAGGGTGTCTCGACGAAGAGCGTTCCATGCTCGAGCCAGGAGAACTTCTGGAAGAAACGGATTGTTCTTGTACTTGTTTTCCCACTTCATCCAAGCCCGGGCGGCATCATCGTCCCTCCCTGATGCCTCCAGGGCCATGATGGACGCGGCTGCGGCTGCGCCAGAGAACGAGTTGTGTTTGCTGGCCTTCTCGGATTTTCGAAACTCCTCAGCAGCTTGGAGGTAGTTGCCCAGGTCATAGCGGATTTCTCCGGACAAGAAGTAGGCCGCGCTGCGTTGCTCTGAGGGGATGCCAACACGCATCAGCTCGTTTATGGAACGCGCCACCTCTTCCAGAGCGTTCTGTCGCCCTGTAATTGGGAATAGTCGTATTTTTTCTAGCTCCATTCCGACGTCAGATAATGTGGTCGGCTGAGCGTTAACGGGAGCATTGGCCTCTGAGGCTGCAGGCCCAGACAAGATGGCCATGGCGAACAGGACCATTCCTGAAAGTGCCAGCGTGGCAAAAGCCATCGAGCTCTTCGGTTTCAGGTGAGACATGCCTTCGACTCCTTATTATTCTATTTACTGGATGACGATGGGCACCGTTCCTTGCGGCCCGGATGTGGTGATCTCGACTGTCCTTTTGGGCCCGGTGAATTTCCGTCCCTCCTGATCCTCCACCGTGAGTTGATAGCTGTAGAGGCCATCGGGCAGAGATAGCCCTGATTCGCCCTTGCCGTCCCACATCACGTGCGCTGGAGGTGCTCCTTTTCCACTAAAACGGCGCACCATCTGGTTGGATTTATCCACAATCTCAAGGCTCCAGTTACTGCTGCTCGCCTTGGTCTTGGCCTTCAGGTGAAACTTGGTCACTGACTGCTCCCCGATAGGAGAAAAAACCGGCGGGATAGCCTCAGAGCTGGCGAAGAAACCGCCGAACTGAAACGAGAGCCCGATGCGGTGGATAACGCCCAATTCGTGGTCAGACAACCCATAGTCGAGACGTATGCCATGTGGAAAGCGATAGCTAAAGCCTCCAGTAGGGGAGTCGTCATAGTAGCCGAGACGCAATGCCATACTGGGATGAACCCAAAACTCGCTGCCGCCGTGAAAGCTCACCCCTGGTCCAGAGCGTCGGTCGATCTCAAACGTAATTAAACCTCTATCAGAAAAGAGATTTTTGGAGAGCCCACCACGGATCTCTAATGGATAAACCTCATCTGTTTCGCGCAGAGTCAGCCTAGGCCCGCCCACGTTGAGCAGGGATGTACCTAGACGCAACGTCGGAGTGAGATAGAGGAGGAGGCCGAAGTCGGCCCCAACGCCCGCGGCGTCGAACTCCTCGATGGTCTGACGGACAACCTTGACGTTGGCGCCAAGCGAGAGGCGTGGCGAGAGGTTCTTGGAAGCGGAAAGCAAGAAGGCCATTTCCCCTTCGTAAAAGCTTCCCAGCGATTCATTGAGCTCATTGGTCCGCTCGAAACCATCGGATCGCAAGGAGAGCACGGTCAGACCGAAGCTTGGAAACCATCTTGCAGGCACTCCAAAGCTGAAAGCGTTGATCGATGTCCCTTCGAAGAGATAGGCCGTCTCGAAGTGGACCCCGTTCTGAAACATCTGGGAGAGGCCTGCCGGATTCCACACCACACCCAAAGGCTCGTCGGCAGTAGCGACAAACGCTCCTCCAAAGCCTAGGGCACGAGCTCCTGCATAACGAGAGAGCCAGTCTCCCGGCACTCCTCCGTTTTGATCTGCGGCCCGTGCGCTGGTTCCACCGGCCATGGCCAGCCCGAAACTTATAGCCAAGGCCAGGGCGAACGTGCCGTTTCTATGACTAAGAAAGTAATTCATGGGTCCTCCTAATTAACGCACCACCGCAATCTTGCGGCGCATGACGTGAAGTGTTTCGCCGCTACCTTTGGCTTCGATGACCAGGACGTAACCCCCGCTGGAGACATAGTCACCAGCGCCGTTTCGGCCGTCCCACTTGTACTCGTTGAGCCCGGCGATTCCCCCGGGCCTGCCGGATGAGAAATCTTTGCGGAGCACCAGTCCCCCACTCAGGGTGTAGATTCGCAGGGCAACGGTGGCGTTGTCCGCGAGCTTATATGCAATCGTTGTGGGAGCCTCGCCGGGATGGAACGGATTGGGGTAGTTGGTAACGGTTCCACCCGGCAGGTTGGGATTCACCAGGGCCGTTTCGATATCTAGCTCTGCGACAAGACTGTTTGAAGTGGCCCGGACGCGGCTGATCTCGGGGATGCGTGGGCTTAAGAAGTCGGCTCTGGCCACCCCATCGGCGTTCGTTATGGAATCGATGGACGTGAGGGTTCCCAAACCGCTGATCAGCTCGAAGTCTACAGGTTGCTCGGGGACACCATTATCATAGAGATCCATCACACGAGCGTTCACCGCGGCGTGTTTGTTTCCGCCAACCCAGGTGGGATTGCTGGCAACTTCGATGGCCACAGGAGGACCTGGCTCAATGAGGATCACGTCAGTGGCCGCTGGCGCGCTCCCTTGGTTGTCGTTCACAATAAGGATGATAGATTCTGCAAACGTGTACGTTTCCTGGATGGAACGCTGCCCTTGTAGGAGCTGGAAGCGTGTGGTCAGCAGAGTGCCCTTGCCTGGCTCTTGAGTTGACGCGTTCTGCACCTCGACGTCTACAAAGGAGTTGATTTCCTGGATGATGCTCCCAGCGTCGTTGGTCACCTTCACTGTGAGGGTGAATGACTCACCGGCCTGAACCGTGGTCGGGTTCACTTCCGCCTCGAGGTGTAAGCCACTGGAGATGGCACGAACTTCGGTTGTGCTGGTCGGCATTCCCCGCTGAGTGATGTTGGACACGGTGATCTGTTGATATCCGCCTGTGGATAATCGAACATTCAGATCGACTCGTCCATCTACTAAGGGTGTGTCCTGTGGTAGCTCGGCTAATGGGTCGCTGGAAGTGATGCGGACCAGGTCGCTCACCCCAGTCACTGGGTTCCACCAGGCGTCGGTAGCATATACCGTGATGGTGAAGGCGTAGTTTATGGATTGATCGGTAGCCGTGCCGGTGCGGCCATTCTCTGTGCCCGGCGCGAGCTCCTCGCCTGGGACCAGGATGAGAAGACGTGAGTATGGCCCTGTGAGGACCTCCACGGCGCTAGAGGTATGAGGGTCGATGCTGGCAGAGTCGAGATCCGCAGCCGAGATGGTTTGGCTGCCCGACTTGAACAACGTGACGGGGAGAATGAGCTCTCCGTTGACCAGGGTGGTCTCAGGCACGATGTCGGCGAACGCATCGCTGGAACTTAAGGCGATTCTATCGTCAATACCTGGCACCCTGTTCCAGAAGGCATCGACCGCCCGAACCATGATGCTGAAGCTCGATCCGGCGTTCTGGATCGAGGGGGTTCCGCTGAAGCCCGAGTCCGTTCCGCCCTGAGGAACCTGTCCGGGCAGAAGGACCTGAAGCCCCGCAAATGGTCCCGGCAAAACCTGAAAATTGATGCTCGTCCCGGTGTGGGGAGGTGTTGCGAAGTCAGAACAGGTGAACGAAACAGCACCCCCTGCGCCTCGGAAGATCATCTCGCCGGTCCATGCGCCGTTGCTGAAGACGATGTCCTCTGGGGAAATGCTTCCAGGTCCGGTGTTGGCCGATAATGTGGCATTGCCGTGATAGTCAGGAAGAGTGTTGCCGCCTACATCGGTGGCGCGTATCGTGACGATCTCAGGTTCGCCGGCCACAAGCGGCGAGGAAATTGGATCGATCTCGAAGTGATCCGGCGCACTGGGAATGACCGGGATTCCTGTGCTGGTCATTCCCTGGATGGAACCATTGGTCTGGTCGGTGACCGTAAGGGTTTGGGATCCCACGGTGCCAAGGGAAATGCTGAACTGCCGAAAACCCTCCATCAAAGCACCAGACACCGGAGTGCTAGCTCCAGGATCGCTGGAGGTGATGCGGACATTATCAAAGCTCGGGACTGGATTCCAATATGTGTCGGTGGCGTAGATGTCAACGTTGAAGTTCTGGCCAGCTCCCTGGGTGGCCGGTGAGCCGGAGACTCCACTTACGCTTCCGGGCGCTGGATTCTGGCCGGGGACAACTATTTGCACGCGCGTAAAAGGACCAGGGTGCACGATGAAGGGATCGCTGGTGCCGTTTATCGATGGATTCGCTTCTAGAAATGCAAAAAGGTTTACGTTGCCGCGATTGATGCTGGACTCATCGGCTCGGTACATCGTCAGCGAGCCCGACCAGATCCCCCCCGTGAGCGTGACCACCTCGGGTGAGACGCGTCCATCGCCATAACTGGTGATTTGCCTCAGGCGGACAGGCCCTGAATATCCCGTCACCACATTTCCGGTGGGGTCCATCGCCCAGATGGTATACGATTCTGACACACCGGCGTATGTGTGCTTTTGATGAATGTCGGAGAACTGGAAGGTCTGTAGGGCTAACACTGTGACGGCGGCAGAAGTCGCCTCCGGGATCGTAGGATCTGTCTCATCACGTGCCCAGATTGTGAACGAACCCGCCGCGTTTAGCGTGACGGTCAGATTGACCTGTCCGTTGACCAGCGGAGTGGATCCCGGCAAGGTGGCACTTTCATCCGAGGAGCCGATCAGTACGATGTTTGTGATTGAAGTCACGGTATTCCAAGATAAGTCGCAGGCCCTCACCTTGACTGTAAAAGGGACTTGTACAGTCTGCGCTTGTGGGGAGCCCAATTTCCCAGTTGGGGTTCCAGGAGCCTCGGTTTCTCCTGGTAACAAGACCTGCAATTGCGTGTAGGCTTGGCCAAGAGTCGACGTTGGGATTAAAACAGCGCCGAACAGCACCGCCACCGCAAGAAAGAAGGCAGTGTGAGAGCGTTTGAAAATATCGTTCACCATTACCCACCTCGCTAGATTGGACCTCTTATTTTTTAAGCCACGAGGCTTGCCGCGTGGCTTCACGATATCGGGAATTTTTCCTGATTTCCCGTTTCGATGCTTCACCTAATTGATGGATATCGGCAAAATGTATGCCATAGGGGCTGCCGATGGTTGCTTCAAATTTGCTAGGTCGCCGAAACCTATTGAGTAAAAACTAATTCGGAACAAATTAGGAAAACTGATCCCGCTCGTCCTAATATTATGTGGGAATCTTGAGTGTTCAAAGGTTTAACAGAACTGTTGTGTCCTTGAACACGTGCCCTTTGCAAAAGCTACACTGTGGAACGACGGGACACGATGCCGTAGAAATCCATTCTCTGTGGCATTCAGGGGAGCCTGGTGTATGCAATCCACCCGAGTTCGGGCGACTTTCTGGTGAGGATATCGGGGTCCTCAGATGTCATGATCGAGTACCTTTATTGGTACAAAGGAAGGTAACTCCGGGGCACCAGTTAGCATTTTAACTTCGACGGTGGCAGTCGGAGTCCATAACTCTGGGGATGTGAGCCACCTGGTACGGGGAGTATAGGAAACGGTTTTGAGAATTATGATCTGGGAAATGCCATTAAGACCCTCCCAGGCCTGAATGTCGTTTATGTCGATAAAGGTCATCTCATTGTCGATGAAGATGGCACTATCTTCTGACCCTTCGATGCGCGCTATACGGAGGAGTTCCAAAGTGCTATCAAGGGGAACTGTGATCACCGTAGCCGGATCATATAATGAGACTATGACCATCGACCAGGCGATGAGGCTCGCTCCCTCCTGTTGATTCAATGATCACTGGGCCATAATCGAGTTAAAAGAATAAGAGGAAACCATATGTGCCTCTGCCCTTTATGACCTTTTCAAATCCCCATAAGAACATGGATTCTTCTTTGCCTCTATCCCATCAGGACCAGAGAAGCCTCGTAACGTGATGTCTCTGTGATGTCGGACGGAAATTAACAGCTGAGTGAATAATGAAGATTCGAGGCAACATAGGGATGGCATTCTGTGGCTCTGGCGATCTTTTTGTAACCACGAAATTAGAAGGCAGAGATTATATTGTAAAGATTTTGTTCTTTTAGGTTATGCAAAGGAAACTGCTGGGCCGGGTATTTTTTAAAAAAATTTCTTGACACAAGGATATTCATCTGGTAGAATAAAAATATACCGAAAGTGACCTTTTTCATTCCTTGGGTATTGGCTCAGGGACAGAAAGGAGGAGAGATGAAAAGGATCATTTTGTCTATGGTGATGCTGGTGGCCTGCTCACTGGTTTGGACCTCGGGGGCATGGTCTGAGGGTTTTGGCTCGCCCATCATGGATGGAATTCCCGATGCCATTTATGGGACCTTTGAGGCTGCCGACCCCGATACGGATGGAGCCGGCAACGACAACATGGACCTGCTCAATCTATATGTGTGTAATGACGGTTCCTACTGGTACTTCTGCTTCACCATTGACGACGACATCGCGACCACCAACTGGGGCAAGTACGTCATCTATCTGGACACGAACGGAGATAGCAGCTTAGGAGCCACCTCCGACGCCTGGACCCGCAGCGTCCGCGGCATAGCCACGCATTTGCCTGAGTACGGCCTATACAGCTGGGTGGACAGCCCCCCCTATGGCACCGACCACACGCAGTTTTGGGGGTATAGCGACAGTGCAGGTAGTTGGGCTATGTTTAATGGCTTAGATGGCGCAGCCCTGAGCGCGGGGGACACCTCGGGTTTGGAGTGGAAGATAGCCAGGTCGAGAATCGGCAACCCAGACTCCCTGTGGTGTGAGGTATGGAGTACCGGAGGTGGAAGCAGCGACAACGCCAGGGACACATCTAACGACCCGTCCGACGATTGGAACGGCGTGGCGGGCGATTGGGCCGACACGGCCAAGATCGCCCTCTCCACCCTGGTTCACCGATCCGTGGGAGCGGATACAACTAAGCCGCGGGTGGAAGGTGCTGTCGCCACGGACTGGACCCATGTGAGTGTGACTTTCAGCGAGGCCATGGACACATCGGCTTATAATCCCGCCAATTACTCCATTACTGATGGTCTGGTGGTATCGGCTGCCGAGTCTCTAGCCACCGACCAGGTGCTGTTAACAACCAGCAGCCAAACTTATGGCGTTTCCTATACCGTGACGGTTAGCTCAAATGTGAAGGACCTGGGGGGTAATGGTATGGACCCCACCGCCGATGATGCCAGCTTCATCGGATTCGGCATCGCACAGGTGAGCTTCTGCGTTATCGACACCATGGATACCCTCTATGCACCCGGCTACAAGTTCAAGGGGAGCTGGGATACCAACACCTATCACGCCTACGATCCATCCTGGGGCATGGGTTTCCTCTACGACATGTACGACGATGGAAGCAACGGGGATGAGACCCCCGGAGACCACATCTGGACGCACATCCTTGATTTGGTGACAGACAATGGAGCCAACACATGGCAGTGGGGTGTCACCGACACGGGTGGGATCTGGATCGATGGCAACTGGCAGTTCCAGGTGACCGACACCACGGATCAAAAGCTTACCTACACACCCATTGAGCTGACCGAACAGGCTGTGGCAGTCGTCTTCAGCGTGGACATGAGCATGGTGGATACGGTGAAGAGCCCACTGATCATCGTGGGTAGCGTCTCTCCGCTCACCTGGGACTTCCTGCCGACGAATCCGGATACCCTTAACGATGAGGGTCTCAACGGCGATGCCACCGCAGGGGATAGCATCTGGACCATCACCGTCACTTTCCCCCTGGGGTCCAACAAGTGGGTGGACTACAAGTACGGCAACGGCGCCGAGGACAATGATCTACCACCATTTGTCAACAGGGTCCATATCGTCGACGACGACAACTATTCCGTGGGCAATCCGCAGGTGAGACCCGCGGACCTTTTCGGGTACTTTCTGGACGTGATCCCTAAGGCTGTTGATGATCTGTCGGCCACTCTTTCGGACGGCAGCTCCAAGTCCAGCAGCGGCGATATCTCTCTCGAGTGGTCGGCGGTGACCTTGAATTTGAATGATCATCCCGTATGGGTGGATCGCTATCGTATCTATCGAGATACCACCGCCCAGGATGCGGGTAGCACCTTGATCGATTCCACCGAGGATCTCTTCTATTTGGACACCACTGGAGTGGTGGGCGACACCGGGACCCATTATTACTACTCGGTGACTGCCGTCTCCGTCACCAAAGAGTCGGACGATTCCGATCCGGTGGGAGAGTTCGACCGAGCTTTGATGAACGCAAAGTAATTTCATAAAGAAGGCTTCTTTTTAAGCGGGTGCCGAAATGTGAGAGGTGGCTTTCTCTGCTACGCGAGCCGAGAGAGTAATTCTAGCACCTCTGGAACCCATGCTTGGGCACCCGCTTTTTTTTGTCGGTTTTGGGAGAAACGGGAACCCGAGATCCCGGTGAGGCACGCTCAGCCACATTTGGCAATGCCTGGATGCTTGACAAGACGACTTCATCAGCATATATTTTTCTGCACTGACGAAAAGGATTTGCTAATGATACAATTGATAAACAAGGAGGAATACCTATGAAAGTGACGACCATCCTGGGAAGCCCAAGGAAAAATGGAAATACGGCAAAAGTGCTTGGTCTTCTCGAGAAGCTCCTTGCCCAGGGGCATAAGGTTGACCGAATCGACATCGCGGACTTCCAGGTGAGGGGATGCCTGGGATGTGGTGCCTGTAAGAAAATAACCGATCAGCCGGGATGCGTTCAAGATGACGAGGCGAATGCGCTGTTTGAGCGCATGCTGGACTCTGATATACTGATATATGCATCACCGCTTTACTCCTGGGGTTTTACCTCACAGATGAAGGCATTTATCGATCGGCATTTTTGCTTAGTAACAGGA
This sequence comes from candidate division Zixibacteria bacterium SM23_81, assembly GCA_001304015.1. GTDB lineage: Bacteria > SM23-81 > SM23-81 > SM23-81 > SM23-81 > SM23-81. The sequence continues at coordinate 48,478 of LJUY01000010.1, read as the reverse complement.
TACGGTGGTCCGGATTACCAGTCGCTGATAGCTGGCAAACGGCTGGCGCTCCTGGTCACCTGTGACGGGCCCATCGAGAATAATGCCGACCTCATCCAAGTAGCTTTTGAGAGGATCGGCGATTACGTGCGATGTGATCTCGTCGGCAAATATATTATCCCCTTCTCCTCGACACCAGATGCCCTCAAAGACAAAGCCATAGAAGTGGCCAGGCAAATGGCCAAGGATATCGTGGGTGCTTGCTGATGGCCGAGATTAAGGTCGATTTTGGGCAGAGTCTTCATGGCTCTGCCTATTTTTTTTCAAGGCGGTCTGTTGCGTTGATGTTTATTGAAAAGGCTTTTGTGATGTTGACATGGGCAAGCATCTAAATGATCAGGAGAAGGTGCTTGACAACATTTATCTTGACTTTTGTTTTTGACCCCCTATTATGCTAAAGTGGAAACTTTTGGTTTCTCCTTTTAGCGATAACGGGAGGCACTTTCTGTCTCTTGATGAGACAGCTGAGGAGGTGAGCGCTGAAAGTCTGGTGAGATCCCATGAGTTTTCAAAGGAAATTCGGCATTTCCTAGAGTAAAGCAATTTAGTAGAAGCACTTACAAGAAGCCACGGAGGGTAAAATCATGGATTCTAGAGGAAGGAACAGTGTCGTGCTCGGTGGGGAGGAGTTCCACATGCCCGCCATCAGCAAGAGGACGATAGGATTCGTTGTCATCATCGTGGTGGGGTTGATCTTTTTGGTGACCACCTTTTACAAAGTTGGTGCCGACGAAGTGGGAATCATTCGCCGTTTTGGGCGTTATAGCCGTACCACCCAGCCAGGGCTGCATCTCAAATGGCCCTTTGGCATCGAGACGTTGAAGAAACCCAAAGTGAAGAGAAATTTCACCCAGGAGTTCGGTTTCAGGACCGTCAAGCCCGGAGTGCTAACCCAGATCAGGAAGACCGGCTATGCAGATGAATCCCTGATGTTAACAGGCGATCTGAACGTGGGGGTCGTCGAATGGATCGTGCAATATAAAATTGAGGATCCCAAGGCTTACCTCTTCAACGTCAGGGAAGCGGAGGAGACCATTCGGGACATCGCCGAGGTGGCCATGAGGCTCAGCGTGGGAGATGGCAGCGTGGACGAGGTGTTGACCTTTGGCAAAATGGACATCGCCGAGGAGGTGAGGGAGCGGCTCCAAGCGGTTCTGGACGCGTATGAGTTGGGAATCCAGATCATCCTGGTGGCCCTGCAGGACGTGAATCCTCCGGACAAGGTCAAGCCGGCCTTTGACGAGGTCAACTCAGCCATGCAGGACAAGGACAAGCTCATTCAGGAAGCCAGAAGGGAGTATAACGAGGTGGTGCCTCGGGCCTCGGGGGAGGCGGAGAAGATGATCAAAGAGGCGGAGGGGTATGCGGTGGAGAGGGTCAACACGGCCAGAGGTGACGCCCAAAAGTTCATGGCCCTGTGGAGGGAATACAGAAATGCTAAGGATGTGACCAAGAGGAGGTTATACCTGGAAACCATTCAAGAGGTGATTCCTAGACTGGAGAAGAAATATATCATCGACGATGGGGTGAAGGGCTTGATGCCCCTCCTGGGAATTACTCCTCAGGCTGGAGGTGCCAAATGAGACCGAACAAAGTAATATTGCTCATCGTCGTTGTGATCTTCGGATTGATCATTATCAATAGTGCCTTTTTTATCGTTGATCAAACCAAGCAGGCCATCATCACGCAATTTGGCAAACCCATCAGGGAAGTGAAGGAACCCGGGCTAAAGGTCAAATGGCCATTCATACAGCGGGTGATCCTTTTTGACAAGAGGCTTCTTCAATGGGATGGTCGCCCTACTCGTATTCCCACCCTGGATAAGAAGTACATTTGGGTAGACACCTGCGCTCGGTGGCGGATCATCAGCCCCTTAAAATTCTTGGAATCGGTAGAGGGCAATGAGAGCATTGCCCAGGCAAAGCTGGACAATATCATCGAGGGGGCTGTGAGAAACCGAATAGCCGACAATGCACTTATCGAGGTGGTGAGAAATTCTAATCGGCCCATATACACCACTCAGGTGAGTTCGGGGGGCGCGGAGGTGCGGGTGCAGAAAGAGGTGGAGGAGATAGAGGTGGGTCGAGAGAAGATAACCCGGGCTATCTTGGAAGATGCCGCGGAGAAAACTTTAGCTCTGGGAATTGAGCTTGTAGATGTGCGGATCAAGCGCATCAACTACGTGGAGACCGTGCGGGAGAGGGTATTCGAGAGGATGATCGCCGAACGACTGCAGATGGCGGCTCAGTACCGATCCCAGGGAGAGGGGGAAAAATCGAAGATCTTGGGAGACAAGGAAATTCAGCTGAAGACGATCCTGTCCCAGGCCTACCGCCAGTCCCAGGAAATAAAGGGCCAGGCCGACGCCGAGGCCACCAAAATATACGCGGATGCGTTCAAGAAAGACCCGGAGTTTTATTCATTTGTCAAAACCTTAGAGATCTACAAGAACACCCTTGATGAGAACACCTGGCTGATCTTGACGACCGACAGCGACTATCTCAAGTATCTGAAAAGCTTGCCACCTGGTGGATGACGATACAGAGAGTGCATGAGGCGCTTGGCAGCATCATGGGTATGCAATATCCTTGGAGAGCTCGCCTGGACTTGTGCAGCTAAGGGCTGCAGAGGAAAGTCATGGGGGAGCGATGGCGCTTCATCTGTTTCATGATAACAGCCTCGACTGCTTCATCACTGGAGCTGTGAATTAATCCTTGTACTTTGATTCTGCGACTGATGGGGAAGAGACGTGAAGGATTTTGAGAGCATCTACCCACCTAAGAAAAACTATTACAGATTGCCGTGGTCCAAAAACGATAATCCCATAGGCTGGCTCGAAGTAACTGACATCTGCGATATGCATTGCAAGGGATGTTATCGCCAAAGACTGACGGGTCATAAAACATTGGATGAGATAAAGGAGGAGATACGCTTTTTCAAGAGATGGCGAAATTGCGATAACATCTCCATTGCAGGAGGAGAGCCATTAATTTATCCGGAAATTGAGAAAGTCGTTGAATTTACTGCCGAAAATGGCATGAAACCCGTTGTTCTGACAAATGCCCTCACTCTCAGCAGAGAAAAACTGAGAGAGCTGAAAAAAGCTGGATTAGCAGGGCTTACCATACACATAGATTGTCTTCAGGATAGGCCTAAGTGGAAAGGGAAAAATGAGGCGGAATTAAACGAGCTTCGACAATACTACGCCGAGATGGTCAGCGAAGAAAAGGACGTATATTGCAGCTTCAACTCCACCATCTATTATTCCAATTTCAGGCATATACCAGAGGTACTCCGGTGGGCCATAGAAAACATCGACATCGTAAACGGCATCATATTTATCACCTATCGGGGAGTGCCCATAAGCGATAAGATAGATTACGTCGTTGGAGATAAGACGATTCGTGTACAAGACAAACTTTCATATACCACGGATAAGCTCTCAGAGATCGACATCATGTCTACCGATATCTACACCATTATCAAAAACGAGCTTGAGGAATACGAACCCTCTGGTTACCTCGGGGGGACAGGTTCGCATGATGCCTATAAGTGGTTTATTGCCGCTCTTCTGGCCTCTAAAAATGAGGTTTATGGATCTGTGGGGAAGAAAACCATGGAGTTGACTCAGACCTTTCATCACCTTTTATGGGGCACCTATGTGGCATATCCAAATTTGTCCAAAACGAGCAAGGCTGTCTTCCTCACGGCTTTCTTCGACAAAAGCATACGAAAAGCATTTGGAAAATTTCTGAGAAGCGCTTTGCATAATCCACTTCATGTTTTTCGAAGAGTATATTTGCAGAGTGTGGCCATCATCCAGGCTCCAGATGTGCTGCCGGACGGTCAGGCCGACATGTGCGATAGTTGTCCTGATATGACCGTCTATGAAGGGCATTTGGTAAATTCGTGTCGTCTGGATGAGTATCGCAAGTTGGGCGGTTTTGTCAATGTGGCCTTCCAGGAGGGTAAGAACAGCCCGAGAGCCGAGCTAGAAGCAGGATCTCATCCTACGTCGGATGAAAAATAAAACGTGACTGCGAGCAACAGATGAATCCCCTCGATTTTTTTAAAAATCTCATCAAAATTCTTCGAGCAAAACCTCACATACCTGAGTCTTTGAGCGAGAATGAACCATTGCAGATGATCCTCCATAGGCGCAGCATAAGGAGATTTTCAGATCAGGATATCCCCCATGACGTTTTTGGAGCAATACTCGAAGCCGGTCGTTTAGCTCCATCGACGGTGAATTTACAGACCTGGCATTTTATAGCCTTCACCAATAGTTCTTGGAAGCAGCATTTTGGCCAACAAATTCCCTTCAAAGGCAACCGGGCTGTGATCGTACTGGGCGACATAAACCGGACAAAACAGATTATCACTACCTTTCCTTACTCTCCGTTGGTAGAATACACGACAGCGGTAATTAACGCCTCTCTCGCCGCCATGAATATGAACATCGCCGCAGAAGCTTTAAAAGTCTCATCGGTGATGCTTTCAGAAACTGGGAAGAGTGGTTATTTCGATGCCCAATATCTGAAAGAGAAATTGTCGCTGCCCAATGGCGTATTTCCCTTGATGACCATGGTATTTGGATACTCACAAGGTGGTTTTGCACCGATGCCCCCCAAATTGCCACTGGAAGCCATTCTCTCCAACGCGCCGTGCTATGGGGAAGCCGACATGGAAATCCTCAGGGATTGGTACAATCAAATGACGGCCGGTTATAAAGCAGCCTTTCCTCTGTCTTCATTCAAAGCACAGTTGGAGCATTATCGCAGGAATATTGAAAGGGCTGAAAAGGAGCTACGCCATTTAATCTTCTATAAAGACAGGCATTCGACATTAGATGAATTTCCCAGTACAAACAGTACAGATAGAAAAGAAGGTTCCCCATAGATAAATAGGTAGTCGAGATAAAGAGAAGCCAAGCGAATATCGGCGGGAAAAATTCGCTCCTGGAGTCGTTGCAAGGGTTTTGAACCCATCTCAGGTGAATCAGAACCTCCATGAAATGCCTTCCCTAAATCCTCCCAAAACATTTCATTCATCAGCGGAATGAAAAAATTTTAAAAAAAAGACTTGACAAATGAGAGAGCGGGAGGTATATTAGGAATAATTACTATTCTGAGAATGGAGGATAACTTGCTTTCGAACAAGAAGTTACGGATGTCCCGCCAGAGAAAGGCCATTCTGGAAGCATTGAATGACCTCCATTGCCATCCCACTGCCGATGAGGTTTACGAGATGGTTCGGCGGAAGGTGCCACACATCAGTCTGGGCACCGTGTACCGCAATCTGGAAATACTCACTTCATCTGGAGTGATCAGAAAAGTACAATTGGGCGGCGCTCAGATGCGGTTCGACGATTGCAGGGATGAGCATTATCATATCCGTTGTCTGCGTTGTGATCGTGTGGATGATCTGCCTTTGGACCCTCTGAATCTATCTGAAGAGATCCTCAGCGCGCAGACTGGATATAAGATTGTCGGTCACTGTCTGGAATTCATCGGCGTCTGTCCCCGGTGTCAGGATGAGGAGGGTGGAGACGAAGCCGCGTGATGCCTCTGAAGAGTTTCATTTGCCGGCGAGGTAAGTATTTTCAACTGCAATCTGTGCTTCCATTCAGAGCTTAATTGAATCCCGGCTTTCAATAGAGTTTGTGACGGAACGTGACATGTTAGAACTTTTGATAAATGTTGCCACAGAATTCTGGTTTGTGCTCAGCGAGATGGCTCCATATCTGTTGTTTGGCTTTCTCTTCGCGGGAACACTTTCGGTGCTCCTCTCGGCAGAGATGGTGGAACGACATCTGGGGGGGCGGGGCATATGGCCGGTGGTGAAGGCCACCATCTTCGGCATACCTTTGCCCCTCTGTTCCTGCAGTGTGATACCAGTGGCGGCATCTCTGCACAGACATCGGGCCTCACGGGGTGCGACAACGTCATTTCTTCTCTCGGCCCCCCAGACGGGCGTGGACAGCATTATGGTAACCTTCAGTCTGCTCGGGCCCGTCTTCGCCGTTTTCCGGCCCCTGGCTGCCTTTTTCACAGGGCTCGTGGGCGGTTCCTTGGTGACCCTTTTTCAGCCGGCTGAGGCTGAGAAAGGGGGGAACGGTGTGCCCAGCTGTGAGGACGAATGCTGCACGAATGTGAACCGGAGCGGCAGAGTGATTCGGCTTCTTCGTTATGGCTTTGTGACACTCCCTCGGGACATCGGCAAGGCTTTGTTGATCGGACTGGTCATAGCGGGTTTCATATCCGCCATCATCCCTGATGACTACCTTTCTGGGGTGCTTGGGGCTGGCATAGGGGCTATGCTGGTCATGATGCTCTTGGGCATACCCGTTTACGTGTGCGCAACGGCCTCGGTGCCAGTGGCAGCGGCTCTCATCGCCAAGGGTGTGTCCCCCGGCGCCGCCTTGGTGTTCCTCATGACCGGGCCAGCCACAAATGCCGCCGCCATCACCACTACCTGGAAGATTATGGGCCGCAGGACCGCCGTTATCTATTTAACCACCGTCGCCATCACTGCTTTGGCGGCGGGCCTGTTTCTGGATTACATATTCACCGCCCGAGGTGGTTCGGCTGCGCCCAGCATGCCTGGGATGATACCGGCTTTCGTCAAAACTATCTGCGCTTTCATCTTGCTTGCCGTGTTGGGGCCTGCCATCTGGTTCTCCGTTCGCGGGCCGGCGCAGATCACGTCATCTAGCAGGGAGGGTCCCATGGTGACTCTTTCGATTTCGGGAATGACTTGCCACCACTGCGTGCAAAGCGTGCATCGTGTGCTCAGCAAGGGGCCCGGCGTTCAATCTGTGGTGGTGGACCTTAAGGAAGGTAAAGCCCGTGTCGAAGGGAAGAATCTCGACATCCCCGCGCTTCGGAGAGGTGTTGAGAACATCGGCTATAGGGTCGAGAAAGTAGATGAAGAACAACAAAGCACCTCAAAAAAGGAGGAGTAACATGGCTCTGAAGGGATCCAAAACCGAGAAAAACCTGTTGACCGCCTTTGCCGGCGAGTCACAGGCCAGGAACCGTTATAGCTATTTCTCTAGCCAAGCTAGAAAGGAGGGATATCGGCAGATCGCCGACATCTTCGAGGAGACGTCCAATCAGGAGCGAGAGCATGCTAAGAGGCTCTTCAAGCAGCTTCAGGGCGGAACGGCTGAAATTCAGGCCTCCTTTCCGGCAGGTGTCATCGGCACCACCGCGGAGAATCTGAAGGAGGCCGCAGCCGGGGAAAACTACGAGTGGACGGATATGTATCCCGGCTTCGCAAAAGTGGCGGAGGAGGAGGGTTTCGACGAAATAGCCGCCATATTCCGGGCCATAGCCGTGGCGGAAAAACAGCACGAGAAACGCTACCTGGGACTGTTGGCCAACGTGGAACAGGAGACGGTGTTCAAGAAGGACAAGCCGGTTGTCTGGCGCTGCCTCAACTGTGGCTATCTACATGAGGACTCAGAGGCCCCGGAGCTGTGTCCAGCCTGTGCCCATCCTCAGGCTCACTTCGAGCTGCTGTGTGAGAACTGGTAGGGGAAAACTCTCTTGTGAATGAAGAGAAATTCATTGGGATCGGGGAACAAATAGCTAAAATGGCGCCTGGCCAAAGGTCTCCATTCTAGTTCTAAGTAGAGGGAGGTGTTTCAGATGGCAAAGGGGAAAAAGACCCTCACCAGAAACTTCGGTCAACCGGTGGATAACGACCAGAAACTCATGACCGCTGGTTCCCCTGGACCTGTTTTGATCCAGAACATCCATTTCTTCGAAAAACTGGCTCACTTCAACCGGGAGCGCATCCCGGAGCGCGTGGTGCACGCCAAGGGAGCGGGTGCTCACGGGTATTTCGAGGTCACTCACGACTTGACCAAGTACACCAAGGCCAAATTTCTGTCAAAGGTGGGCAAGCGAACTGAGGTCTTCGCTCGATTCTCCACCGTCGGTGGCGAAAAGGGTTCGGCCGACTCGGCGCGCGATCCCCGGGGATTCGCGGTGAAGTTCTACACCGAGGAGGGCAACTGGGATATGGTGGGTAACAACACGCCGGTCTTCTTCATTCGGGACCCGATTAAGTTCCCCGACTTCATCCACACCCAGAAGCGGAATCCCCGCACAAACGCGAAAGATCCTGACATGTTCTGGGATTTCCTCTCCCTGACCCCGGAGTCCATACACCAGGTCACCATTCTCTTCTCCGATCGGGGCACACCCAAGAGCTACCGCCACATGAACGGCTATAGCGGGCATGCCCTGATGTGGTACAACGACAAAGAAGAGTATGTCTGGGTGAAGTTTCATTTCAAGACAGCCCAGGGCATCCAGAACTTTACCAACCAGGAAGCAGAACTCATGGCCGGCAAGGATCCCGACCATGCCACCGGGGATCTGTTCGATGCCATCGAGCGAGGCGATGGCCCCGCTTGGAATGTGCAGGTACAGATCATGACACCCGAACAGGCCAAGACATATCGCTTCAACCCGTTCGATGTCACCAAGGTTTTGCCCCACGGCGATTTTCCTGTGATGCCATTGGGACGCATGGTCTTAAACCGCAATCCGGAAAACTACTTCGCCGAGGTGGAACAGGCTGCTTTCTCTCCGGGCAACTTCGTCCCCGGCATGGCTGCATCGCCGGACAAGATGCTTCAGGGGCGCATCTTCGCCTACCACGATGCTCACCGGTATCGCCTGGGACCCAACTATCATCTGTTGCCCATCAACGCACCCAAGGCCTCAGCCATGAACAATTACCAGCGAGATGGTTTCATGCGCGTTGATGGCAACAGCGGAGGTGGCCCGAATTACAATCCCAATAGCTTCGGTGGTCCTGTGCCAGACCCCAACGTGGCCGAACCGCCATTCGAGGTCTCAGGAATGGCTGCTCGCCATCCAGAGGCCCTGACCGATGACGATTTCGTACAGGCCGGAGATCTCTATCGGAAGGTGATGACCGATGAGGATCGCGACCACCTGATCGGCAACATCGTGGGTCACCTGGGCAATGCCCAGAAGTACATTCAGCTGCGCCAGACAGCGCTGTTTGGCAAAGCCGATGAGGACTACGGTCGTCGCGTGGCTACAGGGATCGGGTTGGACGTCAAAGAGGTTCAGGGTTTGGCCGAGATGACCCAGGAGGATCGAATAAAGGCCACTGAGAAATAAGCCTGTCCTACGAAGAGCATATCCCTTCCATTGGATTTGGAATGACAGGGTATAGGGCTGTTGGAAGGCAGCAGCCGTAGGGATTAAGAGAGAGGTTTAGTATCCGTTACTATCGCCAGGAACTCTCAAAAGGAGGTGGCCAGAATGAGCGTGTAGCTGGTTGAAGCAGGTTGGAATTCAAAGGTGAGAGCCATCGACGTGGCTTTTATAAGGAATTGTCGTCTTGAACCGAGAAAGGTAATTTTGCATCTAAATTTAGCCTCATTAGGAAGACTGAAATATCAGCATATTTAAACTAGTGGCTGTGTCATAAGATAGTCCAAGAGGAGGAGAAAAATGACTGAGAAAATGCAAGTCTATAAATGCGAAACCTGCGGCAATATCGTGGAGATGCTCCACGGCGGCGCCGGGCAGATGATCTGCTGCGGAAAGCCCATGAAGCTCTATGTCGAGAACACGGTGGACGCGGCCAAGGAGAAGCACGTGCCCGTGGTGGAGAAGACCGCCGATGGCTTTAAGGTCAAGGTGGGGAGTGTGGCTCATCCCATGGAGGCGCAGCACTACATCGAGTGGATCCAGGTCATCGCCGATGGCCAGACCTACCGTCAGTTTTTAAAGCCAGGGGGAGTGCCCGAGGCCACCTTCTGCATCGAGGCAGATCAGGTAACGGCCCGGGAGTACTGCAATCTTCACGGTTTATGGAAAGGATAATGCCATGCTGAGCAAGAAGATGCAAACAGCACTCAATAAGCAGATCGTGGCGGAGCTGTATTCCGCATATCTCTATCTGTCAATGTCCGCTTACTTTCATTCGATCAGTTTTGGAGGTTTCGCCAACTGGATGCGCGTGCAGGCCATGGAAGAATCAACCCACGCCATGAAGATTTTCGATTTCGTCAACGAGCGCGGTGGCAGGATCCTGGTAAGCGCCATAGAGAAACCGGCCACCAATTGGTCTTCGCCCTTGGCCGCCTTCCAAACCGTCTACAAACACGAGCAGAAGGTCACTGGCATGATCAACAGCCTGGTGGATTTGGCCATCACAGAGCGAGACCACGCTACCCAGAATTTCCTCCAGTGGTTCGTCTCCGAGCAGGTGGAGGAAGAGGCCTCCGCTGATGATGTCGTGCAGAAACTCAAGATGGTGGGCAAGGAAGGGGGAGGGATGTTTATGATTGATCGGGAGCTGGGTCAGCGTGTGTTCACTCCACCTGCGGCAGAGGAAGGAGGCGAATGATGGGTGTCGAGTTCAATGCTGACGAGATCTTCGAGATGGCCGAACAGATCGAGAGAAATGGCGCCAAGTTCTACCGCAAGGCAGCTGAGGGATTTGAAGGTTCTGGGACACGCGATACACTGCTCAATCTGGCTTCCTGGGAAGACCAGCACCTCAAGATTTTCTCGAACATGAGAGCCAATCTGCCGGATAAGGATCGTGGCTGGGAGATGTTCGATCCCGAGGGTCAAGCCGCCATGTACTTGCGAGCCATGGCCGATGGACATGTCTTCGACGTGAAGACGGATCCCAGCGAAAAGCTCACCGGAAAAGAGACCCTGGAGGAGATTTACCGAACGGCCCTGGGGTTGGAGAAGGACTCCATCGTCTTTTATCAGGGCATCCGGGAGATGGTGCCGGAGAGGTTGGGCAGGAACAAGATCGACGACGTGATCAAGGAGGAGATGAGACACGTGACCATTTTGAGTAACCAATTGACCTCTCTGAAACCATAGCTCAGCACCCGGGGGAAGGCATATGAAAACATATTTCCAAGCGACGCAGGTGAACGACCGCGTCTACTGGGTGGGAGCCATCGACTGGAGCATTCGAAATTTTCACGGCTATGCCACGGATCGGGGATCGACTTACAATGCTTACCTGATTCTTGCGGATAAGGTTACCCTGGTGGACACGGTCAAAGCTCCTTTCCTAGAGGAGATGTTGGTCCGGATAGCCTCGGTCATCGATCCCCGTAAGATCGACTACATCATCTCCAACCATTCCGAGATGGACCACTCTGGATGCCTGCCCCAGGCGATTCAGGCGGTGAAGCCCGAGAAGGTATTCGCCTCTGTCATGGGAACTAAGGCTTTGCAGGAACATTTTCACCTGGACCGGGAGATCTCCGAGGTCAAGGACGGGGAAAGCCTCAGCCTTGGGAACCTCAACCTCACCTTCTTGGAGACTCGCATGCTTCACTGGCCCGACAGCATGGTCACCTACCTGGCCGAGGATAAATTGCTCTTCTCCCAGGACGCATTTGGAATGCATCTGGCCTCCAGCGAGCGGTTCGCCGACCAGATTGAGGATTGGATTCTGAACTATGAGGCGGCCAAGTATTATGCCAACATTCTGTTGCCGTTTTCTGCACTCGTCTCCAAGCTTCTGGAAAGGGTGAAGGGACTGGGCATCACCATCGAGACCATAGCCCCGGACCACGGGCCCATCTGGCGGAAAGAAGTGAGCAGGATGCCAAAGCTGTATGCCACCTGGGCTGCTCAGAGACCGACCAATAAGGCCGTGGTGGTATACGACACCATGTGGCAGAGCACCGCATTGATGGCCAGAACCATCGCCGAGGGGCTGAGGGCTGGCGGGACGATGACGAAATTGATGCCCCTGGAATCATGCCATCGCAGCGAGGTGGTCACCGAGGTTCTGGATGCGGGCGCTCTTCTGGTGGGATCTCCGACCATCAACAACAACATGTTTCCCACGGTGGCTGGCACTCTGGCTTATCTAAAGGGATTGAAGCCCAAAAATCTCATGGGCACGGCCTTCGGCTCATACGGCTGGAGTGGAGAGGCAGTGGGACAAGTGATGGAAGTGCTGGCTGAGATGAAGATCGATCTAATAGGCGATGGCTTGAAAGTCAAGTACGTGCCAGATGAGTCTGTCCTGGCCGAATGCTTTTCCCTGGGATCCAGGGTGGCTGAAAAGCTGGGCAAAGTGTCTTCTTGACGAAGTCAATGTCCTATGAAGGGGATCTTATAACAAGGAGGGTGATCATCGCAACGGGCCAAGTGGATCTCACGGCGCTCTTCGATTGGAGCTATGGCCTCTACATCGTCTCATCCCACGACGGGGAAAGGTTAAATGGCCAGATAGCCAATGCATGCATGCAGGTTACAGCGGAGCCTCCCCGGGTTGCAGTGGCCATTTCCAAGAACAATCTGACCCACGAGTACATCGTCAAAAGTGGCCAGTTCGGCGTCTCGGTTCTGGATGAATCTACACCCATGAAGTTGATTGGGCTGTTCGGCTTCAAGTCGGGTCGGGATGTCGATAAACTGGCCATGTGCAAGTACAAGAAGGGCATCACCGGCTGTCCTCTGGTCACCGATTCCGTCATCTCGGTGTTCGAAGCCAAGGTCATCGATCAGTGCGATGCGGGCACACACACCATATTTGTGGGTCAGGTGGTACGTGCTGAGAGGCTGCGTAAGGGAAAGCCCCTGACGTACGCCCATTACCATGAGGTGAAGAAGGGCAAGGCCTCGAAGAATGCCCCAACTTACAGAGGTCACATCGAAAAAAAGGAACTGAAACCAGAGAAGAGGAGGGAAGGGATGCAGAAGTATATCTGCGAAGTGTGCGGCTATGTCTACGATCCCGCCCAGGGAGATCCGGACGGCGACATCGCCCCGGGGACCGAGTTCGATGCTCTGCCGGACGAATGGGTGTGTCCGGTCTGTGGAGCCGGCAAGGATCAATTTTCGCCCGAAAGCTAATCATCATCGCTCAACAGTATGCACTAGCCCTGACTGGAATAACGGTCGGGGCTTTTTTTTACCAAACCGCGCTGGCGCGTTCCTTCTCAAGCAGTCGTATGGGAAGGAAAATACTTTTTAAAGATCAAACCTCTTTAAACATATGAGGTTTGTCAATTTTTTCGTGAGGAACGAAATTTTCTCTTGACATCTGGGAAATATTCTGGTATATTGGTACTTGAATACCAATTTTTGAGGGATGGGGAATGCCGAAAGTGATGCACATTTCTGAGGCAGCCTCGCTGGCGCTGCATTCAATGGCTTTGTTGGCCTCAAAGCCGGAAACGATTTTCTCGGTAAGGGGGATTGCCTCCGCTCTTCACGTTTCCGAGGCTCACCTGTCAAAGGTACTGCAGCGACTTGCTAGAGTGGGTCTGGTCAGGTCAAGCCGAGGACCGAAAGGGGGTTTTGCGCTAGGAAAAAAGGGCGATGAAATTACCCTTTTGGAGGTATATGAAGCCATTGACGGCCCCCTTACATCTAACAGGTGTCTTTTTGAAACTCCTATATGTAGCGGCGCGCAATGCATTTTCGGCGATCTTTTGTTGACCACGAACAACCGGTATCGAGCCTATTTAGAGGGAATGAAGTTGTCTGAGTTAACTGACGTTTATGGTCAGGAGGATGTTGATGCGTAGAGAGATTATCAAGATCGACGAGGAGAGGTGTGATGGCTGTGGACTGTGCGTTCCAGCCTGCGCTGAGGGAGCTATCCAGGTCATCGACGGCAAGGCCAAGCTGGTGGGCGAAGTTTACTGTGATGGCTTGGGTGCTTGCCTGGGGGAATGTCCGCAAGGTGCTTTGACAATCGAGACGAGGGAGGCAGATGCCTTTGACGAGGGGGCCGTCGAGAAGCATCTCGAGTCTTTCCTTGAGGAGAAGACCACTCCAGATTGGGAGCCTAAATCGAAGACTCCAGCATGTGACTTCACCTGTCCGGGTTCCGCGTCTCAGGTGCTCCAGCGCCAGGGAACATCCCCGTCTGCGGCCGCAGAAGAAACCGGAGCGATAGCTACACAACTGGGCCAATGGCCGGTACAGCTTCATTTGGTCCCGGTGAATGCTCCTTATTTTCAGGACGCCGACTTGCTCATCGCCGCCGATTGCGTTCCCTTCGCCTATGGAGATTTCCATCGTAAGTTCTTGAAAGGTCGTGCGCTGGTAGTGGGATGTCCCAAGCTGGATGATATGGAGGCCTATCGCCGGAAGCTCTCGGAGATATTCCGCCAGAATGACATTCGAATGGTGGAAGTGGCCCATATGGAGGTGCCCTGCTGTTTTGGCTTGGTACAGCTGGTACAAGCGGCCCTGCGAGATTCTGGAAAGGAGATTCCTCTGGTCCTGACCAAGGTCGGCATCCGAGGTGAGATATTGGAGCGAAGCCAAGCGGCAACGGCCACAAGCTGAGGGGGTAGCCAAGCCCAGCGAACAGGACTGAAAGGAGGGGGCCATGGAATTAAGCAATTACAGCGTTGAGGATCTGATGCTGACGGCGTTGAAGAGCGAGATTGAGGCTAAAGTGGCCTACTCGCAATTAGCCGAGGGTGTGGAGAACTTCATTTTGAAGGAAAGGTTGAACTTCCTGGCAGGAGAGGAAGAAAAGCATAGAAGGTTTTTTGAGCGGCTTTATAAAAAGAGCTTCCCCCATAAGGAGATGACATTACCGCAGGAGAGCCCTGTTCCCCTGCCTCAGATTCAGATAGATGCAGAGAATATGCCTCTCAGTGAAATTCTGGAGAGCGCCATGGAGGCGGAGCTAGCCGCTCATGATTTTTACAATAGGTTAGCAGATAGATACGATCAGCAACCAGATGTCAAAAAAATGCTTCTATACATCGCGTCCATGGAGCTGGGACACTACAAGATCCTTGAGATTGAGAGGGATAATGCCAAAAAATTCGAGGATTACGATTCACAGTGGCCCATGATGCACGTGGGACCGTAGAGGGCGGACCTAAGCCGATCTATTCATAAATGTTCTTTGTGTCCTGCAGAAACATCTGCTTCTGCGGACAAGGATAAAGGCAATGGCAATGGCAGTAAGAGAAGCGTTGGCAGTTGGCAGAAAAGATGGGAGGCAGGAAGCGGTTCTTCACGAATCACGAATCACGTTTAACGAGTCTCGGGTTTTCAAGGATCAATCGAATCTTATGAATAATTCAGGCTAAAAGGAAAAGCGTCATTTAAGGGTCGAATAGGTAAACTGCGAGACAAAGGGGGTTCTCATGGATTTGGACATCAATGCTGATGCTGAGTTGGATTGTGTTGGCCTCTACTGCCCCATGCCGATCTTTATGACCAAGGAGAAAATAGACCAGATCGATGTAGGGCAGGTGTTAAAGGTGGAGGCGGATGATCCTGCGGCGGAGGAGGATATCAAACGATGGGCCAAGAGGACTGGGAATGAGATCTTGAAGTTAGAAAAAGAGGGGCCAATCTTGACCTTCTTGATACGAAAGACGAAATGAGGCAAAACGATAGTCATCTTTCCACCTATCTCTGTTACTGTAATATATGAGAGAGAAAAACAAGCAAGGAGCGCAGAAATGAAAGACGAAAAGTTAATCCTCTATGTGCAGACCAGCGACGAGCCAGAGAGGCAGTATTCTCCTCTGGTGTTGGCCCAGACGGCCAAGGCTATGGATCTCAATCCAAAAATCTACTATTTGGGCCAAGGCTTGAAAATACTGAAGCCGGGTGCAGCCGATAACATAAAGCTGGGATCCTTTCCCTCCGTTATGGAGCTGATGAAGAAAACACTGGACATGGGAATTGAGATCTTAGTCTGTGAGGCATCCAAGCAGATGTTGGGTTGGGACAAAGTGGACCTGATACCAGATGTCAAAATCGTAGGTGCTGCGACTCTGAACGATCTTGCCCTGGAGGCAGGGACAACCATGTGGTTTTAAACAAAGGGAGACGCGAAGATTATGGAAGCGATATACTTAGATCACGCCTCCGCGATGCCCATCCATCCTAAGGTGTGGGAGTTTGCCGAACCTTTTCTGCGAAAAGGGTTCGGCAACCCTTCATCCACCCATTCGGTAGGCTCAGAGGCCAAAAAGGTCGTGGAAGAGGCCAGGGGAAAGATCGCCGACTTCATCAACGCTGAAGAGGCGCAATGCATTGTCTTCACCAGCGGAGCAACAGAAGCGAACAACCTGGCCATCAAGGGGGCCGCTGTGAGGAATATGGCGCAGGGGAAAGAGATCGGCGCCAGCGCAATAGAACATATGTCCGTCCTCAATCCCATGAAGGAGCTGCAGAAAAGCGGCTTCCAGCTGAACCGTATACCGGTGGATGCGACCGGCATCGTCTCGGCGGAGAGACTCTCTGAGATGGTCAGCCAAGAGACCACGGTGACATCCGTCATGTACGCCAACAACGAAATCGGGACCGTCGAACCCATCGGGGAGATCAGCGAAATCGTGCACCAAAGAGGGCTTTATTTTCATGTTGATGCCACAGCGGCTGCTGGGCGTATCCCCATAGATGTGCAAAAAGATGGAATTGACCTGCTGACCCTGTCATCGAACGATCTTTACGGACCCCAAGGGGCTGGGGCGTTGTATATCAAGAAGGGCATCAAGCTGCAAACCGTCCTTCCCGGTGGCGGACAGGAGCGCGGGCTCAGGTCGGGCACGGAGAACATCTTCGCCATTGCTGGAATGGGTCAGGCGGCCAGGATCGCGAAGGACGAGATGGAGCAGGAAACTAACAGGCTTAAAACGATAAGGAACAAGCTTATTGAGGAGATACAGAAAATCGACCAGGCCTATCTCACCGGCCATCCCGCTCAGAGGCTTCCACATCATGTCAGTTTTCGTTTCAGCGGCATAGAGGGTGAGAGCATCGTGTTGAACATGGATATGGGGTACAATATTCAGGTCTCCACAGGGTCAGCATGCTCCTCGAAGACGCTAGAGCCTTCTCATGTGCTCTTGGCCTTGGGATTGAAACACGAGGAGGTTCATGGGTCGATGGTCATAACCCTGGGTCGCTCAAACACCATGAAACAAATCCCTCTCATCACAAAGGCCGTTAAGGAGACAATCGAACGACTGAGAATACTATCGCCATTATATAAGGGGGACCAGTCATGATCGCGGAAGTAAAGAAGAACGTCTATTGGGTAGGAGCTGTCGACTGGGGGATACGGCACTTTCACGGTTACGAGCTGTCCACGCATCGAGGTACTACTTACAACGCTTACCTTATCAGGGATGAAAAGACCGTGTTGGTGGATACAGTGTGGGGTCCCTTTGCGGATCAGCTGGTGGAGAACATCCGCCAGATTATTGACCCATCCAAAATCGACATCGTAGTCGCCAACCATGCCGAAGTGGATCACTCAGGAGGCCTGCCGGTGGTTATGCGACACGCGCCCAACGCAACCGTGGTGGTTTCCCAGCGCGGGGCTGAGAGCGTCGAGGGTCATTTTCATCAGCCCTGGAAGTTTCGGGCGGTGAAAACGGGCCATAATATCTCCATCGGCCAGAACGAGCTGATATTCGTGGAAGCGCCTATGCTGCATTGGCCAGACAGCATGTTCACTTACCTCACCGGACACAATATCTTATTGCCAAACGACGCCTTTGGCCAGCATTATGCCTCAGCGTATCGGTTCAACGATGAAGTTGACCAAGGGGAGCTCTACGAGGAAGCTCACAAATATTACGCCAACATATTAACTCCCTTCAGCGACCTGGTGACCAAGAAGATCGATGAGGTTCTCGCCCTGAGCCTACCCGTGGATATGATTGGTCCCAGTCATGGGATTATCTGGCGAAAGGATCCTCTGCAGATCGTAAAAAAATACCAGGAATGGGCGGCTCAGAGACCTGAGCAGCGGGCAGTCGTCATCTACGATACGATGTGGGATGGTACTCGGAGGATGGCGGAGGCCATCGGCGATGGATTGACAGATGTCGGTGTAGATCACAAGATCTTGCATGCCGTGGTGACCGATCGCAATGACTTGTTGGTAGAGGTGTTTCGGGCAAAAACAGTCGTCGTCGGATCGCCAACTCTGAACAACAGCGTTCTGCCTACTATCGCGCCACTGCTGTACGATCTGAAAGGTCTTAAGTTTAAGAACAAACTGGGAGCTGCATTTGGCTGTTATGGATGGAGCGGAGAAGGGGTCAAGGTCATAGAGGAGCAGCTCGATCAGGCCAAGATTCCCGTCATTCGGGAGGGAATTAAGTGTAAGTGGCAACCTCGAGCCGAGGATTTGGAGGCCTGCCGGTCCTTTGGTCGAGAGGTGGGGAAAGCAACGAAGAAAGCCTGATGCCAGAGTGCCACCGTTCATGAAATCGTCTACAGAGATTTTCCCGAAGGAGGATAGACTATGTCCCAACCTGGCAATAAAGAAGCAGGCCAGATACCGGCCGGGGAAGCCATAGACCTGGCCGGCCTTATCGAATATGCCTCAGGTTCCATCGTCAGCCGCCAGCTGGCCAAAAATGATGCTGGCACCATGACCCTGTTCGCCTTTGACGCGGGGCAGGGCTTGAGCAAACATTCGACCCCCTTTGATGCCGTTGTGCAGATCCTGGACGGCGAAGCTGAGCTGATCATCGGTGGCCGGTCAGTATTCGCCGAAGCGGGCCAGTTGGTCATCATGCCCGCAGACGTGCCCCATGCCGTAAAGGCGCCGCAGCGGTTTAAGATGTTTTTGACCATGCTGCGCGCCAAGTAACGCGTCTCTCTGAGTCAAATAAATGGATCTGGAATCCTTTATTCATCGAGCAGGAGGAGAAGATGGGCAAAATCGCCCGGGATATCACCGAGCTGGTGGCCAATACACCCTTGGTGCGCTTAAACCGCGTGACGGAAGGGCTTGGCGCACAGATTGTGGCCAAGCTGGAGTCCTTCAATCCCCTGTCCTCGGTAAAGGACCGGATCGGCCTGTCCATGATTCGGGATGCTGAACAAAAGGGACTCATCAAAGAGGGTACGGTTATCGTGGAGCCTACCAGTGGCAACACCGGTATCGCCCTGGCGTTCGTGTGTGCCGCCCGGGGTTACCAGCTTATTTTAACCATGCCGGATACCATGTCCTTGGAGCGAAGGAGGTTGCTGGTGGCCTTGGGCGCTCAACTGTTCCTGACTCCCGGGGTAGAGGGGATGTCGGGAGCGGTGAAAAAGGCGGAGCAAATCGCTGGGGAAACTCCCAATTCTTATGTGCCTCAGCAATTTAGGAATCCCGCTAATCCCAAAATTCACCGCCAGACGACGGCCGAGGAGATTTGGCGCGATACAGACGGGAAAGTAGATATCCTGGTGGCCGGGGTGGGCACAGGGGGGACCATTACCGGAGTGGCAGAGGTCATCAAAGAGAGAAAATCCGAGTTCAGGGCCATTGCCGTGGAGCCGGAGGGATCTCCCGTTCTTTCCGGAGGTTCCCCGGGATCTCATAAGATCCAGGGAATTGGGGCGGGATTTGTGCCCGACGTGCTTAGGCCAGAGTTGATCGACGAGATCATCACAGTGAGGGACGAAGATGCAGCGCAGATGGCCAGAAGAATGGCAAGGGAAGAGGGTCTGCTCTGTGGAATCTCCTCTGGGGCAGCAGCCTGGGCTGCCCTGGAGGTGGCTAAAAGGCTGGAAAATGAGGGCAAACTCATCGTGGTGATCTTGCCCGATACCGGTGAGCGGTATTTGAGCACGGAGTTATTCGAGGAGAAAGGGATAGGGTAACGTTTACTTCGGTAAGAGATTAGAGAACATACCCAGACGAGCCGGCAAGTTTCGGCTCGTTTTTTTATGGGGAATAGCCTTGGCGTCAATAAAGATGGGCGATAGCGATTATTCCTTGCTCGCTGGGGATGCTATCATCCACGGTCCAGCGATCAATCCCATTCCAAATGATTTCATAATAGGTGTATTTCGAAGTTTATTGACAATGAAAAATGGGAGAACTCGCTGCAGGAGCTTTTGTGGGTTTACTGTACGTAATCCAACCTACAATTCCGGCCTTACGCCGATGCCATTTTATCTTGACTTTACTTTTAGCCAAAAGTATATTGATTTTTCTAAGTTGCGCACAGGTTCATCCGTTCGGAAGCGAGAGAATAACCCGCTCCGACGCAAGATCTTCACGGCCTGGCAGCCCAGAGTTCTCCACTCCGTGGTTATCACTATCAAATGGCTTGGTGCCACAACTCTCGTCTCTTCAAGCGACAATATCCTGGACCTCCTCACAAATCGATGCAGAAAGACCATCGTGTCGGCCTTGCCGATAGTTTCACAAATAACCGTTGACAAGGGGGTACTGTTGGCTCATTTCAAAATCGGTTGGTTCTCAGGGCCGCTCATCGGATTGCTCCTCTGTGTCCAAGGCTTGGGCGCCGTTCCTTTAGACATCTCGGGCATCGTGTTCGAGGATGCTAACGCCAATGGTCGTTTGGACGCAGATGAGAGTACCTTGCCTCATGTGGTGCTGTCTGACGGCATGGGGGTGGTTCTCACTGATGAGTGGGGCCGGTATCGACTGTCCACGGAGAGCTCACGAGTGCTTTTCGTCTCTCTGCCCGGCGAGTATCTGGCCCACAACGATTTTTTCGAACAGCTTCGCGCTCATCACAATGGGGATATCATCGATTTCCCCCTGGTCAAGCACCCTTGGTCAGACACCTTCTCTTTCCTCTTTTTCACCGACTCTCACGTGACCCCTGCGGAGAAATACAACGCTGTGGCGGGCTTGCAGGCCGCCGTCGACCATATGAACGGCCAGAAGGCAGCATTTATCATCTCCGGGGGTGACCTGATCATGGACGCCTTGAGGGCCTGCGAGGACAAGAGCAGAGCTCAGTATCGCATCTACCAGGAGCTGATCTCTCAGCTGAGGGTGCCACTGTTTAACGCCCTGGGCAACCACGAGCTGTTCGGGATATATCTGGAAGGGGTAGGCGATGATCCCTGCGTCGTGGAGGAAGACGATCCCCTTTATGGCGTCGGTCTTTATCGGGAATATCTGGGACCGGACTATTACTCTTTCAATTACGGATCCTATCATTTTGTGATACTCAACACCATCGGCGTCACCAAGGTGAGAAACTCTGAGGGAGACACCGTCAGAACCTACTACGGCACCGTAGGACCGAAGCAGCTGGAATGGCTTAAGAAGGACCTGGAGATGGTTCCCGATGAGGCCTCTATCGTTTTGGTGAGCCATATCCCCTTTGTCAGCATCGGCCTCACCTTCGCGGGCTATAATCAATGGCAGATTGTTAACTACAAGCTGGATGACCCCGAGGCGATCAGTTACACTCATGTGGTTAATAATGCCTCCCAGGTCATCAATGAGGTTTTAGCCGATCGCCGTGTTATCCTGGCTTTGGCGGGTCATCATCACAATTATGAGGTCACCCGCTGGACCACCAACGAGCACGACATGACCTTCGTCACAGGAGGGGCGATCAGCGGAGGGTGGTGGCGGGGGGATCACCGTATTGCAGGCAGCAGTTGGCCTGAGGGTTACGTGCTGGTTAATCTCAGGGAAGGCCGGCTGGAGGATTTACGCTACATCTCTTATGGCTGGCGTGGTTATAAGGAGTAGATTTCCAGCCTGAGCCTTTTTCTTGGGATTCCTGCCGGGAGGAAGAAAAAAATGGGCCAAAAAGAACGACTTGGTCGTGTGGCCGGTGCCTTGCTGCTGGCTCTTGCCGGGGCCTTCTATTTTAGCGCTGTTTTGGAGACCGCCGGGCAGGAGGTGGTCCTGGTCGTTCACTATCTTCGGCCAATGGGGGACTATAAGGGCTGGACCCTGTGGACTTGGGACGATAAGACGGAGGCAGATTCGCAGGAGCTGACTGCGGTGGATCAGGGCGTGGACGGGTTGATTTTTCGAGTCGTTAAAGAGAACTATGGGGATGGCACTCAAATAGGCCTGTTGCCCAAGTTTGGCAACTGGGAGAGCAAGGACCCTCCGGACCGCATATGGGCTCCAGAGATGGGCGATGAGGTGTGGATCCTAACAGGTTATCCAAAACTACTATCGGAGAAGCCGGACATGAGTATGACCCAAGAAAAGGGTGGACAGACGTTGACGGTTCACTACCACCGCCCCGAGAGTGATTATAAGGGTTGGACCCTGTGGACCTGGGACGACAAGACTGAGGAAGATTCTCGTGAACTGCAGGCGGTGGATCAGGACGACTATGGTCTCGTCTTTCGCGTGACGAAGAAAGATTATGGCAACGGCACCAGGATTGGCCTGTTGCCCAAGTTCGGCAACTGGATCAACAAAGATGCGCCGGACCGGGTGTGGTTTCCTTTCATGGGGGACGAGGTGTGGATCGTCAGCGGTGATCCCGAACTTCATGCGGAGCGGCCCGACATCTCCCCCTGGATTAGAGGGGGGTTCGTGGATGGACCGGCTGAGGTGGTGGTCTCCCTTTCCAAGGGTATGGATACAAAGGATATCAAGGCACAGCGATTCTCCATCAATGACGCTCAGGGGAAAGAGATCCCCATCCTCAAGGTTGAAGGTCAACCGCCCTCGGGCACCGCGGCGCGAGAGATCAAGGTGACGCTGAGTCGCCCCTTTGAGCTCCGCAGGGATCAACTTGACAAATTCACTGTCTCCGCAAAGGGCTATCGTTCAGGCAACTTGACTATCCGTGGTATCTTAGATTCTTCGGCCTATATCTCCGACATGCCCATGGGCGCCATCGTCTCCACCCAGGGAACTCTGTTCCGCGTCTTCGCTCCCACCGCATCTCAGGTTCAGGTGCTGCTTTATGAGCAAGCTGTGGGTGGCGAAGCTCGGGTGGTGGACATGTCTCCCGCAGCAAACGGCCTCTGGGAGGTCACCGTTCAGGAAGATCTGCGGGGGATCTACTACACCCTGAAGGCGCAGGGAGGTGACCCGCGGTTTGATCTCCAGAGAGAGCTCATCGATCCCTACTCCCAGTGTAATACCGCTCACAACGGACGCGGTCTGATCCTGCACGACGAGACTCCGGTGGCCGATGGGCCTCAATTCGGTATAGACGAGGCCATCGTCTACGAGTTGCACATCCGGGATTTCACCATCGACGAGCACTCCGGAATCCAACACAAGGGGAAGTATCTGGGACTGACGGAGGAAGGCACCACCATGCCTGGGAACTCTGAGATCAAGACCGGCCTGGATCACCTGTTGGAGCTGGGTGTAAACGCTGTCCAGATTATGCCCATTCAGGATTTCGAGAATGACGAGTCTCGCGATGCCTATAATTGGGGTTACATGCCGGTGCACTTCAACTCCCCCGATGGCTGGTACGCCACCCAAAGGTTTGGCCCCGCGCGTGTGGAGGAGTTCAAGAGGCTGGTGGACGCCTTGCACCGGAATGGTATCAAGGTGGTTATGGACGTTGTTTACAACCACACCGCCGAAACCAGCCCCGCCAAGATTTTCAGCTTCAATGGACTGGTACCTGGCTACTACTACCGGCTGAAGGAGGACGGAAGCTACTGGAACGGCTCTGGGACGGGGAACGAGTGCCGCTCGGAGGCGCCCATGGTCCGTAAGTTCATTTTGGATTCGGTGGAGTACTGGGTGAAGCACTACAAGGTAGATGGCTTTCGCTTCGATCTCATGGGTTTGATTGATCTGGAGACCATGGTCCAGCTAACCCAAAAGTTGCGAGCCATAGATCCAAATCTCCTCATTCATGGGGAGCCCTGGGCAGCTGGACAGACACCCATTACGCCTACCGTGAAGGGCACTCAGAGAGGCAGGGGCTTCTCCGTCTTCGGCGATCACTTTCGAGACGCCATAAAGGGAGGGGTCTTCGACCTGAATCCGGGTTACGTTCAGGCGGGTATTAATATCGATCGGGTTAAGAAGGGTATCCAGGGCAGCATCAACGATTTCACCGATAGCCCATTGGAGACGCTGAACTATGTGGCTTGCCACGATAACCGGACCTTTTGGGACCGCCTGAAGATCACCACGGAGAGACAAGCGGATATCAGCGACGCCGATCGGATTCGGATGGACAAAATGGGAGCCGTCCTGGTGTTGACCTCTCAGGGAATTCCCTTCATCCACTCCGGCCAGGAAATGCTGCGCACCAAAGGGGGAGATTACAACAGCTATAACAAGCCCGATGCGGTGAATAAGATCCGCTGGCAGTGGAAGGTGGATCACCGCGACGTATTCGATTATTATCGTGGTCTTATCGCCCTGAGAAAAGCCCACCCCATTTTCCGGATGAAGATCCGTCAAGAGGTGTTGGACAACCTGAAATTCTTCGACGATCACCTGGGCATCCCTGTGCCGCCTCGGTGCATTGCCTACCGGCTGACCAAAGGAAGCTCCGGCGATGCCTGGAGCCAGGTGATTTTATTGTTCAATCCCAACGAGGGCCGGATGACCTTCAGCCTTCCCAAGGGCAAATGGGTGGTGACGGTTGATGAGGATGAAGCCGGGGAGAATCCCGTGAAAACGGGCTCCCGTGTTTTTTCAAAGGGTAAGGCTCGCGTCCCTGGGAGAAGCGCTATGGTGATGTATTTGGAGGGGGGCTCATGAGATCTGTGTACCCATGGTTTTTGTTAGCAGCAACGATCCTTGTGCCCCCGGAGACACCCGGTCAGACGCGCGAGTCTTCTCTGGCCCCTCATCCGGTGGAGAGCGGCATTCTGTTCTCACATCGTCCTGTGAAGGCGGTAGAATCGGTCCATTTGGCGGGAGAGTTTAATGGCTGGGACATCAAGGCCACGCCCATGTCTGACGAGGACGGCGATGGCGTTTGGACGGTGGTCATACCTCTTTCTCGAGGGCGTTGGGAGTATAAGTTCGTGGTGGATGGGGGAACCTGGGTGACGGATCCCCATGCCCATGATGTCAACTACCAGAACTTCAATAACGGCATAGTTTACGTCGATCAAGAGCCGCCCCCGGACGCCAAGCTGCGGCGCTCTGATCTCCCCTGGTCAGAGGACCGTGAGCTGGTTCCTCATCCCGTGGAGGGCGGCGTTCTTTTCTCCTATTTGGCCCCAGAGGGCACCCAGTC
Source organism: candidate division Zixibacteria bacterium SM23_81 (assembly GCA_001304015.1). GTDB lineage: Bacteria > SM23-81 > SM23-81 > SM23-81 > SM23-81 > SM23-81. The sequence continues at coordinate 23,502 of LJUY01000010.1, read as the reverse complement.
TGTTCATCTGGCCGGTGAATTTAATGGATGGTCCATGACCGCTACACCTATGTTCGACGATGATGAGGATGGTATTTGGAGAACCTGGTATCCCCTGAGGCCTGGGCGACGATATGAGTATAAATTCGTGGTTGATGGCACAGAATGGGTCACCGATCCCAACGCTCCTGAGGTCAATACCTCCAATTACAACAACAGTGTGGTTTTCGTCAGCGAACCGGGCGTTCCATATGCCGTGATGACCTTCCCCGTTGACGGCTCGCGTCCCAAAGAGATCGCACCCGTCTCTGGTCATCTCCGCTGCTATAGGGATGAGGTTGATCCCAACAGCGTTCAGGTGCGTTTGGAAAACGCCATCCTGTCTCACCAATACAGCCCAGCGACGGGTCAGTTCACCGCACAGTTGTCCGAAGATCTGCCGGATCTTGATTATCGCCTCCTGATTTCCGCACGAGGCATTTCCTCAGGGAAACAGGGGCAAACCCGGATCGATTTCACCATGGACCGGGAGCCGCTAGTATTCGATTCGCCTGATTTTTTCGACCAGGCTGTTGTCTATGAAATCTTTGTGCGCAGTTTCAAGGACTCTGACGGAGACAGCATCGGGGACCTGAACGGCGTCACCCAGATGTTGGACTACCTGAACGATGGAGATTCCAATACGAGCGATGACCTGGGGGTCAATGCCATCTGGCTCATGCCTATTTGCCAGTCGCCATCATACCATGGGTACGATATCACCGACTACTATACCATCGAGGAAGACTACGGAACCACTGAAGACTTCTTTCACCTCTGTCGGGAAGCTCACCGGCGAGGAATCAGGATTATCTTCGACCTCGTGGTCAATCATTGCTCCAACGAACATCCCTTCTTTGCCGATGCCCTGGGCAATCCGGCTTCACCTTATTCGGATTGGTTTCAATTCCTGGACCCCGAACATTTGGAATATGAGAGCTTCGCTGGCTACAGGGGTATGCCCGAGCTGAACTTCGACTCACGGCCGATGCGGGACTATCTGCTGGAGATGGCCAAGTATTGGATGGATCCCAATGGCGACGGGGATTTCTCCGATGGCGTCGATGGCTATCGCTGCGATGTGGGAAAAGGACCGCCCCATGATTGGTGGAAGGAGCTCCGTCGGGAGCTCAAACAGGTACGAGGGGACTTCCTTCTGTTGGGAGAGGTGTGGGATAATGTGGAGACCATTTACGGTTATTTCGATGACGAGTATGACATGCAGTTCGATTATCCCACCTATTATGCGATACTGGGACTTTTGGACAAAGAGCATAAATCGGCTTTGCAGACCACTCTAAATGATGAAAGAGAGAGATTCCCCGTCCAGGCTCAGCTGCTTCGTTTTCTGAACAATCACGACAACGACCGCATCCTGAGCGTTGTTGAAAACAACCAGCAGCGCAACAAGCTGGCTGCCCTCATTCTCCTTACGCTGCCGGGAACCCCGCTGATTTACTACGGCGAGGAGGTGGGCATGACCGGAGTGAACCCTCCGGATGAGGCCATCCGCACTCCCATGGAATGGAAAATGGTGGCCGAGCAACGCCAGGACCCCAAATCTCTGCTCAATTGGTATAGCCACCTGATTCGATTAAGGGGTCTCAATCCGGTGCTCGCTGCCAGAGATGATCGGTCTGTAAGCAGCTATCAGGGTTTAAAAACCAACCACGAATACCTATACGCCTATGTGCGGCACGTCCAGGGAGCAATCCCCTTTATAGTCATGGTTAATGTATCCGATCTACCCCTTGAGAGATACAAGCTTCGAGCCCAGACCTCTTTCCTGGCGCCGGGTTGGTATACGGTCACCGATCTGCTGAGGAGCGGACCAGATCGGGAATGTTCCAAGCTTCAGGTGGGTCCCAAGGGGCACATCGCCGGATATCGTCCACGACTTCAGCTGGAGCCGCAGTCTGGCTATCTGCTGAAACTGGAACGGATATCTGAGCGCGGTGGGCGGTGAAAGTAGAGAGGGGAACTGGTTGCCTTTGAAATGCCGATGATGGATCTTCTCTTCGATGATGGACACGTTAGGAAAAGCGGAGGTGAGAGGAAGTTTGTCGCCGAAGAGCGTAAATCCTCAGATTTACCGCGTTCACGCTTTTACCGCAAATCCAAGAGAGGGAAACCCCGCTGGGGTAGTGCCCCAGGCGGCCCAGCTGGATGATCATCAGATGCAAGCCGTTGCCACGTTTATGGGGCTTTCTGAGACGGCCTTCGTGTTTCCCTCAAGACAGCCTAGGTGTCTTTTTCAACTGCGCTGGTTTACTCCCACCATAGAGGTCAGGCTATGCGGCCATGCTACCGTAGCCACTTTGAAGGTGCTGGTTGCGCTTAATCTCTTCCCCGCCGAGGGTCGCTCCGCACACATAGAGACCCTGACTGGAATCCTCCAGGTCAGGGTGGAAAAAACGCGCGAGGGCCAATTTCACTGGTTAGAGATCCCACCACCTGATTTTCAGGAAGTCACCCTGGACACAGACCAGCTGAGGAAAATATTTAACCTAAGGACACGGGATTTGCATCTCGGCCTGCCGGCGGTCAGAGATAAATCAGATGGAGATTTATACATTCCCGTCTGCGGCATAGAGGTTCTGAAACGTCTCGAGCCGAATTTCGACCGCATGAGAACATCGAAGCGCTGGGGCGCCACCTGCTTTTTTACGCCCGAGACCTTCGAGCTCCAAAATAGATGGCATTGCCGCTATTTCGCTCCAGCTTATGGCGTGGATGAGGATCCGGTGACTGGAGCTATAAATGGGCCTCTAGGGGCCTATCATCGTATCTATGCTCAGCTCGATGAGCCTGATGAGATTGAATATGTGGGCGAACAGGGTGATCTCATTGGCCATCAGGGTCGGGTTCGGGTGCGCGTCCGGGCTAAGGGGAAGATAATTAATAGCCTGGAGATAGGTGGTGAGGCGGTGATCGTCAGCAAGATGCCGTTGTCTTCGGTTATGGGAGTATGAGCAGGGTTGGGTAAGATTTATTCTGCCAAGTATTGGTTTGGGCCTCTCTCTAGAACGCAAGGGAGTGGCTTTTTTCATGTCCGGTCGAAGAGTGAAAGGTTTCTTACCCAAAGTCCGTAAACAAATACTGCTATTGCTCTTTTCGTCACAAACTAAAAACTCACAAGCCACTCGAAAAAACCTTGACAAAAAATACTTATTCAGATATAATGTATATGCATTGGAAATCGTTTTTTACTTGAGAAATAAAGTCTCCAGGGGAGATGGTTGAGGTGAGAGCTTTTCGGATTCGGGGAGAGCGCAAGGCGGTGCTTTTAGTTGCTTTTCTGCTAAGTGGGTTTTTTGAGGTCATATTATCGATGGTCATCGAGGCCAGACCGGTGAAAGAAGAAATTGGTCCCCTTTTGGTTGAAAGCCAAAGAAGGGGCTCAAAAAGCACAGATGATGAGCCTTCTATGGCTCAGATCACCTGGATGGGTCTGGGTGATCTGGCACGGGTCACCGTTGATAATGCCGGCCTGATAGGACTCTATGAAGCTCCTGAATATTGGGATGGCACCTATGACGGATCTATAGTCGCTGAAATGACGAACTGGAATGGATATGTGGCCGAATATCCCAGAGGATCGAGGCAATTTTACCTGTTCTCATCGGGATTGTGGATCGGAGCCATGTATCCAGTCATTTTAGGAAATGATACCACCTGGGTTCCACGGGTGGCCACTGGAGCGTATAGTCCCGATGTAACGCCGATGAGCCCTCTATATCTGAGCACGCAGATCATTCCTCCAGATCAAGCTGGAGCTGGGGATCTTCTTTTTGTCCCCCCCGGGGGTATGCCCGCTCCGCATCAAAGGTTTTGGGAATATGCCGATACCGCCTCGCTTAATCCCCTTCGGAGGGAATACTTTGGCACGGATCTTTTCGATCTTGATCCAGTCGGAGGGGATATCGTCTCCGAACAGGATTCCTGGTGCGTATATGGCGATTGGATTTTGGAGGAAGAAGGCCATTTCCTGTGGCCCTCCTTCGGCTACGACACCGATGGCCTGGGCATACGAGTGGAGCAGAGGAGCTATTGTTGGGGATCTGGTCCCCAGATGAATTACGTCTTTTTATCATATAAGATAAAGAATATGAACGAGTTTCCCTTAGACAGCTTGTATGTCGGGTACTTCATGGATGCCGATGTGGGCCCGGGAGACTTATCGGAACCGGACGTGGGCCCCAACGATGACCTCATCGGTTTCGATATATCTCGTAACTTGGGCTATACCTACGATTCGAATGGTGCGGAGCCGAGCTGGACGACGCCGGCGGGCTATATTGGCAATGTCTTCTTGAAAACTCCGGGAGATGTGGGGCTGACCGCCTTTTCCACCTGGGTGAGGTCAGATCACGGGCCCGAGGGCATCGTGGACCTTGAGGAACAAGATCCCCTCAAATACGCCGAGCTGGTTGGAGATCCAGATGGATCGGGGTATGCTTTTGTCGATGATCCAGATCCGGCCGTTTTTGAGATCTTTGAGGAGCCCAGAGATGTTCGGTCTCTTATGGCCAGCGGATCCTATGAGAGTCTGGCCCCCGGGGAGGAGGTCGAGGTTACCGTCGCCATGATTGCTGGATATACCCTGGAAGAGTTGCAGGAGCACGCTGATAGCGTTCAGGCCCTCTATGACAGAGGTTTCTTAGTCTGGGAAACCTTTATTTCTGGGGTGCAGGTGAGCCCGAGACAGGTTCAGCCGGGAGAAGAGGTGCAGGTGAACGCCCATGTGTGGGATCCAGATGGTATTTTGAAGGTCACGGCATCATTTGTGTCTCCACCTTTGCTTGACACATTATCCCTTTATGATGACGGCAATCATGGCGATGGGGCTGCAGGCGATCACCTTTATGGAAATAGTTGGACAACCGATGTGGTGGGAATGGCCTATCTGGTAGGCATCACCGTCGAGGATAGCCTTTCAAACATGAGAGTTTTCGACAGCGCTACGTATTTTACCACCCTTGGCCCGGTTATCGCCTCTGGTTATCAAGCGGCTGGCGAGGATACCATCCTCAGCCCTGGTGATCTCGTGCATCTCCAACTAAGTCTTGAGAACGAAGGTCAAACGATGGTGAACGAGGTGAGGGCAAGCGTGTCTGTCTCTATTGGTGGGGGAAGTGATCTCCTCTTTGGAGATATACAACCCGGAGAGATGGTGAAAAGCCGGGACAGTCTGACTATCGCCATTCCCGAGGACTGGATCGCTGAGGAGACCATCAAGCTCGACCTGAGCATCACCGATTCAGCTTCTGTGACCAGCCACTGGCTTGATACTCTCACGATAGAGATAACAGACGATGCCTCTCCGGCCCTTCATTATCCTCAATGTGATCCTACCTCTACAAGTGCTGGAAGTAGTGTAGCCATTAGGGTAAAACTGGTAGATGGTGCTGGCATCGAATTGGCCACGGCGGACATCGAAAGTCCGGTGGGCAATGTGATCGTGGATGAACTCCCTCTTTATGATGACGGTACCCATGCTGATTATTTAGCTGGTGATGGGGTGTTTGGCAATACCTGGACGTCTACGGCAGGAGAGGAGAGGTTTTACAATGTCAATGTATTTGCCGAGGACAGTTTGGACAACCAGAAGTCCTATGTTAACCTGATGGAGTTTACCACTAAGCCCTTCGCTACTACTGCAGAAATACTGGTTGTGGACGATGATAACTACAACCGCCCTTACCAAGGTACCCCCAAATTTTACGAGACCTACTATACAGATGCCCTAGAGGCTACTGGTTATAGCTACGATGTCTGGGATGTATTTTGCTACGGGAGTCCCGATACAACTGTGCTGGACAGGTATGAGGTGATCATCTGGGAGACTGGGGAGACTTGCGGCAAGCTCAGCTATCCGGAGGAGTATTACAACTCGGAGGCGATCACGAGTGCTGAGAACTTCGCTCTGCAGTTTTATCTTCTTTTCAAAGGTGGCAGACTATTTCTTTCGGGCCAGGGTATCTCTGATCTTGAAGGTCAACTTTTGCAGTCCATTTTGGGTATTCAGAAATTTGAATTCAACACCGATATTGACACACTTATAGGAGTAAATGGGAACCCCGTGGGCGACGGTCTATCACCGATCATTACAGGCGGATCAGGGGCCCATAATCAGTTTGTTCCATCGGCTCTTGTTCACTCCTACCCATGGGTTTACCCAGTATTTGAATATTCGGATTATGGAGCCCAAGGTTCCGCTGGCATTATGTCTTATCGCATTAATTATGCCGCTGTCACTTTTGCCTTTGGCTTTGAAGCTATTGCCCAGGAGGAAACCAGGAATCTGATCATGGATAGGGTTATCAAATGGCTTCAGAATCCCACCGCTTATGAGGAGAGAGATGAATTCCCTGGTGACCTTCCCAGAAGCTGCTCGCTTTCTCAGAATTACCCCAATCCCTTCAATCAGGTAACCGAGATCAAATACACTTTGCCACAGGATGGGTGGGTCAGGCTAGAGGTTTACAATATCTTGGGTCAGAGGGTGGCCATGTTGGCAGATGGTCAGCAGCAAGCTGGATACAAGTCCGTTAGGTGGGATGCCAATTCCTTGGCCAGCGGGATTTATTTTTACAGGCTTACAGCAGGAGAGTTTACAAAGACGAAGAAAATGGTGCTAATCAAGTAGACGCACTCATCAACAGTGGGACAAAATCCGAAGGGAGGAGAGAAAGGGCTCCTTCCTTTCTTTATGTCGTGAGCAGATGTCATCGAAAATATGCTCTGAATCTCTTGATCAAAAGCAGGGGCTTTTCAAGAGTCGCCCCCTCGGAAAGGCCATATTCATCTCTCCTATATCCCTTTATTAAAGTCTGTTAGAGAAATTTGTTGTTTTTCGTTGGCGGTGGTTGAAGAGATTCTGTGTAAGGGCAGAAATTTCTTGCATTCTGTCTTATTTATAGTTAAGTTAAAAACAAGGCGTTGCGACTCTGATCTGCATTTTTCTCGCGTTTCAAAATCCCCAGTTTACCACCCCTAAGGGGGTGGTAAAACCATGTTTACCTACCCTAAGCCCTGTCGAGGAGATGAATCTAAAAGTCCGCATTGCCATCATCTCCGTTGTCATCAATGTTTTCCTGGTGGGCATCAAATTTCTGCTGGCCAGATGGACATATAGTAGCTCCATCCTCGCTGACGCCATACATTCCCTTTCTGATATACTGGTCTCCCTGCTGGTCCTCAGCGGCCTTGTTCTATCAATTCTGATCAAAAAGAGTCAAACCGCTCGTTGGCGCAAAGTCGAGGACATCGTGGCCATCGCAGTAGGTCTGTTCATTCTTCTCGCCGCCGTCCAGATCTTCGCCGGCGCAGTGGCTGGTCCCCCGAAAGAGCTGATTCGCTTGCCGATAGCATTAGTGGGCATCTTCTTGTGCATTTTGGTCTCCGGTTTCGTCGCCCGACTTAAAATAAGGGTGGGAGAGGAGCAGTCCTCCCGTAGCCTAGTGGCTGATGGCTATCACTCGCGAATGGACATGTATTCCTCCATCGGGGTGATGAGTGGTCTGGTGGGTGGGATGATTGGCCTCAATTTGGATGCCCAGGCTGCTGGATTGATTGCCTTGCTCATCGCCGCCACGGGTTTGGAGGTCATTTATGGAGCTGTCAAGGCGCTGTTGAGAGGAACATCGCTGGAGGAATATTGGCTGGCTAATCTCTTTGGCCATCCACTGGTGGGATCGAAAAAGACCTGGAGATTAGGCCGTAAATCTCTTGAGATCATTCTGTGGATGCGCCATCGAAGCCGATCTCTGGTGCTCTGGCCGTTAGGGATAATCATTCTTCTCTGGCTTTCTTCAGGATTATATGTTGTAAGTCCAGGAGAGCGAGCGCTGGTGTTTCGATTTGGCCGGTTGTTGGACCCTTCAGGTCAAGGTCCTGGTCTGCACGTGCACCTGCCATGGCCTGTGGATATGATGCAAAAGACCTCTATGAGTGCCATGAGGCGGGTCGAAATAGGTTTTCGCACCCAGCCCACCAACTGGGGGGAGGATGTGCGCTCCTACCAATGGGAGAGCCGGCACATTGTGGGAAAATATACCAAAAAACCCGAAGAGTCTATCATGTTCACCGGCGACGAAAATTTCATCGACATCAACACCATCGTTCAGTATCAGGTGGCCGAAATAACATCATTTCTGTTGCACGTGGAAGATCCAGAGACCTTAGTCAAGTCGGCGGCCGAGGAAGCCATCAGGATCGTTGTGGCCATGGAGCCCCTGGACGATCTGCTCACCTCTGAGCGATCGCGTGTGGAGAAGCAGATTCTGGAAGTTCTTCACAAGACTTTGGCGAATAATGATGCGGGCATCAAGGTGACCGCAGTGAAACTTCAGGATGTCCACCCTCCTTTAGAGGTGGTGGATGCCTTTCGAGAGGTGGCCAGTGCGAGGGAGGACAAAAATAGATTAATCAACGAGGCCTACGCATATCGAAACGAGGTGCTTCCCAGGGCGCGGGGTAATGTGGTTGGTGAAATTCACAAAGCAGAAGCCGAAAAGCAGGAGAGGATACATCACGCTCGGGGCGAGGCCCAGAAATTTATGGCACTCTTTGGAGAATATCAGAAGGCTCGCGAGGTCACCGAGGTACGTATGTTCCTGGAGACCATGGAGCAGTCACTCACTGGATTGGAGAAATTCATCGTCGAACCTAATGCATCCAAGGAACCTCTGGATCTCAGATTTTTTAAAGGTCAAGAAGCAGAAATTTATGAAGGGGTAGAAAGATGAAGAGAAAACTGATAGTCCCCCTCATTCTTGCCGGATTTCTCATTCTCTTGCTGAACTCCATACTTTTCCAGGTTGATGAGACGGAATTCGTTATCATCACACAATTTGGAAAGCCCGTTCGAGTGATTTCAACGGCGGGCCTACAGGTGAAGTGGCCGGACCCCGCCCAATCGCTAAGGCGGCTTGATAGACGGCTGCTGCTCTTCGATCCGGAGGCAGGTGAGTTTTTGACCCAGGACAAGAAGAACGTGTTGGTAGATACCTACATAGGCTGGCGTATAGAGGAGCCCTTGAAGTTTCTTGAGGCCGTGAAAGAGCGACCAGTGGCTGAGATTTTTCTGGCCGACATCGCCTCAGCGACCATTGGGGCGGCTCTGGGCAATTATCCTCTATCAGCTTTGGCTTCTATCGATCCTCTGGAGATCAAAGTAGACCAGATTATGGAGGAAGTGAGCGCCAAGTGTCGAGATAAGGCAGGCCGCGATTATGGTATTGAGATCCTGCAGGTTCACCTTAAGAGGTTGAATTTGCCCGATCAGAATAAGGAGAGTGTCTTCCAGCGCATGCGCACAGAGCGAGAGCGCATGGCTAAAAAGTACCGCTCCGAAGGAGAGGAGGAGGCTATTAAAATACGTGCTGAGGCCGACAGAGAATGTCGAGCGATCCTCTCCGAGGCTTATGAGCAGGCGCAGAAGATCATCGGGGAGGGGGATGCAGAAGCAGCCCGCGTTTACGCTGCGGCTTTTAACCGGGATCCTCGTTTCTATAAGTTAGTTAGGACTTTGGAGTCTTACACAAAATTCTTGAACGAGAAAACCACCGTGGTGCTGTCCACAGATTCAGAACTCCTGAAGCTACTCACCGAAGGCAAATCCCAGAAGTAAGCGAGGGAGCATGGTCAAGAAGGATCAATCGCTTCTTCCCAAGACAGTTTTCCAGCAGGTGAAGGCGGCTTTGCCGACTTGGCGCAAGCTCGCTCTCATAGGCAGTTTCTGTCTCGTGGGGTTCTATTTACTTTCTGGCACTTATGTGGTTCAGCCTAACGAGCTGGGCGTGGTCCGGCGTTTTGGCCGAGTCGTGAATGATCGGGTGATGCCGGGAATCCACTATCATCTGCCCTGGCCATTCGAGAAGATCAACCGTCCAAAGACCCTCCAAGTTAAAGTAATGAGTGTCGGTTTCCGGATGGTAGATAAAATGAAGGGACTTGGTCCTCAGCCTGAGGAGACGCAGAAGCTCACCGGGGATGAGAACATCATCAATGTCCAGATGATCGTACAGTATAGGGTTGGGGATCCCCGAGCTTACCTGTTTTCCGTGGAATCGCCACGTTGGCTCGTGCGCAAAGCTGCTGAGAGCTGTCTTACCGAGATCATCGGTTCAATGGGTGTAGATCAGGTTTTGACCACGGATAAGCTGATTATTCAGGAGCGTGTGAAGACAGAGGCCCAGGCGATCTTGGACGAATACGCATGCGGGCTGAGGATTTCCGGAGCTTATTTCCTGGACATCAGTCCTCCGGCGGAAGTGGCTTTTGCCTTTCGAGATGTGGCCAGCGCCCGGGAAGATAGAAATCGTCTGATCAACGAAGCTCATGGCTATCGGAACGAGAAACTACCAAAAGTGAGGGGACAAGCCCAGGCGATGGTTAAAGAGGCCGAAGCCTATAGAACCGAGCGAGTGAATCGAGCCCAGGGGGAGGCGGAGCGTTTCCTGGCTGTGTTGAAGGAGTACCGCGAGAGCAGGGATGTTACCGAGACCCGGTTATATGTAGAGGCCGTGGAGAAGATTTTCCCCAAGATCCGTAAGTACGTTTTGGATAGGGAGCATGGAGAGGGGGTAGTGGATCTGAAGATGATCACCCCCGGTCAGGAATAGGTGCCAGGAGACGATTATCGTTCGTCGATGAGACCATTGAAATCTGAAAGTACATAGCTAGGAGTTGTAAGCAATTACCGTTGTTACAGATCGTTCACCTCGACAATATGCGGAGGGTAGCTATGGGAACAGAGATACAGAGAAGAAAGTCTCACTTTTGCACCGTGTGTCAAAGAGTTGTGAGAATGAATATGTTGCGCAAGGGGCTTGCTGATCAGGTTACCTGGCTCAGTTGTCCAAACTGCGAGGGAATCGTTCCGTTGCTTTCCGCTGCGGCCAAGGAGATGATGGGGCTGAAAGAAAAGCTTCCGGGAACGGTGATGAAAAGTGAGTGCGCTGAATACGACCTCTGTGGGACCTACGATGTCGGTCAGATTTTCTACCACAAAGTTTGGGATGACTACGGAATTGTGATGGAGAAGGGAAAGGAATCCCAGAAGGGAAGGGCTATTCTGGTCTCTTTCCTTAAAGGGGGGATGAAAAAGATCGTCGAGAATTACCAGTCACTTGAGAAGTAGTGCGCCTATAGCTGATCAATTCCTGTTTAATGGTCATAAATCTCATCTTTGCCCAATAACTTAATGATTTGATCTAGGAATATTGCTTTTTAAATACCCCAGATGTATGGGAGGAAGAGCACATGGTACATGCTATCTGCCACGTGGAGATTCCAACCACTGACTTTGAGAAAGCTAAGACATTCTACTCCAATCTGTTCGGATGGCAAATCACGCTGATGCCTCAAATGAACTGGGCTTCCTTCGAGACGGGCATGGACCCTGGCGGTGGGTTCAACAGGGTTGATAGGGTCGAATCCGTTGGCGAGCATGGTGTGCTCATCTATGTGAGCGTCGATGAGATCCAAGAGACTCTGGCCAAGGTCATGGAGCTGGGGGGCAGCGTGATCAAGGAGAAGACAGAGATTCCAGAAATAGGCTGGTACGCCCTTTTCGGGGATCTGGACGGGAACGTCGTTGGGATCTATCAGCCCAGATCCTAGTCTGGAATTCTTCTGGTAAGCTCTGTATGAAAAAGGGCCGGCTGAAAAGCCGGCCCTCGACGTTTATACAGATCCGCTAAACTGTGGCAATCTAGGAAACTACTTCCTTCTGCGAGACTGTTCCTCTCTGCTAGAGCTCTCCTTTGAGCTCTGCTTGGAACTCCGCTGGCTGCTGGAAGATTGCTGTTTTGAGCCCGAATCTTGAGAGCTCTTTTGAGACCTGCTCTTCTCCTTTTTGGAACCGCCGCTGAAGAATTTGGCAACACTGCCGATCACTTTGCTGAGACCGGAGCTGCGGCGAGAGCTCTTCTTCACGCTCTTAGTGACTCTCTCGGACGATTTTTTCTCCCGGTTAAGTGTCTCATCTCTGGATTTTTCGGATTCCCGAGAAGGCCGCATTTCCATCCGGGTTTGCTTTTTTGAGGCCTTTGCGCGGTCCGTTGGAGTGGAACCGTCCCTTGACTTGCGCTCCCTTATGCTCTTCTCCCGGTTTTCGTTGATGACATCCGTTCGCGTTCGGCGGTTTGGAGTCGACGCTTTCTCCTTGATTACCTCCGCGGGTTGGCTGGGTCCACTGGGCGAAGGACGCCTTCTCTGTTCCCATGCAGCTGTGCCCGTCTCATCGCCCGGCTTCGCTGGACGTCCGCCACCGCCGTCCCGCCGCACCGGTTTTTCCCGGTACCAGTCGGGCTTGCGCCGGTCCCTATAGTAGTGGCCTTTCCATGTGTATCGGCGGCCGCTATCCCGGTCGATATACCAGTATACATAGATGGGCCGACAGCCGCGGCACCACCACCAGGAACGACACCAATAGTGATCCCAGTAGAAGTCCAAGAAGATGTTCGCATGCACGTAAGGATCCCACCAGGGCTCATAGTAGTAGTGTGGATACCAGTGGTAGACGATGTAGCGGGGGTAGGGTACCCACCGGCGGACGTAAAACCAGCTTATATCGCTGGAATAACCCTCTGGGTCGTGGTCCCCATCTCCCCAAACCAACTGTTGGTTGATCTCTTGAATGGCCAGATGGGGATCCCCAGTGATGCGTCCCATGGGCCAGTAGATGTCGCTTTCCACATCCTCGCCTAGGTCGTGGAGAGCCTGAACATCAAGGGGGTAGTGAGATGCCACGGCCACCACATATTCGATGCCCGTGGGGCTGTCCACTATGAGATCGTAGTCATCATAAGGATCGGGGATCTCGTAGATCATCCCCGCCGCGACCCAGGCCCGGTCGTTGTATTTCGGGTAGAGAACGTGAACGAAACCCTCGGTGTCCACGTTGTAGACCACCACGTAGCAATCCTCGGAGGTTTGAAAGTAGGCCCGCACATGCTGACCAGGTTTATATACAGCGCCGTTGTGCTTGTTGAGCCACACCTCCACCTCCAGATGTCTGGAGGGACGGTCGCCCACCTCTTCAAAGGCCGACGCCAGATGGGACCAGGCCGTCGCCGTCCCAATGATGAGCAATACTATCAAAAGCTTTCTCATGGAAATCGCCCCCTTTACTTTCCTTGTTCCTTGTTTTCAATTTTGGGCTCACGGCTGGGTCTGGTGATGGGTATCTCATAGTTAGACCCCACATTTCTGGGCGCACGAAGGTCGGGGGGTTGCTGGTTTCCAGACGTAGGTAGAGTTTTTAGCTCCGGATTGCCCTCATCCACTTGAAAAGCCCAGTCGATGACCACATAGTCGTAACCGATATGTACCACCTGGAATTTGGCGAAGTTATTCTCCCAGGTCCAGACCAGATAGGCATGGTCCTCGTAGAGCCGCACCGTGTCGGCGATGTCCACAGACCAACCGCCATCCGGGGCCCAATCGATTTCGTCCAGTGAGTTGACATATCCGGCGTATTGGACATCCGTCCCGTAAATGGCGCCTTGATACTCTACATCTGTACTGGCCAGACAGTACCGACCGTTTAACCAGAGAAGATATAAGTCCACAAAAGGATCGTCCCACGATTGGATCATGTGGTGATAATATCCGGAGAAGTCCACGCCCGCCCTGGCGTCCTCATCGTAGATGATCAGATCGAAACCCTCGGGACGAGGGGTGTCGTGTACCGTCTCATAGCTCAAATCGCTTTCATTTCCATCCCAGTCGTAAGAAGACACGGCGTAATAATAGACGACACCATTTTGCACATCCTGGTCCACGAAGTAGTTATCCTCGCTTCGGCCGATACGTCTGTAGATCCCGTCTTCTCGTGGGCTGCGGTAGATTTTGTACCCGTCCAGGTCCTCGATGCGCACCTCACTCCACAGGACCTCCACCAAACCGTCCCCGGTGATGGTGTACACACCCGAAGGAATGGGGGGAGGTGTGTAATCGCTGCAGCGATTGACGTCGCTGCACCCAATCATCGTAAGTCCTACCCACATCGGGAGCAGAAACCTCAGTAGCAAGAGTCTCTTTTTCATCGAGATGCACCCCCTCTCCGTAATAGGATCAGTGACGCTTGGTCCGAGCTGATTCTTCCTGGTATGATCCTTTTTCACGAGATGAACCCTCATTGGACGATTTCTTTTGGCCAGAGCTGTTTTGGCTTTTGCTGCTGTTTTCCTCTCTAGCTTCTCGTTTTTTGACCTGCTTCTCTTCTGGGCGATCGTCTCTTTGTTTTTGGCTCTTGGAGATCTGTGAAGATTCTTTTTCACGCGTTGATCTGTCAATAGACGATTTCTTTTGGCTGGAGCTGCTCTGTTTTTGGTTCTTGCTCTCCTCTCTGGTGTCACGTTTTTTAACTTGCTTCTCTGGGCGACCATCGCTTTGCCTCTCATCCTTAGAGGCCTCTCTCTCTTGGCGCGGAGGACTTTCTGATTTCACTGCCTCGCGACTTTTCGCCTTGGTATCCTCTCTTTTGATGTCCCGTATCATCTCCCGCAGTCTGGTGTTGAATTTTTTATCAAAGAGCTCATATTTTGCCTGTTGCTCCACGGTGAGAATTTTGGAGATCTTCTTGCGAAATTGATCCTCGTTAGCCCGGCACTGTTTATCGATGTCTTTAAGACGAGCCATTTTTTTCTGGATCAGACCCCTGTTTTTCTCCTTGGCCTCCAAGAGTTGATCCAATTCCTTTTCTTCAGCCTCGCGCTGTTTGCGCAACTCCTCTTTTTGCTCTTGATAGGCCTTCTGCGCGGGGAAAAGGACCTGAGCCTGTTCCTCGGAGAGGTTCAAGTCCTCGGTCAACTGCCAGGCCTTCACGCTGCTGATCTGTTTGCGAACTTTCTCTTTTTCCTGTTCCTTCAGACAGAAGGCCATTGGAGAATTCAAAAGGATGAGAGCGCTGACCAAAAACAATGTCGCTTTGCGTATCATGTTCCCCTCCTGGGCATAGAATTTGCGGTGAACAATTCTGTTACCCTATAATCTTTTCCAATCTTGATGACAGCTCCATAAGCTGTGGTTCTGAGAGGTCTTCCAGCAAGTCCTCGAGAGCTGACTCTGGCGCACGTTCTTCCTCGATAACCGTCTCCCAAAGGCCCGGGTCCTCTCCCATTTTTTCTTGAACTAACAGCTGCTCTAGAGCTAGTGCTGGCCGAGGTATGGTCGCCAACAACACTACCAAAGAGTCCTCTACAGTTTCTGCAGGTTCGAACTCCTCCATGCTCGACCACTCATCCCCCAGTTGCACCAAATTCCGCAGGCCTTCTTGCTCCAGGTGGGCTAGGAGAGAGCCCTCTCCAGGCACAGGGGGATGGGGAGAGCGCGACCACCACAGAAAGAGGAAAACCAGAAGTGAAGCGACCACCACCGCCGGTACCCAGGCTCTGGCCGGAAAGGGAGGTCTCACACGAGAGACACCCTCTTTCTCCCTGATGCCCTGGCGCACAACGTGCCTCAGCTCCATCCAGAAACTCTCATCTGGTTCATGAAAGGACCTCTGGCTCAGAAGGTTCAAGGTTTTCTGTAAAGAGGCCTTTTCGTCAGCGCAGCGAGGGCAGACTTTCAAGTGTTGGCCCACCCTTCGTTGCTCCTCCGGAGTAAGCTGGTTTTCCAGATGCGCTACCAGCGACGCCTGGACGCGTTTACAGTGGGCTCGGATCCGGCGGCTTACTTCTTTAGGACTCGATTTGGCCATGATCAAGCAACCTTTTGCGCAGTTTCTTAACCGCTTGACAATAACTGGATTTGATGGCCCCTTCGGTGCGGTTCATGATCTCGGCGATCTCCTTGTGGGGCAATTCTTCATAGTAGTGCATCACGAAAATGGCTCGCTGCTTCGGCGGCAGAGCGGCGATGGCCTGATCGATCTGTTGGCCTAGGTCCTTCAACGCAAGATCTCGTGCCGGCCTGCCCAGCGGCGATCTGAGCATGTGAGACACCTCGGAGAGAGAAAGATGTTGGCGAAACTTCTTCCGGCGAATATGGCTGATGCACAGATTAACGGTGATACGATGCAGCCAAGTGCCAAAGCTGGAGCCGAATTTGAAGTTTTTCAGAGATCGGAAAGCCCGAATGAAAGCCTCTTGGGTGACATCAGCCGCCTCGTCATGGTCTCCCAACATGCCCAGGGCGACGCGGTAGACTTTCTTTTGGTGGAGGATCATAAGTCTGTCGAAGGCCCATTGCTCGCCCCGCAGGAACTTTTGAATCAGTTCATTCTCTTCGGCTACTTTGTCGACACCCAATGAGAAGCTCCATTAATTGGACGCCCAGGTACAGCGGGCGTTTAAAAAATTTTCGATGCTTATCGCTAAATTAGCAAATCCTTTGATCTTTCCTCACATAATATAACAGGTTAAAAGAGGGAACTCCACTAAAAATTATACTGTTTCACCCTTCCTTTGTTTTCTTCAAATAGCGGAACGCTGCGGGAGAATGCTGAACTAACGAAGATATATCCGGTTTTACTTTCTTGACTCGCTCATAAAAGTGTTCTATTATGTGAGATGAAGCCAGAGAAGGGAAATCAATTGTCTCCGGGAGGTCTCTTCATGGATAGGATGGGTCGAATGATGGCCGTTTCCCTGCTAGGGATATTGACCATCTTGTTGTTGAGAGGAATTCCGCATGCTACAGATTATGTCTTTCCTGACACCGTAGGTATCTCTGCTACAAGAGCCTTCGATTCGACTTTGGTGAGCGAAGGGGACACCCTCGTGGTGACGGTGAGCTTGATCAACTCAGAGCCGGACTCGCTGCGCAACCTGTATTTTGCTGATCACATACCCCAGGAGTTATTCGATATCTCCACCGTGGAGGTTTGGGTCAATGGCGTTTTGCTGTCCGACACGGCCTATATTCACGAAGTAGGTGCAGGAGACGAGGTTTTTATCGGCACAGAGCCCCACCGTTGGGTCATTGAAGCACCACCGGACTCCCTGGGAGATCGCCCATGCAGCCAGATCATCAATCCCAGCACGGGAAGCCTGCAAATTGTCTACACGGCACGATGTACCACCGGTGGCAGGCTCCATTTTCCGGGATACACCTGGTCAGGCCAGCTTACTGGAACGAACGTTGTGGAGACTTTTGGCTACAATGACTCCGTTCTCGTCTCCTCGGACATCCTCTCAACGATAGATGATCTGGGGGTGATTCTTTCTGGTGCGGACATATTCCTGTTCTGGAGTCCTCCCCGGGACGATGTGGGCATCGATCATTACGTGGTCTTTCGGGATACCTTTCCGGAATTTGACTCCGGCGGTGGTGATTCCATCGGTGTCACTATGGACACCTTTTATGTGGAAGAGGCGGCTGGCTGCATCGGTGATCCGGGGACGAATTGCTTCTATCTGGTTCGTGCCGTAGATATCACCGGCAAGGAATCCGACGACTCCAACTGTGCCGGCGAATTCGATAGATACCTGGATAATGCGAAGTGATGGAGAACTAAGCCTTAGCTTATTGGGTGTAGGGTTTCAAGGAGAGCGGCCGTGATACGACCAGAAAAGATGAAACCTAGTTGTAAGGATGGAAAATCCAGGGCGACCATCAGTCGGCGCCAATTCATTAGAGATCTGTCGACTGGCGCCGCCGGAGTGGCCCTGGCAAGTTCATTTTCTGGCCTGGCGCTGTCTGAAGCCAAAAAGGCCCAAGATTTGAGCAAGGTGGTCATCGCCCGGCATCCCAATTCGGTCATAGGGTCTTTACCAAGCGTCACCTTCGACCAGAGCGTCGTGGGCGAGTTGGTCAATTTGGCCATCGCCGATCTTACCGGCCAGGAGGCGCCGGGGCTTGCTTGGGCGCAGGTATTTCCGGGACTCACCGCCAGCAACGTGATTGGCATCAAGGTCAATTGCATCAACAGTTCCTGCTCCAGCCATCCCGAGGTGGCTCACGCCATAGTTGAGGGCCTGGCCAGCATGCAGGTAGGGTCAGGCAATTTCCCCCGGAACAACATCATTGTCTGGGATAGACTTAATGCTGAACTGAGCAACGCGGGGTATAACCATTACACCGGTTCCGACCCAGATGCGGTTCGCTGTTTTGGCACTGATGAATCCGGATACGGATACGATTCGGGCTCATCCATTATCGTCACCGGCCACACCTGCAATCCGAGCAGCATCCTCGCCCAGCACAGCGACTATCTCATCAACCTGGCCGTTTTAAAAAACTGGCAAGGTGCTGCAGGTGTCACCTTGAGCTTGAAAAATCACTTGGGATCAATTCATAATCCATCGGCAATGCACGGTATGGATCCGGACATCGCCGAACTCAGTGCGGAAATTCGAGATAGTTTGGACAACAAACACAGGCTGGCCATCATCGATGCGCTGGTGGGGGTGAGATTGGGGGGACCCGGAAGTAGCCCTCAGTTCATCTACGGCGGGATTATTATAGGCACCGATCTAGTGGCCGTGGACTACAATGGCAGACAAGTCCTTGCCGACAACGGCTGTGCCACCACCGGCGCTGCTACTTATATCGAAACTGCCGACGACACATACGAACTCGGCACGGCCAACCCAGCGGAGATGGACGTGGTGGAGCACAATCCCATCGCGCCAGCTACCCGAGAGCATGTGGACAAGATGATTCGCTTTCACAAAGAGGGTCTCGCCACTCCCCTGCAGGTTCAGTGGGCTATCAATCGATACGCTCGTGGTATGTGAGTCTTTTTCCGCAAGAAGGTTCTCCATGTGGCAAACAGCGTGGGCCATCCTTGGTCTTTTGATTTTCATCGCCGTCCCTGCCGGGGTAGCGGAATTGAATTCCTTCCTGCCAGAGAGCGATGAGATAGCTGGCTGGACGACCTATCAATGGCCGCAGGATGAAGATGAGCTCTACTTGCTCATCGACGGAGCTGGGATTGTGTACGTTGAACACGGCTTTCAGGAGGCCGTCTTTCAGAAGTATTACGATGCTGACTTCATTGAACTATTGCTGGAGATATACGATCAAGGAAGCACCATCAATGCCGAGAGCACCTATCATGATCCTGCTCTGGAAATAGGCTGGGAGGTGCCTTGCGATAATTTCGGCGTCGAGGGGCGGGTAGACACCATGGCTCTGGGTTCCTACAAGGCGGAGTTCTGGAGAGATCGGTACTTCGTGCGGGGAACCATCATTCAGAAAAGCTCTTATAGTCTTCAGGTTCTGAAGGATTTGTGTCAATTGGTTGACCAGAAGCTGGGGGCAAAGCCAGCGGTGGATGGCCTTCCCACAAACGGGGAAATGCCCGGCTGGAAGCGATACCTGATGGCCACCGATTCTTTGTCTCTCACCTCTTTGTTAGACGACGAGGCGGACCTCTTTTGGGGGTGCGGATGTACAACCGGCCTCAGGCAAAACTACTACAACGGGCAGTTTATCCTTCTGCAACTGGAGCTTTTTGATCTCGGCACCACCAGCAACGCTCAGTCCCTGTATCACGATCCCCATCTTGAAACCGGGGAGGAAGTTCTTCTGACTGATTTCGGCCAGGAGGGTCGACTGGACACGACCAGCTCGTGGACATACAGCGCCCAGTTTTGGCGAGACCGAAATCTGGCCCGCCTGCTGATTCAGGATAAATCGGATTCCTCCCTAGCGGATCTGGTTTCCTTCTGTCAGCTGGTAGATCAGAAGATTCAGGCTACTCCTATTGAGGGGGGAGGGTTGATCGCTGAGCAGGAACCTGTTCACTGGGAGCTGATTCAGGCCTTCCCCAACCCTTTTAACGACCGAGTGGTCATCCAGTATCGGATACCACAGGACTGGGATAGCCAGCAGCCCTTTCAGTTGCACATATGCAATGTGGTCGGGCAGAGGATCAGGAAAATTTGTTTGTCCCAAGAGCCGATTCCGGGACGCTACGCAATCCCCTGGGATGGGCGCGATGATCTGGGCAGAGCCGTGGCCTCAGGGATTTATTTCTGCCACATGCAATGCGGTTCTAAGGTTAGGACCACCAAGTTAGTCCTTTGCCGGTGAGGGATCGGAGGAAAATATCCTTGACAATGAAAACGACAGGGGGTTATTTTGAAACGAGGTTATGACGCTATGGATAAATCGAAATCTCACCGAAGGCGATTGAGTCGCCGCAACTTTATAAAGCGAGCGACCTGGGGCACCGCCGGCTTCGCTCTAGCGTCATCTCTCACCGATTTCCCCCTGGGGACCTCCTGGGGCGATAGCCAGCCCAGCAGGGTGGTGATCGTTACCGATGAGGCCGCCTCCGCTGGATCTACCATCGTTGCCGATGTGGTTCATGTGATGATGGACCGGGCCATCATGGAGCTTACCGATGAGATCTCTGTCGGCGCGGCATGGCTGTCCCTATTTCCTGGCATTACCTCCGCCAGTCAAATTGGCATCAAGGTCAATTGCATTAACCGCTACTGTTCCAGTCATCCGGAGGTGGCCTATGCCATCGCGGAGGGCTTGGCCCGCATGCAGGTGGGGGGGAGCGATTTTCCCCGGAACAACATCATCATCTGGGACAGAACCAATAATGAGCTGAGCAACGCCGGCTATAGCCGCTATACCGGCTCCGACCCGGACACGGTGCGCTGTTTCGGCACGGATCAATCTGGATATGGCTACGACCCTGCCTCTCTTCAAGTCAATGGCCGCACCTGTTATCCAAGCAGCATTATGAGCCAACACTGCGATTATCTCATCAACCTCTCTGTGCTGAAAAATCACAGTACGTCGGGTGTGACCTTCAGCCTCAAGAATCACTATGGCAGCATCCACAACCCTGGAGCGCTCCACGGGTCCTATTGCGATCCCTACCTTCCCGCCCTGAACCAACAGATTCGTGATCAGCTGGGCAATCCCCAGGTGGTGAGCATCTGCGATGGCATCTTCGGGATATATAGTGGAGGCCCAAGTGGATATCCCCAATTTGCGTATAATGGTATCCTGTTGAGCCAGGACCCGGTGGCCCTGGATTACCAGGGTATGCTGATCCTCGCTAATCATGGCTGCCAGACCACGGGTATGGCCACGCACATCGCCACTGCTGCCGGCGTACCCTACAATTTGGGCACCAATGATCCCGGGCAAATGGACGTGCGGCATATCGTCAATCCATCCACGGGTGTTTCTGAGGATAACAGACCGAGCCTCCAGCCTGGGGGATACCGCCTGGGGCATGCCTATCCCAATCCCTTTAACGCGCGAACGGTCGTTCCCTACCATATCGGGGGCCAAAGGCCGGTTCCCGTTCGGGTGGAGGTGTTTAACGTTCGCGGCCAGAGAGTCTCGACCCTGTTTCAGGGGATGCGCGGACCTGGAGACTATCTGGTTGCCTGGGAGGGTCAGGATGAGCGGGGTGGACTGGTGGCTAGCGGTTTGTATTTCTGTCGGTTGCAGACCCCCAACTATGCCGCCAACGCAAAGATGATCCTGACGAGGTAATCTGGGGAGATGATATTCATGAAATTCCGAATGATTTTTCCGCTCTCTATCATTCTGCTGGCTATGGTCTTGGCGGGCTGTTCCAAAGAGAAAGGTACTGATCCGGGAGAGAAAGTCCTGGACCCCGTGGATGTGTTACCCACAGCCGACGAAATAAGCGGCTGGACGCCTCAGGGGGATCCCCAGGAGTGGGTAGGGCAGGCCCTCTATCAGCCGATTAACGGCGAGGCTGAGATTTACATACGATACGGTTTTGAGGAAGCAGCCTTCCAAGACTATCAAGGATCCGGCTCCTGGTCCAACACCACACTCTCGGTGCGGGTCTTTCAACAAGAGAGCGCCAATCAGGCCCAGGCGCTGTACGAAGATCCTGGGTCCGGAACGGGCACCCCGTGGACGGGGACCGATGCGGTTGGCACCCAGGCTCGGACAGAACAGTTTTCCTTGAGCTGCTCTGTCGAGTTCCATGAGGACAAGTTCTTCGTCACCATCGACATCTACAGTGGAGAGGATCAAGCCCTGGACGTGGCCAAACTCTTCGCTCGAAACATATCGGGCAAAATCTCCTGAGAGATAATGCCAAATGCTGATCCATGAAAGGAACGAGGGATGGGGGAACACCTATCTCGGCGTGAGTTCATCAAAAAAAGCGCCGGAGCGGCCATTGGCTTGGGGACCTTGTTACCCTCTTGGTTTCAAGCCTTTGCCCAGGAGGAGAGGGCCACAACCCTGGTGCAGGTGAAGGGGCCTGTGGTGGCGGCTGTGCGCAAGGCCGTGGATCTGTTAGGAGGGATGAGCGCCTTCGTGCAGAAGGATCAAAGGGTGCTGCTGAAGCCCAACGCCTCCTTCGGCTCACCACCAGAGTGGGGAGCCACCACCAGCGCCCAGGTGGTGAAGACTGTGGCCGAGATGTGCCTGGAGGTCGGCGCCCGGAAGGTGATCATTTTCGATCACCCCCTCCAGTCTCCCGCCATCTGTCTGAAACAGACGAGATTAAAAGAGGCTTGCAGTGATCTTGATGGTGTCACGGTGGTGTTGTCTGACCGGCAACGGTTTTTCGAACAGGTGACGGTACCAGATGGGTCGGCTTTGTCGCAGGTGGAGGTGGCCAAAGAGGTCCTCAAGGCCGACGTGATTATCAATCTGCCGACGGCCAAATCTCACTCCGCCACGGGCGTCAGCCTGGGGATGAAGAACCTGATGGGCCTCATCTGGGACCGGGGTCACTTCCATCAGGCCACCGATCTTCATCAGGCCATCGCAGAGCTCTCCACTGTCATCCGGCCAAACCTCACCCTGGTGGACGCCACCCGGGCTTTGGTTACTGGCGGCCCCAGAGGGCCGGGCAAGATTCTCGACCTGAACGCCATAGTGGCTGGCCTCGATCCCGTGGCCGTGGACGCCCATGTGATCCAGATGACCCCCTGGCAAAATCGCTCCCTGACGGGCAAACAGGTGGCGCACATATCGGCCGCTCATGATCTGGGGCTGGGCAAGATCGATCTGGAGCAGGTGCAGCTCACCGAGGTCGAGCTGGGATGAAGGCCCAAACCATTCGGGCAGTGATCCAAGGTCTGTTTCTGCTTTTTTTTCTGCTCCTCTTCGCCCTGACCAAGTTTCCCCTGGGCAGCCCCATCCCTGTGGAATTGCTATTGAGGCTGGATCCGTTGGCTGCCGCGATCTCATTTCTGGCTGGCCGGACCGTAGTTCCAAGAATGTTGCTCTCCCTGGGACTTTTGGGAGTCACCATTTTTTTGGGGCGTTTTTTTTGCGGCTATGTGTGTCCTCTGGGAACGACCATCGACATTTCCGACCGTTTTCTCTGCTCCAAAAAGCTTGCCCGCTTAAAAATTAAAAATATTCCCCGACTTCCCAAATATTACCTGCTGGCTTTTCTTCTGCTTTTAGGCCTCTTGGGCCGTTCTCTACTCTGGCCCTTCGATCCCCTGGTGGCCTTCACGCGAAGCCTGACGGCCCTGCTCCATCCCACGGTTGTTTTCCTGAGCAATTTGGGCCTGGACGTTTTTCGTCCCCTGGCCGAGCGCTGGGAGATGGACG
>LJUY01000034.1 GCA_001304015.1 candidate division Zixibacteria bacterium SM23_81 | reverse complement strand
TTTCAACCCATGGGAAATGAACTGGCCGGTCTGGAGGTGATGGACCTCGTGGAAGACCTCTGGAGTCCCGGAACTCTGTTTGTCTGCACCGACGGCGCGGGGATATTTCACACCGTCGATGGGGGCCGATCTTGGACTCCTTTCAACGATGGTTTGAACCACAGGCATGTCTATTCTCTGGCTATTTCTCGTGAATGGCTCTACGCGGGGACTTGCTGGGGTGGAGTCTATCGTCGCCCCAGATAGGGGGGAGCTCATCCCATGGCTGAGCCCAAGCGCCTTTTTCTCATCGATGGCTCCGCATTGGCCTATCGATCCTATTTTGCCTTCATCCGTAATCCCTTAATCAATTCAAAAGGGGAAAACACCAGCGCCGTTTTCGGATTCACCAATGCCCTCCTGAAGATCATCCGTGAATACAAGCCTGACTACCTGAGCGTGGTCTTCGACACCGCGACACCCACCTTTCGTCACCAGCTTTTCCCGGCCTATAAATCTACCAGGGCCAAGATGCCGCGGGAGATGAGTGATCAGCTGCCGCGCATTCGTCAGGTCGTGGCGGCCATGAACCTTTCTGTGGTAGAACAGGAGGGATTTGAGGCAGACGACCTCATGGGGGCCTTGGCCCGTCGTGCCGAGGAAAAGGGCTGGGATGTGATCCTGGTCACCGGAGATAAAGATCTTCTGCAGCTTGTATCCCAAAAGATCAAAGTGCTCAACCCCGGTCGGGGGGGCGAGGGCGCCCAGATATTGGACCAGATCAAGGTTCAGGAGAAATTCGGAGTAAGCCCGAATAAAGTGGTGGAGGTGTTGGGCTTGATGGGGGACACCTCCGACAACATCCCAGGAGTACCTGGAATAGGTCAGAAGACGGCTATAGACCTGATTCAACGGTTCGGGGACATCGAGACGGCCATTGCGCGAGCCCGGGAGATAACCAACAAGAGGGTCCGGGAGAGTCTGTTGAAGAATGCTGCGCAAGCCCGTAAGTCTAAAGAACTGGTGACCATTAAGGTCCACATGGGGTTGGCGGTCGACGTGGAAAGCTTCCTGCTTCGGGAGTTCGATATCCAGAGGCTGCTGACTCTGTTCCGAGAACTGGAGTTCACCAGCCTGATGGGCGAGATCTCCCTGAAAGAATCAGCAGAGGAAGTCACTTACGCCGTGGTCTCTACCAAGAAGGATTTTTCTCAACTGTTGGGTCGCTTGCAAGAGGCCGGATCATTTGTTCTGGATCTGGAGACCACCTCGCCGGATCCCATGCGTGCTGAGATAGTGGGATTCTCCTTCGCGACAATGGTCCGCCAGGCTTTTTATGTTCCTGTCGCTCATCAGGAGGGATCCAACCTGAGCCTTGAGCTGGTACTGGATGGATTGCGGCCTATTCTGGCTGACGAGAGGATCAAGAAGTGTGGACAGAACCTCAAATACGATATGACCATCTTGGTCCGACACAGCTGTCCCATGCAGGGCATTGAGTTCGACACCATGGTGGCCTCCTACCTGCTCAATCCCTCAAGTCGCCGGCATAATCTGAATCTGCTCAGCTTGGAACACCTGGGAAAGAGGAAAATTGGATTGGAAGAGCTTATTGGCAAGGGCAAGGATCAGAAAAGCTTTGCTCAGGTTCCCATAGATTTAGCCTGCAAATATTCCTGCGAGGACGCCGACTTCACTCTGCGGCTCAGAAACATCCTGCGAGGAAAACTGGAGGAGCTCAGTTTGTCGGATCTTTTCGCCCAGGTAGAGATGCCTCTGGTGGAGGTCCTGGCTCAGATGGAGATGAACGGGGTTTGTCTGGATATTGATTTTCTAAGGGGGATGTCTGAGGAGCTTGAGGGCGAGCTGAATGGGCTGATGGTTCAGATCTATGAGATGGCCGGTGAGGAGTTCAACATCAATTCGCCCAAGCAATTAAGTGCTATTTTGTTCGACAAGCTAGAGCTTCCCGTCATCCGGCGTACCAAGACGGGCTACTCCACCGATGAGGCGGTTTTAGAGGAATTGGCTCGGGATCACTCCCTGCCACGCAAACTCTTGGATTTCCGGCAGTTGATGAAGCTGAAATCCACTTATGTAGACGCCCTGCCGCGCATGGTCAATCCCGAGACGGAGCGCATTCACACCTCTTTTAACCAGACCGTAACGGCGACCGGCCGGCTCTCCAGCAGTCAACCTAATCTGCAGAATATCCCAGTGCGTACGGAGTTCAGCAAAAAGATACGACAGGCTTTCATCGCCCCTGACGAGGATCACAAAATTTTTTCCGCCGACTATTCCCAGATTGAGCTACGTATCATGGCCCACCTTTCGCAGGACCCGACCCTGATAGACTCCTTTCGTCGGGATGAGGATGTTCACGCCCGGACGGCAGCCCTCGTTTTTGGGATACCCGAAAAAGAGGTCACCGCTGAGCTGCGCCGGCGCGCCAAGGTGGTCAATTTCGGGATCATGTACGGCATGAGCGCTTATGGTCTGGCCAGACAGCTGGAGATCACACATCAGGAGGCAGGCCAGTTTATCGAGGACTACTTTCAACTCTATCCAGGCGTTAAGGAATATGTGGACGGTACCATTCGCCTTGCTCAGGAGAGGGGATATGTGACCACGATGCTCAATCGGCGACGATATCTGCCTGAGCTGAACAGCGAACAGAGCTCCGTGGTGGCCTTTGCCAAACGGACGGCCATCAACACCCCCATCCAGGGCACCGCCGCTGACCTGATCAAGGTGGCCATGATCGAGGTCTACCGGGAATTGAAGCGGCGTGGTCTGAAAACGAAAATGATCATTCAGGTTCACGACGAACTGATTTTCGAGGCTCCCCTGACGGAGCTGGATCAAGCGGCCCAGATGGTCCAGGCGAAGATGGAGAACGCCATGGAATTGAAGGTGCCCATCAAGGTGGACATTGGTGTGGGGAAAAGTTGGTACGAAGCCCACTGATGCACGGGATTTCATCATGTTGATCGTCGGCGTGACCGGCGGCATTGGCGCTGGGAAAACTATTGTCAGCAAGATGATGGCTCAACTGGGGGCTCGAGTTATCGATGCAGACCAGATAGCTCGTCAGGTTGTGGAGAATCAGCCTCAGGTCCTCCAAGAACTGGTTAAGGTCTTTGGATCGGGGATCCTGGAGGCTGACGGTTCGCTCAATCGTCGAGAGTTAGGCAGGAGAGCCTTCCGGGATCAACACAGTCGAGATCGCCTCAACGGAATTCTTCATCCCCCCATCTTGACTCGGCTGAAAGAGCTTTTGTCTCAATTTCGCCAATCGGGCTTTGGGGGCATTGTGGTGCTGGACGCGGCCCTGTTGGTGGAGTGTCGAGCCCTGACTTTGGTGGACAAGTTGGTCGTGGTGGAGGCTCCAGAGGATCTTAGGCGCAAGCGGCTTATGGAGCATCTGGGCCTTTCTGGCCAGGAAATCCAGGATCGTATAGATGCCCAGCTGCCCCCCGAGGAAAAGATCCAGAAAGCCGATTACCGTATCCTCAATGACCATGACCTTCCTGGCCTCAGAAAACGTGTGCGCCAAGTCTGGCTGAGGCTAGAAAATGAGTTGTCCGGAGACAGGGGATAACCTTATACTTATGATGGAGTTAGCAGTTTTTTTCGCCATATAAACAAACGAGTTGACAGGGAGATTATTTTGTATTATTATTGTAAACTTCGTAGTTGAAAACCAAAATTTCCCCCTTCCGAGATCTTTCGGATCCCAAGCTGTTACATTCCCCAGATGGCCGACCATAGAGAGGAGTAGCGGGGTGGTTGAGATTTCTCTGGAAAAACGATACAATCCTCATATTGTGGAAGGTAAGTGGTACCGCTTCTGGATGGAACGGAGATTGTTCCATGCCCCACTTGACTCTTCAAAAAAAGCTTACACCATCGTCATCCCACCGCCCAACGTCACCGGCATCCTGACCATGGGCCACGTGTTGAACAACACCATCCAGGACATCCTCATTCGTTGGAAACGAATGCAGGGTTTCAATGCCCTCTGGTTGCCCGGCACCGATCATGCCGGCATCGCCACTCAGAACGTGGTGGAGAAAGAGTTGGCCAAGGAGGGCCTCAGCCGAGAGGATCTGGGCCGGGAAAGGTTTTTGGCAGAAGTTTGGGAATGGAAGCGAAACTACGGCGGTAGGATTATCGAGCAGCTGCAGCAGCTGGGCTGTTCCTGCGACTGGGATCGCGTGCGCTTCACCATGGATGAAGGTCTGTCCAAAGCCGTCTTAGAGACCTTCGTGCGTCTTTACCACAAGGGCCTGATCTATCGAGGCAAATACATCATCAATTGGTGTCCCCGCTGTCGCACGGCCTTGGCCGACGAGGAGGTGGAGCACCAAGAGTTGGGGGGACATCTCTGGTACATCAAATACCCCATCAAGGACAGCGATGAGTTTATCACCGTGGCCACCACTCGTCCGGAGACAATGCTGGGCGACACGGCTGTGGCCGTGGGTCCTAAGGACGAGCGTTATTACGAGCTTCAAAAGAGAACGGTCATCTTGCCCATCGTCAACCGGGAACTGCCGGTTATTGCCGATGACTTCGTCGATCCCGAGTTCGGAACCGGCATCGTTAAAGTGACCCCCGCTCATGATCCCAACGACTTCGAGATGGGTCAACGCCATGGCCTGGAATCGGTCAACATCATGAATCCTGACGCCACCATGAACGAGAATGCAGGTGACTACGCGGGAATGGATCGATTTGAGTGTCGGGAGAGACTCCTGGCTGACCTCAAGGAACGAGATCTCCTGGTCAAGGTCAAGGCTCATGAGCACGCTTTGGGCCATTGCTATCGGTGTCACACGGCCATCGAGCCCTATCTCTCTGACCAGTGGTTTGTGAAGATGAAGCCCCTGGCCGAACCAGCCAGAAGGGTGGTGGAGGAGGGAAGGATCAAGTTTTACCCTCGTCGTTGGACCAAAGTCTATCTGAATTGGATTGAGAATATTCGTGACTGGTGTATCTCCCGCCAGATATGGTGGGGGCATCGCATCCCCATCTGGCATTGCGATGAGTGTGGAGAGGTTATTGCCGCCAAGGAGAAGCCCGCCCAGTGCACCCAATGTGCGCATTCCAGCCTGCGACAGGATGAGGACGTTCTGGATACCTGGTTCTCTTCCTGGCTATGGCCTTTTTCTACTCTGGGTTGGCCGGAGAAGATCCCCGACCTGGAGCATTTCTATCCCACCGACGTATTGGTCACTGGACCGGATATCATCTTCTTCTGGGTGGCGCGTATGGTTATGGCAGGCATGGAGTTTATGGGAGAAGTTCCCTTCCCCCACGTGTATATCAACGGGATGGTGAAGGACGAGTTGGGACGATGGATGAGCAAATCCCTGGGCAATTCCCCCGACCCAACGGAGATCATCGAGGAGTTCGGTGCCGATGCCCTGCGATTAAGCATGATCCTCATCACCGCCGAGGGTCAGGACGCTTACTTCTCCAAAGACAAGCTGGTGATCGGGAGAAATTTCGCCAACAAAATCTGGAATGCCTCCCGTTTCGTTCTGATGAACTTGGGCGATTTTGATCCCAGCCCGATGAGCTCAGAGGACCTCCAGCTTACTTTGATTGATCGCTGGATCCTGAGCGCTTTTCAGCGAACCGTGGCGAGGATAACCAAGTCTCTGGAGAAGTATCGCTTGAACGAAGCGGCCCGTCAGATTTACGACTTCTTCTGGCACGAATACTGCGATTGGTATTTAGAATGGGTCAAGCCCCGATTGTATCAGTCGGAGAAAAACGGTGACAGTGAGACGGCACTGTGGGTCACCACCACCGTTCTGGATGGGGCTTTACGCTTGTTGCATCCATTTATGCCCTTTATCACCGAGGAAATCTGGCAACAATTGCCCCACCAAGAGGACAGCCTTATAGTGGCCAGCTGGCCTCAAGCTGACCGAACCATGCGGGACGGAGAGTCCGAGGAGATAGTAAGTCATCTCCGTGACGTCATAGGGGCGGTGCGCAACATCCGTGCCGAGATGGACATCCCGCCTTCCCGCAAGGCGAGGGTGCTTCTGAAAGTTGAAGATCCGCAGATTTTGGACCGGCTGAGGACCAATAGCGACTATTTGCTGGACTTGGCTAAGATCGAGGAGCTGGTGGTGGAGGAGAAGGTGTCAAAGCCCAAGGCGACGGCGACAGCCGTGGTCAAGGGGGTGGAGGTGTTCGTACCCTTGGAGGGCTTGATTGACCTAGCCGCAGAGCGTAAGCGTCTGGAAAAGGAGATTGAACGAATTTCTCGATTATTGGCTGGCATCAACAAGAAGCTGAACAACGAAGATTTTCTGAAAAAAGCGCCCAAAGAAGTTGTGAAGCGGGAGAGAACTAAGGGTGAGGAGCTGGCTCGGAGGTTGGCGAAGCTAGAGGAAAATATCAAGTCCATCGCCCAATGATTCTCCTGCTTCTCATAGCAATCCTGATCCATTCTGCGACTTCGACGAGCACGAGGAGGTTATCGTGAGAGGACTTTTGGTGGTTATCGGCGGGTTAACACTATTCGTCTCGGTGGGGTTGACCCGGGCCGCCGAGGTGGGCCTGACCGTCTATAATCAGGATTTTGCTTTGGTCAGGGAGATACGATCTATCCAGCTTCCCAAGGGCACAGAAACAATCCGGTTCCAGGATGTGGCCGCCAGGATCGACCCTACCTCCGTGCGCTTTAAGTCTCTTACAGCGCCAGATCAGGTGGTAATCTTAGAGCAGAACTTCGAGTATGACTTGGTCAGCTCTCAGAAGCTCCTGCAAAAATATGTGGACGAAAAAATTCGGCTTCTGGCCAAAGAAGAGCGGTTTTACGAGGGTGCTCTGCTCAGTGCCGCCGATGACCTAGTTCTGCAGGATGCCTCCGGTCAGATCAGAATCATCAAGGGCAAAGAGATACAGATTTTGGAATTTCCGCATCTACCTGAGGGTTTGATCACTCGTCCCACTCTGGTGTGGTTGCTGGACAGCCAGCGGCCCGGCACGCACGACGCCGAGGTGAGCTACCTGACCGATGGGATCAACTGGCATGCTGAATATGTGGCGGCGGTCAACGAAGAGGATACCCGTTTGGAGTTAGGAGCTTGGGTCTCTATCGACAATCGGTCCGGGGCCACATATCGGGAAGCCAAGCTGAAGCTTGTGGCTGGCGATGTACACAGAGTGAAGCCTGTTCCCCCCCGGGTTCCCGAACGGCTAGCGCTTGAGGCTGCGGCCAAAGGTATTCCCCAGTTTGAGGAGAAGGCTTTCTTTGAGTACCACTTGTATACCCTGACTCGTCGGACCACGGTCAAAGATAACCAAATCAAGCAGCTTTCACTCTTCCCCAATGCCGATGTGGGGGTCAAGAAGATCTTACTCTACGAGGGGGTTCGGGAGGGAACTAAGGTTAAGGTCAACTTGGAGTTCGAGAACAGCAAAAAGAACGGTTTGGGCATACCGCTACCTCAGGGTAAGTTACGAGTGTATAAGAGGGATCAGGACCAGAGCTTGGAGTTCGTGGGCGAGGACCTCATCGATCACACTCCTAAAGATGAGAAAGTGCGAATTTTTCTTGGCAATGCTTTCGACGTCGTGGGTGAGAGAAGACAAACGGAGCTTAAGAAGATCACCGATCGTTCACGGGAGGAGACATATGAGATAAAGTTGCGCAATCATAAGGAGGATGTCATTGAAGTACTGGTCGTAGAGTATCTGTGGGGCGACTGGAAGATCACTCAATCCACCCATGAGTACCGCAAGAAGGATGCTCGAACCGTTGAGTTTCCCCTGTCCGTGCCCAAAGACGGGGAAACGATTCTGACGTATACCGTCCGTTTCCGGTGGTGAAACCAACGGATAGAGGAAGGTTGATTTCTGGACTTGGGAGGGCGAAATGAGAAGATTGAGGTTGGCCGCAGCGTTGGTTCTACTGACCTGCGCTGTCATCTGGAGTGGCTGCGGAAATCCGGCCCTGACCGGCGCGAAGGTCTATATTCAACAACAGGAATGGGGAAAGGCTCAGGAGCAGTTGGAGCTGGCAGTACAGGAGATGCCCCAGGACGCTGAGTCTCATTACTTGTTGGGATGGGTCTACGGGGAGCAGGGTATGTATGAGCCCATGGTAAGGGAGTTTGAAACGTCTCTTGAGATCAGTGACAGGTGGAAAGGAAAAATAGAGGCGGTCCGTAAGGAGAAGTGGACCATGGCCTTTAACCGTGGAGTTCAAGCCGGAAAAGAGGAGGACTTTCAAAAGGCGGTCATGGAGTTCAAGACGGCCACTATCATCGAGCCCGGTGAGCCGGATGCCTTTAACAATTTGGCCTTTGCTTACACGAATCTCGACAGCCTCGATCAAGCACTGAAAGCCTACAAGAATGTCTTGGAGCTCCAACCCTCCAATGTGCCTCCTATGATTAACTCCGGGGTGATCTATTTCAACAGAGGAGAGTACCAAAAAGCCCAGGATCTTTTTCACAAGAGCCTGGAGTTGGAGCCGTCAAACAAGAATGCCATCTCCATGAGCGCCCTGACCTTGGAAAGAATGGCGATCAGGCAGAGAGCTACGCTCCAAACAGAAAGCACTCAGGAGGATTCCCTGCGGATCGAAAATGAGGTACAGTCTTTACTGAACCAAGCTGTTGCCACTTATGATCAGGGCATCAAAGCTCATCCTGATGACCAAGACTTTGCTTATAATCTGGGTGTTCTCTATGCCCAGGAGTTCAAGAACTACCAGGCGGCAGCACCCCTCTTCCGAAAGGTTACGGAGCTGGATCCCACAGATGTAGACGCCTGGTACAACCTGGCTACTGCCCAACTGGCCTTGGACGATATCGAGAGCGCTCAGCCCAGTTTGGAGAAAGTCCTCGAGCTGGAGCCTGAAAATGGCACGGCATGGTATCAGCTGGGTGTCATATACATCAAGAGGGGCATGAGAGCTGAGGGTGAGGAGGCCTTTAAGAAGGCGGAGCAGTTCCAGAGCGCGGAGGAGTAAGAGAAGAGAAAAAGGTCCTCGATGGTATGAATTTTCTGTTGACAATTTTGGAAGCTTATGTTACACTTTAAGGTGATTTAATATGAAAGCACGCTGTCATGTGCTCCTTTTGGTCAAGGAGGAACGCCTGACAGCGAGAGAGAGGAAAGATTTGCTCATCCCATGGCCTGGTCATCATCGCGGAAACGGCTCGTATCTGCAAGGGACAGAGAGAGGCGGATGAGGAGCTCATCCCGGAAGCCCTCCTGGCCCCTTTTTTGCGTATTTGCTGTTTCCAGTATGACGAAGCTCGGGTCGCCGAATGGGAGGATATTTTATGCCAGAGAAGATGCAAGCCGTGGTGAAAACAGAACCCGCCCTGGGAGCTCGCTGGCTTTCTGTGGATGTTCCCCAGATTGCTCCTGATCAAGTTTTGGTAAAGGTCAATGCCACTTCCATATGCGGGACAGATGTGCATATTTACAAATGGGATCCTTGGTCCCAGGGACGCATTGGCGGAGAGAACTTACCTCAGATTTTGGGCCATGAGGTGGCCGGTGAGGTGGTGGAGGTGGGCTCGCAGGTGAAAAAGGCCCGGGTGGGCGATTACATCTCTGCTGAGACCCACATTCCATGCAAACGGTGTATCCAGTGCCTCACCGGGCAGGAACATATCTGTGCCAACCTGTCTATCTTGGGTGTGGACTGCAATGGGGCTTTTGCCGAATACTTCGCTGTTCCAGAATCGGTCTGCTGGATCAATGACAGAGCCATTCCTCCGGAATTCGCCACTGTCCAGGAGCCGTTGGGCAATGCCACGTATGCTGTCTTGGGAGAGGATTACGATGTGGCAGGTAGGAGCATGGCCATCATCGGTGATGGCCCCATCGCCCTGTTCGCCGTGGGAGTAGCTCGGGTTTGCGGCGTGGCCAATATCTTTCTGGTGGGTAAGTACGATGTGAACATGGAGATCGGGAAACGAATGGGTGCCGATCATCTGCTTTACGCCAACCAAGAAGATGTGGATCGTGTCCAGTATATCCAGGATCATACTTATGGGTATGGCGCCGATGTCGTTCTGGATATGGCGGGAAGTCCCCAGGCTTTGGAAGAGGGCTTTCAGATACTGCGTAAGGGTGGACGTTTCACAGCCTTCGGAGTCGCCTCCGTCTCACCCACGCCCATCGATTACAACAACGGGATCGTCTTCAAAGGAGCTCAGGTGCATGGGATCAACGGGCGGAAGATGTTCGACACCTGGTTTCGAGTTCGTAACCTATTAGCTTCTAACCGACTGGACATCTCCCCCGTCATCACCCACCTTTATCCTCTCGAGGACTTCGAGAAGGGATTTGAGGTGATGATAGAACGGCCTCGCAAATCTGCCAAGGTGGTGCTGTTTCCGGATCGTGGCGAATACGAGAAGGCTAAGGCAAGAATGGCAAAGAGATAATTACATTCATTCAAAGAGACTTAAGACAACCGTTTGAGGTATCACATTACGCTGTCTTCGTGTAGGAGGGGGAGATGTTTGGAAAGATGCAGAAAGAGCTTCAGAAAGAGATCCAAGACATTCGCGATGCTGGCCTCTATAAAGAGGAGTGGGTTATCACGGGGCCTCAAGCGGCTGAGATCGCCGTAAAGGGAGGCCAGAGGGTTCTTAACTTTTGCGCCAACAACTATCTTGGGCTCTCGTCTCACCCCAAGGTGATTGAGGCAGCTCATCGTACCCTGGACGAATGGGGTTACGGGATGAGTTCGGTGAGGTTTATCTGCGGCACTCAAGACATTCACAAACGACTTGAGCAGAAGATCTCTCAGTTTCTGCAGACGGACGATACCATTCTGTACGCGGCTTGTTTCGACGCCAATGGCGGCATTTTTGAGCCTCTTCTGGACGAAGACTGTGCCATCATCTCAGATGCCCTCAACCACGCCTCCATCATCGATGGCATTCGTCTCTGCAAAGCTCAACGATATCGCTTTGCTCATGGCGATATGCAAGATCTGGAGGAGAAGCTGAAGGAGACTCAGAGCACCAAGTACAGGCTGATCGCCACCGACGGCGTTTTCAGCATGGACGGAGATATCGCGAAGCTGGATGAGATCTGTGCCCTGGCTGAGAAATATGACTCTCTGGTGATGGTAGATGATGCACACGCCACGGGCTTTTTGGGCAAAACTGGCCGGGGCTCCATCGAATATCGTAGGGTGATGGGCAGAGTAGATATCATCACGGGTACCCTGGGTAAAGCTCTAGGGGGTGCCTCCGGGGGATTTGCCTCTGGACGCAAGGAAATCATCGAGCTCTTCCGGCAGAGAAGCCGGCCCTACCTGTTTTCCAACACCCTGGCTCCCGCTGTAGTGGGTGCTTCCATAGCCGTGTTCGATCTACTTAGCGAGACAACTGAGCTGCGCGATAAACTGGAGGAGAACACGAAATACTTTCGGGATAAGATGACCGCTGCGGGATTTGAGATCAAGCCCGGCATTCATCCCATCGTTCCCATCATGTTGTACGAGGCTAAGTTGAGTCAGGACATGTCTAGGGACCTCCTTGAAGAGGGGATCTACGTCATCGGCTTCTACTATCCGGTGGTGCCTAAGGGTCAGGCCCGAATTCGTGTGCAGCTCTCGGCAGCGCACACGAGGGAGAATCTGGATAAGGCCATCGCAGCTTTCACCAAGGTGGGCAAAAAATACAACGTGATTTAGATGCTCAGGGGGAACGCAGTGGAGAGTCTGTGGGAGAGAATCAGAGAGGGTCTCAAAGAAGGTTTTTTGACTGCTGCGGAGAAAACCGAGGAGCTGGCCAAAGTCGGCAAAGGTAAGATCGACGTGGTCACCATCCGACGCAAAATCGGAAGAACCTTTGCTGAGCTGGGGGGGAAAGTGTATCATATGGTGGCCGAGGAAAAAACCACGGCTATCGCCGACCGCAAAGAGGTCAAGCAGCTCATCGATCAGGTGAAACGCCTGGAAAGGCAGCTGAAGGCGAAAGAAGAGGAAATCCAGCGGGCCAGGGGAGAAACCTCGTCCTGATAGAATTCACATTCGCAGCAGTTTTCGGGAGGCATCTGAGTAATCTTTCATCGGATAGAGAGCGGTTCCGTTTCTTTAGCTCAATCTCAGGGGAGGAGTAAGATGTCTGTGCATAGTTCACTTCAGACGGCCAAAAATCTGTTGATCACCTGTGTGCTGGCAGCCCTCTTCATCCTCATCGGGGTGCTCATTGCCTCCAACCTGAGCCTTTCGCCTCGTCCCAATGCCCGCACTGCTCCGGAGGCTATCAGCTCCACGGCGGATGAGGGAATCGGGTTCGGCTTCGATAACAGCCCTTTCGTGGCTGTCGCCCAGAAGGTCAAGCTCACAGTGGTGAACATCAGCGCTGAGCGCATCACCGAACGCGCCGTGCAACCATGGTTACCCTTCAGGTTTTTCGAGGATCCTTTTAGGGAGGAGCCTCGCGAGCGCCGCAAGATGAAGGAGCAGAGCTTAGGCTCGGGCGTGATCATCGATCGTGAGGGACACATTTTGACCAACAATCATGTCATTCGGGGAGCTGAGGAGA
Source organism: candidate division Zixibacteria bacterium SM23_81 (assembly GCA_001304015.1). GTDB lineage: Bacteria > SM23-81 > SM23-81 > SM23-81 > SM23-81 > SM23-81. The sequence continues at coordinate 14,259 of LJUY01000034.1, read as the reverse complement.
TTAAGGTTCGCCTCTCCGACGATCGGGAGTACCGAGCCAAGGTTGTTGGGCAGGATCCGGAGACGGATGTGGCCCTCATCAAACTTGAAACCGACCAGCTATTGCCCTCTGAAGATGTGGCCGTCCTGGGGAATTCCGATGAAATTCAAGTGGGCGACTGGGCCATTGCCGTGGGCAATCCATTTGGCCTGGACCGAACGGTGACCGTGGGAGTGATCAGCGCCAAAGGGCGCTCCAATCTGGATATCGTGGGAGGCACTCCGGCGTATCAGAATTTCATCCAGACCGATGCCTCCATCAACTTCGGAAACAGCGGCGGCCCCCTGATGAATATAAGGGGAGAGGTCATCGGCATCAACACGGCCATCAACGTGAGGGGTCAAGGCATCGGCTTCGCCATTCCCGTCAACATGGCCAAGAAGGTCAGCGAGGAGCTCATGGCTCGGGGAAAGGTGACCAGAGGATACCTGGGCATGTTGCCACAGGAAATCACCGCTGACATCGCCGAAGCCAAGGAGTTATCCTCTACCGAAGGAGTTCTGGTGGGTCAGGTCAATGAGAATACCCCGGCACAGAAGGGCGGTCTGGAGGTGGGAGATATCATCGTCACATTTGATGGTCAAAGCGTTAAGACGGTGAAGCAATTCCGGTTGATGGTGGCTGAGAAGCATCCGGGGAGTAAGGTCAGCATGGGGATCGTTCGAAACGGCAAGAAAAAGACCCTGACGGTTGTCTTGGGCGATCGAGCCGAATATTTGGGTCTGGCCTCGAGAGACGAGGAAGCTGAGGAGAAGTCCTCATGGTTGGGGATCGAAGTGGAAGACGTTGGTGGCGATTTTGCCCGCAGGTATGGCCTGCAGGAGGAGCGGGGTGTGGTGGTCACTCGTGTGGAGGTGGGTAGCCCGGCTGACGACAAAGGCATCGCCATGGGCGACGTCATCCTGAGGATTAGCAGCAAGGAAGTTGAGGATGTCGATGATTATAACCACATCATGCGCTCTCTAGAAGGCCAGAAAAAGGCCATCCTCTTCCTCATCAAACGCGGAGACCAGACCAGTTTCGTGGCCGTGAAGCCGGAGTAGTTGTCTTTATCCTTGGGATAAGCAGGCCTGTTCGTCAATCTGAAATTGAGGAGTTTGCGAATGAGGGGTGGGCGCAGCCGAAGATTTCGAGACGAAAACCGTTCTTTAGATCTGTATCTTCAGGAGATCGGGGAGACTCCTCTGCTCACAGCTGAGGAGGAGATTCAGCTGGCCCGACGAATCCGCCAGGGAGATCGAAAAGCCTTGGATAAGCTCACTAGAGCGAATCTGCGTTTTGTGGTCAGCGTAGCCAAGCAGTATCAGAACCAGGGGCTTTCCTTGGCCGATCTGGTGAATGAAGGCAATATCGGGCTCATCAAAGCAGCTCAGCGTTTTGACGAAACCCGGGGATTCAAATTCATCTCTTACGCCGTGTGGTGGATACGTCAGGCAATTCTTCAGGCTCTGGCTGAGCAATCCCGTATCGTCCGGCTGCCCCTGAATCGTGTGGGGGCTCTGCATAGGATCGGAAAGGCTTCCAGCACACTGGAGCAGGAGTTTGGCCGAGAGCCTAGTGCCGAGGAGATCGCCAAGGAGTTAGAGATGAGCCCTCTGGAGGTCACGGATACCCTTAAAATCTCCAACAGCCATCTCTCCTTAGATGCTCCCTTTTGCCACGGAGAGGACAACTCTCTGTTAGATGTCCTCGTCAACGAGCTTCAGCCAGCCCCGGACGACGCTCTGCTGGACGAGTCCTTGAAAATAGAGATCGCCAAAGCCCTGGATACTTTGACAGTCAGGGAGGCGGAGGTGGTCAGCCTCTATTTCGGCATCGATAGAAACCGGGCTTACACGCTAGAGGAGATAGGTAGTAAATTTGGTCTCACACGAGAGAGGGTGCGGCAGATAAAGGAGAAAGCCATTCTCCGCCTGCGGCACACCTCGCGGAGCAAGAGGTTAAGAGCATATTTGAATTAGGCTTCGATAAATCTGAGCTCGGATTAAAAAGTCCTTGACAATTGTGAGCAAAGGTATTATTCTTTGTCGATTCGGTTGCTTCTGTCATATAGTGAACTTACAAGGAAGGGCTGATGAGGAAAAGACGGTATTCCATTCTGGTGGTTCCAGAGGACAATGGTGACGTAAAAAGTTATCGGGCAAGTTCAACCCAGGGGCGAATCCTCATTTTGGGCCTGGCGTTGTTGCTGACCACCACAGCGTTTCTGGCCATTCAATATGCTGGGAAGGCTAAGGATGCCGTAGCTCTGGCGAGGCTGCGCAGAGAAAATTCTTATCTGCGAGCGCAAGTGACACACCTGGACGATAGCGTCTTGGAGTTTCAAATGCAGATGGCCGAACTGATGGAGAGGGAGAAGATCCTTAGGACCATGGCCGATCTGTCGGAGATCGATCCTGATGTCAGGAAAGTCGGCGTCGGCGGCCAGAGTAATGAGGATCTCGCTGGCTCGCGTTTGTCCAGCGAGACAGCGGAAATCTCTCCCAATGGTGTGTCAGCGGATTTGGATCAACTCCTGCGGCAGGCGAAGTTAGAGAAGCAGAGCTTTCAGGAAGTGCAAAACGCCTTCCAGAAAAACCGGGAAAGGCTGGAGCATACCCCCACTATCTGGCCAACTTCTGGCTATATATCAAGAGGTTACGGGCCTTGTCTGGATCCCTTTACCAAACGCCGCCGTCCCCATGAGGGCATTGACATCGTCAATCGCGTGGGAAGCCCCGTCGTTGCCACTGCTGCGGGTAGAATCGTCGAAAAGGGGTGGAAGACCGACTACGGATGGATGGTGGTTGCGGATCATGGTTACGGATACAAAACCGCTTACGCACACCTAGATTCCATCAAGGTGCAGAAGGGAGAGCGGATTAAACGGGGACAGGTCATCGCCACTCTGGGCAATAGCGGGCGATCCACTGGTCCACATCTCCATTACGAGGTGCGGGTTGAAGGTCGGGCTGTGAATCCTTTGAAGTACATTTTACCCGACGTCGTCGTGGATTAAAAGAGTTTTCGATCACGCCATCAAGGTTTGCCAACAGGAGATCGAAAAATGCCATTTATGTATGCCGATTGTTCAAAGTCAATCGGCTTTTTTTTAAGGCGATCCTGAGAGCATTCTCATCACCGCCTCTCTCTTGGGGATCAAATGCCGATAAGACTGGGGTACTGTTTATCAAAGCAGACCGGGGATTTGGTTGCATCCGATACAGTAGTCCCGGTGTGTCTTGAGCAACTGGGCGGCCTGTACACTGCGAGATCTTATGCTGATATTACCATCGGAAGCGGCCAGGATGTCTTAGCCGGCAGATCGAATATTTTCACTAGGGATGGCACCGACGTCACTCAGGAGTTCAACAAAGGAGCTCAGGGAGGTCAAAATAGCCCGGCTATTCAGTGTCCAAAAGGCCGTGTTGAATCAATGGAGCCCCTCCTGTGGTTATGGCCAAATCTACCGAGGTGGCAGAGTGGTTGTCGGCGATGGCGTGACCGCGGCTCTCCTGAAGCGGGAGAGAATACCCATTCTATCCCTGTGACCAAACTTATCCGGGAACGATGCGAGCGGAGCTTGGGGACGTATTGCTGAACCGGCCTTTTTCCGGCTAAGCCCCTGAACAACATACTTCTGCGGCTCCGCTATCATGATTCCAACACGTCGTCCCGCCCTCATCGTGGCCGCCCTGTATGCGGCGGGCATTCTACTGGGGTATCGATCTAACCCGCCCCTCTGGCCGCTATTGGTCGCGGCCATCTTTCTCACAGGCATCTGTCTGTTCTTTCGTCACCACCGGAAGGAGGCAACAGTTTCCTCCTGGCTATTGGCCATTGCCCTCCTTTTGGTGGCCTGCTCTCAATACGAGATTCGCACCCGCCTTTTTCCTGTCCATCACATCGTTCATCTTGGCAACATAACCGAGCCTGTAGTCATTCAGGGCAGAGTGGTTTCCGAACCCGTTCTGAAGGGTGAGAATGCCGCGTTGCTCTTAGAGGCGGCGGCCCTCGACTGCGGCACTGGACTCGCCAAAGTTTGCGGTAAGGTCTGGCTCAGGGTCAGGGATTTCCGGGGACAGTTGGGTTATGGCGATCAAGTTAGACTACGCGGACGGCTGCGGCCTCCTGAAAAAGCCAGAAATCCGGGTGAATTTGACTATCAAGCATATCTAGCTCGCCGCTCCATCTACGTCGTTATGAGCCTGCGATCGGAATCAATCTTGGTGATCGGGGAGGGAAAACTGAGATGGTGGCAGGGAGTGGTGCGGGCCGTCCGCCAACACCTCGATGGGGTCGTTTCGGGGACCTTAACGGGTCCACCGAAAGATCTCTTACTCGGTGTCTTATTGGGGGAAAGGAGGGGACTGCCACCGGAAGTGATGAAAGCCTTCTCCGATTCCGGCGTGATCCACGTCCTGGCCGTTTCAGGCCTTCACGTGGGGCTTATTGTAGGTATTTTCTTGTCCTTTTTTCGAGCTCTGCGTCTGAAAGAGGTGCAGGCCACTTTTCTCACTCTGGCTCTGGTTTTTCTTTACATGTATGTGGTCGAGTTGAGACCTTCAGTGGTCAGGGCCACCATTATGGCTGCGGTGGTCATGGTGGGCCGTCTGCTGGAGAGAGAATCGGATCTTCTGAACGCCATCGCCTTCGCAGGCCTGGTTCTTTTGTTATGGAGTCCACAATCCTTATTCGAACTGGGCTTTCAGCTATCCTTTGTGGCCACTCTCTCCATCGTCTATTTTCATGAGCGGCTGGTAGATCTTTTTCGACCTATTGTGAACACATCTTCCCCCCAGTGGGTCAGGTGGGTCTGCTCCGGTTTCCTGGTCTCTGTCTCAGCACAACTGGGAACTCTTCCCATTATCGCTTACTATTTCCAGAAAATCCCCGTGATCTCCGTTGTGGCTAACCTGTTCGTAGTGCCTCTTATCGGGCTGATAGTTGCTTTGGGTTTCACCTCGGCCATTCTTGGGATTGTCAGCATGACACTTGCGAGACTTTATGCCACCGCCAATTGGGTTCTGTTGTCGGTACTACTGAGGTTGGTGAATTTGGCCTCCTCTCTCCCCTTTGCCTACCTCCAGGCGCCTCGGCCCACGGGGATGTTTATCATTCTCTACTATGGATTTCTTATCTTGGGCTCCAATTTCAAGCGGTCTTTGGCAGCTCGGAGGACATTCCTCTTTGGGGGTCTGCTCCTGCTCAATCTTTTAGCCGGGCAACGGGCTCTAGAAGACGACGAGCGGCTATCCGTTGTCTTTTTTGATGTGGGACAGGGGGATGCTGCCTTAGTTCGTTTTCCTAACGGGAGGGCTATGCTCATCGACGGCGGTGAGAGAAAGGCGGTCTATGACTGCGGAGAGAGAGTGATCTGTCCCTATCTGAGGCGAATTGGCTTGCGTCGCTTGGATGTGGTTGTGCTGACCCACGCCGATAACGATCATGTGGGTGGGCTACCAGCAGTGCTAGAAGAGATCCCCGTCAGACTGGTGCTGGATGGTGGGGCCAAACATCTGACCGCGACGTATCTCCGCTTTCTTGAGTTAGCCCAAGTCCCTGAAGTGACCTATCGAGAGGTGCGGGCTGGAGATCAGCTGGAGATCTGCCCCGGAGTGCAGGTGGCCGTGCTCCATCCTACGGAAAAATTCGTGACCGGAAATGGGGAGGCACCATTTGGGCTCAACAACGCCTCCGTGGTCCTCAGGGTCCAGTATGGGGAGATCAGTTTTCTGTTCGCCGGAGACATCGAGAGGGAAACCGAGGAAGAACTTTGGAGGAGGGGCTGCCGGCTCAATAGCACGGTGTTGAAGGTGCCCCACCACGGATCACAGACCTCGAGTTCCAGGGCCTTTCTTCGGCTCGTTCGACCCTGTGTTGCGATTATCTCCGTGGGGCAATCCAACAGGTTCGGGCACCCCCACCCTGATGTTTTGCAGAGGTATCGACGAGCGAACGTGGATCTATATCGTACCGATAGAGATGGAGCGGTGACCGTGTCAACAGATGGGCGCAAGCTCAGGCTACATACGACCCTTGGGAAGGGCCGGCGATGGACCAAAGGCCCCTGGGAGCGCGCGCGGACTTATCTGATGGGACCCCATCGATCGGCGAAGTGACGTGCTGCTCGGGGAAATTTTTCTTGACTTTAATGGCTGAGAGAGTTATTATGTCAAAGTGAACGCTCATTTATGAGGAGGGAAGAGAACGGTGAAAGAGAAGGTGCGTTACGCATTTACCCTGGTCTTGCTGGCTCTGTTCTTGGGGAATGCTCCCGCCAGGACAGAAGAGAAGCAAAATCCTGAGGCTATCAAGCATTACAACGCTGGGGTTGAGTTCACAAGATCCGGCGATTTCGCCAAGGCTGTAAAGGAATACCAGAAGTCCCTGGAGCTGGACCCCGAGAATGTGCAGACATTGTATGGACTGGGCCTAGCGCATCGGCAGCTAAACCAATTGGACGAGGCTATTCTGTTTCTGGGTAAGGCGGTGAAGATTAATCCCCGCTATGTAGATGCTTACTACGAACTGGGTCTCGCTTACTGGATGCAGAAGAAGTACGATGAATCCATCAACCAGTTTATCACCGTCACTAATTTCGGCCCCGAGGCCGGCAGCAAATACACCAAGGCCTACTATTCACTGGGACGTCTGCACTATGCAAAAAAGGACCTGGAGCAGGCTCAAGAATCGTTGCAGATGGCGGTGGCTTTAGATCCTGAATACGTTGATGCGCATTACTATTTAGGCGAAGTTTTCAGAGAGCAAAAAGAGCTGACCTCCTCCATTGAGGCTTATAGACAAGCTGTCGCCCTGGACAGCAGCCATGATCAGGCGTTCTATAAACTGGGTTCAGTCTACAAAGAAGATGGACAATATGAAGAGGCTGTGGAGGCATATAAAAAAGTCATCCAGCTGAAGTCAAAATGGGCTGCAGATAGCCGCTATCGCTTGGCTGTTGTCTACAACGCCATGGGTCGTCTTCAAGATGCCGTTACCATGGCCCAAGAGTATCTCAAGAGAAAGCCCAGTGACGCGAAAGCTCTCATGGCCTTGGGTGAGGCATACGAAGGCCTTGGTCAACACCGGGAGGCCATCGCTGCCTATACGAAAGCTGCCCAGGATAGTCGATGGAATCAATATGCCACGCATAAGATTAAGGAGCTGAAGGAATCTCTCGAGGAGGAGTAGATCCCTCTGCGCGGCCCTCACGGGTGCTGAGGGCAACAGATCTGTCAAAGGCCGCAGGACATTTTCGCATGTTGCTGCGGTTTTTTATTGGAAAAAAAGAGGAGGCACCGGAATATGGCAGTTACTCTCAGAAGGACTACCCTGAAGGTTTTCCTTGGACTCCCTCTTCTACTATGGTTGTGCGCAGGGTGTGCCCATCGCCCAGTTTTCGACCTAGGTCTTGGGCCGGTTCGCGGGCCAGACGATATTGTTGAGAGAATCAATGAGAATGCGAGTCGTCTGCATACTTTGCGGGCGGAGGCCAATATTCGTTCCCGTCATGTTCCCCAGAGCCGCATGGCGAGGGCCTCGGTGATTTTCTCACGGCCCGGTCGGTACAGGGTAAAATTCAGCGCTTCTTTTGGCATGACAGTGGCCGTGTTGACCGTCCAGCAGGGGCAGGTTCACATCTATATGCCTCTGACAAACCGGCTTTATGAGGGCCAGTTCACACCAGAGAGAATGGATCATCTTCTGGGCTTCGACATGAGCCTGGCCGACCTTATGGAGGCTGTTGTCGGCACCGTCAGGCTGCCCTCCGTATCCGATCTTATAGACAACCGGGCGGTTCAAGATGGATATGCGCTCAGCTTCAAGTGGCACGGAGGACGCCAGGAGGTTCATGTAGCATCAGATGGTTTCAGGGTTTATAGGGTGGAATATTTCGATGCTCATGACCGGTCTTTTTTGATTAAGACTTTCCACGACTATCGGATGGTAGATGGAATTGTCCGCCCCGACGAGGTCAGGTTAACCTTGCCAATCAGAGGCGAGGAGCTCAAGGTGCTGTTCACCCATCAGGAGGTGAACCACGGGATCCGGGAAGAGGAATTCTCCCTGAATCTCCCCGACTCGGTGGAGCGTTTGCCTCTCCAGTTTAAATAAGGTTGACATCGCCTCGGTAAAATGTTAGTTTGAGAGAAACATGAGAAATAGCCAATTTGTCGGTTTTTCGTGGGGCACTTTTTGGCGCCCCAAGGAAAGGAAGTCGACGGTCAACCTGTCAATGATCCTCATCATTTGCAGCGCGGAGGTGTCCTCATGAACCTCTTTTTGCGTGTGGTGGCTTATGTCCGTCCTTACTGGCGGCACCTCGTTATATCCATCGTCTGCACGGTCCTGTTTACCCTCCTCAGCGGAGCCACCGTATGGCTGCTCACACCGCTGATGAAAACCGTCTTCGTCCCAGATAAGGCGACCTCACCGTCGAGGGAGGCCATCGAAACTGTTCATAGTACCGTGGCCGAGAACCTCTCCAGCCACACTCTCAAATTGGCGAAGCTGAAGGACAGCCTGAAGACCTGGACCTATAGCCTGCTGATTGGGAAAAGCAAATTGGAGTCCCTGAAGCGGCTGTGTCTGGCCATCCTGATGGTCATCTTCCTGAAGAATCTGTTTTACTATCTCCAAGCTTACTTCATGGCTTTCCTCAAGCAGGGAGTCATTAAAGACGTTCGTAATGAGCTCTTTCGACATCTCCAATCCCTCTCTCTACACTATTTCCACGGGAAAAAGGTCGGGCGGCTTATCTCCCGTGTGATCAACGACACAGTGACTCTGAACGAGACCGTCAACGTGAGCTTCTCCGTCTTGATCCAGGATCCTCTCTTGGTGGTGGTGTATCTCGCCATCGTGGTGCTTATTAACTGGAAGTTAACCTTGGTGGTCCTGGCCGTTTTGCCCATCAGCCTGTACATTATCTCCAAGATCGGCCGAAAATTGCGTAAATACAGCTTCCGGTCTTTGGAAAAGATGGGCAACATCACCTCTATTTTGCAGGAGACCATCTCCGGAATCCGGGTGGTGAAAGGTTTTGGGATGGAGAAAGCAGAGATTGGCAAATTCGTAAGCGAGACCCAGCGATATTTCAAGACCATGCTGAAGTTGGTCCGGGTGCGGAACTTGGCAGGACCCGTGAACGAGTTCCTGGGTACTGCTGCCGGGGTGGTGGTGCTATGGTATGGTGGACGACAGGTGCTACATGGCGAGATGATGGCTCCCGAGGAGTTCATGACTTACGTCCTGGCCATTTTCCTTTTGATGCAGCCGATCAAGAGCCTGGCCAAGGTTCATAACAGAATCCAGGAGGGATTGGCGGCTGCAGAGCGTGTCTTCCGCGTGCTGGATACATCGCCCAGGATTCGTGAGTCCCCGGAGGCCATATATGTGGACGACTTTAGAGATTCCATCAGATTTCGAGATGTGGTCTTCCAATACGACTCGGGGGAAAGGGTTCTAAACGGCATCAATCTGCAGATTCGTCGTGGTGAGGTGGTGGCTCTGGTTGGTGCGAGCGGTGTAGGCAAATCGACTCTGGCGGATCTCGTGCCAAGATTTTATGATCCCCAAAAGGGTGCGGTAGAGCTGGATGGTGTGGACCTGCGCAAGATCAGCATTTCATCCCTGCGCAGGCTCCTGGGAATAGTCACCCAGGAAACTATCCTGTTCAACGATAGCGTATTTACGAATATCGCCTATGGATCGGAGGATGCCTCCCTGGAGCAGGTGATGAGGGCGGCACAGGCGGCCAATGCCCACGAGTTCATTGTGAGTTTGGACGAGGGGTACCAGACGGTCATCGGGGATCGCGGAACTAGACTCTCCGGCGGGCAGCGGCAGAGGATCGCCATTGCCCGGGCCCTGCTCAAAGATCCGAAGATACTCATATTGGATGAAGCCACCTCAGCCCTGGACAGGGAGTCAGAAATATTCGTCCAACAAGCCCTGGAGAGGCTGATGAGGAATCGAACGACCTTGGTCATCGCCCATCGACTGTCCACGATTCAAAATGCCGACCGCATCGCCGTACTAGAAAAGGGCACCATCGTTCAAGAGGGCCGCCATCAAGTTCTTATCCGCCAAAAGGGAATCTATAAAAAACTTTACGAGCTGCAGTTTCAGCAAACGCCTGAGAGACTGAGTCCATGAGGCTGAAAGGTCTGGAAAAGAGGGGCAAAAGGATCGCCCTGGCATTTCTACGTCCTCTGGGCAGGGGGCGTCCTTTGGCTCAAAAAGATCTGGTAGATCGCCGGCTGAAGCAGATCCTGGTGGTGCGTCAGGATGAGCGCATGGGAAACCTCATCTTGATCACACCCTTCCTGGAGGCACTGCGAAAAATATTACCCCGCGCTCATATTTCCGCTTTGGTCAGCAGCCGTTACGCCGATGTCCTTCGTGGCAATCCTGACGTGGATGAGATTATCCTTTTCGATAAGCGGAAGCTCCTTCGCAACCCTTTACGATTTATGATCTTCCTGCAGAAACTGAGAAGGCATTCCTTTGATCTGGCCATCGACTGCGGCCCGGTGGGTAACCTCTCCTTGAATAACGCTCTGCTGACCTATCTCAGTGGAGCCCCAGTGCGTCTGGGATATCTTCGGGAAGAGAGCCCCCTCTTTGTTAATTTGCTCATTCCACCAAACAAAGAAGCTCAGGAAGAGGTCGACTATCATCTCGATTTGCTCCGTTTTTCCTTTGGCGATGTTCACAAAGGTTGCCTTAAGTTTTGTCTTACGCCACAGGAGAGAAGAATGGCCGCTCAGCGTCAAAGGGAGTGGGGTTTGCAGGAAAAGGACTTTGTTGTGGGGATGCACGCAGGTGGCCGGGGTCAGAAAAGGTGGCCTATGAAGCGATTTGCCCAGCTCTCCCAGCGGCTGATCCAGGATTACAGCGCCAAGGTGATTCTCTTCTGGGGGCCGGGTGAACGCCAGGAAATTCGTCAATTTGAAAGTCGCCCATTCGCAGGGTTGACCATCGCTCCGCCTCTGGATGTCCGGGAGCTGGCCGGCCATTTGGAGCGTTGCGCTGTCTTCATATGCGGTGATACTGGGCCGATGCACCTGGCTCTGGCCGTGGGAACGCCGACGGTGGCCATCTTCCGGGTGCCCAATTTTCAGAGGTACGGCCAGCAGGGGCCCTACAACAAGATCGTCTATCGTCCTGGAGGGAATGTGTCTGTGGGCGACGTTCTGGCCGCCTTTGGAGAGCTTTGCAGAACGCTGACAGGGGAGACTCAACACCGTGAAGCTGTTGATCAGTCAGGATCTTCCGCTTAGGGAGGGTGATCTCTCGACTCAAGCCCTGGAGCTGGCCATAACTTGAACGACCTGGACAGGTCCATTGCGATTCTGGCCTGAGGAGTCAGTCCACGAAATCGAGCCTGTGACCACCGTCTGGGTTTTCCTGTCTAGCGAATGGCTGGGCCATCACTGGGGCCGTGAGCCCATCTGCATGTGGCTTCTCATCTGGCCAAGTTCCACCTCACTAAAGGAAGCATACCCATCATCTGTGCCACCCGTTAGAATGAGGGCTTGGTTCCATCTCTGTTGGTTCCCCTTGTGGGTATGGAAGTGAAATTTGCTGATCGCTTTTGTATCCTGGGAATTGCAGCTTAATCCCAAAGAGAAGACGGCCCTAAGGAGGCGATGACCAGGGGATGTTCGCTCAGGCGGAGAAAAAGCTTCGTGTTTTGGAACTGGTTAATGTTCGTTGGTGGAACGCCTGTGCCGAGTATGGAGTTCATTTAGCCTTAGGACTGCATCGCCGGGGTCATCGGGTCATCGTGGTGGGTGGAGAGAACAGCCTTGCCCTGCGTGAGGCCCAGCGGTTGGGATTACCCGTTCGCCCCACAAAGATGGAAAGCCATCACCCGGCGACTTTCCTATCCAGCCTCCTGGCCTTGGTGAGGTTGGTCCGACGGGAGCGCATCCAGGTGATTAATGCTCACCGGGCCGAGGGCCATCTGTGCGCTGCTTTGGCCTCCCTGCTCTTGCGTGAAAAGGTGGTCGTGGTCCGCACTAGAGGAGATGTGAGATCCCCCAAAGGCCATTGGTTGAATAGAATTTTGCATCATCGCCTGACGGATGCCATCGTTTTGCCTTCGAAGGCGATGAGGAAGCCCGTGTCGGAAGCACTTGGTCTCTCTGCCAATAAGCTATGTCTTATTCCCCCCGGGGTGGACCTGCGGCGATTTGCTAACCTCCGATCAAAAGAAGAGTGGCGCAAAACTCTGGGCTGGACAGACCAAGGGACGGTTGTTGGCATCGTGGGTCGTTACTCGCCTGTCAAGGGTCATCGCGTCTTTTTAAAAGCCGCTCATCTGGTGCTCAAAGCCAACCCTCAAACCACTTTTGTCATCGTGGGCCACGAGGCTCAGATCAAAACCGCAGATCTCCAGGGGCTGGCTAGAAGGCTGGGATTTGCTGACAGGGTGCGGTTCACGGGTTTCGTCCCAGATGTGACCCCTTATATTGGCGCCTTCGACGTGGCTGTGGTGGCCTCCCTGGGCTCGGAGGTCATCTGTCGCGTGACTTTAGAGTATATGGCTGCTGCAAAGCCGGTGGTGGGCACAACTGTCAACGCCATTCCCGAGATCGTGGTCCATGGCTCCACCGGCTTGCTGGTTCCCCCCGGAAACCCTGGGGCTATGAGCGAAGCCATCCTCTCTTTGGCTCAGAATCCGCAAAAGGCTCGAGCCCTTGGGCAGGCGGGTCGAAGACGCGTCGAGGAAGAATTTACCATTGACCATCTGGTTCAGAGAACGGAGGCCTTGTATTGGCAGGTCATCGAGGCCCGACATGGAGGAGCGTCGAAAAGCCGCACCGTTTCACTCACTGAACAAGGAAGCTGATGTGAGTGCTCCCCAGGTTGCATGGACACAGAGGATCATTGAGGGCTCTCTCCTGGGCTATGTCCTATTTGCCCCTTGGTCGATAGCTGGAGCGCAGACCTGCCTAGGTCTGGGGCTGGCGGCCTGGGTTGTGAATCTGATAGCCAACCGTGGACATGGTCTGAAGGGAACTCCGCTAGCTCTTCCCATCTTGGTCTTTCTGGGCCTGAAGTTGGCTTCCGCCTTGTTCAGCCCCGACCATCTGAAGGGCCTGAGGGCTTTGGGGGCGGAATGGATTGTTCTGCTGTTCTTCCTGGTGGCCAACAGAGTCCGTCGCGAAGAGACCGTTCGCAGGATTCTGGATCTGCTCGTCGCCGTCACAGTTCTTATAGGTTTGTATGCCATCTGGCAGCACTTTGCTGGCTGGGACCTCTACAGAGATCGTCCCTTACATCCCACTGGTAATGTGTTCGAGGCCACTGGTCTGTTCAGCCATCATCTCACATATGGCGGCTTCGTGATGTGCGTCCTGCTGTTCAGCGGCTGCCTGTTTCTGTGGGGCTCGAGGGGGAGAAGGCGAGTCGCCTACGGTCTGGCCAGTTTGATTTTGAGTTTGGCCCTGTTCTGGAGTTATGCCCGCAGCGCTTGGGTGGGGCTCATTGTCGGCATTCTGGCCATCGGTCTGCTCCGGGGCCGCAAAATCCTGATTCTGGGCTTGGTGGGAATGATTCTGGTGATCGGGCTGTTGTTCTTACTTCAACCTTCTCTTCGGCTCCAAACCCGCGAGGTGGTTGAAGTTCTCGGTGACCCCATGAGGCAATCCCACAGACTCCAGATGTGGTCAACCTCCCTGAAGATGATTCGGGATCGCCCTTTCTTTGGGGTGGGGCTTGGGCAGGTGAAGAGTTCGTTGTTGGCCTACGGATGTGATCTGGGATATGGGCATGTGCATAACGACTTCCTCAATACGGCAGCTAATACGGGTCTGCTGGGTCTGGTGGCCTTTATCTGGATTTGGGTGACTTTTTTGCGGATGATCATTCGCTGCCAGCCAAGACAGCAAAGCCATGGACTGTGGTCTGCTGTGAGTACCGCCGGGTTTGGACTGATGATCGCTTTTCTGGCTGCCGGCCTGTTTCAGTGCTATTATACCGATGAGGAAAATGCGATGTTGCTGTGGTTTCTGTTAGGCTTGGTGACAGCCGTCTGTCGAATGGAGAGCCTGTCGGGGGGGGGCGACCTGGAAGCTTGCGCGAGCGACCAAGGGTGAGCCTGATGAGTGAAAGGTCTTCTCGGGATGAATATGGCAGGATTTATTCGAAAGGTTAAGAAATATAATCCGCAAGCAGATGTGCTCTTGATCAAAAGGGCTTTTTCCTACAGCCAGCGGGCTCATGAGG
>LJUY01000077.1 GCA_001304015.1 candidate division Zixibacteria bacterium SM23_81 | reverse complement strand
ATCACTTCGTCGAGGATGAATATCTCTTGGTGGTCAACGCCGCCAACCGCCAGAAGGACTGGGAGCACCTCCAGTCGTTTCTCAAGGATTTCGATGACGTTGAGATGACCGACCGCACCAAGGAGATCGCCATGCTTGCACTTCAGGGGCCGATGTCGCGCGATCTGATGGGAGAGATCATCCAGTCCGGCCCGCCTCCAGAGCCCATGCGAAATGCAGTAAGTGTTGTAACGATCTCCGGTGCCAAAGTGCTGGTGGCCCGCACCGGCTACACGGGCGAGCCCGTGTGTTTCGAGCTCTTCGCCAGCGGAGAAGACGGCCTGATGCTGTGGGACCAACTCGTTGCCAGGGGAGCAACGCCCATTGGCCTCGGTGCACGGGACACGCTTCGCCTCGAAGCCGGCCTCCCGCTTTATGGCCATGAGCTGGGTGAAGACCACGAGGGCAATGAAATCCCCATGATGGCCTGCCCACAGGTGAAGTTCGGCGTGAGCTTTTCACCACTCAAGGGCGAGTTCGTTGGCCGGGCTGCTCTGGCCAGGCAATTTGAGGCACTGGGAAGAATTATTGCCCGCGATTACTCGATGATTGCGGACCTGCCTCGCCTAATCTGGTCGATTGCGGTGGCAGGTCGAGGCATTGCCCGTGAGGGGGCCAAGGTGTTCAAAGATGGCACGCACGTGGGCTACGTGACCAGCGGCACGATGATTCCCATGTGGGCCGTGGAAGGCCAAGGTTTGGCCTCCACCCAGGGCGACCAGCGGGAGCTTCGGCCGATCTGCCTGGCCTATATCGACAGCGACATAATCGAGGACGAGAAGGTCACCATTGATATTCGGGGCAAGGCAGTCGATGGTGTGGTTGTCCCGTTCCACATGCGCAGTGATGCACCTCCGTACGCTCGCCCCATCGTCTTCGATCACAAGCTGGAGGCCGAGGAGCTGCCAACCGGCGATACGCCGACCAACGTGCGGCGCCTTCTGGAAAAGACGGTGGAGAATACACGCTGGCGACAGCGGGAGTGCATCAACCTTATTCCCTCGGAGATGACGATCTCGCCGATGGCCCGGTTGGTTTCGGTTATGGACCCGGCCTTCCGCTACGCCGAGCACAGAAAGTTGGAAGCCTTCTACGAGGCCGACATCTTCTACTACCAGGGCACAAAGTTCATCAGCGAGGTTGAGCGGCTGCTGGATGAGGAGATGAGGAAGTTCCTGGGATGCGAGGAAGTGGAGATGCGCCTCATCAGCGGACAAATGGCCAACACAGCCGTGTTCAGCGCGATGGTGGATTACATCAACCGCGCAGACCGCAAGCGCGAACCGCGGCGAATTCGCCAGGTTATGAACAACCACATTGGCAAGGGTGGTCACCTCAGCGCTCAGCCGATGGGCGCCCTCAAGGACTTTGTCGCCCATGACCCGCGCACGGAGCGCCCGGCTGTGGTAAATTTCCCGGTGCTGGCCGACAATCCCCACAACATTGACGTGTCAGTCACACTGGAACTCATCGATGAATATCGACCGGAGCTGATCATCTTCGGCAAGAGTATGGTCCTCCACAAAGAACCGGTAGCTGAGATCTGCCAATTCCTTGACGCCCAGGGTATTGACGCCGTGGTGATGTACGATATGGCCCACGTGCTCGGGCTCATCGGCCCACACTTTCAACGGCCGTTTGCCGAAGGGGCGGACCTCGTGACCGGCTCGACGCACAAGACGTTCTTCGGCACCCAGCGTGGCGTTGTGGGCAGTAGGTTCCAGGAGCACGAGGAACGTTACGAGCTCTGGAAGGCCCTCTATCGGCGATCATTCCCCGGCTCGGTTTCCAACCACCACCTCGGCACCTTGCTGGGACTCCTGATAGCCGCCTACGAGATGAACCACTTTAAGGACGAATATCAGCCCAGGGTGATCGCCAACGCCAAGGCGTTCGCCAGAGCGATGAAGGACTACGGCCTGGATGTCGCTGGCGATCCAACTATTGACTTTACCGAAACACACCAGGTGGTGGTGAATGTGGGTTACGGCCACGGCCCGGAAATCGCTAGCCGACTCGAGGCCAACAACATCATTTGCAACTATCAGGCCAGCCCAGACGAAGAGGGCTTCACCGCCTCAGGGTCTCTGCGGATGGGCGTATCCGAGATGACTCGCTTCGGTATGGGAGAAGACGGCTTCCGCGACCTGGCTTTGCTGATTCACGACGTAGTGATGAACAAAGCCAACGTGGCCGATCAGATCAAGGCGCTGAGGGAACGGTTCTCCGAGCTTCAGTTCTGCTTCCGTGGCAACGAATACGCAGACGTTATGGAGAAGCTTCACCAGCTTCTCCGCGAAGCGAGATGATACCCGCGGCAAGAGCAGTGGGGGATCAGGCCCGTTTACTGAACAATAAAGCTTGGGTAAGCACTGGGGAGGGAAGGGGAAAATTTCCTTGAAATCTTCCGGTAGAGGCCTACTCCGATAATGGGTTATGTTGGTCGTAGGCCTGGCTTAACAGTTCTAAGGGGTGCCTTGCCCGAATAGTGCTTCCTGCCTGCATAAGGCCGTCTCTCATCTGCAGCATACAGCCCAAGCACCAGCTTACGACAATGTCTGCTTTAGAGTTTATGATATTACTAATCTTATCCTCCCGCAGCTTTGTGGCTAAATCATAGTGGCGGCCAAGGCCCCAAGGACCAGCGAGGCCACAGCACTCATCAGCTCCCTGCATTTCCACTATTTCTAGGCCAGGTATAAGATTAAGCAGGTCTCGGGTGTAGTTAGGGGTAACAGTCATCTTCTGGCCTAACTTTTCATGGCAAGACAAATGCACCGTTACCTTTTGTTTAAGCTCACTCGTAGGCGGTTTCAGATTGTCAGGCCCGATTACTTCCATAATGAACTGGGCAGGTTCAAAGATTTTCTCAACCAGGGCCTGAGCCTTTTTCTCATAGGCCTTATCGTTAATTCGGCCAAAGTCTTTGGCATATTCCTTAAAGCCTAAGATACAGGATGGACAGTGTGCAATGATGTATTTGTAGTCCAGGAGTTGGTCAATATTAAATCTGGCGAGCCTGTGGTATTCTTCTACGTTACCCTGGGCAGCGAAGGGCTCACCACAACAGCGCTGGGTAGGCAAGGATACCTTCCAGTTATTATGTCTGGCGATAGTGATAAAGCTATCCGCAATTGGTTCTGAGAGGAGATCGGAACTACAGCCATAGAAGTAGGCAATATCTGCCTGAGAGGCTGAGACATCGACGAGTTCCGGGTGTCTCCCTTCTAAGCTCGACCAAGACAACGTTGGCAAGTAGCGCTGATAGGGAATAGAGGTGGGAAGGAATCCCTGAGGCAGGGCAGAGATAATCCTGCGGCTTAATCGATTACGCCAGATACCTTGAGTTAAGCCAAGTAAATTGATCGATAATTTATAGAGTGCTGGATGAGACCTAATATAAGAGATTGCCGGGGCTATGACCCTGCTCCGCTGGTCCTCCCTTATCTTTATTACCAAATCCCGTATACTGGCATTGGTGGGACATTTAAAGGTGCATTGACCGCAGAGTAGACAGAGCTCGTATATCTTTTTAAACAGGGGATCATCTTTGATGGTTTCTAAGTCTTTGTCCATTTCCAGGGCCATGGCTAGGGCACGCTTGAACGTAGGAGCAGCCTGGGAGCGGGCGCTGAATTGATCCGGGAGTTTTCGGAATATGGGACAGATATCAGCACATTGAGAACAGACGGAACAGACACCGGTAAATAGATGTGAAAAGTCTTGAAAGCGGTCGAGATTAAGCTGGCTTGCTTTCGCTTCTATGCCTACTAACTCTTCTATTGCCTGATGAAGGTCTTTACCGCGAGCATCTCTAATAATCTTAACCCCTGGATGTAAGATATTCTTTGTATCCATAAGGTCTTTTATTTCAACGAATAGGTCAAAGAGATCCAGCCCAAACACATGAGGTAAAATTTTCCCTCTGGTCCTTCCATCGGCATGTTCACCGCTCATACTGCCGCCAAGTTCGGCTACCTTTTGCGTAATTTTGGTCATCACATTAATCAGTTTCTGCCTGTCTTGCTGTTGGCTTAGGTTGAGGAGGAGGTAGAGATGGAAGTTACAGTCTCCTGCATGTCCGTGGGTACCAGCCACAACGTGCTCTTCGTCAAACACCTCTTCCATATAACTGATAAATTCCAGGAGTTTTTTCTCATCCCTGGGTAAGACCACACACTCAATCATGGTAAGCGGTCTTTTCCCCGGGTCATAGGCGTAAAGGACCTGTAAGGCGCTTCTCCTTCCCAGCCAGAGGGCATCTTGTCTTGCTGGGTCCCTGGCCACTTCAAAACCAATAGCTGATTCGGGATATTCTTCTTCCAGTAGTCCCTTTAATGACTCTACCTGACTTTCGATGAGGCCAGTGGCAGTCCCTTCATCCATGAGACTCACCTGGCCGATTCTTTTGGCTGGGTCATGGGGATCTGGTTTTACTTCTACATCATCGAACTCAATGATGTACATTACTTTGGCATCTTCGCGTATGCCAAGTTGTGGAAAGGTCTTTCTGATGAGGTCAAGATTGGTGGTTACCGCTGTATCAAAACAGGATGGGCCCAGGTTATAAATCTTAGGTATCGCCCCGCAGGCCTTTCTTAAATCTGTGAAGTAGACAATGCAGGTAGCCTTTTGTGTGGCCAGAGGCACTGCCCTTATTTTGGCCTCGGTGATAATGCCTAAAGTGCCTTCAGAGTGGGCGAAGAGTCTGGTCCAGTCAACGGGGATGCCTTTCTCAAGCTGTTTTAAGATATCGAAAACATTATAGCCTGAGGAATTCTTAGGCACTCTGGGGAAGTCTCTCTCGATCGCATCTTTGTTTTGCCGGACGAGCTCTAGAATTTTCTTCCAGGGTTGCTTGTCAGATTCAATCTCCGAGGTCCATAAGCTTGTTCCATCAGCCAAGACAACGTGTAAATCCATAACCTGATGCTGTGTAGTGCCCAACTTGCAGGAATTTGCACCTGAAGCGTTGTTGGCAATACTACCGCCAATGGTAGCCATATCTGCGGAGGCAGGATAAGAGGCTAAGAATACGCCATATTCTTTCAGGAAATTGTTCAATCTGGTAAAGATTACCCCAGATTGGGCATGGACTATCTTTCCCCCCTCAGGATGATCTTCTAGGACCTTCATCTCATCCAGGGAGCGCATATCGAGGACAATGCCAGAGCCAACTGACTGACCGGGCAAGCCGCTTCCTGCACCCCTGGCAGTAATGGGGACATTGTGCTCATAGGCAAATCTAACGGCATTTGCTACATCAGAATGACTGCGCACACCTACTACTGCCTTGGGTGTGAGACTGATAGGACCTACATCTATTGCATACCCTAAGCAGCCGACATCACTGATATCAATCCGGGATTCGGGAATACCTGCTTTCATGAGGCCTTCTCGGATGGCCTCTTTATCGATTTCTGCCATATCTTCTCCATTTCAGGTTCACGTTAATGAACTATGAGAACGTATCAGTATTTAAAAAAGAATCACGAAAAAATCAAGGAGTCAATCCCATTCTTAATAATAAACAAAAAAAATCCAAAAAAAAATCAATACGACATAATTATATGGAAAAATTATGCGAAACATGTAATCTTCTCTTGACTTGCAAAGAGGCCTATGTTACGTTCATAGGATGTTATGACCTTTCCTTTGAAGTGACGGTCAATTCATTGCCCAAACTGAATAAGATCCTTTTCCTGAGGGAACTCAGTGATACCGGCGGTATAGCGAGCACCAAGACTTGTGTTCTCCTTTCATCAAACACGAACTATTTCAAATTCCCGCATGTATCACGATTGCTTTAACAGAAGAAATAGCTAAACATGAGGAGGAGTAGGTTATGGATCTTTACGCCAAGAGGGTCGGGCTCATCGATACGGAGAATGCTTTTAAAATAGGGCCTTTAATCCGGGCCATCGAGGAGCAGGGAAAAGAGGTGGTCAAATGCAATCTGGGGGAACCGGATTTTCCCATTCCGGAATTTATCAAGGATGAGGTCAAAGGGCAGCTCGATCGGGATAACACGCACTATTGCGATCCCCAGGGGATTCCCTTACTCCGGGCTGCCGTTGCAAAGCATTTCTCCGAAACACGGGGAATTAGGGCAACACCCGATCGAATCGTGGTGTTTCCCGGTGCCAAACCCGCCATCGGGTTATGCCAGGAAACCTACTGCGATCCGGGGGATGAGATCATCTATCCCAGCCCGGGGTTTCCCATCTATGAATCCTTTATGACCTACCTGGGCGTCAAACCCGTGCCCCTGCATTTGAACGAGGAGAGGAATTTCTCCTTTTCAGGGGTGGATATTGGGCCTCTCATCACCGAGAAGACGAAGATGATCTTCCTCAACTTCCCCTCGAATCCCACGGGAGGTGTAGCCTCCCCGGAACAACTTCGAGACCTAGCCGATGTGATTAGGAGGCGATGTCCCGAACAGGTTCGTGTGTTTTCCGATGAGGTGTATGAGCATATCCTTTTCGATGGGAGCGAACACCACAGTATTATTTCCTGTCCGGGGATGGAGAAGGTCACCATCCTGGTCAGTGGGGCATCGAAGAGCTTTTCCTGGACCGGGGGCAGAATCGGATGGGTTCTTTTCCCCACGGCCGAGGAGGCCGAGGTCTTCAGAAATCTCAATATTAACTATTTTTCCTGTATCCCCCCTTACAACCAGGAAGGAGCTCGCATCGCCCTCGAGTCACCGCTCAGCCAGGACGCCATTCGTCACATGGTGACCATTTTCCAGGAACGGAGGGATTTAGTCGTCGATGGACTCAATGCCATCGAGGGGATTCGGTGCCAGAAGCCGAAGGGGGCATTCTACGTTTTCCCGAACGTCGGCGAGGTGTGCGAGAATTTGGGGATTATGGATGCGTTTCAGGGTCTTCCCGCTGAGATAAGGGGGAAGACGAGTCCTTCGACCCTCTTTCAGATGTTCTTGCTGTTCGAATACCAGGTGGCGACTATGGATCGGAAATCCTTCGGCCGCATTGGAGTCGAGAAGTTTCACTTCTTACGACTCTCCTTTGCCACGGAAACGGAATCGTTGAAAGAGGGGTTGAGACGCATCTCTCGAGCCGCTGGGGATAGGGAGGGTTTCAGGCGTTTTTTCAACCGGGGAGAACATCTCTATTGAAAGGGGCGCAGCCTTTCCACCGAGAAACAGGGCCGGTGATGGCGACCGCAACCTCCCGACCCATGACTTAATTTCCCCCCAAACCACACCGACTGGCGTATTGGAGTAATGCAATACTGGAGTGATGGGCTGGGGGAGAACACAAAAGATCAGTGCCTTCCGATTTCTCTATCCAGTGTTCCACTTTTCCACTATTCCATTATTCCACGGGGGCAAGGGTGTTCTCTTGGGAAAAACAGAATCTGTTATGAAATCAAGAAGTTACAGAAATCTTTTCAATAAAAACCAGAAAACTCCGGCCTCGGGAAGGTGGTTCTGTATGGAGACCCCTTCCATTGACTACCGGGAGGCGTGGGGACTCCAACTCGGCCTGGTGGAAGCCAAAGGCAGCCATGCGAGCCTCCCGGATTTCGTCTTTCTCTTGGAACATCCTCCCGTCTTCACGCTGGGGCATCGAGGGGGGCGAGACCACCTGAAGGTGTCCGAGGACTTCTTGGCCGAGCGTGGAATCCCGCTTATCCACGTGGAAAGGGGTGGGGACATTACGTACCACGGCCCGGGGCAGCTCGTGGGGTACCTCGTCGTGAACCTGAAGGCCCATGGGTGGAGGGTGCTGGATTTCGTGGAGGCCCTGGAGGAGGTGATGATCCGCTCTTTGGCGGACTGGGGAATCCGATCGGGGAGAAATTCCATGAATCGCGGTGTCTGGGTGGGAACCTCCAAGATCGGGAGCGTGGGGATAGCCGTGCGCCGGGGGATTAGCTTCCACGGATTCGCCCTCAATGTGAACACATGGCTGGCGCCCTTCCAGTGGATTGACCCTTGTGGTTTGGAGGGCATTCAGGTCACTTCCTTGAAACGAATACTGGGCAGGGAGATTCCCATGGAGGAGGTTCGGTGCGCTGCTGCTCGACACATCCGGGAGGGTTTCGGCGTGGAATTGGACATGGTAAGCGTGAAGGATATCCATCGCCTGTTGGACGCAAAGGCCCGGGGGATAGTAAGGGAGGCGGCATGAGTCCAGTGCGTGAGCAGAGGCCTCGTTTGAGAAAGCCGCCGTGGCTGAAGCGGAGGATACCCGGGGGGGCTACCTATCACGAAGTGCACCGGATCCTCCAGAGTAGCCAGCTTCATACCGTCTGTCAGGAGGCCCTTTGCCCCAATCTCGGGGAGTGTTTTTCTCGTGGCACCGCAACCTTCCTCATCCTGGGGGATCGGTGCACGCGAAACTGTCGATTTTGCGCGGTAGCCCATGGGCCGGTGGGGCCGCCAGATCCCGAGGAGCCGGGAAGAGTGGGTGAGGCGGTGGAGAAGATGGGACTTCGCTTCGTGGTCATCACATCGGTCACCCGCGATGACCTTCCCGACGGTGGCGCAGGGATCTTCGCACAGACTATTACGGAGATACGGCGGCGCGTTCCCGGGGTCAGGGTTGAGGTCCTGGTCCCCGATTTTGGGGGTTCCGATCGTGCGCTTACCACCGTGGTGCGGGCCCGGCCAAAT
>LJUY01000033.1 GCA_001304015.1 candidate division Zixibacteria bacterium SM23_81 | reverse complement strand
TGGTAGAGGGCGATCTTTACACCATAGTGGAGTTCCTGCATGTCAAGCCGGGCAAAGGGGGGGCTTTCGTCAGGACCAAGTTGAAGAACGTGCGCACCGGCAGGGTCGTCGATCGCACCTTTCGGGCGGGCGAGAGCATCACGAAGGCCAGAATTGACCGGCGGGAGATGCAGTACCTGTACCGTTCGGGTGATCAATTTTTCCTCATGGATACCAGCACCTACGAGCAGATTCCCATTTCTGCCGACATGGTGGGAGATACAGCCAAGTTTCTGGCCGAGAGCGCCAATGTTCAGGTCCTGTTTCACGAAAACCAGGTCATCGGGCTGGAACTCCCCATCTTCGTCGAGCTGAGGGTGAAGGAGACGGAGCCTGGCGTGCGTGGTAACACCGCCTCCGGGGGATCGAAGCCGGCCAAGCTGGAGTCTGGAGCCGTGGTGCAGGTGCCTTTCTTCATTGATGTCAACGACGTCATCAAAGTGGATACCCGTAAAGGCATTTATGTGGAACGGGTGAAGTGAAGAGAGAGCCGAAGATGGGTTCCCTCAAACCATGGCAGGGAGAAACCCATGAGAGAATCGATGATCAAACGGCTGATTAAATTGGTTGAGGAGAGCAATATCGAGGAGCTGGAGGTTAGCCGGTGGGGCAGGAAAGTACGCATTTCCAAAAAGGCTCGGCCATCGCTCGGCAATAACCCCGAGGTCACATTGTCCTCGATGGCGACAGCCGGGCAAGTTCCCGCGGAGGCGGCACCGGGCCCTAAAGATGCCAAGGCCGCAAACATGGTGGCCATAGAGTCGCCCATGGTGGGTACTTTCTATCGCTCCCCGGCACCCGGTGCCGAACCCTATGTCAAGGTTGGTCAGGCCATTGCCAAGGGCACAGTGGTCTGCATCGTAGAGGCCATGAAACTGATGAACGAGATCGAGTCCGACGTTTCTGGACGCATCGTTGACATCCTCGCGGAAGACGCCCAACCGGTGGAGTTCGGACAGCCCCTCTTCTTCGTGGAGCCCTCCTAAGAATCGGTGAGTGAGAGAACTTTTAGAATACAGGAGGTTGCCATGCCAGATCTGAAGGATCTACTACAGGATATGAGGGCTAGGGACGCCTCGGATCTTCATCTCCGGGTAGGCATGTCGCCCATTTACCGTATCAATGGCGTGTTGATCAGAAGTGATTCGCCGGTCATGAGAACCGAGGAGATGGAGGTTTTGCTGGGTCGCGTGCTCACCGGAGCTCAGAGGGAGATGTTTGAGCGTAATAAAGAGTTCGATACGGCCCTGGATTACTCGGATGTGGGGCGCTACCGGGTCAATGTCTATCGACAACGCAACGATATAGCCATGGTCTTCAGGGCTATTAAAAGTGAGGTCCTTGATTTTGCAGGCCTTAATCTTCCGCCGGTTCTGAGCGAGCTTGCTTTGCGCAGGCGCGGTCTGATTTTGGTGACCGGTACCGCCGGTAGCGGTAAGTCCACTACTTTGGCCGCAATGATCGAGCACATCAACCATAGTGAAAACGTCAACATCGTGACCATCGAGGACCCCATCGAGTTCATCTACGAGAACAACAAAAGCATCATTGCTCAGCGGGAGGTGGGGAATGACACCCATTCCTTCCCCGATGCCCTGAAGCATATCCTCAGGCAGGATCCCAACGTCATCCTCATCGGCGAGATCAGAGATGTGGAGACCATGACCGTGGCCCTCAACGCGGCCGATTCAGGACATCTGGTTCTGAGCACTTTGCACACCATCGACGCCGCCCAGACGGTGAGCAGGGTCATCTCTTTTTTCCCCTTGGACCAGCAGCAATACGTTCGTCTCCTATTTTCGGGCACCTTACAGGCTATCATCTCCATGCGGTTGCTGCCCAGGGCCGACAGCAAGGGTCGCATTCCGGCGGTGGAGGTGCTGGTGGGCACAGGCACGGTGCGAGATTGCCTGTTGGAGCCCGAGAAGTCTCAGCTGATTCCTCAGCTTATCGAGGATGGGGTTACGGAATACGGAATGCAGTCCTTCGATCAATCCCTTCTCCAGCTGTACCAGCGGGGGATGATCACTTTGGATGTGGCCAGGAAATTCAGCACCAGCCCCACAGATTTTGAGCTCAAGGTGGCTGGGGTTGTGGGAGCCTCGGACCGGAGCATGCGTTTCTTCGACCAACAGGGGGACACAAAGGAGGAGCCCCCCCAGGAAAGCGGCCCGCAGGAGCCTTCGGAGGGAACCTGAGACAGGATGTTTTCCAAAGTCCTCATCGCAAATAGGGGTGAGATCGCCCTGCGCGTGATCAGAGCTTGTAAAGAGCTGGGCATCAGCACCGTAGGGGTTTATTCAGAGGCCGACGAGGCCTCTTTGCACGTTCGCTTTGCCGACGAGAACGTCTGCATTGGCCCCGCCCCCAGCTCGGAGAGCTATCTGAACGTCTCTCGTATCATCAGCGCTGCGGAGCTCACCAACGCCGAAGCCCTCCACCCCGGATACGGCTTTCTGGCCGAAAATGCGGACTTCGCCGATATCTGCAAAGACTGCGGCATCGTCTTTATTGGCCCTTCGGCGGAGATGATCCGCCAAATGGGTGATAAGTCTTATGCTCGGGAGTCTATGCGTAAGGCTGGACTCCCTATCATCCCGGGCAGCGAGGGCGTTCTCAAGGACGTCAAGCACGCTCTTCAGATGGCCGAGAAGATCGGCTATCCTGTGATGATCAAGGCCGCAGCGGGGGGAGGGGGACGGGGTATGCGCATCGCCGCCGGCGAGGAGAACCTCCAACGCGGATTCGAGATGGCCAGCAGTGAAGCTCAGAGCGCCTTCGGCAGCGCCGATCTCTATCTGGAGAAGTTTATGGAGAATCCCAGACATGTGGAGTTTCAGATTCTGGGCGACAAATATGGTACCATCGTTCACCTGGGAGAGAGGGATTGCTCAATTCAGAGGCGACACCAGAAGCTGGTGGAAGAATCTCCCTCCCCGGCCATGACTGCGGAACTGAGGAAGAAAATGGGTCATGATGCCGTCAAAGGGGCCAAAAGCATCGGATACCAGGGTGCCGGGACGGTGGAGTTTCTTCTGGATCGTAACGGTCGGTACTACTTCATGGAGATGAATACCCGCATCCAGGTGGAGCACCCGGTGACCGAGGCGGTGGTGAACATCGATTTGATCAAGGAGCAGATACGACTGGCCGCCGGCGAACCCATGGGATATACCCAGAAGGACGTGGTCCAGCGCGGTCACGCCATCGAATGTCGTATCAACGCCGAGGATCCAGACAAAAGCTTTCGGCCCTCGCCGGGCGAGATCACCAGCTTTCATGTGCCAGGAGGCCCGGGGATTCGGGTAGACACGCATGCTTATGCCAACTACGTGATTCCACCCCATTACGATTCCCTGCTGGCCAAGCTCATCGCGCACGGGAAAGACAGGGCAGAGGCTCGCCTGCGCATGGAGAGGGCATTAGAGGAATTCGTGGTGGAGGGTCCTAAGACGACCATTCCCTTTCATCAAAGGGTGGTCGCCGATTCTCGTTTTCAAGCGGGAGACTTTGACACCTCCTTTGTGGAGGAGATGAATGCTGGCTCGGAAGGGTAATTTGGGTTTGCTTCCCCCAGTGGAAACAAACCTGGGATTCAGGGGTTTGCGCAACGTTGGAGAAAGGGTCATGGCATGGTTCCCAACGATCTGAAATACTCCGAGGAGCACGAGTGGGTCCAGGTGGAATCGGGCCTGGCCACCGTAGGGATTACCGATTATGCTCAAAAAGAGCTGGGCGACATCGTTTTTGTGGAGCTTCCCTCCTTGGGGGAGGAGGTCTCTCAGATGGAGCCGTTCGGCACCGTGGAGGCGGTGAAAGCCGTCTCGGAGCTTTACTCCCCGGTGTCCGGAGAGGTGGTCGAGGTCAACGCGAAGCTCGAGGATACGCCTCAGATTATAAACTCGGATCCCTATGGGGAAGGGTGGATGGTCAAGATCAAGGTGGCCAACGAGGAAGAATTGGAGAATTTGCTCTCCCCGAAGGAATATCGTGAGTTCATCGGCGAGTGAAGCCCCACCTCAGCCAGTGCAGACCAATGCCTTACATCGCCAACACAGATACCGATCGACAGAAAATGCTTGAGGCCATCGGCGTCACCTCTTTTGAGGAGCTTCTCGAGGCCATCCCTGAGCCCCTCAGGTGGTCCGGAGAACTCTCTCTGCCGTCGGGCTCCACAGAGCAAGAGGTGGTCCATGAGGTCCAGGCCTTGTCCTGGGAGAACCACAGTTCAGAACGTCTGGTCTCTTTCTTGGGGGCGGGTGCATACGACCATTTTCTTCCCGGCGTGGTGGCTGAGCTCCTAGGTCGATCTGAGTTCTATACCGCTTATACGCCTTATCAGGCAGAGGTGAGTCAGGGAACCTTGCAGTCCATCTTCGAGTTTCAGACCCTTATCTGCCAACTAACGGATATGGATGTGGCCAATGCCTCCATGTACGACGCCGCCTCATCCATGGGCGAGGCGGCCTTGATGGCTCACGCCCATACCGGAAGGAGGGATTTGGTCATTGCCGGAACGGTCAACCCAGCCTATCTTCAAACGCTGCGAACCTATACGGGAGGTCTGGGGCTGACGGTACAGCTGGTTCCTTTCCCCGAGGGGCATCTAGACCTGGGCTCCCTTGGGGCGATGGTGGGGGATGAAACGGCCGCCGTTTTTTTTCAGCAACCCAATTTCCTGGGCATCCTGGAGCCCCAGGCCGAGGCAGCTGATATCGCCCGAAGGGCTGGGGCGCTGGTGGTGGTCTGCGTGGATCCCATCTCTCTAGGCCTGTTGGTACCGCCCGGACAGACGGGAGCCGATATTGTCCTGGGAGAGGGGCAAGCCCTGGGAAATGCCATGAACTTTGGCGGACCGTTTCTGGGCTTTTTCGCCTGCAAGAAGGAGTTGGTCAGGCAAATGCCGGGCAGGCTAGTGGGCCAGACGACGGACCGGCTGGGTCGGAGGGGCTTCGTTCTCACGCTGCAAACCCGGGAGCAGCACATTCGACGGGAGAAGGCCACCTCCAATATCTGCACCAATCACGCCCTCAATGCTCTGGCCAGCACCATTTACCTCTCCCTAATGGGAAGGGAGGGGCTCCGAGAGGTGGCGGATCTCTGTTTGCAGAAAAGCCACTACGCTCAGAAAGCCATCTGCCGCCTGCCAGGATTTCGGCTACGTTTTGAGCGTCCCTTTTTTAAGGAATTCGCCGTTCAGGTTCCCGCACCGCCTGGACGGATCATTCAGCAACTGGTTGCCGAGGGGCTCTTGGCCGGGGTAGATCTGGGGCGATTCCGCATGGGCCTGGATGACTGTTTGTTGGTGGCCGTGACGGAAAAGAGGACCAGGGAGCAGATAGATCATCTAGTGGAGCATCTCGGGAAATTTGCCACTCAAAGGGCAACATAATCTGTTGAGGGCAAAGAAAAAGCTGCAGGCCATCGAGCTGGGGATATCAGTGGCCGAGAGGCCGTCAGGATTTCAGGCGGGCTCGCTGGTATCCCTTTTTCATGTGAGGAGGTCAATAGTGTTGTGGTTTGCTAAATTCGTGGCTCTATCTCTGCTGATTTCTTTCATGGTCTTGGCCTGTGCCCAAAAGGGGGAGGAGATCCGCTGGGCCGGCTCTGTGAAGGAGGCTCTGGCTGCGGCCGAGGATTCGCAGAGACACCTTTTGGTAGATGTCTATACTCAAACTTGCAAGTGGTGCAAAGCTTTGGAAGATACAACCTTTTCCGATTCCAGTGTGGTTGACTTTTCCCGGCAGTTTATCTGGGCCAAGGTGGACGCCCGGGCTGACACCCAAGCGGCCCGGGATTTCCAGGTTTTCGGTTATCCCACCATCCTTTTGTTGGATCCCTCTGGTCAAGAGGTGGATCGCATTGTGGGCTATCTGCGGCCCGAACCCTTTATGGCTCAGATTCGAGATTATCTCGCCGGCAAGGGCACCATGGCTGCGCTTCAGAAACAGGTCGGGGAGGATTCCACCAAGGTCCAGCTCCTCTTCCTACTAGGTGAGAAACATCATCAGCGGGGTCAATGGGATCACTCCCTGTCTCTATTTGAAAAGGTGGTCCGTTTAGACCCCCAAAACCGGGAGGGTTTTTCGGACGATGCCCTCTCCTCCCAGGGAGATGCTCTCCGCCGTCTGGAGAGAACCGATGAGGCAGTGGTTCGTTTCAAGCAAATCGCGGACCGGTATCCTGAGAGCGAGCTTGCGGAAGAAGCTCCGCTGGAGATCGGATACACCTACCAAAGGGCAGAACGCAAACAGGAGGCAGTGGCAGCCTATCAAGCCTTCCTCCGCCGTTATCCGGGACACCAATATGAGGAGTGGATCAAAGGGCAACTGGAGAAGCTGGCCGATAAGCCAGAGGAGTAGGACTCATCTGAGGCTCTGGGCCCTTCTGCTATTATTGGCCCTGCTGCCCATCTGGGATTGTGGCCAGGGGGAGCAAGAGGCTCGGGAGGGCCACCAATCATCTCGATATGGGGGAACCCTGGTAGTGGGGATCCGCGTGGACGTTGACGCCCTCAATGAGCTGGTCTCCACCTCCGCCGTGGCCCAGGATATCATCGAGCTGTTGTTTCTGCGCCTCACAGAGTACGATGAAAACCTCAACATCGTCCCCAAGCTGGCGGAGTCGTGGGAATTTTCCTCCGATCACAGGGTTCTTACCTATCACCTGCGGCGCGACGTTTTCTGGACCGACGGCCTGCCAACCACTGCCCACGATGTGGCTTACACCTATGAGCTGATGGCCGATCCGGTCATCGCCTACCCCGGAATCAGCGATTTCGATTTCGTGGAGCGGGTGGAGGTGATGGACGATTACACGATAAACTTCATCTTCAAAAAGCCCTACGCCGACCAGCTAGGGGACACTCGATTGGTCGTATTGCCCAAGCACCTCCTGGAGAAGGTGCCCCCAGATAAGATGAAGTTCGCCGATTTTAACCGTAAGCCCGTGGGTAATGGTCCCTTCAAGCTTGAAAGCTGGGCCAGTCAGGATCGCCTCATCTTGGTCCCCAACGACGGTTATTATGAGGGACGGCCCCCTCTTGATCGTGTGGTATTTCGCGTCATTCCCGACGAAACCACCCGTCGGGTGGAGCTGGAGACTGGTGGCATCGACCTTTTGCCCACCGTGCCCACCAGTGACCAAGGTCGCTGGATGGAAGATGACCGCTTGCGAGTGTGGAAATATCCGGGACGAGACTATGTTTACGTGGGCTGGAACCTCTTAAATCCGCTCTTTGGAGACAAACGGGTCAGACGAGCCCTGACCATGGCCATCGACCGGGAGGGGATCATCCAGGGATTGCGTTTCGGTTTGGGCCAGCTGTGCACCGGGCCCATCGTGCCCACCTCCTGGGCTTATAACGAAAGCATTCGGCCCTACCCCTTCGATCCGGAGCGAGCCAAGCGTCTCCTGGCCGAGGTGGGTTGGCGCGACAGCGATGGGGATGGGCTATTGGACAGAGGTGGCTATCCCTTTTCCTTCACCATGACCATCATCACCGATAATCGGATCTCCGAGGAGGTCTCCACGGTGATACAGGCCGCCTTCCAGGACCTGGGCCTTCGCATGGACATTAAATCTCTGGAATGGAACGTGTTCCTCAACAAGACTCAGGCCAAAGAGTTCGACGCCTGCATCCTAGCATGGCGGGGCAGCTTCGTCATCAATCCCACTCCTGTATGGCACTCCAAATCCATCCAGGGCAAGTATAACTACATCTCCTTTTCCAACCCGGAGGTGGACGACCTCATCGAAAGGGGTCGCCTGGCGGTAGATCGGGAGGCCGCCAAGAAGATCTGGTATCGTTTCCAGGAGATTATCGCCGAGGAACAGCCATATACCTTTTTGTACGTCGCTCAGGACTGCCACGCCATTCACCGGCGTTTTCGTGGCGTTCATATGGACATCCGGGGCGTGTATAAAAACCTGCACCAGTGGTGGGTACCCCGCCAGGAAAGGAAATATTGACATGAAAAGGGAGGAATGCCACCGTGTCGAGCAGGAGAGGCTGGTCTTCGAGCTCAGTTCTCCGGCACGTCGAGGCACCAAGCCTCCCAAGCTGGATGTGCCCCGACAATCCCTGGAGGAACTTCTTCCCCAGGAAATTCGACGAGCAGATCCTCCGCCCTTACCCCAGGTGAGCGAGGCCGATGTGGTGCGCCACTTTACTCGGCTGTCTGTCCTGAACCATCATGTGGACAGGGGCTTCTATCCCCTGGGCTCCTGCACCATGAAGTATAATCCCAAGTTTCACGAGGGTCTGGCTCGACTGCCCGGCTTGTGCGACTTGCATCCCCTACAGCCTGTTGAGACGATCCAGGGTGCCCTTCGTTTGATGCACCGCCTGGGCAGATGGCTCTGTGAGCTGGCCGGTCTGGACGCGATCACACTCCAACCCGCCGCCGGGGCCCATGGTGAGTTGACCGGCCTGCTGATGATTCGGGCTCTGCTTCAGGACAGGGGAAGCTCTCGAACCAAGGTGATTATTCCTGATTCGGCCCACGGCACCAATCCAGCCAGCGCGCGAATCGCTGGCTATCAGGTGGTCCAGGTACCATCCAATCCCCAGGGCCAGGTGGACCTAACGGCTCTGCGCCAGGTTCTGGACGACCAGGTGGCCGCCCTGATGCTGACGGTGCCCAACACCCTGGGCATCTTCGAGTCACAGATTCAGGACATCGCTCAGATGGTACACGACGTGGGCGGCCTGATGTACATGGATGGGGCCAACCTGAATGCCTTACTGGGCATCGTTCGGCCCGGTGATATGGGCTTCGATGTGGTTCATTTCAACCTGCACAAGACCTTCTCTGCGCCCCACGGCGGTGGAGGTCCTGGGGCAGGTCCCGTGGGCGTTAAGAAAGAACTGGCCCCGTATCTTCCTGTGCCCGTAGTGGTGAAAAGCCAGGACGGCAGCTGCACCCTGGAGCATGACCGTGCCAAGACCATCGGCAAGGTTCAGGCTTTCTACGGTAACTTCGGAGTCATGGTGAAAGCCTACGCGTACATCAGGCATCTAGGTCTAGAGGGATTCCGGCGGGTGAGCGAGAACGCCATCATCAACGCCAACTATCTGATGAGAAGATTGCAATCGACCTTCGATCTTCCCCATGGCCAACATTGCCAGCACGAGTTCGTTCTGTCTGGAAAGAAGTTTCAGGATCAGGGAGTGAGGACGCTGGATATCGCTAAAAGATTGTTGGACTTTGGCGTGCATGCCCCCACCATCTACTTCCCTCTGATTGTGCCTGAAGCGCTCATGATCGAGCCCACGGAGACGGAAAGCCTAGAGTCTCTGGACGCCTTTGTGGAGGCCATGATTCAGATTGCCCAGGAGGCGGAGTCCGATCCCGAGGTGCTGAAAACGGCTCCTCACTGCACCCCCGTCGCCAGGCTGGATGAGGTCAAAGCCGCCCGGGACCTAAAGCTCCGGTGGCAGCCCGAGGATTGAGGTTCATGGTCTCTGGAGGGAAAAAGAAGGTGGAGTTTCAGGGCCAGCGGTCCAAGCGGTGCGAAGTGTGCGACCGCACTTTGGTGGTCCAGCGGCTGGCCCGGGGATGTCTTGTGCACAGGTGTCCCCTGTGCGGGCATGTGGTCCGCGATGTGCGCCTCTGTCCGGCAGGCGCCCGAGATCAAGTTTACGGCGGGTCGGAGAAGTTCGACCGATTCCGCCTTTTTTTCACCCGGCGCAAGCTGCTCCAGTTGCTCCCGCAGCTTGCCAAACCAGAGTCTCTTCACGTTTTGGAGGTGGGATTTGGAGACGGACAGCTGTTGAGGTCTTTTCAAAGGCGGAACCACCAGGTTTACGGTGTGGAGGTGAGTCAGCCCCAGGGTCTCCAGGTGGATCAGTTGAGGTATCTCGGGGCTCATCTGTATTATGAGGGATTAGAGCGAGCGGACCTGCCAAAAGAGCGCCTGGACCTCATTTACATGATTCACGTTGTGGAGCATCTGGAGGATCCTCTGCGCTGCTTTCGCAAGCTGTTCGCCGCCGCCAGAAAGGGAGCTCTCATCTATTTAGTGACGCCCAACGGTCGTTCGGCGGGCTTGCGGATTTTCGGGGAGAGCTGGTGGCATCTGGAGGATCCCACGCATCTCCGGTTTTTCACACCACAGTCCATATGCACCTGCCTCCAGAAGGCCGGATTCTCCCCTATGCGGGTTAGCGCTCCATTGCTGGACAGTATAACACTGGAGGTCAATAGCTTGGTGCGATTGTTCCACCGCCGAGGGGCGGTCATGGACCATGTCCTGGTGCGGACCCTGGACCTTCTCTTGGTCCCGACAGCATTGTTGAGCCGACTGCTGTGGAGGGATATCAGGCCGAGCATGGAGATTTTGGCACGGAGGGAATAGGACCTCATGCACGTTCTGGATGCTGGATTCTGGATTCTAGATGCTAGGAAAAACCTAAAGTCACCTGACGCTCCATGCTAGATCTTGAAAATTTGTTCAGATCGCAGTACGTAATTCGTAATGCGAAGGGAAATTACGTATTACGCATTACGTCACAATTCATGCACCTGCTTCGCATCCAGGATCTAGTATCTAGGATCGGGGATGGGTGGGAATCGGGGGCAGAGGATCCAAGATCGGGGATTGAGGAATCGGGGAAGGGGAAAAGGCATGATCGATGTGCGGGATCTGGAGTTCAGCTACCGCCTCAGGGACGGTGGTCGTCTCATGGCCCTGAAGGGGGTTTCTCTAAAAATCTCCGAGGGCGAGACGGTAGCCATCATCGGATCCAATGGTTCCGGCAAGAGCACCCTGGCCCGTTGCCTCAATGGTCTTCTCGTTCCCCAGAGTGGTGAGGTCTGGGTGGATGAGTTGGATGTCCGTCAGCGAACCAATTGGGATGACGTTCGGCGCAGGGTGGGGATGGTTTTCCAGAACCCGGACAATCAGATCGTCTCCACCACGGTGGAGCGGGAGATCGCCTTCGGCTTGGAGAACCTGGCAATCCCATCGGGACTGTTGCGAGATCGGGTAGAGGAGGTGCTGGATCAGTTTCACCTATTGGATTTTCGCCAGCGTCCGCCTCACCTGCTCTCCGGTGGGGAGAAGCAGCGTCTGTCCATCGCCGCCGTTCTGGCCATGCGGCCTAAATACCTGATTTTGGATGAGCCCACATCCCTGCTGGATCCCGTGGGCCGACGAGAGGTGCGGGAGCTGCTGGGGCGGCTGTGCGCTGATGGTCAGGTCTCAGTGGTGCACATCACCCAGTTCCCTGAGGAGGCCGCCGAGTCCCCGCGTGTATTAGTGCTCCATGAGGGAAAGCTGGTCATGGAGGGATGCCCCGATGAGGTTTTTTCTCAAGGGGACCGGTTAGCCCAGCTGGGATTGAGGCCGCCTTTTCCCGTGGAACTGGCCAATAGGCTCGAAAAGGCTGGTGTCTCCATGCCAAAACCCATCCATGACTTGGATGAGCTGGCGGTGGGCATCTTTTCCCTTCCCAGGTTCGGGAACGTCCGTCGCATGGTAGTTGAGAAAGAAGAGAGGACTCTGGACACAGAGGGATTGGGTCCTGGGGAAATGGGTGAAGAGAGAATTCGGGCGGAGAAGCTCTGCTACCGGTATAATCCCGGTCTGCCCACAGAGAACATTGCGCTCCGTGGGGCCAGCCTGTCCATACGCCGTGGGGAGCTGGTGGGGCTGGTGGGACCCATCGGCTCCGGCAAGAGCACTCTGGTGCAACATCTGAATGCCCTGCTGCGACCTTCCTCGGGGAGGGTGGTGGTGGACGGTCAGGGCGTGAGCGAAAAGGAAAGGGATCTTCAGAAATTGCGCCAGAAAGTGGGTCTTGTGTTCCAGTTTCCGGAGAAACAGCTCTTCGAGGAGACGGTTTACGATGACGTGGCCTATGGACCACGGAATCTCAACCTTTCAGATGGAGAGGTAGATCAACGAGTCCGCAAGGCCCTGCATTTGGTGGGCCTGGATGTAAATCATTTTGCCCGGCGTTCCCCCTTCGACCTCAGCGGGGGGGAACAGCGCCGGGTGGCCATCGCCGGCGTTTTAGCCCTGGGGCCAGAAGTCCTCATCTTGGATGAGCCCTTTGTGGGGCTTGACCCCAGGGGATGCGATCAGATCCTTGAGATTTTGAGACAGCTTCGCAGTCAGGGAACGGCCATAGTGCTGATCACCCATAACATGGATTTGGTCGTTTCTCTGGCGGATCGTCTGGTGGTCATGGAGGAAGGCACTGTGGCTGAGGATGATACCCCGTGGGCGATCTTCGCAAAGGGGGAGCGGGTGGGTCAGCTGGGCATCGACCTGCCTCTGGCTTCTCAGCTGATGGTGCAGCTTCGAAAACGGGGTTGGACCGTGGAGACACCTCTGTTGACCATGGAGCAGGCCCTGAAGGAGATTCTGGACCATCAATCATCCGGCGTGGCCACTGATCTATGAAGGTCGTAAGCTCCCCAGAATACCTAAAGTAAGACTTTAGATGGTTTATATAACTGCCAATTGATAAATAAGTTAATATGTAAATGGCAGGCTTGTATCTCGTAGGTTGAGCTACGTGCAGCGTAACCCAACAAGATCTCTTTCGACATAACTTGAGTTGATAGAGAAAACAAATCCTGACTGGAAGGATTTGTATGATGAGTTGGTGTGATTCTGGATTCCCGCTCCCCGCCTTCGCGGGGACAAGCTTCGTGGGAATGACAGTGGGGATAAGACAGGAATGATAGGGAGCGTCACGCAGTAGTAGGGGCGCAGCATGCTGCGCCCTTTTTGTGGAAGGAAAGGGTTTGAAAAATCTGTAGGGGCGTATTGCAATACGCCCCTACGAGCGCATAATTCATATGAAGCCATGCATCGATTCTGCGTCTTCGATAATCCTTTCCGTTTCTTAAACCTTCCGAAGGTTCGCAACCTTCGGAAGGTTTCCCACTCAACCACGCCTTCAGCTATCTGTTACACTTTTCTCAAGCTTCAAACGCTGAGCTGGATATCTCTCCAGCATCGAGCTTCCAGTTTCCAGTTTCGATACCAGCTTCCACACCGATAAACGAGCTTCCAGCATCAGTACCTGAAGATGCCATACCACCTACGTAAAAATTTCCCTTGACAAAATGAATCTTTTGTGTTATCTATTGCTTCAGGAATTGCCCTTTAAACTAGCACGGTGAGGCTAGAAAGGGCCCAGGGAAGGAGTATAATGGCCTTCTTGCCCTTTCGGCGAGGAGGTTTTTTTTGAGCGGGGGAAGATCTTTGAACCAGATCATGGATAACAAAGACGTTCAACGAGCCGTGACCAGGATCGCCCATGAGATCATCGAGCGCAATAAAGGGGCGCAGAATTTGGTCATCGTGGGGATCCGGGCTCGGGGAGATTATCTTGCCGCCAGGATCGCCCAGGTCATCGAGGGTATTGAGGAAGTGAACATCCCCGTGGGGGTCATCGACATCACCTTGTATCGCGACGATCTTCAGGTGGTTCTGGAGCAGCCGGTGGTGCATAAGACAGAGATACCCTTCGATATCGGCGGTCGCGTGGTCATCCTGGTGGACGACGTGCTCAACACGGGCAGGACCATCCGGGCGGCTCTGGACCAGCTGGTCGATTTCGGCCGTCCCAGGTCTGTTCAGCTGGCCGTGCTAGTCGATCGCGGCCATCGGGAGCTGCCCATCCGGGCCGATTATGTGGGCAAGAACGTTCCCACCTCCCAAGGTCAACGGGTTACGGTGAAGGTCCAGGAGGTTGACGGCTCCGACGAGGTCACGGTGGAGGAAGAGCCTTCCTAGAGGTGATCGACTCATGGCATTGAAGAGCAAACATCTTCTAGGGTTAGAGGGAGTCAATCGGGAGGACATCCAGCTGATGCTGGACACCGCCGCCTCCTTCAAAGAGATTCTCGAACGGCCCATTAAAATCGTCCCAGCCTTGCGAGGAATCACGGTGGCGAATCTGTTCTTCGAGCCCAGCACACGTACGCGGTTCTCCTTCGAGCTAGCAGAGAAGCGATTGAGTGCGGATTCGGTGAGCTTTTCTAAAGATAGCAGCAGTGTACGCAAGGGTGAAACCCTTAAGGATACCGTCAGGAACATCGAGGCTATGAGGGTGGACCTGGTGGTCATCAGGCACTCGGCGGCGGGGGCGCCACATTTTCTGGCCAGATGTGTTGATGCGTCCGTGATCAATGC
The DNA here is from genome assembly GCA_001304015.1 of candidate division Zixibacteria bacterium SM23_81. Taxonomy (GTDB): domain Bacteria; phylum SM23-81; class SM23-81; order SM23-81; family SM23-81; genus SM23-81. The sequence goes on along the minus strand of LJUY01000033.1, from coordinate 13,310 downwards.
CGGGGATGGGGCACATGAGCATCCCACCCAGGCCCTCTTGGACATGATGACCCTGCGGGAGAAATACGGCAGCTTGGAGGGCCTGCGCGTGGTCATCGTGGGCGACATCGCCCACAGCCGCGTGGCCCGCTCCAATATTTGGGGATTAAACACCTTGGGAGCGTCGGTGGCCGTCTGTGGTCCCAAAACCCTTATACCCCTGGACGTGGAACAGCTCGGCGTGGATGTCTATGTCCACCTGGATGATGCTCTGGAGGGCGCCGATGTGATTAATGTGCTGAGATTGCAGTTTGAGCGGCAAACTCAGGGGCTACTGCCCTCGGTGCGCGAGTATATCCGGCAGTACTGCATAACTACCGAACGGTTAGCTGATGCCAAGGAAAACCTGACCATCATGCATCCTGGACCCATCAATCGAGGGGTGGAGATCACCCAGGAGGTGGCCGACGGTCCTTACTCGGTCATCCTTGATCAGGTAACCAATGGGGTGGCAGTGCGCATGGCCGCCCTCTTTTTGCTGAGTGGGGGGGGAGTCTAAACCTACCTGATGGATGGCTACATGGTCCCATTATATAGGAGCTGGCGTGAGCAAAGCTAAGAGCTTATGGATCAAGTCTGGGCGTGTTCTCGATCCTGGCAGCGGGTTCGATAAAGTGGCCGATGTGCTCATCCGCAATGGCAGGATCGTGTCCATCGGAGCGGTGAAGAAACCGCCAGTGGGCGTTGAGCTTTTCGAGGCCCGAGGAAAGCTCGTGGTTCCTGGTTTGATCGACATGCATGTGCATCTGCGGGAGCCGGGTCGAGAGGATGAGGAGACCATTTTCACCGGCGCTCAGGCCGCCGCCGCCGGTGGATTCACGGCCATCATCTGCATGCCCAACACAAATCCGCCCATCGACAATCAGGAGACGGTGCAGTTTGTCTGTCAAAAGGCCGAGGAAGCCCCCGTCAAGGTCTATCCCGTGGGCGCCATCACCAGGGGACGGCAGGGCCAGGAGCTCGCAGAGGTGGCTGACCTGGTGGCGGCTGGGGCTGTGGCCATCTCTGACGATGGCGATCCGGTGAGAAACTCCGAGATCTTTCGTCGCGCCTTGGAATATGCCAGCATGTTCCACATTCCGGTTATCTCCCATTGTGAGGATATAGATCTTCGGGGGCCGGGTGTGATGAACGAGAGCTACGTATCCACCATTCTGGGGCTAAAGGGTATTCCTGCCATTGCCGAGGAGGTGGCTGTGGCCAGGGACATAGCCATCGCCGAGTTTACCGGGGGACGGTTGCACATCGCTCACGTGAGCACCGCCGGAGCCGTGGAGCTCATCAGGGAGGCCAAGCGCCGTGGCGTCCAGGTGAGTGCCGAGGTGACGCCCCACCATTTCAGCCTCACCGAGGAGGCTGTGCGCACCTTCGATACGAACACCAAGATGAACCCTCCCCTCAGGGCGGAGGCGGATCTGCAGGCCCTTCGGTCCGGATTGGCCGATGGAACCATCGATTGCGTGGCCAGCGATCATGCTCCTCACTCGTCGGAGGAAAAAGAGATGGAGTTCGACGCGGCCCCCTTCGGCATCGTCGGGTTGGAGACAAGTTTAGGTTTGGTGTTGACGGAGTTGGTCGGGACTGGATTTCTGACCCTCAGTGAGGCTCTGGCTAAGCTGACCGTGAACCCGGCGCGAATTTTGGGCATCGAAGGCGGTGCTCTTAGCGAGGGGGGCGTAGCCGACCTGACCATCATCGACCCGGAAGTACGCTGGGCCGTTGATTGCCAGTCGTTTCGATCCAAATCTCAGAATACGCCTTTCGAGGGATGGGAGTTAACCGGGCGCTCGGTGGCCACTATTGTCGGAGGCGAGATCGTATATGGGAGGCAAGAGGATGAAAACTGACGCATCCTGGTACCATGAGGCCAGAGTGAAACGGACCATGACCGCTTTGGAGAGAAGGAACATGGCCGCTATGTTTGTGCCCGATGGGAACAAAGCGTCAAAAACAATCCTGAAGATGATCCCTTCGGGGACCACAGTAGGCTTGGGGGGCTCGCTGACCGTCAAGCAGATCGGATTGCTGGATGCCCTTCGCTCCGGGAAGTACACCCTTTATGATCAGTATGCCAAGGGTCTCTCTCCGGAGAAGGGCATGCAGATGCGTCGAAAGGGGTTGCTGGCCGACTTCTTCGTCACCGGCTCCAATGCGGTCACCATGGATGGGCAGCTGGTGAACTTGGACGGCGTTGGAAATCGCGTGGCGGCGATGACCTTTGGCCCTCAGAAAGTGATTGTGGTGGTGGGTAGGAACAAGGTTGTCAGCGATGTAGACGAGGCCCTGGATCGAGTCTGGAACAAAGCCGCCCCTCTCAACGCAAAACGACTGAGTCGAAAGGTTCCCTGCGCCACCAGCGGTCAATGTGAGGACTGTTCGTCCCCAGATCGGATCTGCAACCATCTGGTCATCACAGAGAGACAGGTGGCTCCGGGAAGACTGACGGTGGTGATTGTCAACGAAGATCTCGGTTTTTGAGGGTTTTCGGAACTCTTCTATATGTATGGCCGAAGGGAGTTGGAGATGTCGGTTTCAACGCAGTCTTTTACCATTGAGACGCAAGGCTCCGCTGACGTGGTGGACATCACCCCCCAGGTGGCCCAGGCCCTGGAGCAAAGTGGTTTCAAAAATGGCATAGCCACGGTGTTTATCTCCGGCTCCACGGGAGGCATCACCACATTGGAGTTCGAGCCGGGGCTGAGACGTGACCTCCCGGAGATCATGGATAAGCTCATTCCCTCTGGGCAACGCTATCACCACGACGACACCTGGCACGATGGCAACGGTCATGCCCATCTCCGCTCCTCTCTCGTAGGTACTTCCTTTACCGCTCCCTTTGTGAGTGGAAAGCTGACCTTGGGCACCTGGCAGCAGATCGTGTTTCTGGATTTCGATAACCGACCCCGCCGGAGGGAGATTTTGGTGCAACTGATGGGGGAGTGAGGGGCCCTTCCTCATCCCAGCCGCCCCAGTAGGCAGTAAGCAGGAAGCAGCAAAAAATAGGCAGCTTTTTACGGATCCCGGTTCCCGGACCCCTGTTCCGGGTCTTTTCCGAGTCTCTAGTCTCGATTAACGATAAACCATTAACGATACATGATTAACGATAAACGATTACCGATTAACGAAAAAGGTAAAATCATGTTCGATCCTCCAACCATCGCTTGGCAAGACGATCATGTGGTGATGATCGATCAAACCAGGCTGCCCGAGGAGCTAATACTGCACCGTTGTGACACGGCAGAGGAGATGGCCGAGGCCATCCGCACACTGCGTATCAGGGGCGCGCCAGCCATAGGAATCGCCGCCGCTTATGGGATTGTCCTGGGCCTGCAGAAATCCTCCGCGGAATCCTTTAAGAAGTTGCAGGGAGAGATGGGGCGAGTCTTGGACCTGATGCGTTCCACCAGACCTACCGCCGTCAATCTTCCCTGGGCACTGGGGCGCCTTAGAGCCGTGGCCGAGAAGCACAGGGATGCTTCTATCACGGAGATCAAAGGGGCACTTCTACAGGAGGCTCAGGCCATTCACCAGGAGGATGCCAGTCTCTGTCGTCACATAGGGGAAAACGGCCAACAGCTGTTGAAGGATGGAGCCAGGATACTGACTCACTGCAATGCCGGTCGATTGGCCACGGGGGGGATTGGAACGGCCCTGGGCATCCTCTATGTGGCGCATGAGATGGGCAAGAAGATCGCGGTATATGCCGATGAGACCAGACCACTGCTTCAGGGAGCTCGGTTGACCGCATGGGAGCTGATGCAGGCTGGCATTCCAGTGACTCTCATCTGCGATAACGCCGCAGGTCGATTGATGTCACAGGGCAAAGTGGATCTCGCCATAGTGGGTGCCGATCGTATAGCCGCCAACGGGGACGTGGCCAACAAAATAGGAACATATAATTTGGCCGTTCTGTGCGAGAAGCACCATCTGCCTTTGTACGTGGCCGCTCCCTCCTCTACGTTGGATTTTCAGTTGGCCAGCGGGGAGGAAATCCCCATCGAGGAGCGAGACGCTCAGGAAGTTACGGAGATCTGCGGTCGTAGTATGGCGCCCCATGGTGTTCCCGTGTACAGTCCGGCCTTCGATGTGACCCCGGCAAATCTGATATCAGGCATTGTCACAGAAGCGGGGGTTTTCACAGCTCCCTATGACAGAAGTTTATCGCGTATGAAACAGCGCGGGTGAGGTTGAAGATTATCCAGAATAGAGCGAGTGGTGTTAGAAAGTACTGTATTGTAAAGTAGTTTTTTCTTGACATGTATTAGACTTATTGCTATTTTAGGAAATTCAGCAATTGAGATAGTCTAATTTGGGGGAGGCATGAAGACCTTTAGTTTGAAGCCCAGCCAAGTTGAGAGAAGGTGGTATCTCGTCGATGCTCAGGGAAAGATTCTTGGTCGACTGGCCACTGAGATCGCCATGCTGTTGCGAGGTAAAAGGAAGCCCACTTATACCCCGCACTTGGATAATGGCGACCATGTGGTGGTGATCAACGCCGAAAAGGTTGTGGTCACGGGCAGAAAAAGCCAGCAGAAGCTCTATCATCACCATACGGGATATCCCGGAGGCCTTCGAACGAGGACCTTTGCCTATCTTCTCGCTCATCGGCCAGAGCGAATTGTGAAACAGGCGGTGAAGGGGATGTTACCCCATAACCGTCTTGGCCGACAAATGCTTAAGAAATTGCGCGTTTATGCGGGACCTCGGCACCCTCACGAATCTCAGAAACCGCAGCCCTTCGAGCTGCCCTGATTGACATCCTTAAGAAATGCGTGCGGATTTTTGATATTGTTCTATCCACCGACGGAAACGGTCTTTTTGCCGTCAGTGGTTTTTTTGCGCGTCGGATTTATCAACAAGGGGGAATTCTAGGTGGAGAAAAAGACGTATTTTGCTATTGGTCGCAGGAAGGAGGCCGTGGCTCGCGTCCGTCTGATCGAGGGCAAGGGCCAGAGGTTTGTTAACGGGAAGCCCCTGAAGGAGTACTTCGGGCGCGAGACGCTTTCTATGATCGTTGAGCAACCCTTCAGGTTAACCGAGACGCAGGACCGGTTTGATTTACAGGCCAACGTGAAGGGCAGCGGTCACTCTGGACAGGCTGGAGCTATCAGGCTGGGAGTTGCCCGGGCATTGGTGAAGAGCGACTCCGAGCTTCGCAACCAATTAAAGTCGGCCGGGTTTCTCACTAGGGATCCGCGTATGAGGGAGCGCAAGAAGTACGGTCTTGCCGGCGCACGAAAACGATTCCAGTTCTCAAAGAGATAGTGTACGAATCCTGTTGTTTTTTTCAGTGAAGGAGTTTATTGTATGGCCATTGTGACCATGAGACAGCTTTTAGAGGCAGGCGTTCATTTCGGTCATCAAACCCGGCGTTGGAACCCGAAGATGAAGAAGTACATCTTCACTGACCGAGGTGGTATCTACATCATCGATCTTAAAAAGACGGTTGTGTGCATCGAAAAGGCATACAACCTCGTCGCTAAGAAAGTTGAAGATGGGGAGTCGATCCTTTTCGTGGGAACTAAAAAGCAGGCCAAAGAAGCGGTGGCCGAAGAGGCACAGAGGTGTGGTATGCACTACGTCACCGAGCGGTGGCTGGGTGGGATGCTGACGAACTTCCAGACCGTCAGGCGGAGCCTGAGACGTCTGGAGGAGATTGAGAAGATGAGCCAGGATGGTTCCTACGAGAAATTTACCAAAAAAGAGGTTTTGAAGCTGGAAAAGGAGAGAAAGAAGCTGGAGAAGACGCTGGGTGGTATTCGAGCCATGAATCGTCTGCCTGGGATCGTCTATGTCGTCGATACCAAAAAGGAAAGAATCGCCGTGGCCGAGGCGAATAGACTTGAGATTCCCATCGTGGCCATATTGGATACCAATTCCGATCCAGATCTGGTAAATTACCCCGTTCCGGGCAACGACGATGCCATTAAATCCATCAAGCTTATCTCCAAGCTGGTGGCCGATGCCGTGCTCGAGGCCAAGGAGAAAGTGGCTGTCATTCCTGAAGAGCAGGAGGAAGATGAGCCTCAAGAGGCTGAGGGAGACTCCGCTAGCTCATCCCAGGAGGATTGAATGACCATTTCAGCAGCGATCGTGAAAGAGTTGAGGGAGAAAACAGGCGTTGGGATGATGGATTGCAAGCGAGCCTTGGAGGAGACGGATGGCAATCTGGAAAAGGCCATGGAGGTCTTGCGGAAGAAAGGTCTTGCTGCGGTAGCCAAGAGAGCGGGAAGGGTAACCTCGGAGGGGGTTATTGCCTCGTACATCCATCCCGGTGAGCGTCTAGGAGTATTGGTTGAGGTGAACTGCGAGACCGATTTCGTAGCCCGAACCCCAGACTTCCGAGCTTTTGTCAAGGAGATCGCCATGCAGGTGGCAGCGGCCAATCCGCTGGTGATGCGGAGAGAAGATCTGCTCGCTGAAGATGTGGAGAGAGAAAAGGAGATATATCGAGACCAAGCTCGCAGCCAGGGGAAACCGGATACGATCATCGAGAAGATCGTTCAGGGCAAGATGGAAAAGTACTATCAGGAGGTTTGCCTTCTCGATCAGCAATTTATCAAGGACAGCGACAAACGGGTTTCTGACCTGTTGAACGACGTGAAGATGAAGTTGGGCGAGAACATCATCATTAAGAGATTCGCTCGATTTCGTTTGGGGGAATGAGGACCTCAGTTGGGCTGTGCCAGGAGAGGTGATGGCCAGAGCATCGTTCAAAAGAGTTTTGCTGAAGCTCAGCGGAGAGGTTCTGGCTGGCGCTCAGGCACAGGCGCTGAAGAGTGATCGAGCTGATTATTTAGCCTACTCACTGAAGGAGGCTCGAGGATTAGGGGTGGAGTTGGCGGTGGTTATGGGAGGGGGGAATATATTGAGAGGGCTTCCGGCCAGTACCCAGGGCGTTCAGCGGGAGACAGCCGACTATATGGGCATGTTGGCCACGGTGATCAATGGGTTGGCCTTGGAGGACGCTCTCAGCAGGGAAGGCGTCGAAGCTCGCGTTCTCTCGTCCCTGCCCGTAGAGGAGGTGGCTGAAACGTACAGTCGCCGCCGCGCTCTGCGTCATCTTCAGGAAGGCAGAGTTGTCATCTTAGTTGGGGGCACCGGGAAGCCTTATTTTAGCACAGATACAGCGGCAGCCCTGCGTGCGGCGGAAATAAAGGCCGAGACTCTCTTGAAAGCCACCAAAGTGGACGGTGTTTATGACGCCGATCCCCTTCACCAGCCTGGGGCTCGGTGTTTCTCTTGCATATCCTACATGGAATTTATTAGCAGGCGGTTACGGGTGATGGACACCACCGCGGTGGTGCTATGTATGGAGAACAAGGTGCCCATCATCGTCTTTAACATGACCGAGGGAGGCAACCTGAAGCGTGTTCTCTTGGGAGAAAAGGTGGGTACTTTGGTGAAGGAGGAGTGCTGATGGTCAAGCAGCTTTTCATCGAAACTGAGAAGAAGATGAAGAAAGCACTTCAGGCCACCCAGCACGAGCTCGCCTTGATTCGCACGGCGAAAGCCACTACTTCCTTGCTGGATGGCATCAAGGTCGATTATTACGGCACCTCGGTGCCCATCAATCAGGCGGCGGCCATTAGCGTTCCCGAACCGCGAATGCTTGTCGTTCAGCCGTGGGAAAGAGGCATGATCGGGGAGATCGAGAAGGTTTTGCTAAAATCTGATCTGGGATTAACACCATCAAACGACGGCACCGTCATCCGCCTGCCCATCCCGCCTCTCACCCAGGAGCGCAGAAAGGAATTGGTTAGAGTGGTGAAGAGGCTGGCGGAGGAAGGTCGTATAGCCATCCGCAATATCAGAAGGGATGCCAACGAAGAGCTGCGGCAGGCCGAGAAGACCGGTGACCTTCCTCAGGACGATAGCAAAAGAGCTCAGGAGCATATTCAGGAGCTTACCGATAAACATACCGAGTTGGTGAACAAGATCGTAGAAGAAAAAGAGAGGGAGATTATGGAGGTCTAGGCTCCAGGATAGCGGAATGGGCCTTCTTAAAGAGAAAATCTCCCAAAATCCCCTGGTCATGAAAACCGTTTCTTGAGCGGCTCCATTGTTCCAAAAGACCCCCTCAGGGACTCCCGCCGCCCCGAGCCGAATTCTCCGGTCTCCTGAAATGTGCTATCCTTCCCTTGTCCCCCGGCTCAATGTTCCTGCCTCTCTTTGGACCTTACCTACAAGCCCGGTGAGGTGCGTTGGTGGCCACGAACTTGTCTCAGCTAAAAGGTCAAATTTTAAAAGCCGGTAATTTGCCTAGACACATCGCCATCATCATGGATGGAAACGGGAGATGGGCGATGCAGAGAGGCCTTCCTCGTATTGCCGGTCATCGAGAGGGTATCAACTCGGTGCGTGAAGTGGTCCGTGCTGCAGGGGAACTGGGCATCGATGTGATGACCCTCTATGTCTTTTCTGCTGAGAACTGGCGGCGACCTAAACGGGAGATCGGCGCGCTGATGAAATTGTTAGGGGAGACCACCAGGAGGGAAATCGAGGATTTGATGAAGAACCAGGTGCGTCTGGCGGTCATCGGGAGGTTGGAGGAGCTCGCTCCGGCGGCTCGTCGGGTTTTGACCAAAGCCGTGGCCAGAACTGAGAGGAATACGGGACTGTTGCTGAACCTGGCTATTAATTATGGGGGACGCGATGAGTTGCTTGACGCCATCCGGGTCCTAGCCAAAGAGGTTCAGGCAGGGCAGATGAGTCCTGAAGCCATCGACGAGGATCTTTTTGGAAAATATCTGTACACCGGTGGATTGCCCGACCCAGACCTGTTAATCCGAACCAGCGGAGAGATGCGGGTCAGCAATTTTCTTCTGTGGCAAATTGCCTATACGGAGATTTACGTAACTGACGTGCTCTGGCCAGATTTTCGCCGGGAGCACCTCTATCGAGCCATTCTGGATTATCAAAACCGGGAGCGTCGATTTGGGGGCACCTGATCGTGGTTTCCCCAGCGGAGTTGGAGATAAGACCAGAGGCTCAGCGCTCCTGCCCAGGGTTTTGGTTGGGGTGGTGGGCATCCCTTTTTTGGCATTTATGGCCTTAAGGGGAGAACTTTTCCTTCTCGGGCTGGTGGATGTGATCATTCTGTTCGGCCTGTGGGAATTTTTCTCCTTGATGGAGGTCAAAGGGGTCCGTCCCTATAAGTTTTTAGGAATTGGGGGCGGGCTTTTTTTATCCTGGCTGGCCTATTTCAGAAACAACCTGGGAAACGAGATAGCCCTCACGCTGATTCTTGTCATCATCATGGTCGCGGAGCTGGCCAGGAGAAAGCAGCAGCAGTCGATCTTTCATATCGCCGCCACCCTTATGGGGATCTTTTACGTGAGTTGGCTGAGCAGCCATTTTATCCTCCTGCGGGAGCTGCCTGGCCAGATGGGAAGAAAGTACGCTGATGGAGGCTGGTATCTGCTGACCGTCTTCATTATCACCTGGGTGTGCGACACAGGGGCCTATGGAGTGGGATTGGCCTGGGGAAGACACCCGTTGCTGCTCCGAGTGAGCCCCAAAAAGACGGTGGAGGGCACCATTGGCGGCGTGGTGACCGCGCTGCTGGCGGCCTTGCTGCTGGGCGGGATCTTTCTGAAAGACCTGTTGGCCCTGAGGCATTTCCTGGTCATCGGCCTTATCGTCGGCATCATCGGCCAGATTGGCGATCTGGTGGAATCTCTGCTCAAGCGCGATGCTCAAGTCAAGGATACCTCTCGACTTCTGCCCGGCCACGGAGGAGTTTTAGACCGCTTTGACAGCCTCCTGTTCGCCGTCCCGGTGACATACTGGTACTTGCGTTACGTGGTTTTTTAGATCCCTTGAGACTGGTTTGTCGTTATCGATGCTCGTGACGTGAATCGTGAATCGTGAATTGTCGATCGTGAATCGAGATTCGAGATTTGATCAGTCTCTCTTATCCGTCATTCCCGCGGAAGCTTGTCCCCGCGAAAGCGGGGACGGGAATCCAGAGACTTTATAAAGACCTCTTATCGTGTCATCGGGTGGGTTCATCCTGATAATAAACGAACCTCGAAGCTTATATCGTGAATCGTGTATCGTTGATCGTTAATCGTAAAAGACAAAGAAACCACAGCTCCTGGCGGATGTTATCATCCGCCAGGAAGAATATTTACCTTTTAGTTGGGTGATTCTACCAGCCGGCTCAATGTCTAATGCAGCTTTGGGTACGGTAACCCCACACCACTTAAAACGTCGCGGATGAAAACATCCGCGACGAGCAAAACAGCAAGCCCTGTAAGGGCTCAATATATTGAGCCCTTGTTTTAGTGCCGTCGGATGGCCCCACCCGACGGCCTTTTAAGCCTTCCCAGGGGAGTTGCGTAAGTCGTTGATACTTATGCAACTCCCTTTCTTTATGTCTTGTTGCTAAGATTGTTCACCGCACCATAAATTGCCAAAATTGACCAAATCTGACCACAAAATTGAAACAAATTCGAAACAAATTTAAACACCGAATCAGAATGTAGTGAAAGACCCTCCCGTGAGTCGGTTAGGGCTTTTGAAACCAAGCAGAAGAGAGGATGTACTATTCACAGTGAATTTGGCCACAAAAACCGACTCTCCGATAGGGAACCAAAGGAGATATGGTTTTTATGATGATAGGCTCTTTGAATAGTTTTGATTCATTGTGAGATGAGGAAAAATATGTCTTGACAAGAAATAGGAGTTGTGGTAAAATGGAGACACAGTCATGGAAAGCTTTTCACTATATCTTTTTAAGGAGGTGTACCATGAGAGCGACCGCTTTTATGGCAGGGCTCCCGTTGGTCTTATTGCTGTTCACCCCCGCCACCGCCTGGTGGCCCACTGATCCCGATACAAATCTCCCTATCTCTACCGCTGCAAACCCTCAAATGAGACCCCAGCTTATCGGCGATGGCTCCGGGGGGGCCATCATCACCTGGCAAGACCACCGAAGCGGCAGCGATTATGACATCTACGCTCAGCGGGTCAACGCCAACGGCGACACGCTTTGGCCCGCCGATGGCCTGGCCATCTGCACCGCTGCACCCTCTCAATATTACCCCCAGTTGGTCGGCGATGGCTCCGGGGGGGCCATCATCACCTGGCAAGACTACCGAGGCGGCATCTACATTGACATCTACGCTCAGCGGGTCAACGCCAACGGCGACACCCTCTGGCCCGCCGATGGCCTGGCCATCTGCACAGCTGCATCCGATCAATCTTACCCCCAGCTTATAGGCGATGGCTCCGGGGGGGCCATCATCACCTGGCAAGACTACCGAAGCCTCAGCAATTTTGACATCTACGCTCAGCGGGTCAACGCCAACGGCGACACGCTTTGGCCCACCGATGGAGTGGCCATCTCGACCGCTGCATATAATCAACAAAACCCTCAGCTGGTCGGCGATGGTTCCGGGGGGGCCATCATCGCCTGGGAGGACTCACGAAGCGCCAGCAGTTATGACATCTACGCTCAGCGGGTCAATTTGAATGGCGTGTTGGGTCCCGTTCCTCATATCGTTTCCATCGGCGATGTTCCCAATGATCAGGGTAAACAGGTGCTCATTTTATGGGATCGCAGTTATCTCGATGCTCCGGAGTATCAAGTGATCACGTACTACTCCATTTGGCGCAGACACCTGGGAGGATCGAAGATCGCTTCGATTGGCGAACTGTGGGAAGGCAACCTCCCAAAAGATTCTTCCAAGCTGGTCTATCGTCGTATCGAAAGAAACAATGGTTTCGGTGAAACCAAGATCGAGTATTGGGAATTTCTCGGCTCTGTCAATGCCCATTTTTTTGAGGGTTATGCCTATATTGCTCCCACCCTCGAAGATTCTTCCGCCAGCGGCATTCCATACTTCACCTTCCTTGTTTCCGCCCAAACGACCAATCTGTTCGTCTTCTGGGACTCTGCCCCCGACAGTGGCTATTCAGTTGACAACATCGATCCGGCTAAGACACAGGTTGGCATTCTGGCCTCCGGGAGTGCCAAAGGGTCGGTGAACACTCTCTGTCTCTCTTGGGAGCAGGTGACCACCGGGGAGGATGGCTCGCTGGAGAAAGGACCTATAAACTACCGAATCTACTGTGACGAGGATCCAAGCTTCACGCCAGAGCCGGGGAATCTACTGGCGACGACCTCTGATCTGGATTTTTCCTACACCGATGCCCGCATCGGCGACCCGGTGGCCAACCTGTTCTATGTGGTCACCGTCATTGACGGCAGCGATAATGAATCGGCGGTGTCCAACAGAGTGGGAGAGTTTGACAAAGCTTTAAGTGACTCCAAATAGAACGACGCAAAACGATTCGCAACGGGCGGATGTCAATCGTCTGAGGTGATCTTTCTCCGCTCAGAGGGCTGAGAAAGATTTCCATTACCTCTGGAACCAGGGCTTTGGCACCCGCCTTTCTGACTATAACTATAATTTGAAACAAATTCGTAACAATTCCGCGGCTGCGATTTATATATGCCTTATAGATAAGGAGTTATCCCAAAAAGTCAAGGGCTTCGCAGTCCTCTGTCCTACTAGTCAATGATCTTTTCAATCCTCTCTTTACCACTGCCGTCAGGCGGCCTTACCTGACGGCTTTTTTTCTAACGGCGCCGGGCACAATGCCCAAATCTCCCTCTGCTTAATTTGCTCTCAAATCACTATGTGCTGGCTAATAGGCATTGCTCCTTGCTGTGGTTGCCACCTCATGAAATACTGGTTGATATTCAAAAAAATGCTCGCAAAGAAGGAATTTGCGTGTATATTACGTTCGATGAATTTTGCCCAAAGAGCTTGTTTTCCCAAGTATCCATATGCCTTTGCTACGCGGGAAAAGCAGGGAGGTCATATGACCACAATGATGAAAGCGATGTTTGTTCTGCTGATGCTATTGATGATCACCAACCCGGCTACATCCGGGGCGCAATGGCAGCTGGACATTGAAAGTGGTCTGGTCTTGGCCGGCTATAACGACGTGCGCATTCCCGGCGATACTGGGACTCTGTTGTCTCTGTCAGAAGAATTAGAGATTAACCCTTCTTCCTTCTTTCGATTGAGATTACAGTATTCACTGGGTGAGCGGCACACCGTAGGCGTGTTGATCGCCCCTCTTCGCTTAGAGGCTAAGGGTACAATCGACCGTCAGGTCACATTTCAAGATCAAGAATATGCGGCAAACACCCAGCTAGATTCCCGATACCGATTCGATTCCTATCGCCTCACCTATCGTTATGACTTTTTCCGTTCAGACGACCTCCAGCTGGGTCTCGGCCCTACCGCGAAGGT
>LJUY01000032.1 GCA_001304015.1 candidate division Zixibacteria bacterium SM23_81 | reverse complement strand
CAGGACTTCATCACAGAAAACAATCTCTTCACAGCACCTCCCTTGACCATAAGGCAAATCTACCGAACTCAAGCGAAGCCCCTCGACAACCACGTGCTGATCGCCGTGGAGGAAAGCCTCTATCCTCTGATAGAGGCAGGCCTGGGGGGATATGTGAGCGATCTGGAGGCCGAGGGTTACACCGTAACTGTGGTACTGGATACGGCCTTCGGCGGCACTCCCGCGGAGGTTCGCGATTATCTGAGCTCGGTTTACACCTCGGATGGGCTCATTGGAGCTCTTCTCATCGGTGATCTCCCGGTACCCTGGCACGAGTCCACCTGGGACGACGGCACCTATGAGAATTACCCTTGCGATTACTTCTACATGGAGATTACTTCTACATGGACCTAAATGGAGACTGGCTGGACAACGACACCAATGGAATCTACGACCAGCATTCCGGCGACCGTCTACCGGAGATCTGGGTGGGTCGGATGGCTGCTTCCCCTCTCAGTGGAAATGAGGCGGATTATGTCAATAACCTGTTGGCCAAGATTGCTTCCTACAGAGATGGGCTCCTTGCCCAACCACAGCGAGGATTGACCTTTATCGACGACGATTGGAGCTATTGGGAGACGTGCGGCATGGATTCCATCTATTCCTCCGGGGTGAAGGTCTCCAACGATCATCAAACGACGGTGGCCGATACGTATGCCATCGAGCTGGAGATGGGATACGAGACCATTCAGGTGTGCGCCCACTCCTGGCCCGGCGGCCACGCATTTAGCTCCAGGCCCTGCGACTGCGCCTCTTATGCTCATGTCTATATTGAATCCGATTCCTCACGAAATTGCCAGCTCCGGATCAGTGGTCAAGACGGCTTCAAGGTGTGGCTCAATGGCTCGTTGATACTAACAGATGCCAATGGAACCCAGGGATATGAGGTTGACCTTGTCTCGGCCACTCTGAACCAAGGTATCAACTCGCTACTGGTAAAGGTTGCACAGGATAAGGGCGAATATAGGTTAAGGGCTCGCTTCACCGACACAGGAGGAAATCCCATTCGCGAACTCACCTATCACCTGGAGGATCCTGGCGATCCCGATCGGCATGCGCCCTATATCACCGCATGGCTTACAAACGGCTTTCATCATTGGAGCAACTTCTGGACGGCATTGATGAATGATTTTTTGGGGGGAGAGGCTGACATTGACGCCTACGAGGGCCTCGTCTCCGGGGGGGAAACGTGGACGCTATGGGATATCGGCTCGGGGTTTCTCGATTTCTCAACCATCTACACTGATATGGATGTGGGAGCAGTCTATGCTTTCACTCATGTGTACAGCGATTCTGCTCAATCTCTGACTCTCTGGCTGGGTACCTATTCGGGAGCCAAAATATGGCTTAATGGCGAGGTGGTCTACCTAAATAATACCTATCACGGCTTCGAGCCGGATGCTCAGGAAGTGAGCCTCGACCTGGCCGCGGGCTGGAACCGGCTTTTGGTCAAGATCAGCGTCTGGTACGGAGCTCAACTCTCGGGGCGCATCGGGTATTCCCAAAAACTGGCCGTGGAGGGCCTGGCCTACGATCCGGTTCCCACGACGCCGGATTATATCCACGGGTGGCTGATGAACGGATACTATAAAAACCGAAACGCGGCCACACGCCTCACAGAGGATTATCTGGGCGGGGAAGCTTCGGTTCAACCTGGAGAGGGCGATTCGACGGGTTCTTTCGTCTGGAGTCCCGGATATGGCAGCGGGGATTGGTTTGACTTAGAGGAGTACTTCTCAAAGGACGGCGGCGAGATTCTGTCCGGTGACATCGAGACGATAGATCCCGATGGTCTCCTATACAACCTCTTTGCTTGTTCTGCCGCCCGGTACACGGAGTCGAATTATATTGCTGGAAGATACACCTTTGCTGGCACTTACGGATTGAGCACCATCGGATCCACAAAAACAGGTTCCATGCTTTATTTTGAGGATTTCTATTACGAGCTTGGAGATAATTGTTCTGTAGGGGAAGCCTTACAGGAGTGGTTTCGGAAACAGGGCCAGGATGGATTCTACAACTGGGAAGTATGCTGGTACTACGGTCTTGTCCTCATCGGCGATCCCACTTTGCGCGTGAATACATGCTATCCACCGATGGCCATCGACGACCTGACCCTCGATCTTGCGGAAAGCGATATCTGCCTCAAGTGGAGCGAGCCTTACAGCGAGTGTGGAGTGACACACTATGTGGTTTATCGGAGCAGCTCGGCCGGTTCTTTGGGGGATTCTCTGGTGAGCACCGCGGATACCACTCATGCAGATGTTGGCGCAGCCGGAGATGTGGGCTCAAATTACTTTTACACAGTCAAGGCCGTGGATAGTGTCGGCCAAAAGTCTCAGGGGTCCAGTCAGGTCGGCGAGTTCGACAGGAATTTGAGCGACGTGAAATAGAGCAGAGCAAACCGTCACCCGATATTTGAGGATAGGGAATCGTCGGAAAATGAAACGGCAGGGCTTAAATGGTTTGGTGCCCTTGTGAGGATGCTCCGTAGGAGGCATCTCCCGATGCCGATATCCACTTGTTAGATCGCCATACGTAGTTCAATAAAAAACTGTTGCTACCAATTTTGGTGGTATTCTTTTAGATTAAGACTCGGGGTCAGGAGGCCCCTCCTACAAAGAGATCGAATGCTGGATACGGATTATCACGAAATGTCGTTAACTTTTAGGTTCGAATTTATGGATTTGAGATTCCATATAAAAACGAAGATGAAATTCACAGTCCTCATCATCTTGATTTCTGTTCTTCTTCTCCTGATAATGGAAATCCCAACCACAGCTACCCCCGCTCCAAAATTCGGGTTCCGCCTGGGCACCGGTCTGCTGTGGGCTCCGGAGGATAAGAAAGATCTGGATGGCGAGCGATTGTATCGCCAGCATTACCCCTTTTTTGTAGAAGTCTTCTATGGCGGTTCCATCAGGGGTTTGTTAGGTCTTAGCCATATCTTCTCCCAGGAGAGGGAGCATGTGGGAGTTGACTCCCTGGGAGAAGAGAAGCCGTTTACCCCAAAGCTGAGGCAGTATGCCATCCATCTTGGAGCACAGGCCAGCCGGCGGATAAAACCAAGGTTTCGGGTCTATGGCGGTATTGGTGCGGCCGTTTTCTGGCGGTCCTATAATCCGGGCTGGAAGGATAAAAGCAATTGGGACAAAACTCGCCTTGGCGCGTTAGGCATGGCGGGGACGGAGGTGAAGCTGGGGCCAAAGGCCTGGCTTGGGCTCGGATGGCGATACTATACTACGGGGTGGAGGAAGGAATCTCGGTGGACGACGGGGGAATATAACAGGATGCGCAGGATGAGCGTATTCTCCATGACCATGAGCTACAGTCCGGGGAGGTGGTGAGGGAGATTCAGCGAGAGGATTGCGTTATCGGGGCAGTGGTGAAAGCAACATGTGTATTGAACAGTCTTCACAAAAAGCCCTCCGTGTTTTCCGGAGGGCTTTTGAGTTGACGGCCATTTTCCCAAGCAAAAGAGGATTGTTACATAATCCCTTTCTCTCTGGCCTCTGTCCATGTTTCTTTCTTGGACAAAACTAGAGCTCCCATGCCAAAGAGGCTGGCCACTAGTATGATCACCCATCCCACTCCCGGGATCAAGCTGATAGCCCGGATGATGATCAAGCCCAGAATCAGGCCCCCCAGCATGGGGCCAAATCGGTCCGTCTTAAAGGCTCCGACGATCTTGCCGCCGAGAGCCAGTCCCACCAGTAGTGTGCTAAAATACCAAACGATTAGATAGACCAACACTGCGATGATGCCTAAGGGAAGGCCGATGATGGTTACCATCAAAATCAAGGAGGCGATGGGCACACAGACTGCGAAGACGAAGCCCACGCCGAGACTCCTCCAAGGATGACCGGTGAGCGTGCTGGCAAAACGAGCGGGCTGTTTGCGAGAAAAGGCGATGAGGATTAACCCGATGACAAACTGGCCCACCAACATAGCCAAGGTTAAAAACATCCGGAAGCCCCCGATGACTTTTTTCTTGGGCTTCTCCACCTTTTCCTCAGGCTTTTGCCATTCCGTTTCGCCCAACACTTGGGCACCTTCCTGTATCTCGATCTGATTCGCACTGGTGTATTGCAGATTGCCGGTGACGATGCATCCGGGCAGAAGGACGATATTCTCGCCCTTTAGCTGGGCGTCGCCATCTACAGCGCCGGCCAACTCGATGTAGCGCGCATTCACTGACAGATTGCCTCCCACGTGACCTCGGATCTCCGCCCGTTCGCAACCAATCCTCATATTACCGTCCACATCGCCGTAGAAAGAACCCTTCTGACACCAAGTTTGAGCCTCCCCTCCCACTAGGGCGTTTTCGCCCAAGGTGAACTCCTGGCAGAAGGCAATGAGGTCATCGCCCACTTGACCATATACCTTAAGCAATCTGGCTCCCGCGCGCACGTCGTCGCCCACCTGGCCGGTGATTTCCACAGTCTCGGCGCCCCCCATTAAATCCTGGTTGATGATCCCCGGCACCTCTATACTTTTGGCAAAGGCGATGACATCTGACTCCACATATCCGCTCACGGAGATTGTCGAACCAAATAAAACCAGGTCCTCGGTTACAGTCTCACCTTCGGCCACCTCAACATCTTCACCAGCCCTTACCAGGGTGGCATCGCTTGGCTGCCACCACATTAGGGTCAGCATGGTTAAAAATGCCACAACCACAAACACTTTGGGCAATCGCATAGGTCAAACCTCCTTTCCAGAAGTTGGTTGCTTGGCCAGAAGAAATTGTTCGCACAAAGGATAAGCCATCTATTCTGGATTGTCAACAAAAATGAGC
Source organism: candidate division Zixibacteria bacterium SM23_81 (assembly GCA_001304015.1). Taxonomy (GTDB): domain Bacteria; phylum SM23-81; class SM23-81; order SM23-81; family SM23-81; genus SM23-81. Next base: position 28,159 of record LJUY01000032.1, on the reverse strand, counting down.
TCGGGTCATTTTTTGTTTGAATTCAGTCAAAATATGACATATGTTATACGTGAGTCTCCAGCGAATGGTTTCTTTCGGGGTATAGAAATGCCCAGGTTTATCGCCGATTTTCACATTCACTCCAAGTACAGTCGAGCCACCAGCAAAGAGATGGACGTGGAACATCTCAGCCGCTTCGCCAAGACCAAGGGGATTGACCTGATGGGCACTGGAGACTTTACGCATCCCTCCTATCTGGCTGAGCTGAAGGGCAAGCTGGTGCCTGAGGGAAACGGGCTGTTCACCTATCAGGACACACATTTCATTCTCACTTCCGAGGTGAGCACCGATTTCTATAGCAAAGGAAAAGGCCGGCGGATTCACAACGTCATCTTCGCTCCCAGCTTTCAGACTGTGGAACGGATCAACACCCAGCTCCAGGGCTACGGGCGGTTGGCCTCCGATGGCCGACCGGACCTTCGGCTTGATGGGAGGGATTTGGTCAGACTCGTGTTAAACACCGATCCCGACTGTCTTATCATCCCAGCCCACGTGTGGACGCCCTGGTTCTCCTTGTTCGGCGCCAACTCTGGATTCGATTCTGTGGAGGAGTGTTATGGAGAACAGACGGCCAATATCTATGCTCTGGAAACGGGTCTCTCGTCAGATCCCCCGATGAACTGGAGGCTGAGTTCTTTGGACAGGTTTGCCCTTGTCTCCAACTCGGATGCCCATTCTCCCTCAAAAATAGGCCGGGAGGCCAATGTTTTCAACACTGATATGGACTACAATTCCATCGTCTCAGCCATCAAGAACCGTGACAACGGAAAATTCCTTCACACCGTTGAATTCTTTCCTCAGGAGGGCAAATATCACTTCGATGGTCACCGTAAATGTAACATATATTTGGCTCCTAGGGAAACCATGAGCAATAACAACCTCTGCCCAAAATGTGGACAGAAGCTAACTATTGGGGTGATGCACCGGGTGGAGGAGCTGGCGGATCGCCCAGAGGGTTATATTCCCCCAGGCGCCATCCCTTGCAAGCACTTGGTGCCTCTGATGGAGATCATCGCTGAGTCTATCGGCAAGGGAGTGGACACGGTCAGCGTTAAAAGCATGTACGAAAGCCTAGTACAGCGGTTTGGCCCAGAGTTTCATATCCTGCTGGATCTGCCTGAGGAACAACTTCGCCGAGAATTTCCCGGACGAGTGGGCCAGGGGGTTATCAAAGCTCGCTGGGGAGACCTGAGTATCCGGCCCGGTTATGACGGCGTCTTCGGTTTAGTGAAAATCTTCGATGAGGATGGGCAAAAGGACCAGGCGGATCAGCTGAGTCTTTTCTCCTAATGGTTAGTGCTCCTTTCCTAGGGCCCGCAAGTACAAGCCCCAACCATGTGCGCTGCGTTGGGGCGTTCTCTTGTCATGATGCTGTGAACCAGGGTCATCGTAAAGCGCGTGGATAAATCTACAACTAGAGAGGCAGAGCGTATGCTGGTGGATTATCACGTACACACAGCCCTCTGTGGTCATGCCGTTGGCGAGATGGAGGATTACATTCGGGTCGCCGCCCAGAAAAATCTGGCGGAGCTGGGCTTTAACGACCATGCGCCTGCATTTCATGTGCGGGATCCTGAGCTGACCATGGCTGCCCATCAGCTCTCTGAGTATGTTGACCAGGTGCGAATCCTTCAGAAAAGGCACCATCGGCCGAAAATTAAGCTGGGGATTGAGGCCGATTTCGTGCCCGGTCATGAAGATGAGCTCAAACAGCTGTTGGGCCAATACGATTTCGATTACATTTACGGCTCGGTGCACATTATCGGAGAGTGGAGATTCGATGACTCTCGGTTGTACCCGAACCAATATGATGAGCGTGATGTGGACGAGGCCTACGAGCAATACTTCAGCCTTATTCGGCAGTCGATCCGGAGTGGTCTGTTCGACGTTTTAGGCCACATGGACCTGATTAAGAAGTTTAACTATTGGCCCACTGGAAACATTGACCATCTCCTAAGGAAAACGGTTCGGACCATCGCCGAAGCAGATATATGTGTGGAAGTGAACACCTCGGGGCTGAGGCGGCCGTGTGCGGAGATCTACCCCAGCGAGAAGATCTTGGGCCTGTGCCATCGGTACGGGGTGCCCGTCACCTTGGGCTCCGATGCCCATGGTCCGGAGGAAGTGGGCTTAGATTTCGATAAGGCCGCTGAGACTCTGAAGAGGGTAGGCTATACCAAGGTGGCCACGTTTGAAAGGCGGGAGAGGAAGATGATGCCGCTGTGAACCATGGAAGGAATCATGGAAAGAATGGAGGAGATGGAAGGAACGGAAAGAATGAATCATGGAAGGAATGGAAGGGATGGAAAGAAAGAAAAGAGCAGGATCATGGAAAGAACGGAGAAGATGGAAGTGATGGAAATTGCGGTGGGGGTGAAAATCATGGAATAAATGTAGAAGGAATTCTTAAGGGTACTTTTAAGAGGTCTTCCATGTCTTCCCGTTTTTTCCCTAGTTTCCATGATTTTGTTTGTATTGGGTTCAGTCTTTTTCCGCAGTTTCCGCATTTTCCATTGTTTCCACGATTCGGTTTGTTCATGGTTCTTTTTTGAAGTAAATACGCTGGCAGAGCTGCAGACACTTTCATTCAAGGAGTTCATATATGGCCAAGATGACCGTTATCCTGGGCGAACCGCCCTATGGCAAGGAAAGGGCTTACCTTAGCATGAGGTTCATCCTGACAGCTCTTACCGAGGGACATGACATCAACCTGTTCCTCTTTGAAGAGGCTGTCTATTTGCCCAAAGAGGTACAGGAATCGGAGAAGCGGTCGGCTGATCTTGACGAGAAATTAGCCAATTGCAGAAATCTCATGAAGTCTGCCCTCGAGATGGGTGCAGATGTAAAGGTATGCGGGGTGTGCGCCCGGGAGAGAACGTTGAGTCAGGACGATTTAATAGAAGGGATCACCATAGGAGCGATGCAGGATTTAATACGGTGGATTGTGGAGGCGGATAAGGTCGTGAGTTTCTGAGGCAATTGATCAAAGCGCTGAGCAAAGGTGCTGTCTCTGCGCGGAAGTTGGTGAGATGGCGATGGCACAATCGACTCGCGGGAAGGTCCTGCGCTATTTTCTGGAAATCGGACGATGGGTTTTGGTTGGGTATCTCCTTTTTCCGCTGCGTCATCGCATGCACCTCCCTCTGGAATTCACACGTACCGCCCTGGGCATTGCGCTTTTTGTCATATTCTCGGGCAAGATGCTCTACGATTTTGTGATATGGAGCCGACGCCCTGCATCAACTAGAGACTTACCTAGAGAGCTGTTAAGCATCTTGGCGATCGTCGTTCTCATAGCCGTCTTGGTAGGGGCCGCTGTCGTTTTCATCGGGCTCTACGTAGCGAATATGATCCAAGAAATGCAACCCCAGATGTGAGGATCTATGCCGGAACTACCGGACCTGGAGATCATCACAGGTTTTCTGCGATGGAGCATTCCGGGCGTTGAAATTAAACAGGTGGAGATTAAGGAACCTCTGGTGCTCCGCTGTTCCGCCAAGGATTTGATCCAGGATTTGAAGGGAAGAGCCTTCACCAAGGTCACCCGGCGGGGCAAGTTTCTTATCTTCGATCTTGCTCCTGGGGAGCATCTGGTTTTTAACCTCATGCTGTCCGGTCGGCTGCAGTACTGCCGGCCCGGAGAGAAATCCAGATCATATCTCTGCCTGCAACTGGGATTTTCCAATGGCCACCAGCTACGCTACTACGACAGAAAGCGAATGGGCAGGATCTATCGGGTGCAAAAAGGGGACTTTTCCTCTATTCCCCAGTTCGAACTTTTAGGTCCAGAGGCCACCGATCCGGCAGTGGACCCGGAAGTTTTTCAAAAGCGCATCCGCCGACATCCCGGGATGATCAAGAACATTTTGACCAATCAGCGCTTTCTGGCTGGCATAGGTAATGCCTACGCCGACGAAATCCTCTTTGCGGCCGGCATCCTGCCTTTCCGCAGAAGGCCTAGCCTGACTTCTGAGGAATTGGCCAACCTCCACCGGGCCCTGGGAGAAGTCCTTGCTTGGGCAGAGAAAGAGCTCAAGGGGCGGGTGGGTGCCGATATCCATGTTGAGGTTAGGGATTTCTTGAGGATTCATGGCAAGGGTGGGCAAGTTTGTCCCGTTTGTGGGGGTACAATATCCGAGGTCACGGCCAACAGAAGGCGAACGAATTTCTGCCGGGGCTGTCAGAAATGAGAGAGATTCCTAACTCCGAGCAGTTCGGTTCCAGAATGGAGGAGTAGAACAGGGATGAAGGTGATTACTTTAGGAACGGGTGGGGCGATACCCACGGCCCAACGGTCTCTTCCCGCCACAGCACTCATCCGCGAGGGGGAGATGCTCCTGTTTGACTGCGGGGAAGGCGCACAGCTTCAAATGCGGAGAGCGCATACGGGCTTCGGGCGACTCTCAAAGATCTTTATCTCGCACCTACATGGCGACCACCTGGCCGGGCTACCAGGTCTTCTGATGACTATGGCCCTTTTGTCTCGGGACAAACCATTGAAGATTTTTGGTCCTTCTGGGCTCAAGAAATTCGTCCGGGTGGCCCGAGAGACCTTCAAGTTTCATAGCGAATATGAGCTCGCAGTGCACGAAATCGAAGGCGGGCAGGTCACTACGGGTCCGGGTTACTGGGTAGAGGCCTGTCCCATGGATCACAGCATCTTCGCTTTGGGCTACAGCTTGGTGGAAGAGGACCGTCCCGGTGAATTCAACCTGAGGCGAGCATTGGATCTGGGTATACCCGAGGGCCCACTTTTTGGAAAGCTTCAGCAGGGGAAGTCGGTGACCCTAGATGATGGGAGGGTAATACGGCCCCAGGAGGTGTTGGGGAATCCTCGAAAAGGAAGAAAGTTCACCTACGCTGTGGACACGAGGCCCTGTGAGGCGGTGGTGGAGTTGGCCCGCGGCGCCGATCTGTTAGTACACGATGGAATGTTCGCTCAAGATCTCGTGGAGGACGCTCAGCAGATGGGTCACTCCACAGCTATGCAGGCGGCTCAGGTCGCAAAAGAGGCCGGTATCCACCAGTTGATTCTGAGCCATATCAGCCAACGATATAGAGATGATAAGGTGCTGCTTCAGGAGGCTCGGAGTGTGTTTCCCCGAACAGAAATGGCTCGCGACCTGATGAGCATTGAAATTCCTTTGCGCCGCGGACACCTAACGGACGATTGATATTTGAGGCAAGCCGATGAATATTAAGCCTCTGGCTTTCGAAAGTATGGGCACCCGAGGTATGGCCACCTCAGTGGTCACCAGGGACTGTATCATCCTCATCGATCCTGGCGTCAACTTGGCGCCCAGGCGGTTTGGAATGCCTCCTCATCCCATGGAGGAGGAACGACGTAAAGATCACTGGGCTAAGATAAGAGATTATGCTGAGCACTCGGACATTCTCATTCTCACGCACTACCATTTCGATCATTTTAACCCGGAAGAGCCCGAGATTTACCGAGGAAAGACGGTGATCGTCAAGGACCCCAAGGTAAAGGTCAACCGAACCCAGAGGGCGCGAGCGGCCCAATTTCTCAAAAGGCTAAGGGGGTTGGCCAAGGAGATTCTAATTGCAGACAAGAGGGAGTTCTCCTTTGGGGAAACAAAACTCAGGTTCTCCCAGCCCGTTTTTCATGGAACGGGACCTAAAATGGGGTACGTGGTTCAGGTTTGTATCCAAGAGGAGTACAAGTTTCTCCACACCTCCGACGTGCAGGGACCCTGCAGCCAAGACCAAGCGAGTTTTGTATTTCAGGAGGATCCACGGGTGATTTTTTGCGACGGTCCCGTGACGTATATGCTAGGGCGACGTTACTCCATGGAGAACCTCAGTCAGGCGACGAGCTACTTATCGGAGATTGTGGAGAAGACTCAGGTGGAAAAGCTGGTTCTGGATCACCATCTTTTGCGGGATCTGAAGTGGAAGGAGAAACTGGAGAGAGTTTTTTCAGTGGCCAAATTGTGGGCTGTGGAAGTGCTCACGGCAGCGGAGTATGCCGGCATGCAAAACGACCTCCTGGAGGCCAGGAGGCGCCGGTTATATGGACGATAGCTTGGGCTTGCCATCTAAGCGAGACATTTCGCTGGCCACGAGACGATAGCTGAGGGCCTCAAGTTCGATGGCCATGTTCACGTTCCTGATGGTCACACCAGGAGGGGTCTTTAAGGTTTCTGGTGCGAAGTTGAGGATCATTTTAAGTCCAGCCTTGACCAATATGTCAACAACCGACTGAGCTGCGGTTGTGGGTACCGCCACCACGGCTAAATTGATATCCAGTTCCTTGACGATTTTGGGCAGCTTCGTAATATCTGATATGGTTAAGCCCCGCCTCTTTTTTCCCACCTTATGGGGATCGTTGTCGAAGACGGCGACGATGTGGAATCCCTGCCTCTTGAACTCCTTGTAGGAGATTAAAGCTGAACCCAAACTGCCGGCTCCCACCAGGGCCACCTTCCAGATTCTGTGAAGGCCGAGAATATGGGCGATGGTCTCCTTCAGCTGACAGACCGAATACCCCAGGCCTCGGGTTCCAAACTGCCCAAAGCAGGAAAGGTCTTTCCTCACTTGGGCTGGAGTGACTTTATGCCTTTTTGCCAGCTCCTTGGAGGAAACCATTTCCTGGCCTTGCGTTTCCAGATGAACTAGGGACCGGTAGTATCGGGACAATCGGGTGATGGTGGCATCGGATATTCTGTTCATGGTTTATCTCGTCCAGAATTTGGTTGTCTCGGGCTTGTGAACTCTTTCACAACCAGATAGAAAATATATATACAGGGAGTCGCTGTCAAGGGGTTTTTTCAGAGGAAGTTTAAATTACGCGGATGAGGATCAGAGCGATCATGGCGATGCTGCAGGATAGGGTCAGCGTCATGCCCAGGATTTTGCCCACAAAAGCACCGAATCCGGCTCTGGCGGCCAAAGCATGGTCCTCACGGTGAAGATACTCCAGGAGGAATGCTCCCAGAAAGGCGCCACCGATGGCGCCGATTAAAGTGCCCACCAGTGGAATAGCAGCCGATCCCCAGGCAGCGCCCAAGATGCCGCCAGCGAGAGTTCCCAACACTCCCCATCTGGAGGCGCCAAATTTGAGGGTGGTGAAAGTGCCCAGGAGAAATTCCACCAACTCGGCGAACAAAGTAATTACCAATAACAATAACAGAAACTTAACCGTGATCCCGCCCCGAAAACGGGTCACTAAGGCGTAGATCAAGGCATCGCAAAAAATAAGAAAAGTCCCCGGGAAGCCGAGGAGTGTGGCCACAACCCCGAGGATGAGGACGAGGCAAAATAGGATGAAACCGAAAACCTGCAAGGGACGCTCAACCGGAAAACAGATCTGTTATTTTTTCTTGGCCAAAAGCCGACTGTGCCACTCGATAAGCACAGGGCTGGCCACGAATATAGAGGAGTAGGTTCCGACGGCAACCCCTACCATCAATGCGAAGGCGAAATCTCGAATCACCTCGCCACCCAGGGCGAAAAGGCAGATGACCACTACCAAAGTGGTCAAGGAGGTTATGATCGTTCTGCTGAGAGTTTGGTTAATGCTGGCATTGATGATAGCCTCGTAACTCTGGCCGCGCATGAGAGCCAGGTCTTCTCTGATTCTGTCGAAGACGACGATGGTGTCGTTCAGGGAGTAGCCTACAATTGTCAACAGCGCAGCGACGATGGCCAGGGAGATCTCCTTGTTCAGGATAGAAAAGATGCCCACAGTGATAAGCACGTCGTGGAAGAGCGCGGCTATGGCACCGACGGCGAACTTGAACTCGAAACGCCACGTGATGTAGATGAGAATTCCGATCATGGCCCAAAAGATGGCCCATACGGCCTTTCCCTTAAGCTCCTCCCCAATTTTGGGTCCCACCTTCTCTTCGCGGCGAACTTCGAACGCGTTATTCGGGAAATCTTTAATCAGAACTGCCTTAATCTGGTCTCCCACCTTAGTACCTACCTCTTGTTTCTTCACCCGGATGAGGAATTCCTTTCCCTCGCCGAACTTTTGTATCTCGGCGTCTCCCCAGCCGATCTTGTCCAATGAAGCGCGGATTTCCTGCACAGAGAGATCTTTCTCGAACTTCATTTGAAGGAGCGTACCTCCAGCGAAATCGATGCTGAAGGCAGGACCTTTGTGTGCGACAAGGGAGATGAGTCCCACAGCGATAAGACCGATGGAAATGGCGAAGGCGACCTTGCGTTTGCCCACGAAATCGAAGTTTGTGCGCTTTAGAATTTGCACCTTCTATCCTCGCTGAAAGAGTGTTCTCTCAAAGTGAGATGATTAAATGCTGATTTGCGCCTGAGGGCGTGGTGCGTAGAGAAAGTGGAAGATGACCCGGGTGATGACGATGGCTGTGAACATGCTGGCCACGATGCCGATGGACAGCGTAACGGCAAATCCTTTTATAGGTCCTGTTCCGAACTGGTAGAGAACGATGGCCGTGATTAAGGTGGTCAGGTTCGCATCCAGAATGGTTCGAAAAGCCCTGGAGTAACCGCTATCAATAGCCGAGAGGATTGTTTTCCCAGCCCGCAGCTCTTCTCGAATGCGCTCGAAAATGAGCACATTGGCATCGACCGCCATGCCGATGGTCAGGATGATCCCGGCGATTCCCGGCAGCGTCAGAGTGGCTCCTAATCCGGCCAGAACGGACATGATAAAGACTACATTGAGGAGAAGGGCCAGGTTGGCGATGAGCCCAGCGAGCTTGTAGTATACGATCATGAATAGGACCACCAAGATCAATCCGATGATTGCAGCTCGAACGCCCATGCGGATAGAGTCTGCTCCCAGAGATGGTCCCACGGTGCGTTCCTCGATGATCTCCACCGGCGCAGGCAGAGCGCCTGCCCGGAGGACGATGGCCAAATCACGGGCCGAATCCATGTTGAAACTACCTGTAATTTCGGCTTTTCCACCCGTAATCTTTTCCTGAATTACAGGAGCGGAATAAACCTTACCATCCAGGACTATGGCCATACGTTTTTGAACGTTAGCGGCGCTGACCCGGGCCAGATCACGGGCTCCCTGTCGATCGAACTCTACCCCCACATAGGGCTTGTTGGCCCTTTTTATATCGGATCCCTGATAGATGGCCACTCGGGCGTTTTTCAGGGTTTTGCCCGTCAGCTCCGCCCTTTCACGAAGCAGGTACAGACGTCTGTAGACGACATCGCTGAATTCCTCATCCTGGCTAGCCCAAGCTAACTGGGAACCGATGGGAATTTGATCCTGTACCACAGGATTGTTTAAATACTTCTCCACTCTGAGAATATTTTCTTCTTTTACGAGGTAATCTCGCTCACCGGGAGTACCTAATTCAAGCAGGAGAGACGAAAAGGGCATATCAGCTAACACCGTCTCTTGATCGGGTACTTGCTCCTGTTGTAGCTCTTCTTCAAACAGCTCGGGGAAAGTTTCTCCTTCCTCCTCGGCTATCTCCCCTTCCTCCGGTGCAATTCCTTCCGCTGCCAGATTTTGATCGATCTTTTTAAGCATCGATTGCCAGACCTCGTCATCCTGGAGAAGCTTGAACTCCAACAAAGCGGTTCTGCCGATGAGCTCTTTGGCTCGGGCCTCGTCCTGCAGGCCGGGGAGTTCCACAATCAAGCGCTCACCGCCCTGTTTCTGGATCACGGGTTCGGCTACGCCGAACTCATCGATACGGTTGCGAATAATCTCCAACGCCCGGTCCAGGGCATCCTCAGCCTCCGATTTGGTCAGGTTTCGCTTGTCCACCTCCATGACCAGATGCATTCCGCCCCTCAGGTCCAGCCCCAACTTGATGGCCTTCTTCTCAAGCCTGTATAGAGCCAGGGGATCCATTTGCTCCTTGGCCTCTTCGGATAAAAAATTCAGCCTTACCGTTGGATAGAGATACCAGGCCGCAAGGAGAATGGCAGCGATAATGATGATGATTCTCCACTTAAAGGATTTTCTCATAACATAACCTCTTTTGCCGGCGGGATCCCTTCAGACCGCCGAACGAATTTTTGCGAATGAATTACAGTTGAAGGTCATAGATGTTTGATAAATTTTGAATATAAACAGTGCCTTTGCCCATGTCAATACAATTCATATGGTCAATCATCTGATCAGGCTGATCATCTCCCGTACGGCTTGTTCCATTCCGGCCATGATAGCTCTGGACACGATGGTGTGGCCGATGTTCAACTCCTCCACCTCTTTGATTTCGGCAATGGGACGGACATTTTGATAGGTGAGACCATGGCCTGCGCTAACCCCAAATCCCAGTTTCGCAGCGACGGCAGCGACATCCTGTATCTTTTCCAACTCGGCCAGCTCCTCCGAGGCATCTTTGGCCTCGGCGTAAAGACCAGTGTGAATTTCAACGTAGTCGGCACGTAGCTTCGCAGCGGCTTTGATCTGATTCACATCGGGATCTACGAAGAGACTCACCACGATACCCTCATCCCTCAGGGGGGGTATCGTTTCCGAGAGTGTCTGATAACTCTGCAGGACGTTCAGTCCCCCCTCGGTGGTGACCTCATTTGGTTCCTCAGGGACCAAGGTGACCATATCAGGTTTGAGGTCAAGAGCGATTTTTACCATAGCTTCAGAGGCAGCCATCTCCAGATTAAGGTGAGTGCGCACTACCTCTCTGAGGAGAAGAAGATCTCGATCCTGAATGTGCCTCCGATCCCCTCTTAGATGAGCGACAATGCCGTCTGCACCTGCCAGCTCCGACATGATGGCCGCCACCACAGGGTCGGGCTCGTCCGTCTTGCGCGCCTGCCTGACCGTGGCCACATGGTCCACGTTGACGCCCAGTTTCACCATCTTACACCCCCATGATCGGTTTCGTCTCTAGCGGAGCTACCGGAGCACCCGCGAGACATGAACGAAACGCACCCCAGTTCTTTCCAGTCGAGGAATTATATCCTCCAATGCTTGCAGGGTATTGACACGAATGTGGCCAATGCCAATGGCCGAACCTTCCCGCAGAGCTCTTTCAGCCAACATCGTAAGCCTTTTTTTAATCACTGCGCTATCGTCTTGGTCATCGAGATAAGCGTCCGATTCGGCGCAGGACATGTTCAGCCTTAGGGCTACGTCCAGGGCCACAGATTGGGAACTGGTCCGGCTGTCCACGAAGATTTTGCCCGCAGCCTTAATCTCCTGTAGAACAACTGCCATCACCCTCTCGTTTTCGGTGGCCAGAGAGCCCATATGGTTATTGACGCCCACGGCCTCGGGGAGCTCGGCCAAAGCCCAGCGAACACGGCGTCGAATCTCATCTTCGGGGAGGTCAACAAAAATTCCGTTTTCTTCCCCCAGCTCTCCCTTCTTGGGCTGCATGGGCAGATGCACAAACACTTCATGTCCGGCCCCTTTGGCTTGACGTGAAATTTGCTGAGAGGATGGGTGACCCGGAATAACTGCCGCCGTCAGGGCGATGGGAAGCCGGAGCATGGAGTGAGCCACTTCGTTGTTGATGGCCCCGAAATCGTCGATGATAATGGCCAGCCGCCCCAGAGTGGGCTGTATGTCCTGGTCGGAAATCAACTCCAGAAGGTGGGTCGGGAGGCCCTCAACTCCTAGCTTCATGGTCAGACCATTCCCTTGCCTGCTTTGCACCACGCTTAGGACTTGACCCCCAGCCCTCTGGGTCGCCTTGGTTATAGCAAGGTTACAACGAAACAGAGAGATCTGCGCCGTCACCCGTATGGACAGTTGACGAAACCGCCACCGCGTTCCCTCCTCCTCCTTCTCCGTTACGTTTTGGGTGATGAAGAGCGGAGAGGCTCCCAGCTCATCCAGGGCCTCTTTCAGCGCCACATCCACCAGGTCCGAGAGCGGGTGGTAGTCTTTCGCCTCTTGAGGAGGAGGAAATAGACGCTCGTGGAGGAACCCTTGCCAGAGATAATGCCCGCCCAGAATGGCCACCACAAGCAGCAGGATCAAGGCGAGTATCTTGACGACACTCTTGGTGATCTGAGATCTCCGCCTTATCCTCCGGGGGACTCGAAATCTCGAGCGGGAAAAGGGCTTTCTGGACATGGCCATTCCTTAAAAAGCGCCCCGGGGAGTGCATCACAAAAAAGGAGACGCAGAATACCTGCCATCTCCGCTGTTTAAAATCTGCAACTCAACTTCGTTAGAGACTTTCTGGGGGAATGGACTCGTCTCGATTCTCTATGATCACCCAGTGATCCGGATTCTCTTGGATGAATTTATATTTCTGCGTGCCACTGGCAGTCTGAGCCGCGGCCCCATCGAAAACCGTCACCTGAAAATAGGCCTCGACGCTCTGGACTCCCGTTTGGGTGCCTTCTCCGCTGCCGATATCGCTTCCGGTATGGCGAAGGTTCCCGAATTTCCATTGGATCTCCACCTGCTCGAGAGTGAACATGTTGTTGATGATGGCGATCTCGTCGTCGTATCCATACAAGGCGTTGGGATCGGTGGCGGGAAGATGGGGATCGACAAACTGGAAATCCCTGTGCAAACAGCGTCTGTAGACTTCCAGGTCCTTGTGATTGAGAGCCGACTCTAAGTTGAACAATACGCTATCGGGGCTTGTTTGGGGCTTAGTGGGCGTCAACGGCCGATCCTCAGGCTCTCTCTGTTCCGGGGCGAATATGTTGGAGCAGCCCGCTCCCAACGAGAGCAGACCGAATAGAGTCAAGATAACCCATGTGGCCGTTTTCGGCGAAATGAAAGCTCTGATCATCGGTTTTTCCAATTAAGGATTCGTTGAATAAATACCATCATTCGGCAGCAAAGTCAAGGAAAAATGTGGAAAAGATGGTAAACCAGGTTTCAGGGATTCTGAATGGAGGAATTGACGAGTGTCGCACCAGTTTGAGCTCATTGTGGACAGGTTGACTGCGATTAGATAAATCTTCTCACTGAGGCAATCTGAGTTTCGCTGCAGACGGAGGCAATTTTTGATAACTTTGCCTTTTTCATTCTCGCCTTTCGCTAAGTAGGTATGCGGAGCGCGAACTTCTCACCGTTGCCTCCGAATCGAAAAAGCGGAAAAAATTATACCCCTTGACAAAATGGCGCTAATCTGATAGAATGAAAGTATGTTGTAGATTTCTTCCAGATGAGTTGGGAGATTGGAGTTTTTGCTCTCCTGAAGCTTTAACCTGCGGAGGATATTTCGTGCAGACCAAAGCGAAGATCATACTGATCGTGTTTTTCGGGATCTTGACGCTGTTCTTGGCCTTTCTCATTTTAGCCCTTGAAGCAAGTGGAGATCAGGCGCCGGAGGAGATTTTACCGAAGTGGATGACTCCGGCAGAGAGTTTAAGGGTCCACGAAATCGGCAAGGATCATAAGGTTACCGACCCACCGGAGGGTTGGGTGGAGACTCCTGGAGAGTTCGAGAAGCTCAGGGGTGTATGGATTACCTGGATACAGTACTCTTATGACAATGTTTTTCGCGAGATTGTCCGGGAGGTAGTCGATGTCTGTAAGGCATACATCATAGTGGGCGGCAGCAGCGAGCAGAGCTACGTAGAGAGCTATCTCACCAGTGGTGGAGTCCCTTTGGATAGCGTGTATTTCTACGTTTACCCACGAAATTCCGTCTGGATAAGAGATTACGGACCCTGGTTTATCCGCGAAGAGGGAGACAGCGAGGCAATAGTCGATTTCATCTATAATCGGCCAAGGCCCAACGATGACGCTATCCCTGGGCGCATCGGCACCAGCTGGGGGATGCCGGTGTACGGCTCGCCCCTGGAGCACCCCGGGGGCAACTTCATGGTAGACGGTTTGGGGACGGGCTTCGCCAGCGATTTGATTTATGACGAAAACCCAGGATATACGCCCTCGGAAATCGATTCCATAATGCTAGCCTACAACGGCCTGGAGCAGTTCGTGGTCGTGCAGAAGATCAATATCGAGTACACCGGGCACATCGATCTGTGGACCAAGTGTCTCAACGATACCCTCATCATGGTCGGCGAATATGCTCCTGGTCATGCCAATCACGAGTTGCTCAAACAGCATGCAGCATACTTCGAAAGCCTGACCAACCGCGAGGGGCATCCCTATCGAGTGGTGAAAATACCCATGCCGTGGTCGACCTCATCGGCGCCGCCTTCGTATCTCAACTCACTGATCGTAAACAACAAGGTGCTGGTGCCCCTGTGGAATAAAGCGGAGGATGACACGGCGCTGATCATCTATCAGCAAGCCCTGCCGGACCATCAGATAGTGGGTATCGACTGTTCCGGAATGTCAGGATCAGGCGGTGCCATTCACTGCATCACCATACAGGCGCCCAGCGCCAAATTCATCCACATCAAGCATGATCCATTGGATGACACAGAGGACATGGCCAATCCCTATCGGGTTCGGGCCCAGATGCTCACATCCAGCGGCTTTGTCGCCGACTCAACGGTCGTGTGCTATAAAGTCAACCGTGCGCCCTCATTCGGCTCCGCACCGCTGACGGCGGTAATTGACACCCCGGGGGTTTACGCCGGCTACATTCCGGCGCAATCCGTTGGAGATACTGTACATTATTATATTCACTGTCTAAACACAGATGGATTTTTGCGTAACTCACCATGGCACGCCGCGTCCCATCTCTACTCCTTTCGGGTGGGCTCCACGGCTCCAGTGCCCGTGACCGATCTGAGGATCCAGCTTTCTGGGAGTGACCTGCGGCTGGAGTGGTCAGCGGTGACCACTGATGGCTTTGGCAGCCCTGTGGTGGTGGATCAGTATCGCATCTATAGGGACACCGTGGCTTACTTTGAGCCCGGCTCTGAGCCATTCGATTCCACGGCGATGCTTTTCTATACCGACGACACTGCGGGAACGGGGGATACCGGAACGAACTATTATTATACGGTGACGGCCGTCGCCAGTGGCAAAGAGTCAGGGATATCCGATCTGTGTGGGGAGTTCGACCGGGAGCTGATGATCGGGCATCAAAGAGATAATTGAGACAGGAAGTATGAAATGGGAACCCTTTAGAGCCTGTCTTCCCCGGGGAGGTTTTCGAGAAAGGCTGGTGGCTGAGTAACTTCGGTCCGGCGAGTGGAAGGTATTAATTAAAAAAGCTATAAAAGTCATTGACAGAACACTAGCAATTTGCTAGAATATAAAAGAGAGCTCTTTGATCGACCTTCGAGGTTACAGAGGATCTCAGAGTGCTGTTTCCCTTGGAGACCAGCACCCTCGTTTGTCCGTGTTGAAGTGCGTTACATGATTTGTCGGTCGATTTTCGGCAATCGTCGATTTCTATTCTGTCTGGGTGGATAAGCTAAACAACAGTCGTGCTTCGATCAACAACTAATGTAACGCCTATCGAGACCGAAAACCGACACACCAGAAACGATATAAAACGACATAGGTGGATGCCAGACGTTTGAGGTGGCTTTCTCATGCACAGATGCTGAGGGAGTGTCCAGGACACCTCTGGAACCGACGTTTACGGCATCCGCCTTTTTTTAGCGATTGGACTTGCAGGTCTGCAGGCGGCACCATGATTTGCAGTCCGATTGCTCAGAGAGAATATCGAAGCTGGAAACTGGTTTGCGAGTGTGGAAGCTGGTATGGAACTAGAGACTGGAAGATAGAGGCTAGACGCCTGTGGATTGTTTTTTGGAGCGCGTTGTCTGGGTCTATGATTTGTCCTTTGTGCCGGTGGGCGCAGCGGAGCGAAACTGGCGCGGTTGAGGAAGTTGGTGATGAGTACTGGCCGCGGCTAAAATAAGGAATGAACAATCTTCTATAAAAGTTGTTGACAAAAAAACTAAAATATGATAGTATGGAAGTTGAGACCATGAGAAGCTGACGGACAGAGCGTTTCTGGTTTACGGTTTATCATCGACAAGGAGGATTCATGCGAGTGAAGATGTCCATTCTCATCTGGGGCATCTCCGCCACCGTTGGGTTTTTCACGGCTGGTACCACGGAAGCCACGAGTCGCACCGTGCTGGCGGAGTTGTTCACCAGCACCACCTGAGGGGCTTGCCCCTATGCCGAGGCGGCGCTTGACAGTGTTGTCAAGTATGATTTCAATCCTTCTGAGTTGGTATTGATTCGTCACCATGTGGGTGGACAATTTTATGATCTTGAGGACAGCCTCCGGTTTGTCTATTATCCGGAAACCTATGCTCCCGATGGAGGTTGGGCTCATTGGATTCCCACCGTGTGGTTCGATGGCGTCGAGGAACGGACGGGTGCCTGGCGAGATGTAGAGGAGGGGCAATCCATATACAGGGAAATCATCCAGGCTCACCAAGATCTGCCTACTCCGCTGGAAATGGACTTTCAGGTGGAATACGGCACCAAGGCAAGTACCGGAGCGGTCCATGTAAGGGTGGTGGCCACGAGCATCGTCTACTACACAGATCTGTATTTACGTCTTGCCATCATCGAGTCTGAAGTAGATTATGGAGTTAAAACCTACAGTCAGGTCCTTCGAGATTATCTCCCTTCCCCGGCAGGTATATCTTTCAGCATCGCCCAGGGCGACACATTCACCCATTCCCAGAACTTCGTTATAGATTCAGCCTGGGAGCCGGACAATTGCCACATCGTGGCCTTCGTGCAGAACGACCTCGACCGTGTAGTCGTCCAGGCCATGCAGGATACCATCAAGATCCCGACTCCGGTCGTTGAGGATACTCCTGTAAGCGGAGTTCCCCAATATTACCACCTCAGCCAGAATTACCCAAATCCCTTCAACGCTAACACCGAGATTCGGTATCAGATTCCTGAGGATGGCCGTGTGATCCTGGAGATATTCAATGCCCTGGGTCAGGAAATACGAACCCTTGTGGATAGAGATCAAGTGGCAGACGAATATTCTGCTGTCTGGGATGGTCGAGATGATATGGGTGGCGATGTGTCCAGCGGGTTGTATTTCTGCCGGCTGAAGGCCGGGGATTTCCACAAGACCATCAAGATGGTGTTGCTGAAGTAAAAAAAGGGTTCAAGGGGTCGAGGATTCCAGCTTTCAAGGGTTTCCACTCCCGTCACCCCAAGATGTAACTAAAATACCACATAGCCCTCTCGGGAAACCAGGGGGACTTCTTGATATTGTTTGAGAAGGGATACGAATCTTAACAGGATGAGGATCGGTTGCTTATGGACGAGGGATCAAGCCTCTGAGATCTGCAAATTATGGGAGAAGAGAAAAGAGATTAAAAACCCGCTTGACAAAAACCTGCTTATGTGATACAATAGTAATAGTAGAAAGCGAGGAAATTGTCCGCTATCCTGAAGGAAAAGGATTGATGGACAATTCTTCTATGTATGCAGCCGATGGCAGGGTAAGTGTCAAAGAATTTGGAGGTGATATAACATGGAAGACAAAAAGATCGTTGTACTGATAATCTGCTTCAGCATTTTGGTCTTTACCCTGGGAGCGGGAGATGCGAGTGGACAAAATCAACCGCCAACTGCGATCATCGATTCTATAATGCCCAATCCAGCCGATCTCGGTCAAGAAGTTTTCTTCGCCGGGCACGGTGAAGACACGGATGGGTCCATCATCGCCTATCATTGGAGGTCTCATCTCGCAGGACAATTGAGCACTGATTCCTCATTCAGCACATCTGCGTTGTCTGCTGGGATTCATGCTATTTACTTTAAAGTGCAGGACGATGATAGCGTTTGGTCAGAAGAAGATGTGGATACGCTTCAGATTGAGGCCGAATATATCCTGGCAACCGTTGATATCGATCCGAATTCGTTGAACCTACGCAGCAGAGGAAAATGGATCACCTGTTACATCGAACTCCCCAATGGCTATGATGTCAATGATATAGACGTGACCACAGTGCTTTTTAATGATTCTCTCCATGCAGAGCCGAGGCCGTATGGAGTGGGCGACTATGATGACGATGGTGTCGCCGACCTGATGGTCAAGTTTAACAGAGCAGAGGCGGGGAATCTGCTCGCACCAGGGGATTCCGTTGAGATGAGGGTTTCTGGCGAAATCACGGGTGAGATGTTCGCGGGCACAGATACCATCAGAGTCTTCATGCCTGGGCACGACGCTGAGCGCCCTACTCAGGTGCGTAAATTAAGGGTCAATCAGAACTATCCCAACCCGGTCAACCCGTTTACGAAAATTAGTTTTAGCATACCCAAGGCATCTGATGTGAAACTCGAGATCTACAATGTTCTGGGTCAAAGGGTAAGAACACTTGTCGACGAACGCCTTGAGCCTGGCGAACACCTCATCGAGTGGAATGGAAGGGGGGCAGACGAACAGCCTCTTGCTGCTGGGATCTACTTCTATCGTTTGACGGCCAATGGTTTAACGGAAACGAAGAAGATGCTGCTGTTGAAGTAAGTGCTGAATCACTGCGAGACCTGAGAGGCCCTCTCGGCGTTCGAGAGGGCTTTTTTCATTTCGAATGAACGGTCGAAAGACAGCACATTTGGCAGAAATTGGAAATTCGTTTATCGGTGTCCAGGCTTGTAATGAAGCTCATTAATCGAAGCTCGATAATCGACCAGATCTTTTTTTCTGTCATTCCCGTGCAAGCGGGAATTCAGAAGTGTTTTAAAGATCTTTTCTTTGATCGCCTTGGAGGATAGTATCCATAAGGAGCTTGGGGCAATTGATGCGTGGAAAAGCAAGGCGGTGAGGGTAGAGCGCAGGGGATTGCGGAAAAAGTCGCACTTGCAAAGTTTCTTAAAGATGACAGAGAAGTTCTAGGGTATAGGTGAAGAGGTGTTACTCACCCCTCTCCCTTCCAACTCTTGCCCTCAAGGGCGCAGGATTCTAGGCTTAGAGCTCAAGGAAAAGAGCATTGCAATCACTGATTGTGTTAAAAGGGGTGTGGGATGGGGACCTCGAACCCTTGAGTCCTAGAATCCTTTGATCTCAACAAAAAAGGGCGGCTCGTTGAGCCGCCCCAACAGATCATCGATCTTATAAGTGGAGGAAATCCTCCACCAGTTTTTTCCACTCTTTGGCGGGAACTTTTTTATTGATGGCCTCGATGAGCTTACCGCCGTCGGCCACGGTAACCCCCAGATCCTTCTCCACTCGTCGGTGCAACCTGTCAGCGTCATTTTCCAACCATGTCTTAGCCTCATCGCCCTGATACAGCAGTCGTAGGTTCTTCTCCAGATTGTAGGGCTTTAGAGTAAGCGCCCAGCCATTGCCATAGGGATCTTTGTTGATCATTGACGTGTCTTTGAAGAGCTTCTCATTGACGCTGATAACCTCTCCATCTATGGGAGAAAGCAAATCCGCGCTTCGAGAACCACATTTGACTCTCCACGAACTTTCACCCTGCTTCAGGGCGCTTCCCTTTTCGGGCAACTCTACCTTTGTGATGTTTCCCAGCAATTTCTGGGCAAAATCATCAAAACCAACGCGCACGGCGTCAGCTTTTCTCGTTTTGGCCCACGTATGCGCTCTGGAAAAGTGAAGGCCTCGCTGCATGATGAACCCGCTCACCAGAACGGGCTCCCTCAGCCATTTTCCCTCAGCAGCAATGCATTGGTTTCTGTAAATACAAGCAGGGCAGTTACTCGGTCTACAGATATTTGCCCAGTACGGCGGAAAGAAATTAGAACTCGCCTTCAGCGAGGGATATTCCTGAGACGTGGAATCCATCTTGGCCATCATCTCCTCCTTCATTTTGAGGTCTTGTCTCGCCATTTCCTTGTACGTTGAACACTCAAAGTGACCATCTCCGACACAAACGCCCTCCTCAGCAGAACATGGTATCATCTTCCTCACTGGATACGCTTGGCAGTATCTCACAACGACTTCTTCTAAAAATGGGCATTTCACGTGACATCACCTCCTGCAACAGGGTAAAGCAAAATGGGTGCCAATAAAAAGAAAAGCCCTCACCTCTTGGTAAGTGGCTTTTAACAAGTTTGTTGCGTAAGAGACAGTTTTTTAACGAGAGTCGTCTGGAGAGAAGAGGTCGCTGTATTTTTTAGCAGTGGGTCCGCTGGGGAAAAGTTAAGATATTGAGAAGTAATCGGTTGGGAAGAGCAAAAGATTTTAGCAGCTATTGCGGAAGTTTTCAGCGTTTTTTAAGCTTGTACTTCTTTATTCTACTGGAGAGCGTATTTCTATCTATGCCCAGCATTTTGGCGGTCTTAGTGATATTCCAGTTGTTTGACTCCAAGGCAAGAAGTATGTGTTCTTTTTCCACCTCTCGGAGGGACATGTCCGGGGTGGGTTTGAACTTACCCTCTTCTGCGGCCAGCAGTGGCAAGTCCTCGGGAACGATGATCCGCTCTTTGGCAACGACCACAGCCCGTTCGATGACGTTCTCCAGTTCGCGAACATTTCCTGGCCAGTCGTATTTCATCAAGAGCCTGGAGGCTTCTGACGATAGGCCGTCTATCTCCTTTTTATTTTCAATACAGTATTTTTTTAAAAAATGTTGCACAAGGAGCGGAATATCCTCCTTCTTAGCCCGCAAGGGAGGAAGTAAGATAGAGACGACGTTGATGCGATAGTACAGATCTTCCCTGAACTTCTCCTCGGCCACCATCGCTTTCAGATCTTTGTTTGTAGCGGAGATAATTCTAACATCAGTTTGGAGAACCTCTGTGCCCCCCACTCTGGTGAACTTTTTTTCCTCCAGAACGCGGAGCAGCCCCACCTGTGTTTTAGGACTTATATCGCCAATTTCGTCGAGAAACAGCGTTCCAGTGTTGGCAATCTCGAATCTTCCTTTCTTCCTGGCTACCGCGCCGGTAAAAGCTCCCTTCTCGTGGCCGAAAAGTTCGCTTTCCAACAGACTCTCGGGCAAAGCCGCGCAGCTCACGGCCACAAAGGGGCCCTCGCTCCGCAGGCTGCTGTTATGTATGGCCCGGGCAACGAGCTCTTTGCCGGTCCCAGATTCGCCTTCAATCAATATAGTAGAATTGCTTTTGGCAACAGTCCTTACTAATGCGAGCACCTCTTGCATCTTATGACTTTTGCCGATAATATCCATGAACTCGTACTTTTTCTCCAGCTCGTGACGAAGATAGATATTCTCCTTAAGCAGGTCTTGATAGGCGATGATCTTTCTGATGGCCAACCCGATTTCTTCTGGATTGAAGGGCTTGACGATATAATCATAGGCCCCTTGTTTCATCGCTCGCACAGCGCTGTCGACAGTGGCATAGGCAGTCATAATAATGACGGGAATATCCTGGTTGATCTTCTTAACCTCTTCCAAAACTTCGATTCCGTCCATCCCGGGCATTTTTAAGTCGACCAAAAGTGCATCCCATCTTTCCGCCCGCACCTTTTCCAATGCTCTGGCACCGTCCTCCACTGCCACCACCTCATACCCCTCTTCCAACAGCCAGTCGGACAGAGAATCTCGCATAATCCTTTCGTCGTCCACGACCAAGATATGCACGTCTTTTCTCATTCTCTCTCGCTTTGCTTGTTCTCGCATAATAGCATTGAGCAGCTTCGGCAAAAACTATCAGTCTTGACGTCTATATTTCTGACGCTGTTTGAGAAGTACATCACACATTTCGGGTCAGAACAGTGCACCAATCCAAATGTATGTCCTAACTCATGTAAAGCCTCCTTTTTGGCCCTCTCCAGCAGAAGTTTAGGGTCTGGAGGAAGTCCATAAAACTCCTGGCGCAAACGGCAAAGCGAAACGGTGGCTGCCTTGCCTCCCAGTTGCGCTTCGCCAAACACAAAGGTTAGAATAGGGGTACATAAATCGACATCGACTATGCCAAGTATCTTGACGGTGCCTTTCAACAAAGAGCATAATGTCTCGTTGTTCAAAATCTGCTTCAAGATTTTGCCCGAGGAATATTGCTCTCGATCTGGCTCGAAGGCGTAAGAGGGCGCTTCCAGGCTTGGAATGATTTTACACCTGCAATTGAATCTTAACGTAATCTCCTGCGCGACGGTCCTCAAGATCGGCTGGTGTATGGACCCGATTGGTAAGATATAGATGCATCTCACAACTTGTTTCTCACCGGTGTCCAGGCAAACGATTACTCATACAGTGGGAAGCTCAATAGTAAAGGTCGTTTCTTTTCCAATGGTGCTCTTCACAGAAATATGCCCGTGATGGGTTCTGATAATCCTTTGAACGATAGAGAGCCCTAATCCCAACCCAGTGCTCTCTTTTCCTCCCTTGGTGGTGAAAAAGGGATCGAAAATTTTGGTGATATTCTCTTTGGGAATGCCACAACCCGTATCGGAGACGGATATTTTGATAAAACACTCACGACCGGGCGTTCCCTCCGCAGCCGTTTTTATTTTGAGGTTTCCCCCTTTGGGCATGGCTTGAGCTGCGTTCATGAACAGATTTACAAACACCTGTTGCAGCTGTCCGAAGTCACCCATGACCTCAGGGAGAGCTGCCTTTCCCTCTTTTGTTACTGTAACGTTTCTCACGCTCAGAGGATCACCCAGGAGCATTAAGCTTTGTTCGATGACCTCGTTGATCTGGACCGGTCTAATGTCGGGCTCATCACGACGTGAGAAATCCAACAGATTCTGGGTGGTTCTCCCGACGCGCTTGGTCTCTCTCTCCATGACAGTGAGATACTCTTTAAATTTGGAAGCCGTGGCAGCAAGATTTCCCTGCTCCAGCTTTTTTAAAAGAAGCTTAATATAAGTCAGGATACCGTTGATGGGGTTGTTTATCTCGTGGGCCACTCCAGCGGCTAGTTGCCCTAAGATGGCCAGTCGCTCCGACTGCACCAGCTGGGTTTGCAGGGTCTTCACCTCGGTGATATCGCGAAATATCTCCACCATTCCCAGGATTTCACCATTGTGGCTCTTCAAGGGGAACGCGGTGATGCTCACAGGAATCGGTCGGTCGTCTTTGGACAGGTATTCAGCTTCCGTGTTGCACCTGGAGAGGCCCTTTTTGATGATTTTGTCAAAAGAACACGCGCTGTCACACAAGGGACTTCTAGAGACTTCCCGGCAGGTTTTCCCCAACACCTCATCTGCGCAGTAGCCCGTTATCCATTGCGCTGCTTTGTTGAAGACTATAATTCGCTTCTCATTGTCCACGACACAGACGCCACCCTGCATATTTCGAAGGAGTCCCTCTATGAAAGGCCTCATGGTGGAGAGATCCAATCCTCCTCTCCGCGTTGGTCGTCGTCTCTTAAATATGATTTTTATGCATGCCTAATATTTCAGCAACTATATGTATCACAGAATTTGATAAATGTCAAGGTTTTATTTCGATAATCGGTGATCGTTAATCGGTAATCGGTGTCTTTCGTTAATCGGTTATCGGTGATCGTTGATCGTGAAAATCAAACACCAACAGCATCGAGGATAGGTATTCGTTTTTTGTCTTTAGCAAGGATCGGTTTTTCTTTTGCCAGGATCCAGGAGCAAGGCTCTTAACTCTCTAAACTCTCTTAACTTTATTCCAGGATCCAGAATCAAGCATCCAGGATCGGTCTTTTTTCTCACGAATCACAATTCACGAATCACGATCCACGATCTTACTTCTCCGGCAACTTCTCCATGCCATAAGCTTTCGCATCCGCCAAAAGTATCTTCTCTAGCTCCTGGGCCACATCATCCCTTGGTGGTTTGGGCTCGGCCTCGGCCAGAATTTTCTCGACCTGCTGGTGGGCTCGCTGGGCTGAAGTGAGCCGGCCGGACTGCTCCCACTCTCCCAGGGTGCCCCGGTCGATGGTCGGCCCCGGGAAATAAGCCTCCTCCTTGAACCACTTCAGAGTATGGGGATCTGTGATGAAGTGGTCCATCCGGCCAATCTTTTTCAGGATATGCAGAGCCAATGGCTCTTCCCGAAGAGCAATGCCATCAACCAGCCGGTAGGCCATGCCGCAGATCTCGTTGTCCAAGACCAGCTTCTCCAGGCTCTGGCAGCTCTCGAAGTCCAGCATGCCGGGACCGGAGACTACGTTAATGCCCGCCAGGGCGGCCAGGATAGCGCCCGTGCCGCTCTCCAGGCCTGCCTGGGCGTCCAGGCTTTTGGCATCGGAGAGGGCCATGTAGGCATGAGTGGGCAGGTTCAGGTGCTTTCCAATCTGGCTGTACGCGGCGTCGATCATCATGGTCTCCAACGCGCCCATAGGTGATGTACCCTTTCGCATGTCGAAGCAGGAGGGTGATCCCCCATAGATGATGGGAGCTCCTGCCTGAGCGAGCTGGTGAATGACGATGCCGCTGAGGTCCTCGGCGCAGTGCTGGACCACGGCGCCGGCCAATGTTACCGGTGATGTGGCCCCCGTGAGGGGCATGGAGACCAGCTCGGCGGGAATGCCCGAGCGGGCGCAGTCGATGAGGCTCTGGCAGGTGAGATCACTCCACTTCAGGGGCGGTGACGGACAGCAGTCGAAGATAGCCAGAGGTTTCTCGCGCAACTGGCTCTCCCCTCCTCTGACCGAAGCCAACATATCCCGCATGATGCTAAAGCCCTCTTTTGCGAAGGTGCCGGTGACTACCGGTTTGGTGCTGTGCAAAAGGGCGATGTACAGGCGATAGCGGTCGGCCATTTTCTCAGGGACGTCTGAGGAGAGCAAAGCTGTGCTTTGGGCCTTAAAGTTGGGCAGTTCCTCCACCAGACGGGCCAAGCTCACCAGGTCGGCGGTAACAGCCTCTCGGGGTTTACCCAGATCAGGGTCGAAGATGCGCAGGGCAGAGGAGCCTGGATCGAAGTGGACCAAGTCGTCTTTGAGGTCCAGAGCAAGCAGGCCGTTCCGGTCGTAGATTTGGATGTTCGAGGGCGCCGTCTTGAGGCACTTTTCCACCAGATCGCCAGGGATGTAGGCTCTGTTTTGAGAACGGTCCACCTGAGCTCCTGCCCCTCCCAGGAGTTCCAGAGCCTGTTGGTTCTCCACGAAAACTCCCACTTCTTTGAGAATGTCCATGGCCTCGTCGACGATGCGTGTCACGGTGGCGGGCTCCAGAAGTTCAAATTTCGGTCGTTTCGCCTTGGTCAAGTTCGCCTCCTATGGGATGATCTAAGAGCCGAGATTCGTTAATCGTTGATCGTTAATCGTGAAAAATCTAGACGAGAGACTCGTGAAAAGAAAGATCACTGCTGGATGCCAGATACTCGATAAAGGCTTTACTCACAGAGGATCTTTTCCAGTATTCAGCCGCTAGCCTCCAATCCAGTTTCTAATATCAACTTCCAATTGGCGATATGTCTTACACGAATCTCGAGTTTCGATTCTCGAGTCATTTATCCTTCCACTCCTGTCGTTGTCCCTCAAGCCACGCGCTCGTTCCAATAGTCAACCTGGCCCTGAGATTCATGATGTGGTACCCTGGCGGACATCTGGGCCGGTCGTCCGGCACGAAGGTGCTCAACTTCTGGCAGGGGAACTGCTCGCAGAGGCCACAGTGCTCGATGGCCTTGTCCAGGCAACAGCGGACGAAATGGCAATCTTCATGATCCTGGGGGATGCAGCCCAGGCAGTCATTGGGATAATTGGGGCACTTGCCGCAGAAATCGCCGCAGAAGCCGGCAGCGTAAATGTCGATTTTGATATCGTCTGTCACAAATCATGCCTCACGTGCGGGCCTCTGAGCCATCAGCAAGCGCAGGCCTATCAGAATCCCCGCCATGCTGACGATCATGACCGCTGTGATAGGCTCGTCGAAAAAGAATAGCGCCAGAATTGCGACGAATATGGGCACCAAGCTGTATACGAAGCTGGATGTTCTGGTTGGGCCGATCTTACCGATGCTCATGGTATATAGAAGATAGCCAATTCCAGATGCAACCGCTCCCATGTAGATGATGGACCAAAAAGATGCCGCCGAAACGCTTTTGATCTGCCAGATCCAGTCTTCTGTGAAGGCGAGGCCGAGGAGCATGATAACTCCGAACAGCGTGGCGTAGAAGAACAGACAGAAACCCGAGTATTTCTTAGAAAGTGTCTTGACGAGCAGCGCATAGATCGCCCAGCTGAGAACGGCCAGCAACATGAGGCCATCGCCCTGTCCCACATTGAGTTTCAGCAGGTTCTGACTCTGTCCTTTGACCAGAAGCGCGATGACTCCGACGACGGCGATTACGATGCCCAAATAACTGCGAAAGCTAAGCTTTTCCTTGAGGAACAAGGCGGCCATCAGCCCAGTGATAATGGGGCTGAGGGCATTGATGATGGCAGTATTGGCCACCTCCGTGTGCCGCAGTGCGGAGAAGAAGAAAAAGTGATAGCCGACGATGCCGAAAAGCCCCAAGAGGAGGAGTTTTCCCAGATCTCCAAAGCGGACGCTCAGGCTGGAGCGTCTTACCATGGCCAATAAAGTCAAGAAGACTAGGGCAACGATGTATCGAAGAAGAGATATCGTCAGGGGTCGGAGATCGGCCGTGGTGTATTTGCCAGCAATGAAACTTCCGGCGAAGAGCAGACTCGTCGCCAGAGGTAAGAGGATTTTGTGTTTGGGCAATGAAGAAGACACCTGATTGACCAAAGGTCAAGACTGAAATTCAATCTCACGTCTTTCTAAAGGGACAATTCTCCAGTCCACACCGCTCACAGGGGCTCTTGATTTTCTGCGCTTCGTCTTCTTTCCGGAACGTGACGGCGAAGGAGACGGACTTGCGGGGTATCATCATGCAAGAGGGGTTAAGGCGCATGCCGATCTTCTCAGCTGGGAGCAGACTGAAAATGACTCTTTGCTCCTCCAGAGACCAATCGCCATATCCGGGGCTGAACCGAGGTGTGGCCACAAGGTCATGAGTTGCTGCCCAGTGGCAGATTTTGGCATTGACCACGTCGGCGGTCGCCTCGGCGGCCACAGAGCCTATGGCGTCCAAGACGTACCCTTCGGGCTCCTGACCGGTGGCCATGAGCTCCTTGACTTTGTTTTCAAGCTCTGGGCCAATGGTGCACAGGGCCAGGCCGCTTAGCTTGTGGTCTCGCAGATAGTCCAAGCCCTCCAGCTGGCGATTCTCCAAAATTTGGCAAACTCCTTGAGGATGGAGCAATTTTTTGGAAAGCTCTTCCTCTTTCTGGATCATCCGCAGGGTATCTTCCCGGAGCTGTGCTGCCCCGGTTCCCGCCCCCAAAAGACGGACGAGTATCTCGCGGGAGATGTGAATCTGGAAATCGCGAAGGAATGTGGGCTCGGCTTTCATCTCAAACCTTACGGATCATCAGGCCTTCTTCGGTCAGGCGTTTGTGAATGAGGGCGATGAACTCCGGGGTGGTCCCGCAGCAGCCGCCCACGGCGTCGGCTCCGGCCTTGACGATGCGCACCATGTCCTCGGCGAAGGGCTCAGGTTGCTGCTGGTAGTTTTGTTTGCCGTCTATCATCTCCGGCTGACCGCGGTTGGGCTGCATCAAGATGGGCAACTCGGTGCTCCGACGCCACAGAGGAGCGAGATCAGCCATGTCAGCGCTGACCAGGCCGCAATTGGATCCCAACGCGTCGGCCCCGGCAGCGGCCAGCTCCCGGGCACAATCTGC
This sequence comes from candidate division Zixibacteria bacterium SM23_81, assembly GCA_001304015.1. Classification (GTDB taxonomy): domain Bacteria; phylum SM23-81; class SM23-81; order SM23-81; family SM23-81; genus SM23-81. The sequence goes on along the minus strand of LJUY01000032.1, from coordinate 765 downwards.
CACAGAATTGCCCATAATAGTGAAGAAGCCCTTAGGTTTACGATCAAAGGTGACGGTGGCCACGATGGGCAGGTTGCTGATGTCCCGCACCGCTCGAACGGCCAGAGCGATCTCCTGAAGGTCATACATAGTCTCCACCACGAACAGGTCCACTCCCTCGCCAGCCAGGATTTCGGCCTGCTCCCGGAAGTTCTTTTCCATCTCCTCGGGCGTGCACGTGCCCACTGGGGGCAAGAACTGGCCCGTGGGTCCGATATCCCCGGCCACGTATTTGTCGGGGGGACAGAATTGACGGGCCAGGCGCACAGCTTGGGCGTTGATCTTCTTCACATGATCTCCCAGACCACTGGCCTTTAACTTTAGTTGTGTTCCCCCCAGGGTGTTTGTCTGGATGACATCAGCACCGGCCTCCACATAAGCTTTGTGGACCTCACTAACGACTGTGCCGTTAGAAAGATTCCAGCCTTCGGGACTCTCGCCAGCTGATAGACCTGCGGTGATGAGACTGGTGCCCATGGCTCCGTCGAAGAGAACTGTGCGCCGTTTGAGAAGTTCCAGGAATGGAATTTGGGAGGACATGCGTGCCTCCTGTTTGAATAAAAAGGTCTCCAGAGTCTTCCCTCTTTATGTGATATTTTCGGAGATTGCTTCGTCGCTAACGCTCCTCCATTAGACTTGTGTGGGTTGGATTTCAGTGTTACATTGTGCCTGAGACATCGGAAGGGGCTGAATAAGTCTAAGCGCTCCTGAAGGTATGAGCTTACA
>LJUY01000076.1 GCA_001304015.1 candidate division Zixibacteria bacterium SM23_81 | reverse complement strand
GGAGGTGTTGGCCGCCGACGTGGTTCTACCATCCCTGGATGCGGGGACGGAGGCGACCTTCCAGCGGGTGAACAGGCCTCATTCTTCCCTGAGTCTGAACAGGATCGTGGGCGGGCTGGTTGATTTTCGGGCACGCTATCGGGGACAGATCCGATTGGAGGTGCTGCTGCTGGAGGGCATCAATGCTTTCCCCCAAGAGCTGGAGAGAATCCGGCAGCTTCTTTCTCAGATTGAACCGGATGGCATCGATCTGAACACAGCCATAAGACCACCAGCTGAGAGTTTCGCCAGACCGCTCAGCTCTAAGAAAATGGAGCAGACAAGAGCTTACTTCGGAGCGCGAACCAGCGTCATCGCACAACCTCCGTCGGTGCATGGGGAAAGACGTTCTGCGAAGCTGCGGGAGGAGATATTTCAGACGCTGGAGCGTCGTCCCTGTACCATAGGGGAATTATCAACAGCTCTGGGTTGTCAGAGGCACGAAGTGGCCAAATTGGTGGGGACCCTCTTGGAGGAGGGTCAGATTTCTCAAAGATATCATGATCAGCAGAACTACTTTTTCGTCCGAAAAAAATAGCCCCAGCTATAAGACAAGAGCATCAGTGGCGCGGAAAACCTGAGGCTGAAGCCTCAGAGATGTATTTTTTTCTTGACAAAGTACTCTAATTAGAGTATAATTGTAGTGCAGAAGAGAATTCACCCACCATTCTTTTAAAAAAAGCTGGGAACGGGTTTTTTGGAAATTGGCAGATGCATGGTGCTTATGTCATAGATCATGGACAAAAGTCAGAACAATGAAAGTGCTGAACATAAGCCATAGCATATTGAAGTTCCACTGCCTGTGATTCGCTTAGTTCTAGCTTGAATTTTTCGTCCACCTGCTCTATTTTCCTCAAGGAGTGGATGATAAGATGAGAGAGTTCATCAAAATTGGAATGAGCGTTTGCCTGGCCGCGTTACTCGCAAAGGTCGCCTTCGCCTATGAAGATGGGGATTGGCAGTTCTGGAGCTCGGCAAGCATTCAGGTGAATCTGTCCGAGTCCTGGAGAGCGGGGTTGGAACAGCAGTTCAGGTTGGGCGAAAGTATGTCAGAGCTCTATTATCGATATACGGACTTCGGCGTTACGTGGAAAGCACGGCCTTGGTTTTATTTGGGGTGTGATATCGCGCAGATTTACGAGAAAAGGGAGGGCGATTGGAAGGAGGAAAACAGACCGCACCTTAACGGTACGTTCAAATGGAGCTGGCGAGAATTTGGCTTTGAAAACAGACATAGGATTGAGCGCCGCATCAGGGAGGAGAGGGAGAATATCTGGATGTATAGAAATAATCTGTCATCCCTGATGCCCCTGAAGTGGACCAGGTGGGAAATTCGCCCCTATCTGGCAGATGAAATATTCTTCATTTTAGATGAAAGCGGACTTTATCGGCACCGTTTCACCGGTGGCTTCAAGGGACAGATTGTGCACTATCTTGGGGTCGATATCTATTATCTCTGGCAGTCGAGCAAGAAAGGCGAAGACTGGATTGATTATCATGTCGTGGGTGCCAAGCTGAAGACCACATTCTGATGTTTCATCTCGTACTTTTTCTCAGAAACAGAGTGTGATCCCGAGTTGCGCGAGATATCGGAGTGCTCCATGCGCCATATTTCAATAAGAACAAGGTTAGTCCTCAGTTTCTCGATCGTCATTTTAGTGGGCGTCTTGCTATCCGCCTTCGTGGGCATACGTCTCATCGGCAACACCATTATCCGACAGGCTCAAGGCAAGGTGAGGCTCGACCTCAATTCAGCATGGGAGGTATACAAAGGACAGAGCGAGAACATCAAGGATGTGGTCCGACTAACGGCGGTGAGATTTTTCATGAAGGATGCCGTATCGAAGAACGATCGGGAGCGTTTATGGAGAGAGTTGCAGAAGATCAGGGAGTCTGAATCCCTGGATATCCTGACCCTGATCGACGGAGAAGGACGTGTTTTAGTGAGAGCTCGAAGACCAGACCTCTTCGGCGATCCACTGGACAATGATATCATCGAGTACGTTCTGATCAATGAACGAGAGATTGTCTCCACCCAAATTATCACTGAAGAGCAGCTTCAAAAAGAGGGTGGAGACCTTGCCAGCCAGGCCAGGATGAAGTTGATTCCAACCCCAAAGGCTAAGCCCAGGCCAGAGGCCGAAGAAACTTCCGGGATGATGATCATAGCCGCAGCGCCTGTTTACGACTACCATGGTGACCTCATAGGTATTCTGTTGGGAGGCAAATTGCTGAATCGTGACTATGAGATCGTCGATCGGGTTAAGGACATCGTTTATCGGGGCGAGACCTATCAGGGGAAAGACATCGGGACGGCGACCATCTTTCAGGGAGATCTTCGTATCGCCACCAATGTGTTGAGGGAGGATGGCTCCAGAGCCATCGGGACGCGTGTATCCGAAGAGGTCTATGATCAAGTGATTGGGCAGGGCGCACCCTGGATCGGTCGGGCGTTTGTGGTCAATGATTGGTATATCACCGCCTATGAGCCCATAAAGAGCTTGCAGGGAGAGATCATCGGTATGCTGTATGTGGGCATGCTGGAGGCCCCCTACCTTGATCTGAGGAATCGCGTGTTATTCATCTTTCTTGGAATCGCCTTGCTCAGCGTGATTCTTCTCTCCATCATCGCATATTTCACCACCGCAAAAGTCGTCAGGCCGGTGAGACAATTATTGTTCGCCACGGAGAAAGTCGCTGATGGAAACCTCTCCCATCGGCTGCCCATACAATCGCGGGACGAGATGGGTCAGCTGGCCGCTTCCTTCAACAGGATGACCGAGGAGCTCCAGAAAGCCACCGAGGGCTATCACATGTTGACCAGGACTTTGGAGGACAAAGTCAGAGAAAAAACCGAGGAGCTCAAGGCGACACAAGATCAGCTTATCCAGTCGGAGAAGTTGACCTCCCTGGGGAAATTGGCCGCCGGAATAGCCCATGAAATCAATAACCCCCTGACGTCCATATTGATCAACAGCCATCTGATCGCCGAAAAGTTGAAGAGCGACGACCGATTTAAGGAAAATCTTGAATTGATCACCGATGAAACGGCTCGGTGCAGCACCATCGTGAAGGGGCTCTTGGAATTTTCCAGACAGACTCAACCTGAGAAAAGGCTCACCGATGTCAATAAAGTGGTCGACAAAACTCTGTTGCTCTTGAGAAGTGAGGCCCTGGCTCATAAAGTCAGAATCCATAAAGCACTCGATTCTGCCTTGCCGGACATCATGATAGATGGCAATAAAATAGAACAGGTCTTCACCAACGTGATTTTGAATGCCTTGGAGGCGATGCCCACTGGAGGCGACTTGTTCATCAGTTCAAGGATATTGTCGGAAGATCAACTGGTGGCTGTGAGTTTTCGAGACAGCGGTTGCGGTATCTCCCAGGAGAACATCGGCAAAATTTTTGACCCCTTCTTTACCACCAAGGAGAGAACGGGCACTGGGCTGGGGCTCTCCGTGAGCTATGGGATCGTGCAACAGCACGGGGGAAGGATAGAGGTGCAGAGCCAAATGGAAAAGGGGACGACGGTCACCATCCTTCTCCCGGCGAATAACACCAGAGGGCAGAACTCAAAAACCGGGAGGTGAAACATGCAAGCCAAGGTGAAGATTCTGGTCGTCGATGATGAGCTGCCCGTCTGTAGAAGCATATCCAGTGCACTGGAGGCTGAAGGCCGCCTCATTGACACGGCCCTGGGCGGAGAAGAGGCTCTCAGGAAGGAGGAGGAAAACGAGTATGACATCATGCTTGTTGATCTGATGATGCCGGGCATGAGCGGCATGGATCTCTTGAAGGCCGTAAAGGAGAAAAGGGCAGAAGTCGTGGTGGTCATGATCACCGGGTATCCCACCATGGATACAGCGGTGCAATCCGTGAAGTTGGGAGCCTTTGACTATATACCGAAGCCATTCACACCAGACGAATTGCGCAGCATTGTGTCCCGGGCCCTGGAGAGAAGACGGCTTTATGAGCAAAAAATCGCTTCTGCAGAAAAGCCGGGGGAGGAAGAGAGCGCAGAGCCTGGTCTGCCCAAAAATCTGTATTGCATTCCAGACCATTGCTGGGCAAAAGTGGAGGGCGATGGCACGGTGCGCATAGGAGTTCATGATATCTTTCTGATGACCATCAAAGATATTTCCTCCATCGATTTTCCATACGAGAACGAGAAGGTGGGACAGGGAGATGCCTGTTTGTGGGTGGTGGATGCCCGTGGGAATCTCCATAGAATGTGGTCGCCAGTGAGTGGTCAGGTGATCTCGATAAATGAGGAGCTCAAAGAGGACTATTCCCAGGTCATGAGAGATCCGTATGGATCTGGCTGGTTGCTGTTGATCAAGCCGGCGAGCTTAGAGGATGACCTTAAAAATCTGGCGCCCCTTGTCCTCGAATAAGCCAGGCTTGAGGATATATTGGAAGCGGTGGAGAGCCACTCGACGAGTTAGGACCTGAGCGGCTGGCATATGTTCTCGTACCTGGGGAAAAGGCGTGACCCCGGTCGTTGGGAGAAAAGAATTGGAACGCAAGGCAAAAGTCCTGGTCGTGGATGACGAGATACCGGTCTGCAAGAGCGTATCCAGCGCTCTGGAGCAAGATGTATACACGGTGGATATAGCGCTCAGCGGAGAAGAGGCCCTGGCCAAGGAGGGGAAACACAACTATGATGTCATCATCGCAGATTTGATGATGCCGGGCATGAGCGGCATGGACCTCTTGAGGGTTGTCAAGGAGAAAAGACCGGAGCTCACGGTGATCATGATCACCGGGTATCCGTCCATTAAGACGGCGGTGCAGGCCATGAAGTTGGGGGCCTTCGACTATTTACCGAAGCCATTCACGCCCAAAGAATTGCGAAGCCTGGTATCGCGTGCTCTGCAGCGAAGCCAGCTGTACGAAGAAAGCATCCCCTCCGTAGCGGAGTTGGAGGAAGTGGAGCCGGAAGAAGGAGAAGCGGCAGAGACTCTGGTCCCGGAAAGGCTCTATTGTATTCCCGAGCATTCATGGGCCAAGGTGGAGGATGATGGCACCGTGCGCATAGGCATTCACGACATCTATCTGATGACCGTGAAAACCCTGTCCTCCGTAGAGTTCCCAGATGAATACGAGATAGTGAATCAGGGAGAGGTGTGCTTGAAAATCACCGACGCCAATGGGAATGTCCATAGGCTTTGGTCGCCTGTGAGTGGTATGATCATCGCGGTCAATCGAGAGTTGAAAAGAGACTATTCTCAAGTGATGCGAGACCCATATAGATCTGGGTGGATGCTGCTGATTGAGCCGATGAGGCTCAAGGAAGATTTGAAAAATCTGGTGACATTGACCGATGAATAGGCTGAACTTTGGAGATTTGCTTGAAAATGCAACGGGTTTTCTGGAGGATTTTGATCCCAGCGGATTAGTCTATTTAAGTCCCCAGGGCACATGGGCGGGAAATCCCCGAACCCTGCGCGACAGGATATCCAACGAATTGTGGTTCCGAATCTGGAAGGCCAAGCAATATAAAGAGGACGCAGAGCTGCTCAGAAGTGCGACGTACCCATTTATAAGAGATGGAAGCTCTTGGGAGGTGACCAATAAGGTTTTTGGCAGAATTTTAGGTGAGAAGACAGCGAAAAACGATGGCCTATTGATCGTCTTTGAAGTGCTCTATCGTCTTATCGAATACGATGCCGATAAAAGGAACGCAGAGGCTTATGTGGCCGATTGGGATTCTGTGAGGAAAGCTTGGCGAAGCAGATGTCAGGACAAAGCCGAAGAATTTCTGCGCGATGTCAAAAGGACGCTGAGGAGCAATTCGCAGATGAAGGTTTTCCTCCATACGATTCATCTGCTGAAGAAGGACAAAGAGAGTGTTTTCGACCAAGTGAGTTCTCACATCGCAGAGGAGGAAAAGGTCAGGAGTCAAATTGATGATTTGCTGACCAAGCTCAAGGGGGCCAGAGAAAAAAGCCTTATCTCCGATGTCATCCACGAACAAATAAGCTCGGTCATGAAGAGGTTAACCGCAGTTCCTGCAGCTCTTACTCGACCATGCCTGGAATTACTCACTAATCCGGACATCGACATCTCCAGCGGTCTTCAATACGAAGCTTCGAGCATTTTAGGAGAGCTCAAGGACATTCGCTCCACAAAGACGCTCTTGAGCTACCTGGAGACCTGTGATCCTGGATATACGAATATCAGATGCAATTTGATATATGCCCTGGGGAATCTTCGCCAGAAGGGGGCTTCACGTCATCTCGTGGATGTGCTGGAAGGTCCTGACAGTATTCACGTTCAATTGGGCGAGGGTTCTTGTGGATATGACCAACCCATGCTTTCGGAAAAGCAGGAGGCCATCTGGGCGTTGGGCAAACTGGGCCCCGACGCCATTGAGGTCATACCTGCGCTGGTCAGATTCTCGCAAAACCTTGACCGGGAGATGAAGATCTCCTTAGCCTGGGCAATGGGGGCCATTGGGCATGGCCAGAAGAAAAGGTATAAGGGGATAGACGCAGGCATCATCACCACGTTGATGCAATTGCTCACGGCAGAAGATAGCGAGATATTTGAAGAAGCGGCCGTGGCTTTAAGGAAATTGGACTTGCCCAATTTCCTTCACAATCTCTATCTCCACAATTTTACCACAGCCGCCCTCCTGTCCCTCAAACCCAGCAGAACGGGATTATATGAGCTTTCGGAGACTCTCTTACACCTGGTTTCAATAAAGAAACCAGTGGTCATGGCTGTGACCGGAGACTCAGGCACAGGCAAGACCTACTTCTGCGAATCCATAGCGCATGGATTTGGCGATTTACAAGAGACTGAAATAGTGTATCTGCAAAGGGATCATCCCGCACACATGGGAATATTGAATCGGATACTGGGCTTAACTTGGCTGAAAAGACACGTCGATCAGATCTATTATCAGGATTATCCCTTGGATGAGAAGGGGGACAATCCCGATGAGTTTTTTGATGATTTCATGCAAGATCATGCCCATGCGAGATTGATTATCCTGGACGGTTGGCGGGACGAGCCTTACTTTCATCAAATAGTGGGCACCTTCTACGACAAGGGCTATCTGGATATCTTGGTCAAGTTCCGAACGACGTTCTCTACGAGGAGAAGTAACCTGGAGGAGCGGGAAGGTGCGTTGGAAAGTGTCAAGATCCGTCTTTCCCTCGTTGAGCAACCGGTCATCGAGGAAACGAAATTTTACCGGGAAGGTGCTGTTTTGATATACAATCTCGATAATTCGATTTCCTCTCGGCTGAGCAGAGAAGAGATCCGTGAGGTTTTCCAGAGGAGAAAAGTGGACACATGGGGCGACCAAATTCGGATCGGCAGGTTTGAGAGAGATACCAGGCCACTGAGAATTTATGCCCAGACTCTCTCAGCGCGCTGGCAAGAGATCTCTGTGGACAGCCGGACAATTTCTCGAGCCGAAGTCTCGCACTTTTCTCCGCACGAGACAACGTTTTCTAGGATTTTGAATGAAGACCTCGATGAGCAGCCCAATCTGCTGCAGGTGATCAAGCTAGCCGATTTGGAGGTCAATCGGATTGCCTTTTACACCCAAGGGCAAATCGCGTGCTGTGGCTATGATGGCGGTGTTGGGATCCTGACCGGATTTAATGATCGACTTTACTATTATCGTGCCCATGAGAGACCAGCGGAGCACCTGGTCGTTATGGGTGGGGACATCTGTTCGGTCGATAGCGAGGGGGAGCTGAGGATCACCACGTTTCAAAAAAACACCGTGACAAAGCTGGGGAGACATGATTCCCCCGTCTGTTCCGTCTCTTCATATCGCGATGGCCAAATACTCACCGGACATCGAGATGGGACTATAAGACTGTGGAATGTCCTAGGTCAACAGATGAGGGTCCTGAGGGGGCAAAAAAGCCCTGTATGTGCCATGGCCGTCGATCGTCATGGCAGAGTTTTCTGGGGAAGTGACGATGGGGAGCTGCGTGTATGGGACCCTAAGGACCGAAAGGTAAAAGTCCTTTTGGGACTAGAGGCGCCGATGAGCAAAGTGGGTTTGTTTCCCGATGGGAGAGTGGTTTTGGGGACTGGGATTGTCGATGAGTTGGAAAGGAAGAGAAACAGCAGCAGCGCAGAAATCAGCATCGTCGATTTCCAGAGCGGGGCCTGTGAAACATTCCGCCTCAGCGATATCGGTGCCGTGAATGCTATGAGCGTATACTTTGATGGAAGAATTATCCTGGGCCTGAAGTCCTGCGCCTCTTTCGGATCACAGGGAAACCTTGTGGTCATAGACCTTCAGTCGTCTTTCCCCCAGTATAAAATTCTGGGTGGGCACAGACTTGAGACAAGAGATTGTCTCACGATGGGACCACGGATCCTCACCTGCGGGAGCGAAAGTGAGTCCCAGCACTCGCTTCGAATTTGGGGCACTGAGCTCTACGTGAAGAGGGAACATGACAAATTGGCGTTGATGCCAGAATCCATGGAGAAACCGCCCTATTACCGCGCACTTTTCTAGAAAACCTTATCTGTCTGGCCCGCAATTGATCCCCCTGGTATTGAGGGCGAAAAGGTGTTGCGCAGATTAAAGGAAAAATTTCATTGACTTGTCCAGAATCTTTGATGACATTTGAATTATGAACAGAGATAAAGTGACCATCAAAATACCGCGCCAACTGTATAACAAACTGCGCACCATCATCGAGGGAAGTGGCTTCAGCAGCGTCAATGAGTTTATCGTCTACGTTCTGCGCGATCTTGTGGCCCTCCATAAAGAAGACGAGGACAAGCTCACTGCCGAGGAGATCAAATTATTGAAAGAGCGTCTCAAGAAACTGGGATATCTCTAATCTCCCGCATGAAACCTGCATTTTTCCTCACCTTTTCTCCAAGCCTGGTGACAAACTCACCAGGCTCTTCTTTCTCCACACCCTCCGGATCAGACCGGCAGTACATCCACAGTGCCTTTAGATA